>CAKZSI010000030.1 GCA_937918935.1 uncultured Chloroflexales bacterium | reverse complement strand
CGGGATGGAGATGGTGATGCCGGGGGATAACGTGGTGATGGGGGTGGAGTTGATCGTGCCGGTGGCCATCGAGGAGGGCCTGCGCTTCGCCATCCGCGAGGGCGGGCGCACCGTCGGCGCGGGCGTCGTCACCAGGATCATCGAGTAGTCGGGCGTTCTCGGCGGGGTGAGGCCCCGGCCTCGCCCCGCCGTCTTGCGATAGAGGAAACCTATGGCCAAGCAAAAGGTGCGTATCCGCCTCAAGGCGTACGACCATAAGATTCTGGATCAGTCCGCGCGCCAGATCGTCGAGGCCGCCGAGCGCACCGGCGCGCTGGTGGCCGGCCCGGTGCCCCTGCCTACCAAAATCGAGAAGTTCAGCGTTATTCGCTCGGGCTTTATTGATAAGGATTCGCAGGAGCAATTTGAGATAAGAACACACAAAAGATTGATCGACGTTCTCGATCCGAGCCAGCAAACCATCAACGCGCTGATGAAGCTCAACCTGCCCGCTGGCGTGGATATCGAGATCAAGCTGTAACGGCTTCACGCATCGGTGCGAGCGAGAGCGATGAGCCGCTCTTCCAGACACGCTCGTAAAGTTGTATTCAACAGCGTAAGGAAGCCAGAAGAGCGTGCAGCCGCTGCGCAGAGACGCATGCTGCGGAGGTTGTCATAATGGTTCACGGTATGTTGGGCCGAAAAGTTGGCATGATGCAGGTCTTCGCTGCAAACGGTGAGGTTATCCCGGTGACTGTCATCAGCGCCGGGCCGTGCGTGGTCACCCAGGTGCGCACGGTCGAACGGGATGGCTACGAGGCGGTGCAACTCGGCTTTGAAGAAGTGCCAGCGCGAAAGTTGACCCGCCCGCAGCAGGGCCACCTGAAGGGTGCTGGCGTGATGCTGCGCGTTCTGCGCGAGTTTGGCGCCGATAATCCTCAAGAGCACACCGTCGGCGAGGTGATCAACGTGGACATGTTCCGGGCCGGGCAGAAAGTTGATGTCTCGGGCGCCTCCAAGGGTCGTGGGTTCGCCGGTGTGGTCAAGCGCCACGGCTTCCGGGGCGGCCCCAAGACCCACGGCCAGAGCGACCGGCATCGCGCCCCCGGCTCGATCGGGGCTGGCACCACTCCCGGCCGCGTCTGGAAGGGCCAGAAGATGGCCGGGCGCATGGGCGGCAAGCGGGTGACCGTGCAGAACCTCGAGGTCGTCGAGGTAATCCCCGAGCGCAACCTGCTGCTGGTCAAGGGGTCCGTTCCGGGTGCGCGCAATGGCTTGCTCCACATCCGCCGCGCCGTGAAGCAGTAAGAGGTGATACCGATGCAAACGACGCTTTACAATCAGGCCGGCGAGCAGGTGGGGAGTATTGAACTCAGCGAGTATGTCTTCGGCATCACCCCCAATGTGCCGGTCATGCACCAGTACGTGGTGATGCAGCAGGCCAATGCGCGCCTGGGCACCCATAACACCCGCGGTCGCAGCGAAGTCAGTGGCTCGACCCGCAAGCTCTATCGCCAGAAAGGAACCGGGCGCGCTCGCCAGGGTTCTGTTCGCGCGCCCCATCGTAAGGGCGGCGGCATTGCCCATGGCCCGCATCCGCGCTCGTACCGGCTGCAGATGCCGCGCAAGATGCGCCGGCTGGCCGTCCGTTCGGCCCTCTCGGCCAAGTACGCCGCCGAGCAGATCCGCTTCATAGACGCGCTGCGCTTTGAGCAACCGCGCACCAGAGACGCCCTTGCCTTCCTGCAGGCCCACGGCCTGAGCGGGAAGACGTTGATCGTCATTGATAGCAAGAGCCCGGATAACCTGACCGTCCAGCGTTCGACCAACAACCTGCCCGAGGTCAAGACTATCCTGGCGAGCTACCTGAACGTGCGCGATTTGCTCTACTACGACAACATCGTGATGCCCCGGGCCGCCGTCGTGGTGGTCGAGGGCATTCTGGGCGCCGGCGCGGCGGTCAGTGACAAGGAGTAGGTGCTGCCATGCCAACGCCCCACGAGATTATCATTCGCCCGCTCATCACCGAGAAGAATACCACGTTGATGATTGACAACAAGTATTCCTTCGAAGTGCTGCGTACGGCGAGCAAGCCGGAGATCAAGCGCGCCATCGAGACGATCTTCGACGTCACCGTGACGAAGGTGCACACGATGAACGTGCGCGGCAAGCTGAAGCGTCGTGGTCGCGCGATGGGCTATACGCGCGACTGGAAGAAGGCGATTGTCACCCTCGCGCCGGGCGACCGGATCGAGGTGTTTGAGGGCTAGGCCATGCTTCACGCCTGCGTTGCCGTTGGCGAGGCATAGCTTTCCCACAACTCCTGTTCCGCCCGTGGCGGGCGCACCCTGGCGAAACCGGTGCACGTCTGCCGCCGAGGGTGGAACAAGTGGAGGGCCGTGGCCTCCGGGTCGCTCCCCAACGGTGACGCGGCGGGCCGCCAGTAAAACTATCTCTGGGTGCTAATCATGCGCCAGGGTCGTCGTGCTGTCGGCGTGGCAGCCTGACAGCCGCCGAAACGGCGCGACACAATGGGCGTCGGAAGGGATCGGCGCCCCCACCCGCCAGGGAGAAGAATAATGGGTGTGCGAAAATACAAGCCAACCTCGGCGGGCCGGCGCAATATGTCGGTCTCGACTTTCGATGAATTGACCAGAGGAAAACGCCCGGAACCGGGGCTGATTGAGCCGCTGCGCAAGCATGCCGGGCGAAACAATCAGGGCCGCATCACAACCCGGCACCGCGGCGGCGGGCATAAGCGTTTTTATCGCATCATTGACTTTAAGCGCAACAAGCACGGCATTCCGGCCCGCGTCCAGGCGATCGAGTACGATCCCAACCGCTCGGCCCGGATCGCCCTTCTGGCCTACGCCGACGGCGAGAAGCGCTACATTATCGCCCCGGTGGGCGTCAGCGTTGGCGATGTGCTGATGAGTGGCCCCAATGCCGATATTCGCGTGGGTAACGCCCTGCCCCTGAGCGCCATTCCGCTCGGCACGCAGGTGCACAATGTGGAGCTCGAGATCGGCCGCGGTGGGGTGCTGGTGCGCAGTGCCGGCACATCCGCGCAGTTGATGGCCAAAGAGGGGGATTATGCCACCCTGCGTATGCCCTCCGGCGAGATCCGCATGATCCATATCCGCTGCATGGCGACCATCGGCCAGGTCGGCAATGTGGATCATCAGAACATCCGTATTGGCAAAGCGGGACGCGCCCGCTGGCTTGGCCGGCGCCCGCGCGTCCGTGGCTCGGCGATGAACCCGCGCGACCATCCCCACGGCGGTGGCGAGGGCCGTGCGCCGGTCGGCATGAGCACGCCCAAGACCAAATGGGGCAAGCCGGCCCGCGGAGTGAGGACCCGGAACAACAAGCGTTCCGATCGCTTTATTATCCGCCGGCGCAAGCCCTAGCAGCAGGGGTTCTCGGAGGGGTGTGGCCCTTCCGTCTCCCACCGGAAGAGCGGGTCTGCGAGGGCGCGGCCCTCTCGCCCTCCCTTCCGGCAGGGGGTGGGGAAGTGGGGCAATCTGCCTTCCTGGCCCTTGCTCACTGAGTCAAAGCATGAAGGAGGCTGCATAAATATGTCCCGTTCGTCGAAGAAGGGACCGTACGTGGATATCAAGCTGCTCGAGCGCGTCGAGACCATGAACCGCACCAACGAGAAGCGCGTGCTGCGCACCTGGTCGCGCGACTCGACCATCTTCCCGCAGATGATCGGCCATACCATTGCGGTACACGATGGCCGGCGCCACGTACCGGTGTACATTACGGAGAACATGGTCGGTCACAAACTCGGCGAGTTTGCCCCGACCCGGCTCTTCCGCGGCCATGGCGGTAAGAAGGCCGATAAGCGCGGCAAGATGAAGTGATGTCCATGCGACACACTGGCCCCATTTCGGGCGTCTGCGCGCGCATCGTGATATGTGGTACAATGGGCAGGTTTGTCGCGCGTCGCGTTTGAAGGGGCGCCAACGAGTACAACTATGGAAGTCAAAGCAGTTACTCGCTATGTGCGCATCTCGCCGTTAAAGGTTCGCCTGGTCATGGATGTGGTGCGAGGGATGCCGGTGGATAAGGCCCTGGCAACCCTGGACTATATGCCGCAGAAGGCGGCCCGCGAGGTGGCCCGCACGATCAAGTCGGCCGCGGCAAACGCGGAACACAATTTCGAAATGGACCGGAGCTCCCTGTTCATTAAGTACATCTACGCCGACCAGGGGCCGGTACTCAAGCGGTTCATGCCGCGCGCACGCGGGATGGCAAACCAGATCCGCAAGCCAACGACCCATATTACGGTGATCGTTGACGACGAAGCGAACTATTAACTGCCAGGAGGAGGCAATCTTGGGACGCAAAGTTCATCCGATCGGCTTCCGCCTCGGCTACATTAAAACCTGGCAGTCGACCTGGTTTGCCGAGCGGGATATGTACACCCAGCAACTCCACGAGGATCTGGAGTTGCGCAAGTTGATTGCGAAGGAGTTGGCCAACGCTGGCGTCTCGCGCATCGAGATCGAGCGTTCAGCGAATAAGATCGAAGTGACGGTATACACCGCCAAGCCGGGGATTGTGATCGGCAAGCGCGGCACCAATGTTGATCAACTGAAGAGCACCCTGGAAAAGCGCACCGGAAAGAAGATCAAACTGAACATTCAGGAGATCCACCAACCGGAACTGGACGCGCAGCTCGTCGCCGAGAGCATTGCCGAGCAGATCAACAAACGTGTCAGCTACAAGCGCGCAATGAAACAGGCCGTACAGCGCGCCATGCGCCTGGGCGCCCAGGGCGTGCGCATCCGCTGCTCGGGTCGCCTGGGTGGCGCCGAAATGGCCCGCGTGCAGAATGAGAGTGAGGGCCGTGTGCCTCGCCATACCCTGCGCGCCGATATTGACTACGCAACCGTGCATGCCCATACCACCTATGGGCGCATCGGCGTGAAGGTCTGGATCTACAAGGGCGAGGTGTTCCCCGATCAGCTCGGCAAGGCCCGGGTGGAGCAGCAGGTGAGCGCGGCGGCCCCTGAACGCGCGGAACGCGTCGAGCGGAGCGAGCGCGGCGAACGCGGCGAGCGCCGTTCGAGGAGGGGTGATAATGCTTCTTCCTAAACGTACCAGGTACCGCAAACAACAGAAGGGGCGAAGCGAGGGCCTCTCCTATCGCGGCAATAGCGTGGCCTTTGGTGAGTATGGTCTTATGGCGCTTGAACCGGTGTGGATCACCAGCCGGCAGATCGAGTCCGCCCGCCGTACCATCACCGGCTATGTCAAGCGTGGCGGTAAGGTGTGGATCAGAATCTTTCCCGACAAGCCGGTAACCCAGAAACCGGCCGAAACCCGTATGGGCGGCGGCAAGGGGAGCGTGGATCACTGGGTGGCCGTGGTCAAGCCCGGCCGCGTGATGTTCGAACTGGCCGGCGTGCGCGAAGAGGTCGCCATGGAAGCCCTGCGCCGCGCCGCCCAGAAACTGCCGATCAAGTGCAAAATCATCACGCGCGATGATGTGGAGCCGGAGGTGAGCAGTGGCGAAAGCGAGTGAGTTGCGTAGCCTGGACGACGCGAAATTGCGCGAGCAGCTCAAACTTTATTACGAAGAGCTGTTTAACCTGCGCTTCCAGAAAGTCACCGGGAGCCTCACCAATACGTCGCGCCCCCGCCAGGTGAAGAAGGAGATCGCGCGGATCAAGACCATCCTGCGCGAGCGGGAACTGGAGCAGGAGATGGGCTATGAGTGAGGTGCAGCAGCCCTCTACCGTGCGCCGCACCCAGAAGGTCGGGCGCGTGGTGAGCGATAAGATGGATAAGACGGTGGTCGTTGCGGTGGACTATCTCAAGCCCCATCCCCTCTACCGCAAGATCATTCGGAAGACCAGCAAGTTTCACGCCCACGATGAGGAGAATGCCTGCAAGGTGGGCGATATCGTGCGCATCGAGGAGACCCGTCCCCTGAGTCGCACCAAGCGCTGGCGGGTGGTGGAGATCCTGCAGCGCGGTGAGGAGTAACGGCAATGATCCAGGTGCAGACCCGTCTGAAGGTCGCCGATAATACGGGCGCCAAAGAGATCATGTGCATCCGCGTGCTGGGCGGCTCGGTGGTGAAGTATGGCCGGGTCGGCGATATTATCGTCGCCACGGTGAAGCAGGCTACGCCCGGCGGTGCGGTGAAGAAGGGCGAGGTGGTGCGTGCGGTGATTATCCGCACGGCCAAAGAGTATGGCCGGCCCGATGGCTCGCACATCCGCTTCGACGATAACGCCGCCGTGATTATCGGGAAAGAGAACAACCCGCGCGGCACGCGCATCTTCGGGCCGGTGGCCCGCGAACTGCGCGAGAAGCAGTTCATGCGCATCGTCTCGCTGGCGCCGGAAGTGCTCTAGTCAGGAAACACAGGTGCCGCTATGCACGTGAAAACTGGTGATGAGGTGTTGATCATCGCCGGGAAAGATAAGGGCCGCAAAGGCAAGATCAAGCGCGCCCTCCCCCGTGAGGAGCGTGTGGTGGTTGAGGGCCTGAACATCGTCAAGCGCCATATGAAGGCCCGCGGCCCCGGTAAACCCGGTGGCATTATCGAGATGGAAGCGCCGCTCCACGCTTCGAACGTGATGCTCATCTGCCCCAGTTGCGGGCGTGCGTCACGGACGGGCCATCGCTTCCTGGAGGAGACCGATCATAAGGGCCGGCCACGGAAGGTGCGCTTCTGCAAGGCCTGCGACGCGGTCGTGGATAAGTAGCTCAGAGCCGGAGAGCGCACCCTCCTTCCGGCAGGCCAGGGCGTGGAGAACTCCGTTTCCTCTGCGCAGAGCCTCCGGGTCGCGCTTCGGTTTGCCCCCGGTGGGCCGGGTCACGGGGAAACCCGGTTTCCCTGTTGTTCAGGTGAAGCCCCTGGAGATCAAAACCATGGTTCGATTGCGTGAGAAGTACTTGCAGGAGATTGTGCCTGCCCTGAAGGAAGAGTTCAAGTTCTCGTCGGTGATGCAGGCGCCCCGGCTGACCAAAATTGTGGTCAATGTCGGCGTTGGCGAGGCGGTGCAGAACTCGAAGGCCCTCGATGCCGCCGTCAACGATTTGGCGACGATTACCGGGCAGAAGCCGGTGATTACCCGCGCTCGCAAGTCGATCGCCTCGTTCAAACTCCGTGAAGGCATGGCTATCGGAGCGATGGTGACGCTGCGCGGCGATCGGATGTACGACTTTTTCGACCGGCTCGTTAACCTGGCTCTCCCCCGTATCCGCGACTTCCGCGGGGTGAGCCGGCGTTCGTTTGATGGACGGGGCAATTTCAGTCTGGGCCTGCGCGAGCAGATTGTCTTCCCAGACATTGACTACGATAAGATTGATAAGTTGCGAGGCCTCGAGGTGGTGATCGTTACCAGTGCCACCAACGATGAGTATGCCTATGCCTTGCTCAAGCGCCTCGGCATGCCATTTCGCGATTAGTCTGGGCCAGGAGCGAATGCTGACCAGCCCAACACTTTAGGAGGAATCACCCTTGGCAAAGACATCCTGGATCGTCAAAGCGCAACGCCCGCAGAAGTTCAAGGTGCGTGAGTACAACCGTTGTAAAATCTGCGGTCGCTCGCGGGCGTATATGCGGAAATTCGGCATGTGCCGCATCTGCTTTCGGGAACACGCCCTGAAAGGACTCATTCCGGGTGTGGTCAAATCGAGCTGGTAGACGTGGGATAGCAGATTCGTAGCAGATGCGGGGTGGACCGGTTGGGCCACGCCCCGGCGCAAACCCTGAGCAGCCGCGCGGGGGCCGTGCCAGCCATCAACTGGTGCCCGACGTGTGAGGAGGCTCCCAGTGAGCGTTAACGATCCTATTGGCGATATGCTGACGCGCATTCGCAACGCCTGTATGGCGCGTCAAAGCGTTGTCAATATCCCTTCGTCGAAGATGAAGCTGGCAATTGCCGATATTCTCAAGCGCGAGGGGTTCATTAAAGATTACGCCGTGATTGAAGGCAAGCCGTATGATACGCTTTCCATCACGCTCAAGTATATGCCCGACCGCCGGCCGGCGATCACTGGCCTGCGCCGGGTGAGCAAGCCCGGCCTGCGTATCTATACCAAACGCGAGGACATTCCGCGGGTGCGCGGGGGCCTCGGTCTGAGCATTCTCTCGACTCCCAAAGGGGTGCTGGCCGGCCACGATGCCTGGCGCGAGCGCGTGGGCGGCGAGGTGCTCTGCTACGTCTGGTAGGGGAGGAAGCTGATATGTCGCGGATTGGAAAAAAGCCGATCGCCGTGCCGAAAGGTGTGCAGGTGACGATCGAGGAGGGGAACCATGTGACGGTCAAGGGGCCGAAAGGCGCCCTGACCCAGCAACTCCACCCCGACATGATCATCACCCAGGAGAATGGCACGTTGTCGGTCAATCGGCCGTCGGACAACAAGCAGCACAAGGCGCTCCACGGCCTGACGCGCACCCTCCTCAACAATATGATCGTTGGGGTGACCGATGGCTGGACGCGGGCCCTCGAGATCAACGGCGTCGGCTATCGCGCGGCCCTCGAGGGCCAGACGCTGGTGCTAAACCTGGGCTTTTCGCACCAGGTGCGGATCGATCCGCCGCCCAATGTGCAGTATGTGGTTGGCGAGCGCAAGAGCGCCAATGAACCGTTGAGCCTGGTGGTGCGCGGGATTGATAAGCAGGTGGTCGGCGAAGAAGCCGCCCGCATCCGTAGCCTGCGCCCGCCGGAGCCCTACAAGGGCAAGGGCATTAAGTACGCCGAGGAGAAGATCCGCCGCAAGGCCGGCAAGGCCGGTAAGGCCAAGTAAAACGCACGCGGTTCCAGGCGCCGGACAGGTAACCGCCGGCGCCAGGTCCGATGCTCGTCGATGGGGGATGCTGTCTCCATCGCTAGTGCAAGGGTAGCATAACTATGGGTAGGCGAACTCCGCGCGAACTGCGCATTCGACGGCACCAGCGCCTGCGCAAGCGCGTGAGCGGCACTCACGAACGCCCGCGCCTGTGCGTCTTCCGCAGCAATGCGCACATTTACGCCCAGGTCATTAATGATACGGAGGGCCGTACGCTGGTGGCCGCGTCGACGACCGAAAAGGGCTGGAGCGGCGAGGGCAAAACCAAGACCGAAGAAGCGGCCCTGGTCGGGCGCCTCGTCGCCGAGCGCGCGCTGGCAGCCGGGGTGACGAAAGTGGTGTTTGACCGGGGCGGCTATAAGTACCACGGGCGCGTCAGGGCGCTCGCCGAGGCGGCGCGCGAGGCCGGCCTGAGTTTCTAGTCGCCACCGTTGTGGGAGGAAGCGTGAACCGAGAACGAATCAATCCCGATGGGCTCGATCTTGAAGAGCGCGTCGTACAGATTAATCGCGTGTCCAAAGTGGTGAAGGGCGGCCGGCGCTTCAGCTTCAGCACGGTGGTCGTCGTCGGTGATGGCAAGGGCCATGTGGGTGTGGGCATGGGCAAGGCCGCCGAAGTGCCCGAGGCGATCCGCAAGGGTACCGAAGCTGCTAAAAAGAACCTGATCCGCGTGCCGCTGGTGGGCGGAACGGTGCCCCACGAGGTCCTGGCGAAGTTTTCCGCCACCAGGGTCATGATCCGGCCCGCCGCACCGGGCACCGGCGTGATCGCCGGTCGCGGCGTTCGCCCGGTGGTTGAAGCCGCGGGGATCAAGGATGTGCTCTCCAAGGTCTACGGCAGCAACAATCCGGTGAACGTCGTCAAAGCGGCCTTCCAGGCCCTGAGCGAAATGACCTCGCTGAGCGAGATGGCCCGGCGCCGTGATATGACGCCGCATGAACTGGCCGCGCGGCGCAGCCGGCGCGCGCCGGCGAGCGAGGAGGCCGCGGTATGAGTAAGCTCCGCATTACCTATCGCAAGAGTACAATTGGCTATGCGCAGGACCAGAAGGATACCATCCGCTCGCTGGGGCTGCGCAAACTGGGCCAGTCGGTGATCAGGCCCGATAATCCCTCCATTCGGGGCATGCTGTTCAAAGTGCGGCACCTGGTGGAGGTTGAAGAGCTTCCCGATGAGGTGGCGGCATGAAACTGCACGACTTGAAGCCCGCCGAGGGCGCCAATCGGAAGTCCAAGCGGGTGGGCCGCGGCCACGGCTCGGGCAAAGGCAAGACCGCCGGTAAAGGTATGATGGGCCAGAAGTCCCGCAGCGGCCCCGGGCCGTACCGCACCTTTGAGGGCGGGCAGAACCGTCTGGTCAAGCGCATGCCGTTCAAGCGGGGCTTCACCAATATCTTTCGGGTGGAGTATGAGACGGTGAACGTCGGGCGACTCGCCGCCTGGCCCGCCGAGGTGGTGGTAACGCCCGCCGCGTTGCTGGAGGCGCGGATTGTGCGGCGCAAGGCCCTGCCGGTGAAGATCCTCGGCGATGGCGAACTGACCGGCCCGTTGACGGTGCATGCTCACAAGTTCAGCGCCAGCGCGCGCCAGAAGATCGAGGCCGCCGGCGGAACGGTGGTGGAACTGCCCCTCACCATTGAGCGCCATTCCCGCTCCCGGGGGCCCAATCCGTCGATGCGCAACGCCGCGGCCAGGAAGGCCCGCGCCCAGACGAGTTGACGATCAGCCGAGCATAGAACAGCCGCGCCTTCTCCTGGCCCTACGGGTATTCGCCAACAACTCACCGCGTATCCCCGGGGATGCGCGGTGAGCGAGGAACACGCGACGATGCTTCAGGCTCTCATTCGCGCCATTCAGTTGCCCGATCTGCGACGGCGCATCCTCTTTACGCTGGGGATGTTGCTGATCTTCCGCCTGATCGCGCACATTCCGGTGCCGAATATCAACCCGGCGTCACTGGCCCAGCTTCAGGAGGCCCTGGCCACCAACCAGTTGGCCCAGTTGCTCAACCTCTTCGCCGGTGGCGCGCTACAGAACTTCTCGGTGGCGGCGATGGGGGTCTACCCCTATATCACCGCGTCGATCATTATGCAGTTGCTCCAGCCGCTCATCCCCGCGCTCCAGGAACTGCAGCGCGAGGGCGAGCAGGGGCGGATCAAGCTCAATCGCTATCAGATGTGGTTGACTATCCCCCTGGCTTACCTCCAGGCCTATGGTCAGACCCTGACCATTGAGCGCAGCTTTGGCGCCGGCCAGTCGCTCTTCCGCACGCCGTTCGATATTGTCAACAACTTCCTGCCGACCTTTACCATTCTGACCAGCATGGTTGCTGGCACGATGCTGCTGGTGTGGATGGGCGAACTGATCAATGAGCGTGGCATCGGCCAGGGCATCTCGGTGATCATCTTCGGCGGCATCGTCTCGCGCCTCCCGGCCGTGATTGTCCAGGGTGTACAGATCAGCCAGACCGGGGACGTGGGCACGTTCATTGGCCTGGCTCTGTTTATCGCCATCGCCCTGGTGACTATCGTCGGGATCGTGCTCATCCAGGAGGGCCAGCGCCGCATTCCCGTGCAGTACGCCAAGCGCGTGCGTGGCAACAAGGTCTACGGCGGGCAGAGCAGCCATATTCCGCTCAAGGTCAACATGGCGGGCATGATCCCGCTCATCTTTGCCCAGAGCATCATTATTTTCCCCGGTGTGGTGGCCTCCTGGTTCTACCGCCCCGGCGCCCCTGGCTTTGGGAACGCAGTGGCCGGCTTCTTCTACAATACGTTCAATCCGACCGGCCAGGGCGGGGGGATCGTCTACATCACCCTGCTGTTTTTGCTGACCGTCGGCTTTACCTATTTTTACACCCTGGTGCTGTTCCAGCAGCAGGATATCCCGGAGACCCTGCAGCGCAACGGGGGCTTCATCCCGGGCATCCGACCCGGTAAAAACACCGAGCAGTACCTGATGCGGGTGCTCAACCGCATCACCCTGGCCGGAGCGCTCTTCCTCGGGGTGATTGCAGTGCTGCCCTTCATCACCCAATCCATCACCGGGCTACAGATCGGTCTGGGAAGCACCGCGTTGCTGATCGTCGTGGGCGTGGCGGTCGATACGATGCGCCAGCTCGAAGCCCAACTGGTGATGCGCGACTACGAAGGCTTTCTCAGCCGCTGACGCAGGCCACCACACAAGTGGCGCGTTTGTGGTATCATCGCTGCGTAGCGTGGCTCGCGGGCGACCCACGCCACCTGACTTCGCTACACAAATGGGTGTCCGTTCGCAAGCCGGCACGCAGCGAAGCGTCCGGGGCAAGGTGAAGAGAGCGCTGCTATGACCATCAACGTGATTTTGCTGGGGCCTCCAGGGGCAGGGAAGGGGACACAGGCGAAGACGCTTGCCGAGCGCACGGGGCTGACCCACGTTGCCAGCGGCGATCTCTTTCGAGCAGCGCTGCGCGAAGGCACCGAACTTGGTATGCTCGCCAAGTCGTACATGGACCGGGGCGAGCTGGTCCCGGACGAGGTCGTCATCCGCATGATACTTGAGCGCGTGGCCCAGCCCGATTGCGCCGCGGGGGTGATCTTCGATGGCTTCCCCCGCACCCAGGAGCAGGCCGTGGCCCTCCAGGAATCACTGGCAGAGCATAATGGCAAGATTGATGCCGTACTCTACCTGCATGTGCCCAACGAGGTGCTGCTGCGACGGATTGCCGGGCGCCAGACTTGCAAAGTTTGCGGAGCCACGTATAATATATACTATTTCCCGTCCCACCGGCCGGGAATTTGTGATGCATGCGGCGGCAAACTCTACCAGCGGAGTGACGACTCGCTGGAGACTGCCCAGCATCGCCTGGACGTGTACTTCACGCAGACCAGGCCGTTGATCGAGCACTATCAGCGGCAGGGGCTGTTGCACGAGATAGACGGACAGCAGGATATTGCATGGGTGACCGATGCGATGCTGAAGGCTCTGGGGCGCTTCCTGGAGCCATCGGCGCAGCCGAAGGAGTGATATGTCGAAAAAGAAGGATGTGATCGAGATGGAGGGTACCATCACCGAGCCGTTGCCCAATGCGATGTTTCGGGTTGAACTGGAAAACGGTCACGAGGTGCTGGCTCACATCTCGGGCAAGATGCGCATGAACTATATTCGTATTTTGAAGGGTGATCGGGTGCTGGTTGAACTTTCACCTTACGATCTAACCCGTGGGCGCATCACGTACCGGTATAAATAACAGAATTTTGATGAGCGTTGGCAGGCGAAGCGCAGATTGTTTCGGCGGCAGACATGTCGCCGCGGGGAGGCTGTTGTGAAAGTACGAGCGTCAGTCAAGCCCCGCTGCGAGTATTGCAAGGTGATTAAACGCAAGGGTGTGATCCGCGTGATCTGCTCGCGTACACCGAAGCATAAGCAGCGCCAGGGGTGAGGCACGGCTCAACCTGTTTGACGGACTGGTCCTGACCTCCACACCAGGCTGATGTGGAGCGGTGAAGCGGTCGTCAAGCCGGAACGCCGATGCTGAAACATTGTTCAAGTTCGGAACGTCTGGCGGCGAGGGCCGCGAGCAGGTTAGAGTTACGAGGAAGTGCATGGCACGTATCGCCGGGGTTGATATTCCCCGCAACAAGAAAGTTGGGATCGCCATCACCTATATCTACGGGATCGGTCGATCGAATGGGGCCGAGGTGTTGCGCAAGGCCCAGGTCAATCCCGACGCCCGGGTGCGCGATCTGACCGAAGAGGAGGTCGCCCGCATCCGCGAGGTGGTTGACCGTGAGTACCGCGTGGAGGGTGATCTGCGCCGCGAGGTGCAGTTGAACATCAAGCGGCTGATGGACATCGGGTGCTACCGTGGCCTGCGCCACCGCCGCGGTATGCCCGTCCGCGGCCAGCGCACCCGTACGAATGCACGGACCCGGCGCGGCCGCCGTGGCCAGGCGATCGGGATTAAGAAGAAGACCAGGAAGTAGGCCGGCCAGCGGCGATGCGCCCCCGGCCGCCAGGCGCGAGCCGTCCCGCGCTCGCGTAGCGTCTCTCGCAATAGCCGATAGCAACCACGCGCACAGGTGGGCGAGGAGTTGCCTGCCTGTGCCAACTGTGTGTCAAGGAGCATGGCATGCCCCCAAAGGGACAGAAATCAGGTGCAGCGGCCAGCCGGCAGCGCGGTAAGCGCCGTGAGCGCAAGAATGTGCCGCGCGGTCAGGCCCATATTCTCAGCACCTTTAACAATACGATCGTGACGATCACCGACCCGCAGGGCGCGGTGATCTGCTGGGCCAGCGCCGGCCAGAGCGGCTTCAAAGGTTCGCGCAAGAGTACGCCCTATGCGGCGCAGGTCACCGCTGATGCGGCGGCCCGCAAGGCGATGGAAAATGGGATGCGCTCGCTCGAGGTCTTTGTGAAGGGGCCGGGGTCGGGCCGCGAGGCGGCGATTCGCTCGCTGCAATCAGCCGGTCTGCAGGTGACGGCGATTACCGATGTGACGCCCATTCCCCACAACGGGTGCCGCCCACCCAAGCGCCGTCGTGTGTAGAGAGGTGTTCGCTCGGATAGGGGCTTGGGGAAGCCTGGTTGCTCCAACTAGCGGTCAGTGTAACCATCGAAGGAAATGTCTGCACGCGCTTGTAACCGTGCGTCTGTCGCGCCCGGCGACACTGGTGCGATACGATGACCGTAGATGGTACCGCGGGGTGAGGGCGTGATCCTGGGCGTGTCGTCCTGGCCGTTTGCAGGCCCGCTCACACGGCCTTGCGCCAGCGCCCTGGCGCCCCCTACGGTGGTAGAGCGCCCATCATATCGCGTTTGATGATCAGGCGGGTTTCCGGCCAGCATGCTGGAACGCCCCGCGCTACGGGAGGCATAGAAGAACATATGGCGCGTTATACAGGCCCCGTCGGCAAAGTGAGCCGGCGCCTTGGCATTGGCATTACCGAAAAAGGGCAACGCATCCTGACCAGGCGACCGTTCCCGCCTGGACAGCACGGTCCGTCGGCAAAGCGGCGCCAGGTCTCCGATTATGGCTTGCAGTTGCAGGAAAAGCAGAAGGCCAAATACATGTACGGCGTGCTCGAACGGCAATTTCGCCGGACTTTCGAGCAAGCCGCGCGCCGCAGCGGAGTGACCGGGGAGTACTTGCTGAGTTTGCTGGAGCGGCGCCTTGATAATGTGGTCTACCGGCTGGGCCTTGCTACTACCCGGGCCCAGGCCCGGCAATTGGTGAACCACGGCCATATTGTGGTCGATGGCCGGAAGACGAGTATTCCCTCGTTTACGGTCAAGGTTGGTCAGGTTATCGCCGTGCGACCGGAGAGCCGCCGCCGCACCTATTTCAAAAATCTGGTGGATAGCGGTGTGCTCAACAAACATCGCGCTCCAGACTGGCTGCGCCTCGATGCGGCAAATCTCTCCGGGACCGTGGTGGCGCTGCCCCGCCGCGAAGATGCCGAGGCCGGCATTAATGAGCAGTTGATCGTTGAGTTCTACAGTCGTTAGACATGGTGCACATCTACGTTCCTGTTGGGAGAGGCGCAGGGAGGCGGAGCCTCCTCGCAAGCGCCCTTTGTTGCGCCCGAGGTAGGTGCGCGTCCCGGCCCAGCCAGACGTGGACCGCCACCGCGGGTGCAACAAACGGATCGCGAAGGGCGCAGCCCTTTGTGCCTTTCCCGAGCGGGGGCGCAACCTGCCGTGCATCGAAGCTATGTCGTAAGATCTCAGATCTGGGCCAGCATGGGAAAGGGTCGGCACGGCGCCCTTACGCGGCTATGACTCCTTTCCCGGCTGGTTGCTGTGTTGGATACAGGTAAGGAGGCGTGCCATGCTGGACATCGCCATGCCCAAAATTGAGGTGGTGGAGTCCGCAGATAATTATGGGCGCTTCAAGATCGAGCCGCTCGACCCTGGATACGGGCATACGCTGGGCAATGCGTTGCGACGTGTACTGCTTTCGGCCATTCCGGGGTCGGCGATCACCAGGATCAGAATTGATGGGGTGTTTCACGATTTTGCCACCATCGAAGGCATGCGTGAAGATATTACCGAGTTGGTGCTGAACATCAAGGGGGTGCGGGTTCGTTCCACCGCGACCGAGCCGGTTACTGCGCTGCTCAGTAAACGCGGCGCCGGACCGGTGACCGCGGCGGATATCGATCTGCCCCCGGATTGTGAGGTGGTTAATCCACATCACTACCTCTGCACGCTCGACACCGACGATGCGCGGCTTGAACTTGAATTGACCATCGAACGTGGACGAGGGTACCTGGCAGCCGACGAGCGCCCGATGTTGCCTCTGGGTGAGATTCCTGTGGACGCGATGTTTACCCCCGTGCCGCGGGTGAACTATCTGGTCGAGAATACCCGCATCGGTCAGGCGACGGACTACGATCGTTTGCTGATCGAGGTCTGGACCGATGGGACCTTGAAACCAGGGGATGCCCTGGGCCAGGCGGCTCAGGTGCTGGTGCAGTACAGCCAGACCATCGCCGACTTCAACCGCCTGGCGGTTGAACCCGAGGCGCCGCCCGCGCCGAATGGATTGACCATCCCGGCCGATGTGTACGATACGCCAATCGAAGAACTCGATCTCTCGACGCGCACGTATAACTGCCTGAAGCGCGCCGATATTACCCGCGTCGGGCAGGTGCTGCAGATGGACGAGAAGGCCCTGCTCTCCGTGCGTAATCTGGGGCAGAAATCGATGGAGGAGATCCGCGATAAGCTGAATGAGCGCGGCTTTATCCCGCGACCGACAATTGTCGCCAGTGAGTGAGGGATCCTCCCACGCGCGCGGGGAACCCCCGCCGTCGGGGCTGAAGCGGCGGTCGGGGCAGCGGATCCTCCCACGCGCGCGGGGAACCCCCGGGAGTCTCACCCGAACGCTCGTCGCAGGCAGAGGCGGGGGGAACCGCTAGTTCCGCCCCAGGTCGGCGGGCAGGGGCGCGGGGAACCGCTAGTTCCGCCCCAGGCCGGCGGGCAGGGGCGCGGGGAAACCAGGTTTCCCCACTTATCCTGATCGGCCTTGTTCACGCCAGTGAGTGACTTCGCCGACACTGACATCTAGAGTGAGGATAGAATGCGACACCGACATGCCGGTAAGTTGCTGGGGCGCTCGTATGAGCACCGTAAGGCGCTGTACCGCAACTTGATGATTGCGCTGATTGAGCATCGCAAGATCACGACCACCATGGCCAAAGCCAGGGCGGTGCAGCCGGAGATGGAGCGACTGATTACGATCGCTCGCGAGGACACGCCACATTCCCGGCGCATGGCCCTCTCGAAACTGGCCAGCAAAGATGCGATGCGTAAACTCTTCACCTTCGCGCCGCAGGATTACGGCGGCCGCAATGGCGGCTATACTCGCATCACAAAGCTTGGCCCGCGCAGGGGCGATGGTGCGGAGATGGCAATTATTGAACTGGTCTAGTGCGAAACATTGCACTGCTGCTGGCCTACGACGGCGCCGATTTTGTCGGCTCGCAGTTCCAGAACCAGGGCCGTTCGGTGCAAGGTGCGCTTGAGGGGGCCTGGGAGGAACTGACCCAGGAACGCCGGCGCTTCACCCTGGCAGGGCGCACCGACGCAGGTGTGCACGCGCATGGTCAGGTGGCCAATGTGCGCAGCGAAACGCGCCACGTGCTCGCAACGATCATGCGTGGTATGAACGCCCTCTTGCCCGATGATGTGCGCGTGCTGGCAGCGCGCGAGGTGAGTGCTGAGTTTCACGCCCGCCGTAGTGCTGTACGGCGCGACTATCGTTACCTGATCGACAACAACCCGGCACCACTGCCGACGCTGCGCCACCTCGCCCTCCACGTTGAACAACCTCTCGATGTGGCGGCAATGGCCGAGGCGCTGACGCTGCTGGAAGGGACCCACGACTTCGCCGCGTTCACTGCGCCATCAGCGGAACAGAAGAGCACTGTGCGCACCGTATATCAGGCGCGATTGGGGGAGGTAGAAATCTTCGGGCGCGTGCTGATCGCCGTGGATCTGGCGGCGAATGCTTTTTTGCAGCACATGGTGCGCGTCATCGTTGGCACCGTGTTGCAGGTCGGGCGGGGGCGGATGCGCGTGACGGAGTTCCAGCAGGTGCTGGAGGGGCGTGAGCGGAAAGCCGCCGGGCCAACCGCGGCGCCGCACGGGTTGACCCTGACGTCGGTGAGCTATCCGCCAACCCTGCTGCGCTGGGACGATGACTAAGCCCGGCGGGACGCATACCGGGCCGCCGCAGGCGGGAGGGTCCGGGAGGTCGTGGCTCTCCCGCAAGTAAGCCATTTGACGCCCCTGATGCAACGAAAAGACAAGGATAAATCACAGTGAAAACCTATCACCAAAGACCTGCTGAAGTCCAGCGTGACTGGTACGTGGTTGATGCCACTGACCAGGTGCTGGGGCGTCTGGCGACCCAGATCGCTACCCTGCTTCGCGGGAAGCATAAGCCGACGTACACCCCTTCGATCGACGGCGGTGACTTTGTGATCGTGGTCAACTGCGAGAAGATCAAGATCACGGGGAAGAAGGCCGATCAAAAGATCTACTACCGGCACACCGGCTATCCGGGGGGGCTGAAGGCCACCCCCTATAAAATGATGCTGGCTAAACATCCCGACCGCATTCTGCGCAACGCGGTAAAAGGTATGTTGCCCAAGAACCGGATGGGTCGTCATCTCTTGACCAAGCTGCGCATCTACGCCGGGCCGCGTCATCCCCACGCTGCGCAGCAGCCGAAAGTCTGGTCGCCGCGTTAGGGTGAACATTGGCCCTGCATGGGGGGCCGGGCGGTCTGCGCGTTCCTATCGAACAGGGGGGTGGGGAGACCTGGTTTCCCCACGCTCTTCCAACTGAACGAGGAACGAGGGTTCCTGAAAGGGCAAGGCCCTCCCAGACCCTCCTCCAGGGCGGGGTCGTGGGAAAACCTGGTTTTCCCGCCCTAACGCAGCAGTTTTCTAGACAGGCTTCAGGACCTGATTAAGCTGCCCGGCCGGTTGCGTACCCGTTTGAGCAGGGCGCGCCCCCGCCGCAGGGGGGCAGGGAGGCGGAGCCTCCCTGCCCGCTCCAACGATGACGTAGGTGTGAACCTTGTATAAGGATCAATAGGAGATAGGCGACGATGGAAGCAAAACGCTACTACCAGGGCACCGGGCGCCGCAAAACCGCAGTTGCGCGGGTGCGCCTCTTCCCCGGCAGCGGGGAGTTCGTGGTGAATAACAAGAAGCCCGAGGAGTATTTTGGCCCGCGTGACCTGTTGCAGCGCGAGATCTGGATGCCATTGGAGTTGACCGGCAATACGACCAGCTTCAACGTGCTGGTCAAGGTACGCGGCGGCGGGGTACACGGCCAGGCCGGGGCGGTGCGCCATGGCGTGGCGCGAGCCTTGCTCGATCTTGACCCCGACCTGCGCCCGACGCTGAAGAAGGCGGGGTTGCTCACCCGCGATTCGCGGGTGAAGGAGCGCAAGAAGGCCGGGCTCAAGCGCGCGCGCAAGGCGCCGCAGTACACCAAGCGGTAAGGCGCGGTTTCGCGAGGTGTTTCAGCCTGACTCTTGTTCCACAGTTCCTCATTACCAGGTTGTGGAGGCGTAGATCAGAGTGCAAGCCGAGGTGCAACCGTTGCGCTACGGTCCTGCACCTCCACACCTCTACAGTTCCACACAACCAGTCTGCAGGGTTGCCTTTCCCGTCACCTCCGATGCCTGCTGTAGCGCAACCTGGTGGGCAGGGCCGCAGAAAAACCCGGTTGAAGCGCAAAAGGGGCCGTGCTACAATGGGCCGGCAATAGGCAACCAGGGTCTGCCATGCGCGTGATCACCGGGAGAGCCAAAGGGCATAAACTCAAGGCCCCGAAGGGCCTCGGCACGCGCCCGATGCTCGACCGGGTGAAGGAGTCGCTCTTCTCGGTGCTGGAGGGCTACGGGCCGATCCGCGGGCGGGTGCTCGACCTGTACGCCGGAACGGGCGCGCTGGGCATCGAGTTTCTCTCACGCGGGGCCGAGTATGCCGACTTTGTCGAGCAGCAGCCGCACGTCTGCGCCATCATCCGCGATAATCTGGCCCACACCAGGCTCGCGGCGTATGGCCGGGTGCATCAGATGCCGGTGGATCGCTTCCTGCACCAGCAGCGTGGGGCGGGCAATTACGATTATATTATGATGGACCCGCCCTACGCCGATCCAAAGATCGAACAGACAATCATGACCATTCTGGAGAACGGCCTCGGCCACGCAGGAAGTCTGTTGATTGTTGGCCATTCGCCGCGGGTAAGCCTGGCCGACGTCTATCCAGGGGCCGTGCGGATCAAGTATCGCCGCCTTGGCGACTCCTGCTTTTCGATCTATCGTCTCGATGCGGACACGGCAGGTGATGAGCCCGATGCCTGAAGAGCACGTGAGGGTCTGTCGCTGATGACCACGCGTATCGCCGTCTACCCGGGAAGTTTTGACCCGGTCACTTATGCCCATCTAGACGTTGCGGCCCGCGCGACGCGCCTGTTCGACCGGGTGGTGATGGGGGTCTTCGACCGTCCGCAGAAGAACCTGCTGTTTAGCACCGAGGAGCGACTGGCCCTGCTGCGCACGGCCATCGCTGAAGTGCCACGGGTCGAAGCAGTGAGTTACAATGCGCTTACTGTGGATTTTGCGCGCGCCATGGGCGCGGTAGCCCTCATTCGCGGCTTACGTACCGTGAGCGACTTTGAGGTGGAATACAATATGGCCCAGTTGAACCAGACCCTCGATCCCGAGATCGAAGTGGTGGTTCTTATGGCCAGTCGGCGTTATGCCCATATCAGTTCCAGCGCGGTGCGCGAGATCGCCGGGATGGGCCGCGATCCAGTGGAGTTTGTGCCGCCACATATTGTGGTGGCGCTGCGGCAAAAGTTCGCGCAAAGGGGGTGAGCGCCATCGAGCTTGATGATTTGATCGATGAACTGGAAGACGTGCTCGCAGAGGGACGGCGCGTGCCGTTCAGCGGCCGGCTCCTGGTAGATGAAGAGCGTATCCTCGATATTATTGATCGAATGCGGGTCGCCATCCCCGAAGAGCACAAGCGGGCGCGGCGCATCGTGCAGGAGCAGGAGCGGCTGATCGCCGAGGCGCAGGCACGGGTGCAGCAGGTGCTCGAGGAACGAGGACTGCTGGAGGCGGTCGAGGCGGAACGTACCCGGCTGCTGCAACAGGCGGAACAGGAAGCTGCCACGGTGCGCGCTGGCGCTGATGACTATGCCCGCCAGGTGCTGGAGGAACTCGATGCTCGCCTGACCAAACTGGTCACCAGTGTGCGCAATGGGCTGCACGAACTCGGCGCTCGCGGCCCGTCGGCAAAGGGGGAAGGGCCAGCGTAGGACGGCCACTCCCGGGCGCCGGGCGCCTCTGTTGGGGCACGCTCCCAACCCCGCTTTTCTGGTGGTTTTGGGGGCGTAGCCGATCCCCAACCCTGCTTTTTTCGGTCGTTTTGATGGTGCAATCGCTAAAACCAGCGAAAAAACTCCCGGGTCGGCCGCCTCAGACCTGGCCATGGGAGACGAACTTTGCTCAAGCCCTGGCCCCTTGATGGCACAACCTTGACAGTACGCATCCCTGTCGCCTATAATGTGACGTTTGCAGTACAGAACTGCAACACAACGAGACTGTCTCGAAACACTCCTGCCGAAGAGGAGAGGGTCTGGGAGGGTGCGGCCCTGCGAGGAGCATACCTTCGTCTTCGTGTGGTCACACGGGATTTTGAGATAGTCTCTCACAGACACGTCCATGACGGATCTAAAGTTTAACGTCGCGCAGTTGCTGCGGGAAGAGATCGGTGCTCGCCGCGAACTGACGTTCACGGAAGCCGAATTGCCCCTCGATGAAACGCTGAAACTGCGCGACATCAGTGGAACCGTGCGCTTCACCCGCACCGCCAGCGGAGTGTGGGCCAATGTTAAAGCGCAGGGTACCGTGCGGCTGATATGCGTGCGCTCGCTGGAAGAATTTGATTATCCTGTGACGCTGGATTTTAGCGACCAGTTCCACTCGGTGATCGATGTGTACACCGGCAGCGCCCTGCCGAAGCCTACCGAAGAGGACCCCTTTCTCCTCGACAACACGCATATGGCCGATATCGGTGAGGCAATTCGGGAGTATACGCTTCTGGAGTTGCCGCTGAATCCGGTGAGCCCGGCTTACCGCGATCGACCAGTCAGTTACACGGTGCAGTCAGAAGGGATCGAGGACGAAGAAGCAGAACAGGCGCCCGGGCCCGAGGAGAACCCCCTGGATGCGCTGAAAGCCTGGGCCGAACGCCATAAGCGCCGAAATGGCAGGAGTTAAAGAGTCATGGGTGCAGTACCGAAGCGAAAAGTCTCGCGCCATCGCCGTGGCAACCGCCGGCAGCATCTGGCGCTCACCGCCCCTGTGCTGGTGACGTGCCAACGCTGCGGGGCGCTGGTGCGCAATCATTATCCGTGTAAGCAGTGTGGGGACTATCGAGGCCGCCAGGTGATCAAGGTCACCAGGGCCGAGTGAGGATCGGTGGGTGTGAGGGCGATCGGGCGTTGATGCCCGAACGGGTCGCCTGCAACTGTACTGGTGAGAGGCGAGGAGCGGTCGGCTGACCACGGTATCTGCCGCCGCTCCTTTTGCCATATAGAGAGGCAATGGTGATCGGCCCACGCTACGCCGCGATAGCCGGTTGGGGAATGGCGTTGCCGGAGCGGGTGGTAACCAACGCGGAACTGGCCCGTCGGCTCGAC
This sequence comes from uncultured Chloroflexales bacterium, assembly GCA_937918935.1. Lineage (GTDB taxonomy): Bacteria > Chloroflexota > Chloroflexia > Chloroflexales > Chloroflexaceae > JACAEO01. The sequence goes on along the minus strand of CAKZSI010000030.1, from coordinate 190,369 downwards.
ACGTCCGATGAATGGATCCGTAGCCGGACCGGCATCAGCCAACGCTATGTGGCCGGGCCGAACGAGTATACTTCGGTCCTGGCTACCCGCGCCGGTCGCGCGGCGCTCGAACGGGCCGGTTTGCCTCCCGAGGCGGTGGATACCGTGATCGTCGCGACCTGCACGCCGGACCGGCCCTTTCCCGCCACTGCCTGCACGGTGCAGGCCAATCTGGGCATTCCGCGGGCCGGGGCATTCGATCTGGCCGCGGCGTGCAGCGGCTTTGTGTACGGGCTAAACGTGGCAACGGCGCTGGTGAAGAGTGGCATGAGCACCTGCCTGCTGCTGGTGGCCGCCGATGTCTTTACCCGACTGATCAACTGGCAGGATCGCAGTACGTGCGTGCTGTTCGGTGATGGCGCCGGCGCGGTGGTGCTCCAGGCTACCCGTGAACGGCTGGGGTTGATCGCCGCCAACGTGGGGGCCTGGGGCGACGGTGAAGCGTTGATGGCCGTGGACGCTGGCGGTGCGCGCCTGCCGCTCACGCCCGAACTGCTCCAGACGGGGCGGCAGTACGTGCACATGAACGGGCGCGAGATGTTTCGGCACGCCGTGCGCGGCATGGCCGAGTCGGCGGAGCAGGCCCTCGCCGAGGCGGGGCTACGCTTTGAGGAGGTGGCGCTGGTGGTTCCGCACCAGGCCAACATGCGGATCATCGAAGCGGTCGCCCGGCGCCTGGAACTGCCGGTGGACCGCTTCTTCGTCAACCTTGACCGTTACGGTAACACGTCGGCGGCCTCGGTGCCAATTGCGCTCTGCGAAGCCGTGGAGCAGCGACGGGTGCAGGCCGGTGATTATGTGCTGCTGACCGCCTTTGGCGGCGGGCTGACGTGGGGTTCGGCAGTGGTGCGCTGGGGGGAGACCGAGATATGACCATTGCGTGGGTGTTTCCGGGCCAGGGATCGCAAGTGGTGGGGATGGGCCGCGATCTGTACGCTCAGTATCCGGCGGCGCGCGAGGTGTTTGAGGAGGCTGACGCGACGCTGAACCTGCCGCTTACCCGGCTGTGCTTTGAAGGACCTGAGCCAGAACTGACGGCGACCGAGAATGTCCAGCCGGCGCTGCTGACCGTGAGCACGGCGCTGTTGCGGGCCATGGAAAGCGTCGCCGGCAGGCCGCTACCCTCACCGCAGGCGGTAGCCGGTCACAGTCTTGGCGAGTACGCAGCGCTGGTGGCCGGGGGCGCGGTGAGCTTTGCCGATGCCCTGCGGCTGGTGCGGCGACGCGGAGAACTGATGGCCGAGGCGCGGGCCGGCGGTATGGCGGCGGTGCTGGGCCTCGACGTGGAAACGCTGGAGCAGATCTGCCGCGAGACGAGCGAGGCGTTAGCAGCGGAGCCAGAGAGCGTCAGCACGGTGGTGGTGGCGAACTACAACGCGCCAGATCAACTGGTGATCAGCGGAAGCACGCGCGCGGTTGAGCACGCGGGGCGGCTGGCCAAAGAGCGGGGCGCCAGGCGCATCGTTCCGCTCAAGGTGAGCGCGGCGTTTCATTCGCCACTGATGAAGCACGCTGCCGAGGGGATGGCCCGGGCGATTGAGGGCGTGAGCATCCGGCCCCTGCGTACCCCGCTGATTGCTAATGTGACCGCCGAGCCGCTGGTGGCCTCCGGCGACGTGCAGCGTGAGCTGGTTGCGCAGGTGGTGGCGCCGGTGCGCTGGATCGCCTCGGTGCAGCGCATGGTGAGCGACGGGGTAACAACCTTTTTGGAAATCGGCCCCGGCAAGGTCCTCACCGGCCTGATCCGGCGCATCGCGCCACATGCGCAATCGCTCAGCGTCGGCAATGCGGCCGAGGTGCGTGACGTGCGTGTAGACCAGAGTACTGACCGGAATACTTAATCCGCTGAGAAGACTGAGCCGTGTGGCTCGCTGCGCTTGCGCCGCCATTGTTACAGGTCAATCAGCGGGTGGCGCCGTGGGGAACTCCCGGTTCCCCATTGACAAAAACGCGCCCCGGTGCTACACGACGCTGTGTAACACCGGGGCGAACGCAAGTTTACCCCGATGGGAACTGGTTGCAACCTGAAACGCAACGGCCGGAAGGTATTCCTTCCGGCCCTGCATGAACCATGACCCAGTAACGTGTGTGTTTCCGCCAGGTTACCGAACGTGCGTACAGTTTCCGCTAGGTTACCGAACGTGCGTACAGTTTCCGCCAGGTTACCGAACGTGCGTACAGTTCCCGATTAGGTTACCGACACGTACCGTTCCCTCGATTGGGGCCTCAAGGGTCCGGCAATGCCATTGAGCGACTGTTACAGTCTACTTATCTCTACGCAGACCCTCGGCTGCTCTGCCTTCGGCGCACGCATGTGTGGCGCTATGCCGGGCCAGCTTTTGCCTCTGGGTATGGCTCCTGCTTTGCGTGGGTAGCAAGGTCCTCCTGTCCACACGCGTTGAGCTTTGCGCGGAGAGGCCATCCCGTAACTCGCAGAGCATCCGATCGCTCAGTCAGCGATCCGGCGCTTGTCTGTTAGTCTCCCTGGAACGTTACACGGTAGCGTTCCATTTCCCCTAACGTACGCCCATCCTCTCTAAGCGCACTCTTTTTCTTTACAGTGAGAGGACGGCGCTTGTCTTGCGACGGCACATGTTCGACTGTTCAGGTACCCTGGTATGTTGCTGTTCCCTTGAGGCTTCGCGGCTATCATAGCATTTTGAGGCCAAAGAATCAAGAGTTTAATCGTATCTTAACGATAATAAAGGCCCCTCTCGGCATTTTGTGGGCTTGAGGGGCGGGAGGTTGCACCTCTTGATACGAAGAATAGACCAGCGGGGTGTAAAGAGTTTTGGCGCGCGGCGGGTGCTATCCAGTTGTGGCGCCCGTGCGCCTGCCGTCGGCGACGACGCGCTCGGCCACGGCGCGCCCGGAGAGAAGCACCAGTGGAATGCCGCCGCCGGGGTGAGTGCCGCCGCCGACGAAATAGAGCCCCTGGGGATCGCGGGCGCGCAGCGGCGGGCGAAAGAAGGCGCTGAAGGGTGAATGCGAGGCCCAGCCGTAGATGGCGCCGCCGGGGGCATTGTACCGTTCGGCGATGTCGACCGGCGTCCAGATCTGTTCGTAGACGATATGGCGGTTGAGGTCGGTGAGACCCATCCGTTCCAGTTTGGCGACGATGCCGTCCCGGTAGGGACGGGCCTCGCGTTTCCAGCACACACGGGGATTGAGGGCAGGCGCGTTCACCAGCACAAACAGGTTGAGATGGCCGGGCGGAGCGTGTTCGGGATCGGTAATGGCCGTTGCGGCGACGTAGACCGTCGGGTCGGCGGCGGGAACGCCCTTTTGAAAGATTGCCGCAAACTCGCGAGGGTAGTCGTGGCTGAAGAAGATATTGTGGTGCGCCAGCTGGGGGTATTGCCGGTTCACGCCGAGAAAGAGCACGAAGCCGCTGCAGGAGATCTCCTGGCGGGCCAGGCGCGCGGCCGTGGCCTCCTGGTCGGGAATGAGCGTGCGGTAGGCGTAGCTCGGGTCGGCGTTGATTAGCACCTGACCGGCAGCCAGTTCCTCGCCATTGGCCAGGCGCACGCCACACACACGGCGACCGCTGGTCGTAACCGCGACGACCGGGGCGCCGGTGCGCACCTCCACCCCGAGTTCGGCGGCCAGGCGCAGCAGGGCCAGGGCCAGGGCATACATCCCGCCGCGCACGTACCAGCCGCCCTCGGCGAACTCAATGTAGGCGATCACGTTAAAGGTCGCCGGCGAGATGTAGGGCGATGAGCCGTTGTAGGTGGCATAGCGGTTAAAGACTTGCCGCAGGTAGGGGCTGCGAAAGAACGAGCGTACCGCGGCGTCAACGCTACGCAGAGCATCAATGTTCGGGCCGTCGCGGAGGAGCCGAGGCGTCAGCAGTTCGTGCAGGCCATCGAAGGGTTTGAGCAGAAAGGTATCGGCGACGGCGTCGTAGATACGCGCGGTGTGGGCCAGGAAGCGGAAGAACGCCGGCACATCGGGCGGGCTGAGGCGTTCGATCTCCTGGATCAGTTGGGGCAGGCGTTGCCAGGCGTTAAAAATCGTGCCGTCGGGCCAGTGGTAGCGGCAGGTCGGTTCGATCTGCTCAAGGGTGAGGTAATCGGCGGCGCGGCGGCCAGCGGCGGCAAACAACTCCTCGATCACCCACGGCATCGTGAGCAGGGATGGGCCGGTGTCGAAGGTGTAGCCGGCCTCGCGCAGGAGGTTAAGTTTCCCGCCCACACGCTCGTTTTTCTCCAACACGATAACATGGCGGCCGGCGGCGGCCAGACGGATGGCGGCGGCCAGCCCACCGAGGCCGGCGCCTACCACAATGACGCGATTGGCGGGAGGCTGCATAGGTTTGTACACTAATACACACAACGGGCGCGGAGATCAAACAGCCGATCTCCGCGCCCCCTGTGCCGGTAACTGGCTCGTTCAGGCGCTCACCGGGCCTTCTTGCCGGGGATCTGCGCGCCAAAGATGTTTGGCGGAAGCTTGAAGCCGTGGGACTCCAGACGCGGGGTAAAACGCGGGCGCACGCCAGTGGGGCGTAGTTCGGCCTGGATCTTGCCCTCAGGGGTTTTACCAAGGATCTCAAGCTTGAAAATGTCCTGAAGTACAACCGTGTCACCCTCCATCCCCTGGACCTCGGTGATATAGGCCACCTTGCGCTGGCCATCTTCGAGGCGGGTTTGCTGGACGATCAGGTCGATGGCCGAGGCGATCTGTTCGCGGATGACCTTGAGGGGCATCTCCATACCGGCCATGAGGGCCATGGTCTCCATACGTGCCAGGGCGTCGCGGGGCGTATTGGCGTGGAGGGTGGTAAGCGAGCCATCGTGGCCGGTATTCATAGCCTGGAGCATATCGAGGGTTTCACCGCCGCGGCACTCACCGATGACAATCCGCTCGGGGCGCATGCGCAGCGAGTTGATCACCAGGTCGCGAATGGTCACGCGACCGGTGCCGTCCACTTCAGGTGGGCGCGACTCCAGGCGCACCACGTGCTCCTGGGCCAGTTGCAACTCGGCGCTATCCTCGATGGTAACAATGCGCTCATCATCGGGGATGAAATTCGAGAGCACGTTGAGCAGGGTGGTTTTTCCAGAGCCGGTGCCACCCGAGACCACAATATTGAGGCGCGAAATGACGCAGGCGCGCAAGAACTCGGCCATCTCGGGCGTCAGCGAGCCGAAGCGAATCAGGTCATCAACTTTGAGTTTATTCTTCGAGAACTTGCGGATGGTGATGGTCGAGCCATCAATAGCGCACGGGGGAATAACCGCATTCACGCGAGAGCCATCGGGGAGGCGTGCGTCAACCATGGGCCATTTGCGGTCGATGCGCCGGCCCAGGGGGCGAATGATGCGGTCGATAACCTTGAGCACGTGCTCGTCATTGGCGAAGCGCACCGGCGAAAGCTTCAGCTTGCCCTTCTGCTCGATGTACACCCGGTACGGTCCGTTGACCATCACTTCGGAGATCGTATCGTCGTTGAGCAGCGGCTGGATCGGCCCGAAGCCCATCAGTTCATCGCAGACCATCGTAAACAGGCGCTTGATCTGTTCTGGATTCAGGCTCGTCCCGGCTTGCTGGTAGACGCGGGCGAAGCGTTCCTGGAGCATGCGCTCGGTTTCCGGGGTGCGTTTAAGTTCGTTCTGGCTCCCCAGGGAAGCCTGGATGCGGTCCACGATCCAGAGGGACAACTCGAGCAGGCGCTGCTCATCCACCGTTTCGGCGGCGCTTTCTACACCGGCGCCGGTGAGCGGCTGGCTCTCCGGGCCGGAGCGCAGGTTGCCAGGCGGGGAGGAGGGGGTGGCGTCGGGAGGGGGCAGGGGTGTAACGGCCGTCACCGCCGGAGCGGCAGGCTCGGACGGTGGCGGGGTGCTACCAAGACGTTTGAGCAACGACATACAACTCCTCCGATGATCCCGGACGGGCCGGGGCGTCATGCATCCTGTCTTCAGGATACGCCCAACGCATTACGAATCGGTGTCCGCGCTATCCAAGTTTGACGAAATAGGCTTCGCAGGCGCGATCGATCAACTCCCGGCTCATCGAGGGAGGGATGTTGCGGTACTTGGCCTCGTCGAGGATCTGATCGCAGATATCCCGCGGATGGCAGGCGCGCAACTCGCGCCCAACCTTCATATAATGTTCTTGCAGCAGATGGCGCAGGCCCTCATCGCTGTACGGGATCTTTTTGGCTTTGCAAACCAGTTGAAAGATAGCGCGAAACTCGGCGGGCGAGGGATTGCCCACCTCGATCTTGTGGCGAATGCGTCGGAGGAAGGCGTCGTCCACCAGATCCTTGGGATTGAGATTGGTCGAAAAGACGATCAGCACATCGAAGGGGACCTGCAACTTTTTGCCAGTTTGCAGAGCCAGGAAATCCACCTTTTTCTCAAGAGGCACGATCCAGCGATTGAGCAAATCCTGGGGCCGGCACTTCTGGCGCCCGAAGTCGTCGATCAAGAACAGGCCGCCGTTGGCCTTCATCTGGAATGGCGCCTCATAGACTTTGCTCACCGGGTCAAAGATCAGTTCGAGTTGTTCGAGGATCAACTCACCGCCGACCATCACCCGCGGGCGCTTGCAGACAAGCCAGCGAGCATCGGGGAAGTAGGTGGGCGTAGCCTGGGCCAGCGGTGAACCGAAGGGTGCGGCGGGTTCGGCGTGCCCAACCTCATTTTGCTGGACGACCTGGTGGTTCAGGGGATCGAACACTTTGATAATCTGGCCGTCCACCTCCACGCTGTAGGGGATGAGCACATATCCACCGAGCATATTGGCGATGCCCTCGGCATAGGTTGTTTTCCCGTTGCCGGGGGGGCCGTAGAGGAAGAGCGAACGGGCTGAATTGGCGGCAGGGCCGAGCCTATCCAGCATGCGCTCACTGACGACCAGGTGCTCAAACGCTTTGCGAATGGTTGCCTGATCGATGACCATATTGCCGATCTGCTGGCGATTGACCATCTCAACGTACTGGCTCAGGGGCACGGGGGCCGGACCGGCGTACTGGTTGCGGTCGAGCACCTCGTGGACCTTGACGCGCCCCTTGGTGGTGATGATGTACTGGAAGGAGCGCTCGCTGAAGCCGCCCTCGGCGCCGATGATATCAACGTACTCTTCAAGTTTCAGAAACTCGAGCACCTTGTCGATCACGCCGAGAAAGGGGAGCCTGGTGGTTTCTTCAAGGCGCTGGCCAGTAATAGCGCCGGTGAAATAGATAATCTTCAACACCAGATCGGTAAGAAAGCCCATGGTCAGCCCTGTCTCGGCAATCGAGGAGGGCTGCGGGGGAATGGCAGGCATCTGCGGATCAGTTTGGGGAGGGACGGATGTGGATGATGCAGTGGTGGAGACCTCGTGCAGCCGGAACGACATCGAACCTCCTTGAGCAGTTCAGGCACACTACGGCACACTCTTATGTAGTATAGCCCGCCGTATCGCGGGCTTCAATAGTACGCCGGGGCTATTCAGCACTAGAGAAACGTCGCTGTAACCTCAGAGCATCACTCCTCCATGCTCTCGTCTTCGTCGCCCATATCCTGGTCGATCTCTTCGAGACCAAGTTCTTCCTCTTCCTCGCCGCCCGCGAACTCCTCTTCGAGGGCTTCGGCTTCCTCGGCTGTCTCTTCCTCTTCGAGCAGGTCCTCGTATTCTTCGTAGCGCAGGCTGGAGACATAGGCTGCGCCCTCGCCGAGTTTGCCGGGGAAGGAGATCCGGTTGCGCTGGCTGGGATCCTGGTAGGTCTCGCGGATGAGCAGGCGCACGGTGCGCGGATCGCTCTGCGCAATCGCAGCGAGGTAGCGGTTACCGCCGTTGATCAACTCGGCCAGGCGCTGGCCAAGTTTCGGCTCCAGGCGGCCAATGACGTTGCCATCGGCATCAATGACATAGACGCTCTTCCCTTCGACGTGGAAGTCCATCTTCTCACCGGTCACCAGGGCCTCAACTGCGGGGCTGCGCGGCACATCGATCAGGGTCGTAATCGCGGTGCGCCCGGTCTCGGTAATAAACATGCGCATATCAACCTGCTGGCGCGGTTGCCGGTTGGCCAGGCCGGTCTCGATCCCGCGGGCGATGAGTGCATCGAGGCGGGCGAGGTTCTTGCGCGCGATGCCATTGGTCGGATTGAGGCGCAGGGTGTGCTGGTAGGCATCGTGGGCCTCGGCGTAGCGGCCGAGCTCCATGAGGCCCTTACCGAGGCGGTTGTAGGTGTCGGGATCTTCGCCCAGGCTCAGGATCTGGCGATTGATCTCGACCGCCTCCTCCCAGCGGTTCATTGCCGCGAGTTCAATGGCCTTTTCCTGCAACTTGCGGCGAATACGCTGCTTTTCGTCTTGCTTTGCCAAGGTCAATGCTCCTATGCAGATTGCAGATTTTAGCTTGCGGATCGGGTGCGGCGCATATGGACGCGGCCAGGTAGCAGGCTGACGCCGAAACGGACCGCCGGGACCTTCGCTGGGGCGATCACTGCGGGTCAGCGGCTTCTCCCTGGAGGGCCCAGGGGCCGGTGCGGGTCACGCGGACGGGCACGAGGCGGCCAGTCAGATCCTCTGGATGGCTGAAGAACACCAGTTTGTTGTTCGGGCTGCGTCCGCGCCACTTGCCTTTACTCTCGCCCTCCACGAGCACTTCAACTGTCTGGCCGAGGAAATGGGCATTGCGTTCGGTGGCGATGCGTTCCTGGAGGTGCTCAAGTTCGCGGCGGCGGCTCTCTTTTTCCTCCTCGGGCACGGCCAGCGCCGGGTCCTGCTCCTGTTCGGCGGCGAGGGTGCCGGGGCGGGCCGAGAAGGCGGCGATATGCACCTTATCGAAGCGGATCTCATCGCAGAGGGCCAGGGTCGCCTCAAAGTCGGCGCGGGTTTCGCCGGGATGGCCGACGATAATATCGGTGGTCAGGGAGACGTGGGGGATCGCCGCGCGGATGTTGCCGATGAGGGCGCGGTAGCGAGCCACGGTATAGCCGCGGCGCATCAGCTTCAGCACCCGATCGGAGCCGGCCTGCACCGGCAGGTTGATGTCGGGCATGCAGCGGGGCAGCCGGGCGACGGTGGCGATCAGGCGGTCGGTCATCCAGGCCGGGTGGGAGGTAAGGAAGCGGAGGCGCTGGAGGCCCGGGATGGCGTGGACGGCCTCGAGCAGATCGGCCAGTTGGGGACGGCCGGGCAAATCGTGGCCCCAGGAGTCAACGATCTGACCCAGGAGCGTAATCTCGCGAGCGCCGCGGGCGACGATGCGGGCGCACTCCTCAACGATCTCTTCGAGGGGGCGGGAGCGTTCGCGGCCCCGGCGCAGGGGAATGACGCAGTAGGCGCAGGTCATATTGCAGCCGTACTGGATGGGCACGTGCACCGAGACAGGCGGATGGGCCCAGGAGGCCACGGGCAGAGCCGGTTCGTCGAGCGTATAGATCGGATTGGGGGCCAGGGCGACCACCTCATCCACCGCCGAGGGTGAGACGAAGTGGTCAACCATGGGTAGGCGCTGCTCGAAGATCGAGCGATTATTAGGGCCGACCATACAGCCCCAGAGCACCACGCGGGTATCGGGCCACTCGCGTTTCACGCGCACCAGTTCGCCGAGCTTGCCAAGAATGCGCTCCTCGGCGCTCTCGCGCACGCTGCACGAATTGAGCACGATAAAGCTGGCCTCTTCGGGGCGCGGGGCGGGGCTGTAGCCAACGGCCTGCAGCGCGGCCTCCAGGCGCTCAGAGTCAGAGACGTTCATCTGGCAGCCCACCGTCCACACATAATAGCGCCGCGAGCGGGGCGTCGCGTCGCGGTCGGGGGGGGTGGAGAGGGCCGGGGCATCAACAAAGAGAATATCCTGCATTGCTTCTGAATCGTTACCAGACAATCACCGGCAGACCATGCTGAATGCTGGTTTCGGCGGCGGTGCGCAGCAGTTCCAGACAGCGAAAGGCGTCGGTATTGGGCTTGACGCCGGCCTTCGCGAGCATCGGCGCCAGCTCCGCCAGTTCAGCCTGCAAGCGGTAGGACGAGCCAAAGAAGGCGCTGTCTTCCTCACCATCTTCGTTCTCGAAATTCAGCCAGACCGGGCGCTCGAAATCAACAGGGAGATAGTAACTGTTAATGCCTTGCAGATTGATCAAGTGACTGAAACGTGTCTGGGCCAGATCATCCCAGACATCGGTCACGGCGCGATCAAGCTCCTCGTAGATCACCGGGCCATCTTCGAGCACCTCGGCGACATCATCACCGCGTTCGAGGTGTGCGGCCAGGCGCGACAACTGGTAGAGTGCGCCCATATTCTCAAGACCGCCCTCCCAGACCTGGGTGCCAGGCTGGTTGAGCAGGTCAATATCAATGCCCTCGTCGCGCAACTGGTCCTGCACGGCGGAGACAGACTCATACTCTTCTTCATATGCGGCGCGATCCTCATCGGGGCGCACCGTAATTAACGAGCCGACGGCGAAGTCAAGCTCGGTAGGTTGCTCATAGTCGCTCATCGCTCCTCCTTAAAGTTGAGCGCGTTGACAAGGTTTAGAACTGCTGTCCATGCAGCGCAACCGGGTTCTTACAATCGTTTGCAGTATACCATAAGACGTGGGGGCGACTACGGTACAGGGCCGATGCAAATCCGTCTCCTACGGCGGAGTCTGGAGCTTACCCCATTTGCACGCGCCCTGCTGGCGCGGAGGCGCGGATTGCCGGGCCTCAGGGGCTATGGTAGAATATAATTACGCGCTGTACATGCTTGCGCGTCTGGTTGTCTACAGCGATCTTTCCCTCTACGATCGCGCAGTAGCGAGGTGGTTAGGTATGGAGAAGTCTACCTGGACGACCAAGGTAGGCCTGGCGCAGATGCTCAAAGGGGGCGTGATCATGGATGTGGTCACGCCGGAACAGGCGCGCATTGCCGAGGAAGCGGGCGCGGTCGCCGTGATGGCGCTGGAGCGCGTTCCAGCGGACATTCGCGCTCAGGGCGGTGTGGCGCGGATGAGCGATCCTGAGTTGATTGTGGCGATCAAGGAGGCGGTGACAATTCCCGTCATGGCCAAGGCGCGGATTGGCCACTTCGTCGAGGCCCAGGTGCTTGAAGCGCTGGGCATCGACTACATTGACGAGAGTGAGGTGCTGACCCCGGCAGACGAGGAGCACCATATCAACAAGCATCGCTTCAAGATCCCCTTCGTCTGCGGCTGCCGTGACCTGGGCGAGGGCCTGCGCCGGGTGGCCGAAGGGGCGGCGATGCTGCGCACGAAGGGCGAGGCAGGCACGGGTAACGTCGTGGAGGCGGTGCGCCATGCCCGGGCCGTCTATGGCGAGGTGCGCCGCCTGCAGAGTATGAGCGAAGACGAGTGGTTCGTCTACGCCAAGAATATTCAGGCGCCTTACGAACTGGTCAGACAGGTGGCCGAGACGGGGCGGTTGCCGGTGGTCAATTTCGCTGCCGGGGGTATCGCCACGCCCGCCGACGCTGCGCTGATGATGCAACTCGGGGTTGATGGCGTCTTCGTCGGGTCGGGGATCTTCAAGAGCGGCGATCCGATGAAGCGGGCGCGGGCGATTGTCGAGGCAACCACGCACTACAACGATCCCGAAATCATCGCCGAGGTGAGCAAGGGGCTGGGCGAAGCGATGGTGGGGATTTCCCTGGAACAACTTCCGGCCGAGCAGCGCATGGCCCGGCGGGGTTGGTAGAGCGGGACGAGAGCGCCTCAGCGGCGCCGGACGCCGGTAAGGCGCGCTCCGCTCCCCTGAGTGTTCTATGACAGTTGGCGTACTGGCCCTGCAGGGCGATGTTCGCGAGCACCTGGAAGTGCTCAAGCGCATCGGCGTCGCGCCCGTGGAGGTGCGGTTGCCGCAACACCTGGCCGCCATTGATCGTCTGATCATTCCCGGAGGGGAGAGTACGACGATCGGGCGGCTCTTGTATCGCTACCAGTTGTTGGAGCCGATCCGCGCTCGGGCGGGCCGTGATCTGGCAGTCTGGGGCACCTGCGCGGGAGCCATTCTGCTGGCCGCGGAGGTGCTGGACGCCAAACAGGGCGGCCAGCCGACCATCGGCATTATGGAGATGACCGTACGGCGCAATGCCTACGGCAGCCAGTTGGAGAGCTTTGAAACCCCCCTGGTCGTGCCGGTCCTGGGAACGCCTCCGCTGCCGGGGGTGTTCATCCGCGCCCCGCTGATCGAAGCGGTTGGCCGGGAGGTGGAGGTCCTTGCCAGGTTGCCCGATGGCGCGATTGTCGCCGCGCGGCAGGGTCGCTTGCTGGCGACAACCTTTCATCCAGAACTGACCGACGATGATCGGATGCATCGCTATTTTCTAGAATTGTAGGACCTACGTGGTTCTGAGCGGGTGTGGGCTTCTCCGACCCTCTCCTCAGGCGGGAGGCGGGTGAGGCCCTCCCTGACCCTCCGTTCGAGAACTTGCCGGAAGCAGCGTGAATGCTGTAACGGAACATCATCACGTATGATTCGCTCAGTCGCGCCCGCCGATCTCTGGTCGCTGCGACGGAAGCCGCGCAGCCATCTGCTGCTCTACACCGATGCGCTGCTGGCGCAGACCCACCGGCCGGCATGGTTCGCGTTGCACTGCCTGCTGCGGGGCAACGGCCGCGATAGGTCAACCCTGGTCTACCACGATCAGGGCAGCGTCGCAGTGGTCCAGGCTCAGGGGCGCAGTGGCCGTCCTGAGCAGGATATCGTGTACATCGCTTCACTGGGAGGACAGGCGGTCCGGCACCCCAGTGATCGGGAAGTCTGGTTCCAGTTGCTGGCGCGCCTGGTGGAGAATGCCGGCTACCACCACGTGCAGCGACTGTACGCGGCGGTGCCGGAAGGGCACAACGAAGTGCGTGAGATCTTCCGGCAACTGGGCTTCCAGACCTACAGCCATAACACCATCCTGCACCTTTCCGGTCCCGACTGGGATCAGGGCACGACGCTGGCGCCGATGCGCATCCAGGGGCGACGTGACCACTGGGCGGTGCATAAGCTGTACGGGGCGACAACGCCGCATCCGGTGCAGCAGGCGGAGGTGCGGAACGCACGCTACTGGGCCCTCCCGCTCACGCAGCACTGGATGGGCCTGCGTCGTGTCGCATGGGTGCTGGGCCCCGATGACGACCTGGTGGCCTATTTGCACTGCTCGAGCGGTCCATCCGGTCACGTATTCAATCTCTTGATCCGTCCCGATGCGCGCGATGGCGCGGTGGATGTGCTGCGCTTCGGATTGGCGCAACTCAACGACACGCGCCCGGCGTACCTGATGCTACGCGAGTACCAGGGAGAGTTCCTGGCCTATGCGCAAGACCTGGGCTTTCAACCTATCGGCGAACAGGCGCTGCTGGTGAAGAACACCGTCGTGCCGGCGCGCCGCTCGTTGCTCGTGCCCGCGCTCGAGCCCGGCCTGGAGCCCCGGGTGCCCGCGCCCCGCATCTCCACGCCGAGAGAGGACCCACAATCATATGTCAGACCGACAGGAAGTCACCACTGATATCCAGTTGCTGCTCTCAGCGCTCCCACCGCATATTACCCAGGCGATCACCGACGCCGATGATGATGCCACCGATCTGCTGGAAGTTGTGATGGATCTCGGGCGCCTGCCCGAAGCGCGCTACCGGGGACGGGAACGCTTCCTCAGCGATCGGGAGGTGAGCCAGGAGGATATTAACTACGTTATCGCCCGGATCGGCGAGTTTGGCGAAGACAACCGCGCCGGCATCCCCCGCACTCTGCACCGCATCTCAGCGATCCGCAACCGCCGCGGCCAGGTCATCGGGTTGACCTGCCGGGTGGGCCGCGCGGTCTTCGGCACGGTCACAATTATCCGCGACCTGGTGGAGACCGGGAAGAGCATCCTGCTGCTGGGCAAGCCGGGCACGGGCAAAACCACCCTGCTCCGCGAGACGGCCCGGGTGCTGGCCGAGGAGTTGCGCAAGCGGGTGGTGATCGTGGACACCTCGAATGAGATTGCCGGCGATGGCGACATTCCACACCCCGGCATCGGGCGGGCGCGGCGGATGCAGGTGCCGCGTCCGGCGGAGCAGCACGCGGTGATGATCGAGGCAGTGGAAAACCATATGCCCGAGGTGATCGTCATTGACGAGATCGGCACCGAACTGGAAGCCATGGCCGCGCGCACGATCGCCGAGCGAGGCGTGCAACTGGTCGGCACGGCCCATGGCAATACCCTCGACAACCTGATGATCAACCCCACCCTGTCCGACCTGGTCGGCGGCATTCAGGCGGTGACCCTGGGCGACGAAGAGGCGCGCCGCCGGGGCACCCAGAAGACGGTGCTGGAGCGCAAGGCCCCGCCCACCTTCGATGTGCTGGTGGAGATCCAGAATTGGGACCGGGTGACGGTCTACCAGGACGTGGCCGTGGCGGTGGACGCCATTCTCCGCGGCGAGGATCCGCCGGCAGAGGAACGCTGGCGCGACGCCGACGGCGTGATCCACAGCCAGCCGGTGCACCGCGAGGTGAGCGAACTCCCGGCGGTGGGCCGGCGAGGCTACGGTCGCGAGGGCGGCCGTCCTGGCGCGCGGGGTGGGGCGCGGGGCGGTCCGGGGGAGGTGATGGGCGTTTCGGGGCCGCGGGTGCGCGAACGCAGTGTGGCGAGCAGCGGCAACGGCGGGGCCACCGCCGGACAGACCATGCAGCGCATCTTTCCCTTCGGGGTGAGCCGCAATCGCCTGGAGACGGCCATCGAGCGTCTGGGGGTGCCGGCGGTGATTGTCCGGGATATGAAGGACGCTACCCTGGTGATGACCTTGAAGAACTACTATCGCCAGAGTGCCCAGCGGCTGCGCCAGGCGGAAGAGCAGGGCGTGCCGGTGTATGTGCTGCGTAACAATACCATCTCGCAGATGGAGCGCCAGCTCGCCCATGTCTTCAATCTGCACGAGGTGGACCCCGACGCGAGCTTTCCGTCGCTGCGCCACGCCGATGATAGTAGCGTGGTCGAGGAGGCTATGCTGGAAGTCGAGGAGGCGATCCACCAGCTTATGAATGGCGAACGCACCGTGGTCGAGTTAGCGCCACGGAGCAGTTACATTCGCAAGTTGCAGCATCAAATGGCCGATCGCTACAATCTCCGTTCAGAGAGTCGCGGCGAAGATGCCAACCGACGGGTGAAGATCTTCCGCCCCTGAGGCAGGGGGTGGGGAAAAGTGGTTTTCCTACTCCCCCTGGCGCCGGGCAGAAATGGCGACCTCAAGGGGCCGCGCAGTAAAATCGCGTCTAACGTCAAAAAACCTGTATAATATGACGTGCCTGCCGACCAGGCACGATTTCGCTTCAAAAGTGGATCATCAAGAACGATGGGCGTCTTTATCACCTTCGAAGGGCCGGAGGGCAGCGGGAAGAGCACGCAGGCTCGGTTACTCTATGAGCGATTACAAGCTGAGGGCTATCCAGTTATTCTCACCCGTGAGCCGGGAGGGACGCGCATCGGCGAGATGATCCGCAGGATCCTTGTTGATCTGCGCCATACCGAGATGGCGCCGACAACAGAAACGCTGCTGTTCTCGGCAGCGCGGGCCCAACTGGTGAGCGAACTGATTCGTCCCTACCTGAACACGGGTGGAATCGTGCTCTGCGATCGCTATGCCGACTCCACCTTCGCCTACCAGGGCTATGGGCTAGGACGCGACCTTGACGAACTGCAGGCGATCACCGCGGTTGCCACCGGCGGCCTGATGCCCGATCTGACGTTTTACCTGGATATTGACGTGGAAGAGGGGCTGCGGCGCAAGCGCGCCCAACGTGAACGCACCAGCATGCCGGGAGCTCCCGGTGCGAATGCCGAATGGAACCGGCTCGACGCCCGTGATCTGGCCTACCACCAGCGCGTGGTCGCCGGGTTCTTCGAGTTGATGCAGCGTGATCCGGCGCGCTGGCGGCACCTCTCGGTCAACCAGCCCATCGAGGCGGTGGCCGCCCAGATATACGCCGAAGTGGAACCGTTGCTGGCGCCGGTCGCGCGGTTAGGTCCGACGGTATGAAAGTAATGCTTGCCATTGTGCAGCCGCAGGACGCGACCATGCTGATGGACGCGCTCACGGAGCACGGCTACCGCGTGACACGCCTGAGCAGCCAGGGCGGCTTCCTGCGCGAAGGCAATGTGACCCTGATGCTCAGCGTGGAGGATCAGCAGGTCAACCACGTTATCCACGTGGTGCGCGAACATTGCTCCACCCGCGCCCGCTTTGTCTCGCCCATGCCGCCGATCGCCGAGTCGGGCGAGTTTTATCCCCCCGCGCCACTGGAGGTGCAGGTGGGTGGTGCGACGGTGTTTGTGCTGAGGGCCGAAACGCGAAAACTCTAGACCGCCGCTGCCTGGTCTGTTAGCGAGTTTTTCTGATATGTACCGCAGAGGGCGCGGAGGGCCGCGGAGCCTTGTTTGCGGTCGCGCATCTGCGGTTGAAGCGCACCTGGATGGCGGCGGTTGCTGTGTATCAGGAAACATAGGTGACAGACCACTGATGTCGTAGACGGATACCACCATGGAAGCCTTGCAGGACCTGTTGACGAACCTGGTGCCGATATTGCAGATACTTGGCATTCTGATCGGGGCCTACCTGGTGCTCATCTGGGCTGCATCGGTGCTCTGGGCCTACCGCGACATTCGCCTGCGCAGCGAGGATGTCTCGGTGCAGGTGCTGGCGGTTAGCCTGGTGCTCCTGCTGCCCTTCGCGGGCATTCCCCTGCACCTCATCCTGCGACCGCCGCAGACTCTCGCCGAGCGCTACGAGCGGGAACTGGAGCAGGAGTACCTGCGGCGCGACATCGAGGAGAAGTATGTCTGCCCCGAGTGCCAGCGGCCGATTGAGCCGGATTTTATCCTCTGCCCACACTGCCAGACTGCTCTGCGCCGCCATTGTGACGCTTGCCATCGCGTCATTGACCTGACCTGGAGCATCTGCCCCTACTGTGGGGCTGATGGAACCCACGCCTCGCGCCAGGCCCCGACCATCCCGGCGACGAGTTATCCCGCTCTGCAACGCGCCGAAGAGGTGAGTCGTTCGTAGCACTGCGTCGGAACTTTGTTAGCGGGTTGGTCCGAAGCACTGGCCGGTCCAGTGTTTCAGCCTTACGGAGGTTCACGGAGGCTAACTATGCCGGCAATTACCGATGTTTCCGGCGTGATGGTGGGCCATGCCCAGGATGCCGAGGCGCTAACGGGGGTGACGGTGGTGCTCACCCTGGAAGGTGCAGCAGGGGGTGTAGACGTGCGCGGAGGCGCCCCGGGCACACGAGAGACCGATCTGCTCGCTCCTGAGAACAGCGTGCAGGAGGTGCATGCCGTGGCCCTCTGCGGGGGGAGCGCCATGGGCCTGGCGGCGGCGAGCGGGGTGGTCCAGTGGCTGCGCGAGCGGGGGGTGGGCTTTGATGTCGGGATCACGCGGGTGCCGATCGTGCCGGCGGCGGTGATCTTCGATCTGCAGATTGGCAGCCACGAGCGTTTCGCTGATGCGGCTATGGGCTATGCTGCCTGTAACGCCGCCAGTGCGCATACGGCCGAAGGCTGCATTGGCGCGGGGATCGGCGCCACGGTAGGCAAGGCCCTGGGGCCGCAGGCGGCAATGAAAAGCGGCGTGGGTACGTGGAGCGAGACGCTGGCCGATGGCACGGTGGTGGGCGCGCTGGCAGTGGTGAATGCCTTCGGCGATGTCTGGCGCGAGCACGGGGAGTTGCTGGCGGGCGCACGCGGCCCGGATGGGCGCGTGCTCGATACCGGTCAGATACTGCGCGATGGGCAGTTTCAGGCGGCCCTGGGCGCCCGGCGCGAGGAGCATCGCAATACGACCATCGCCGTGGTTGCTACCGATGCGCGGCTGACCAAGGCCGAGGCCACCAGACTGGCCCAGATGGCCCACGATGGCCTTGCGCGCACGATCCGCCCGGTGCATACGCCGTTCGATGGGGATACGGTCTTTGCCCTGGCAACCGGGCGCCGGCCCGCGCCGCATATGCTCGTGCTCGGTAGCATCGCCGCCGATACCCTGGCCCGGGCAGTCGAGCGGGCCGCCCTGACCGCCACCGCGATGGGCGGATTGCCGGCGGCGCGTGATCTGGGGCGCGGGAACGGGTAAGCGCCTGGCGGGTTATGCTCCCAGACGGGCCGGGGCGTCGGAAAACCTGGTTGCTCCACAACGCACTCGACAAGTCGCAGGTAATCAGGTACAATCGCCGCGCCTATGAAACCCGCGCACGTACTCCTGTTGCTCCTGGTGGCGGTACTGCTGGCCGCCTGTGAGATTCAGGGCGGGGCCCCCCGTCCCACTCCGGTGGTGTCTGAGCAGCTTGCTGTGACCACCACTCTTTCGGCGGAAGCGATTATCCCGCCAACCATTACCAGCGCCCCGACACCCGAAACGGCCACCGTCACGTCGCCCGTCGCCGAACGTGTGGCGCGCATCGGGTTGCTCGATGATCCGGGCGACTTGCTGCCCTACCACGATGACCCCGCCGATGAGCGCCTCACTGCGCCGATCACCGAATTGCTCTTTCCATCGCCTCTGCTGGTCCATAGCTACACATACACCACCACCGGGGTGCTGGAACGGGTTCCTAGCCTGGAGAACGGTGATGTGACGGTGAAAATGGTTGATGTCTACCTCGACAGTGCGGGGATGATTACCACCACGACCACTGCCGTGATCACCCAGGTTCAACAGATCAGCGTCATCTACCGCTGGAACCCGACGCTGACCTGGTCGGACGGGACGCCGGTGACTGCCGATGACTCGCTCTACGCCTATGAACTGGCCCGGCAGGTGTACATGGGGCAGGAAGCGGCGGGTAAACTGGCCTTGCTCGACCGCTACGAGAAAGTGGACGCGCACACCACGCGGGCGGTGCTCAAGCCCGATTATACCGATCCGGCCTACCCCGCCGTGTACTGGACGCCATTGCCGCGCCATGTGTTGCTGGGTCGCGACCCGAACGAGTTGCGCGGCGGCGATTTCGCCCGTGCTCCGCTGAGCTACGGGCCTTACGTGGTGGAACGCCGCGACCAGGGCAGTGTGCGCCTGGCACGCAATCAGTACTACCAGGGCCGGGCGGGAGCCTTCGACAACGTCACCTTTATTTTCCGCGACAATCCCGATCTGCTGCGGACCTCGGTGGCCGGGGGTAGCCTGGACGTGGCCCTGCTGGAGCAACCCTTGCCCGAAACCCTGAAACTGATTCGCGCTGACGCCGAGCAGGGGGCGCTCAAGGTGAGCGCCGTGGCCAGTCCGGTGTGGGAGCATCTCACGCTGAACCTCGATGTGCCGGCGTTGCAAGACATCCGGGTACGGCGGGCAATCGCCCATGCCATCAACCGTGAGGCCATGGTGGCCGAGTTGCTGGGGGGCTATGGCGCGGTGCTCGATAGCTGGATCGTGCCGGGCCAGTGGGCCGCCGCGCCGCCTGATCAACTCACCCGCTACCCCTATGATCCTGATGCCGCCCGTCGCCTGCTGGACGAGGCCGGGGTGGTTGATGCCAATGGCGATGGGCTGCGCGATTCGGGCGGCCAACCGCTTGTGCTCAATCTGGTGACGACGCAAAACTCGCCGCTGCGCCTGGCCACCGCCGAGCGGATCACCGCCGATCTGGCCGCTATCGGGGTGGGCACATCGTTGCAGGAGGTGCCCACGGCCGGACTGTACAGCGCCGACGGTCCGCTCTTCCGGCGCACTTTTCAGATGGCCCTGTTTGCCTGGATCGCCGGTCCGGACCCCCGCGGCTGGGAGCGCTGGAGTTGCGCGGGTGTGCCCAACGAGAACAATGGATGGACGGGCAACAACTTCTCCGGATGGTGCTTTTTCGAAGCCGATCGGGCCATCCGTATCGCGACCACCTCGCTGGGGCAGGAAGAACGCGCAGCCGCCTACCTGCGCCAGCAGCAGCTCTTTACCCAGGAACTACCGGTGCTGCCCCTGTTCCAGCGGATCGATGTGAGCCTGGTTGGCCTTGCGCTCAGCGGCGTTGAGGCCGATCCCACCGCGCCGATCACCTGGAACATCGCCGACTGGTCGCGAGCAAGCGGACCCGGGGCCGCCTCGCCCCGTCCGTAGAAGATATGGTCACCCTGCCAGAAGGGAAGGTTTGGGAGGGCGCAGCCCTCCCATTTTCATTCTCGGCCTTATGTTACAATGGCACAAACGCCTGTTATCACCGTTGCAAGCTCACCAGCACACGAGGCCCGGAGGAACGAAGATGTTCGAATCGAAAGAGCAGGTACAGGCGGCCCAGAAGCGTTGGGAACAGCAGTGTCTCTGGCCCGCCCTGGAGCGCGCACCCGAGCGCCCGGTCCGCTTCATGACCACCAGCAGCGCCCCCGTTGAGCGCCTCTATACCCCGCTGGACCTGGCGCAGAATGACTATCTGCGTGACATCGCCCATCCGGGCGAGTATCCCTTCACGCGGGGCATTCACCCCACCGGATACCGCGGCAAGATCTGGACGATGCGCATGTTTGCCGGCTTCGGCACGGCTGAGGAGACGAACCAGCGCTTCAAGTACCTGCTGAGCCAGGGGCAAACCGGTCTGTCCATCGCCTTCGATATGCCCACGCTGTACGGCCGCGATACCGATCACCCGCTGGTGGAGGGCGAGTTCGGCAAGTGCGGTGTGGCGGTCTCGTCGCTGGCGGATATGGAGGTGCTGCTTGACGGCATTCCGCTGGACCAGGTTTCGACCTCGATGACGATCAACTCGCCGGCGGCGATGATCTGGGCGATGTACCTGGTCGTGGCCGAAAAGCGCGGCGTTCCCTGGACGCAGTTGCGCGGCACGACGCAGAACGATATTCTCAAGGAGTACATCGCGCAGAATGAGTACATCTTCCCACCCGAGCCGAGCATGCGCCTGGTGGTGGACACGATCGAGTTTGGCAGCCGCCATGTGCCGCAGTGGAACCCGGTGAGCGTGAGCGGCTACCACATCCGCGAGGCGGGCAGCACGGCTGCGCAGGAACTGGCCTTCACCCTTGCCGACGGGCGGGCCTATGTGGAGGCCTGTCTGGCGCGGGGCCTCGACATTGACGACTTCGCGCCGCGTATCTCTTTCTTCTTCAATGCGCACAATGACTTCTTCGAGGAGATCGCCAAGTACCGGGCGGCCCGGCGCATCTGGGCGCGGCTCATGCGTGAGACCTACGGGGCGAAGAAAGAACGCTCCTGGTGGCTGCGCTTCCACACCCAGACCGCCGGCTGCTCGCTGACGGCCCAGCAGCCCGAGGTGAACATCGTGCGCACGGCGATCCAGGCCCTCGCGGCAGTGCTGGGCGGCACGCAGAGCCTGCACACCAACTCGATGGACGAGGCCCTGGCCCTGCCCTCGGAGAAGGCCGTCACCATCGCCCTGCGCACCCAGCAGGTGATTGCCGCCGAGAGCGGCGTGACCAATACGGTTGATCCGCTCGGCGGCAGTTACTTCGTCGAGGCGCTGACCGATCGCATGGAGCAGGAGGTGAACGCCTACTTCAAGGCGATCTACGACCAGGGCGGGGTGATCGCGGCCATTCGCAACGGCTACTTCCAGAAGGAGATCGCCGACGCGGCCTATCGTTACCAGCAGGAAATTGACCACCACGAGCGCGAGATCGTCGCCGTGAACGCCTACCAGACCCCCGCGTCGCTGGAGATCCCCATCCTGGAGATGGACCCCGAGGGCGAACGCAAGCATCTGGAGCGCCTGAACCGCGTGCGCCGCGAACGCGACAACGACCTGGTCCAGCGACGCCTGGCCGAATTGCGCGCGGCAGCGCAGGGTGATGAGAACACCATGCCCGCCATTCTGGAGTGCGTGCGCGCTTACTGCACCGTCGGCGAGATGTGCGATGTGCTGCGCGAGGTGTTCGGGGTGTATCAGGAGACGACCGTGGTCTAGGGGCCTATCCTGATACCTCGTTCGGGAGGGCGAAGCCCTTCCAGGAACCCGCATGCCTCGTCCGCTTGGAGGGGGGTGGGGAAGCCGACATTCTCCGCGGCCCCACCTGAGGGCCTGGCCCCGCGAGGAACCGGCGCGCTTCACCCGGTTGGAGGGGGTGGGGAAACCTGGGTTTCCCCACCCCCTTGCCTGAGGGCCTGGCCCCGCGAGGAACCTGCGTGTTCGCCCGGTTCGAGGGGAGTGGGGAAACCTGGTTTCCCCACTCCCCTGCGTAAGCGGAAGGTCTCCTCAAAACTCCCCTCCCGGCGGACGGAGCCGTTCGAGCAGCAGGAACCCCAGCGCAGTGACCAGCATGAGGATAGTGGCCAGTGCCAGGGCCTGGCCGTAGTTGAGTGCGCCGGGCTGGCCGAGGAAGCGGAAGATCATCACCGGCAGGGTTGGCGCATCGGGGCGGGCGAGCAGCAGCGTGGCGCCAAACTCGCCCAGGGAGACGGTGAAGGCAAACACGGCGCCAATGGCCAGGGCCGGAGCGATCTGCGGCAATTCGACCCGCAGCCAGACCTGCGCGGGCGAGGCGCCCAGGAGCGCCGCTGCCTCGCGTTGTCGGGGGCTGCGTGCCCGCAGCACCGGTGCCAGGGCGCGGATCACGAAGGGCAGGGCGACGAGGGTGTGAAGCACGGGAATGAGCCAGGGCGAGGTTCGCAGCCCGCCCAGCCCCGGCACGCTCAGGGCCACCAGGTAGCCCAGCCCCAGGGTGACTGCGGAAGTTCCCAGGGGCAGCATAAATAGCGCGTCGAGCAGGGCCATGCCGGCGGTCGCTCGTTGCTCTCTGCCCGACCGCCCCCCCGGCGGCGCGGGGCGGCGCGCCAGCAGGTAGGCCGCCGGAACGCCGATACTTAACGCGAGGAGCGTGGTGGTGGCGGCAATACGCAGTGAGTTGGCAATCGCCGCCGTCGGGGGCACGAAGAAGGCCGAGCCGGTGAGATTCTGGCCGAGGGCGAGGTAGGCGGCCAGGGTAAAGTGCGGCGTGCCCGGGCCCGGGGCGAGTACCGAGCGTAGCGCCAGGGCCGCCAGCGGAGCGCCCAGCAGCAGGGTGATGAGCAGCATAGTAGCGCCGACCAGGAGCCTCTCGCGGGGCGCGCGGGGAGGGCGCGTGGTGTAGCTGCGCGGCTGCAATTCCAGCGGCGTCGTGACCCGCG
The DNA here is from genome assembly GCA_937918935.1 of uncultured Chloroflexales bacterium. Taxonomy (GTDB): domain Bacteria; phylum Chloroflexota; class Chloroflexia; order Chloroflexales; family Chloroflexaceae; genus JACAEO01. The sequence continues at coordinate 167,307 of CAKZSI010000030.1, read as the reverse complement.
CCGCCAGGCGCGTATAGGCGAAACTCAACCCCAGGGTGCAGACCAGTTGAATGAGTGCCAGGGTCGCGGCCACATCCAGGCGCAACAACTGCGCCGTCTGGCGGTAGATCTCCACCTCCAGCGTGGCCAGACGCGGGCCGCCGAGAATGACCATCACCCCGAAGCTCGTAAAGGTGAAGATGAAGATCAGCAGCGCCGCCGCGCCCAGCGCCGGCGCGAGCAGCGGCAGCGTCACGCGCAGCAGCGCCTGGAGACGCGAGGCCCCCAGCACCGCGGCGGCCTCCTCCAGCCGCGGGTCGAGATTGGCCCAGAATCCCCCCACCAGGCGCAGGACCACGGTGTAGTTGTAAAAGATGTGGGCCAGCAGCACGGCCTGGAGGCCGCTCAGCCCGATCGGCGGAGCCGCTAATCCGAGGGCGGTTTGGAGGCCCTGATTGATCAGGCCACGCGGTCCTAGCAGCGCGCCAAGGGCCACCGCCACCACCACTGTCGGCATCACAAACGGCACCCCGGCGACGGCCCGCAACAGCGCCTTGCCCGGAAACTCGTAGCGGGCGAAGACGTAGGCGCCTGGCAGCCCTACGGCCAGGGTCAGCGCCGTCGAGAGCGCGGCCTGCCCGGCGGTAAAGGCGAGCACGCGCCAGTAGTAGCGCGCGCCCAGGGTTTCGAGCAGCCCGGCCAGGCCATTGGCGAAGCTCAGCCGAATGATGGTGAACAGCGGGTAAAAAAAGAACAGCCCCAGAAAGAGCACCGGCAGGATGAGAGCGACGTTCCGCCCTGCCCGGATGAGGAGTTGTTCAGATCTGCTTGACACTCAGGCGCTAACCTCCACGCCCTGGAGGAGCGTTCCAGGGCGCGCAGCTCGTCAGGGCTTCCCCTCGAGGGGCAGGGGCATGGGGAAACCAGGTTTCCCCATGCCCCTCCAACCGGCGGTCAGCGCGGTGTACGCGGCGCCTTCGCGTCCCCCAGGCACGGAAAGCGGGTTTTGGAGAGGGCTTTGCCCTCCCGGACCTTCCTGAAGGGGTTGCTGCCATGCGCGGGGGCGCGCGCCGCCGGAGGGCCCGAATCGGGGGGGAGCTGCCTCATCGGAGCACGATCTCCGTCCACTCGGCAATCCACTGATCGCGGCGCTGCTCGATCAGGTCGGGCGCCAGATTGGCCGGCTCGGAAGGAAGTTCGGCGAAGCGGACAAACACATCGGGCAGTGGCGCCTGGGGGTTGGCGGGGTAGACAAACATCTGGAGGGGAATGTCGGCCTGGAACTCCGGCTGGAGCATGAAGTCAACGAATTGCCGGGCGGCGGCTTCGTTGCGGGCGCCACGGAGAATGCCGACGAACTCGATCTGCCGGAAACTGCCGCCGGGGACGAGGAGGTTGCCAGTGGGCGGTTCGGACCGCCGGCCCTCGCTGAAGAACACCTCGGCGGCGGGGCTGGTAGTATAACTGACGACCAGAGGGTAGGCGCCCTCGCCGCTGCTGCCGCTAAAATGGGTATAGTAGGCCTCGCTCCAGCCCTGGGTCACCATCACCTCATTGGCGCGCAGATCGCGCCAGAAGTCCTTCCACGTATATGCGCCGGTATCGCCGAAATGGCCGATGGTGGCAAGGAGAAAGGCCAGCCCGGGTGAGGAGGTGGCCGGATGCTGGACAACCAGTTTACCCTTCCACGCCGGCAGGGTGAGATCGCGCAGGTCCGCCGGCGGGGTCAGGCCGGCTGCCTCGAGTGCCGCTTTATCGTAGTTGATGATGACATAGCCAAAATCCACCGGTAGGAGCCGGTTCTCCGGATCGAGCTTCAGATCATCTGGAAGGCCAGCGAGGGCAGGTGAGGCATAGGGCGTCAGGATGTCCGCCGCGAGGGCGCGACTGAGAAACGTATTATCCACACCGAACAGAACATCGGCGAGAGGAGCGTTCTTGCTGAGAATGGCCTGGTTGAGCACTGTTCCGGCGTCACCGGCCTTGAGGAACTCGACGCTGACGCCTGAGCGGGCGGTGAAGGCGGCCAGCACCTCCTCGCTGACGGAGAAGCTATCGTGGGTCATAACCACAAGACGGCGGGTCTCGGCGGCGGGCGTTGCGCCAGCGGGGACAACACTGGCGGCGGGGGTGATCATCGGTGGGGGGGTGGGGCGGCTGGCCCCGGGTTGGCCGCAGGCGACCAGGAGCACGGCCATGGCCAGGAAGGTGATCAGGCGACGCATACGTGATCCTTTCACAAAATTGGCGAGCATAGAGCGGGCGCATAGCAAAAAGCCGCCGACCAGGGTAGAGGACGGCGGCCACAGGGGGCTGCTGGCGCTTCCCTACGCTGGTATGACCCAGGTCAGGTTCTACGGGTCAGCGGCATCAATCGGTCCGCAATCTCAGCCGGGCTCTCCCGGCTCCCCGAGCTTGTGTCTATATTTCCCGCAATGGTAACACGGGTGAGGCAGACCGTCAATTCCGGGGGTGTAGGGACGGGGCTTAAGGAATGTTCCTCTCCCACGGTGGGGTCTGGGGCGGCGTAGCCGCCAACACCACCGAACAATCGGGGTTGGGGGCTTGCCCCATGGACTTTGCGCCGGTCCTGGCGTGGGGAAACGGGGTTTCCCCCGTGGTCGCAACCGCGAGGGTTGCAACCGCGGCGCGCATATACAACTCTTACACTGGCGTGAAGCAGGCCAAAAGTGTGTATGCTATACTAAAGAAGCGTTCCGGTTATAAGCGATCCGTTCGCGGCCCGGGGGCAAGGATGCTTCCTCCGAACGCCAGCAGGAGCCGGGAGCGTCACAACAAGTGAGGGATACTGTCGTATGAGACTTGAGCGATTTACGGAAAAGGCGCAGGACGCCTTCCAGGCCGCGCAGGAAATAATGCAGGAGCAGCATCACACACAGCTCGATGTTGAGCATGTCTTCCTGGCGATGCTGCGCCAGCGCGACGGCCTGGCAGCTCGCGCCCTGGCACGCTTGAATGTTGACCCAGAACTGGTTGCTCAGCGCGTCGAGCGTGAACTGGAGAAGTCGCCGAAGGTGTATGGCCAGTACGGCCTGGGCAACCAGGTCTACGTAACACCGCGCACGCAGCGGCTGGTGAAGCGGGCCGAGGAGGAGGCCAATCGCCTGGGTGACCAGTATGTGGGCGTGGATCACCTGCTGATCGCCCTGAGCGGCGAGCGAGAGGGGGCCTCGGCCCGCATCCTGCATAGCTTCAGCATTGACCAGGAGCGGATCTACCAGGCCCTGATGGAGATCCGTGGCGCGCAGCGCTCGGACGACCCGGGCGCGGAGAGTCGCTATGAGATCCTGGAGAAGTACAGCACCGATCTTACCGATCTGGCCCGGCAGGGAAAGCTTGACCCGGTCATCGGGCGCGATGCCGAGATCACGCGCGTCATCCGCATTCTCTCGCGGCGCACCAAGAACAACCCGGTGCTCGTAGGGGAGACGGGCGTGGGCAAGACGGCGATTGCCGAGGGCCTGGCCCAGCGCCTGGTGACCGGCGACGTGCCGCCGACATTGCGTGACCGGCGTCTCCTGGCGCTGGATCTGGCGGGCATGGTGGCCGGGTCGAAGTTCCGCGGCGAGTTTGAGGAGCGCCTGAAGGCCGTGATGGACGAGGTGCGCAACGCCAAGGGCAAGGTGATCCTGTTCATTGACGAGTTGCACACCGTCGTTGGCGCGGGCGCGGCAGCCGGCAGCATTGATGCCAGCAACATGCTCAAGCCAGCCCTGAGCCGCGGCGAGATCCAGGTGGTGGGCGCGACTACGATTGACGAGTACCGCAAGCATATTGAGAAAGACGCCGCCCTGGAGCGCCGCTTCAGCCCGGTGTTCGTGGAAGAGCCCGACGTCGAGACTACGGTGGAGATGCTGCGCGGCCTGCGGAAGCGCTACGAGGAACACCATCAGCTTACCATTTCTGACGCCGCAATCCACGCCGCTGCGCACCTGTCGAGCCGCTATATCAACGATCGCTTCCTTCCCGACAAGGCGATTGACCTCATTGATGAGGCCAGCGCCAAGCTGCGCATCGATATTTACTCCATGCCGCCAGCGCTCAAGGCCAAAGAGACCGAGTTGCGCCGGTTGCAGCAGGAGGAGGAAGAGGCTGGCGCCCGTCGCGACTACGAGCGGGCCGCGCTGCTGCGCTCGCGCTACCTGGCCCTCCAGTCCGAATTTGAAACCGAACGCGAAGCGTGGCTCAAGTCCTCCAACCTTGATGAGGTGGTGGACGATGAAGACGTTGCCCAGATCGTCTCGAGCTGGACGGGGGTGCCCGTGAGCCGGATGCTGGAGACCGAGCGGGAGAAGTTGATCCATATGGAGGAGCGCCTCCACGACCGGGTGATTGGCCAGCACGAGGCCATCGTGGCGCTTTCCGACGCCATCCGGCGGGCGCGAAGCGGCCTGCGCGACCCGCGCCGGCCCATCGGAAGCTTCATCTTTGTCGGTCCCACCGGAGTGGGCAAGACGGAACTGGCCAAGGCCCTTGCGGAGTACCTCTTCGACAGCGACGAGGCCATGACCCGTGTTGATATGAGCGAGTTCCAGGAGCGCCACACCGTGGCCCGCCTGATCGGCGCCCCGCCCGGCTACGTCGGCTACGACGAGGGCGGCCAGCTCACCGAGAGCATCCGCCGGCGGCCCTACCAGGTGGTGTTGTTCGATGAGATCGAAAAGGCCCATCCCGACGTGTTCAACGCTCTGCTGCAAGTGCTTGACGACGGTCGCCTTACCGACGGTCAGGGGCGCACGGTTGACTTCCGCAACACGGTGATCATCATGACCAGCAACGCCGGCACCGAGCACCTCCAGGGCGGCGGCATCGGCTTCTCTACCAGTGGCAAGGGTCCGCGGCAGATTGATATGAAGGACGCGCGCAAGAAAGTGGACGAGGCTCTGCGCCAGACCTTCCGGCCCGAGTTTCTTAATCGCGTGGACGAGATCATCCTCTTCCATCCGCTGACGATGGAGGATCTCACCCGGATTATCGATCTACAGGTGGGTGACCTGGTAGAGCGACTGCGGGATCAGAAGATCACGCTGAAGCTTACCAAGGCAGCCAAAGAGTACCTGGTGACCGAGGGCTACAACCCGATCTACGGAGCGCGGCCACTGCGGCGCACTGTGCAGCGCCTGCTGGAGACGCCGATCTCGCGTGAGTTGCTGCGGGGCATCTTCAAGGCCGGCGATACGATCGAAGTTGACCTGGAAAACGGTCAACTGGTGTTCCAGCGCGGCGATGTGCTCCAGATCGAAAGTACTCGCCCGGCCGAGCCGCTGGGCGCCTGATACCATTTCAGATTGTAGATTTTGGATTGCAGATTGTTGCACAAGGCGTCCAGGTGCGCTTTGACGCAACGCTGCTTGCGGAGTCTTCAAGTGAAATTGGTATGACCACACCTGTCACACAACGTCCCCCGGTTCCCGCGGGAACCGGGGGAACCGGGGGACGTTGTGTGTTTTGCGCGTTGAAGGGAAAAGTCTTGTTGCTGGACAATGACCAGATCGAAAACATTTGAGAAAAGAAATGACATTTCGTTTATTTTGCACTGTCCAGGCGTCATCAGGATGCTCGATGATGGAACGTCATTTGAGAAAAGAAATGACATTTTGTTTATTTTGCACCCCTTCCTAGTGGGGAATAGGAAAATCGGGTGTTTGCATTTACGAGCGAATCGTATATCCTGGAAAAAGTATTTGATTGCCTTGCCAGGACCTGGTCTCCCCCGCGTTATGGTCCTGGAGGGGCGCAGACAGACGTAGCCTTCCCGCAATCCCCGGTTCTACCCGGAGGGGGCGCGCGTCCTGGCGAAACCAGGACATGTCTGCCGTCATGGCGGAACCAGCGGATGGTGGAGGGCGCATCACGCCGCAGTTCCCCTGAACGGCAACCCGGACTGCCGCGCAGCGAGACTATTTCTAACCCTGCAAACCAGAACGATTATGCCTGGCACAGAACCTTCTTCCATTCCGCCAACCAGTGACGCGATCCAGATCCGGCGTCTGCGCGAACTACTCAGTAGCGTTGGTGCATTTCTGGCAGCGGGGCGGCAGGGGAATCCGCTCCCGGTATTGCAAGATCTTGCCAGCGACTGGCTGCGGGCCGAACACGTGACCATTACCGTTCCAGCAGGTACGGGCCTTATCGAACGGCAAGAGCCGGGCGTGCTCTGCGGGCCGGTGCTGATCGGGCGGCGCGTCATTGGACGCATTGAGGCTACGCGCGAATTGGCCTTCAACGCCGAAGATCGCGCGTTGCTGCTTCCGCTTGGCCAGTTGATCGGCGCGGCCCTCGAGCATGCGATGCTCCAGGGACAGGTGGAGCTACATGCGATCGCTGCCCAGGCCCACGAGGAGACTCTGGAGCACCTGCTGGACTTCGGGCGGGCAGTGGTGCGCGAATCGAGTGATCCGCAGGTGTTGGCGCTGCATATCACGAAGCATATCCCCGCCATGGTGGGCGGCGAGCGAGCCTCAGTGCTGCTGCTACCACTGGATGATGCTCGCCATCCCGTGCTGGTGCTGAGCACCGGCCTGATTGCCGCACCTGAGCGCGCCCGTGAGGTGGCCGAACATGGCTTCGCCGGGCTGGTGCTGCGTGATCGTGCGCCCCTGATTATCGACGAGACCGATACCGACCAGCGCTGGTTGGGGTTGAAACCGGGCCACAGCGATACACCTACCCGTTGCGCCATGGCCGTACCGCTCCTCTGGGGCGACCGTGTCCTCGGCGCGCTCACTGTTACGACGACACGCAGTCGGGTGTTCAACACAGCCCATCTGAATCTGCTGGAACTGGTGGCCTGCCATGTGGCGCTGGCGATTCAGGCGGCCAATCTTGATGCGCGTCTGAAAGCGATCGCCACGCATCTCGCAGATAGCTTCGAGGAGTTGGAGGCAGCGTTGCGTGAGATCCGGGCCGGCGAGGTTACTGCCATCGCGCGCGCGGAGGCGATGGTTGCGCGGCTACGGGAGGAACAGCTACGCCTGAGTTGGTAGGGGTGGCGGGCAGAGAGGGATTCGAACTCGTGCCGACGTGGGGCGGTGCAGGCGTATCTGCGGAGGGGTGGCGGGCAGGGAGGGATTCGAACCCTCGACAGCGTTTCCGCTGTACGGCATTTCCAGTGCCGCGCACTAGACCAGACTATGCGACCTGCCCTCTCGGCGCGATTGTACCACGCTGATGAGCAAGGCGCAAACGATGCGGGCAGGATAGCAGGGCTGTTGCAACGTCTTTGGGGCTTGCCCCGAACCCCAGGAAAAGATCCTGTGGGGCGGCACAGCCGCCCCACACCCCGCTGCGTGAAGCCACTATGACCTGCGCAGCCACTGCTTTACGGCCGCATCCAGTTCCTCGATCGTCAGGCCGTAAACCTCCGACAACGCCTGCGTCGTCAATTCCTCACTGAGATCCCCGAACGCCGAGCCAAAAGGACCGATGAACACCGGCATGCGATCGCGCACTTGATCCGCCGGTATGCGACTGAAGAAGCGATACAGTTCCCCGTACCGTTCCTGGCCATAGGTCTCGATCAGGTAGCGGGTCACTTGTGCTGAGAAAACGTACTCGGGACCGACACTCTGTCCGAGGATGTCAAACTCGCCAAGCGTATTGGCCCTGGTCAGGCGCGCCAGGCTGACGGAGTCCAGCCGGCCACCGCTGACCAACTGGTCTCTAAACTCAGGCGTGTCCTGGCCGGCATAGAACATCGCTGCACCTTCAACGAGCCATGGAGGGGTAAATGGCCGCGTTTCGGGCGCCAGGGCCAGATGCACCAGTTCGTGCCGGATAGTTGCCTGGCGCCCGAAGGGGCCGGCGGATTCGGTCTCTTCCTGAAAAGCGTCTCCGTTAATGTAGAATACCCGTCCAAGGACCTGGATTTCCTCGCTCGACAGGTCGTACAACGACATCGCCACGCCAAGGGTGCGCGATCCCTGCCCTGTCTGCGTCTTGAAATCGTCCTGAGTAGTAGCAAAGTAGGCCACGATGCGCGGCGTGAGGGTGAGACCGGCAGCCTGTAACTCGGTATACGCCTGTTCGCACTCCCGGGCCACCACGTCCAGCTCACCTGTTGCCTCTGGTCGCGCAATGATCAGGAAGTGCGGAGTCTCGCGCACGAGCACATCGCCGGTCCACCAGAAGGGCGGTTGGCGTTCCAGGGTGTAGGCGCTGACGAGCCAGTTGCCATTCTGCCGTTCAAAGCTGTAGGCAAGGCTGTGCTGAAGCAGATTGTCCTCAGGCGTGCCGCGCAAGCGGTAATGAATGGTCACCGTTACGTTCTTAATGTTACCGGCCGCTATGTCGGAACTCAGTACCACGGTAGACGGCGATGCCTCAACCTGGTAACCACTCAACGGCAGGTTACGGCTACGCTCAAAGATGGCCCGCTGCTCTTGCTGCAAGGGCTCGGTAAAGGTGGCCAGGTACGCCGAAAGGTCGCCCTGTTCGACGGCGCGAGCCTGCCGCTCCAGCAGCGTGTCCAGTTCTCGCAGGACGGCTTCCTGCGGCTCAGGGGTGGGTGTGGACGGTGGCGCTGCGCCCGCAGCCGAGGTGATGCTGGTATTCACCAGCCCGGAGGGGCCGAATTGCAAGGTGGCGGCGGTGTACTCGGGGAAGATGAAGCGCAGTTGCTCCATGCGCTGGGGGCGGGGGAAGGTAAGCTTGCCGGTATGGGCCTGGCCGGGCAGCCATCCTCGCTCCGGCGCGATAGTGGTACGCAGACTATCGCTAACACTGGAGGGTTGATAGGCAACGAATTCGGCATCGAGCAGTCGGGCGTCCTCGCCAGACAGTCCGCGGCTAATGTCGTATGGCTGACGGCGGGTGTTGACGAAGGCGACATCGAAGATCAGTTCGTCTGAGGTGACGGTCAGGGCCTCCAGTCTGAGGAGCACCGGGACCAGGGCTCTGCGCGAACTGAACAGCTCGATCCCGAGCGGATAGGTTTGTTCGGGAACGCGCAGCGCCTCCGCGGCTATCACCTGGTCCAGAGTAAAACGGATTGGATCGTAGGAGGGATACCGCAATTCAAATGGCGCCGGTCCTGCTGGTCGGGGAAAGGTGAGGTCGCCGACATTGGCCTGGCCGGCAATAAAGCCGCCCGGCGGATCGATGTTGTCCAGGTTTTCACTATAGGCTACTGGCTCGTATTCAGTGCCGGCAGCATCCACCAGGCGAAACGTGTCGGCGCCAACCCCGCCGGCGAGGTAAAAGCTCTTCTCACTGATGTTGTGGAAGCCTACCCGCAGGATCAGGCTGTCGTTGGTAAGCGTCGCCCGGTAGAGGACCAGTTCTACGTTCTCCAGCGCACTGCGGCTGCTGCTGGCGCTCTGGTCCACACGATAGACCCCATCGGAGGAAGGAGCCGCGGCTCTGGTTGGCGCTATGGTAGGCGGGGCAGCCGTGGTTGCGGTCGTTTCCTGGCGTGGCGGTTCCGAAGTCGCTGGCGGTTCCGACGATCCCCGTCCTGTACAGGCAGTGAGAGGAATGGTGACCACAAGAAGGGTCAGGAGAAGCAGATGCTTCAGATTCATATGCGTTTCTCCTCCTTTATGCCGCTTCGCCGTTCGTCATCAGGAACGTGCGAACCTGTTTGTAAAGGGGCTGCGCCCCTCCTGCTTCGCCTTACTGCGAGCGTGTACGAATGAAGACAGAGGTTCCTGGGAGAGCCAGGCCCTCCCAGGCGTTTCCTTCCGGCAGACAGGTAAACAATCGGAGGTGTGAGGGCGGGTGGCGCCTTTCCAGCAGGCAGAGACCTGGAAATGCTGTTTTCGGGGGTTATGCGTCGTCGCTATCCGGTGTATGCACTGACCGTAAGAAGCCGCGTTGTTCGAGCAGGGCGACGATGTGGCGCGCGCACTCTTCGGGGGGCGTGTCCTCGGTGGTCAGCCGCAGTTCCGGGTCGATCGGCGGTTCGTAGGGATCATCTATGCCGGTGAAGCCGCGCAGTTCGCCGCGGCGCGCTTTGGCGTAGAGTCCTTTGGTGTCGCGCTGCTCGCAAACGGCCAGTGAGGTGTCCACAAACACCTCGATGAAGCGGTCGGCGCCGACCATATGACGCACTTCGTTGCGCGCGGCGCGGTAGGGGCTGACGGCAGCACAGACCGCCACGCCGCCGTGACGCACCACCTCGGCGGCGACGAAGCCGATCCGCAGGATGTTCGCGTCGCGGTCCTCTCGTGAGAAGCCCAGGCCCTTCGACAGGTGCATCCGCACCACATCGCCATCCAGGAAGGTGATCTGTCGGCCCCGTTCCAGGAGCAGCGGCAGCAGGGCCTCGGCGATGGTGGACTTGCCGGCCCCGCTCAGGCCGGTGAACCAGATGCAGAAGCCCTGCCGGTAGCGCGGCGGGTAGACTTCGGCGAGAATGGCCGCGGTTTCGGGCCGGGTGAACCAGGCCGGCAAGGGGCGGCCCCGGGCCAGGTACTCCTCGCGCACCTGGCTCCCCGAAATGCTCAGCACCCGCGCGCCGGGCGGTTTCGCGCTGATTTCAACGTAGCGATCCTCGTCGGGCAGGTAGACCAGTTCCTCGAAGGGCACCATCTGCACGCCGATCTCGTTGGCATAGCGAGCCACCAGTTCCTGGGCCTCCAGCGGACCGTAGAACGGGCGTCCCTGGCTGTCGACACCCGGGCCGGCGTGATCGCGCCCGACGATGAAGTGCGAGGCGCCATAGTTGCGCCGGATGATCGCGTGCCAGAGGGCCTCACGCGGGCCGGCCATGCGCATCGCCAGGGGAATGAGACTGAGCAGCGTGCGCCGCGGGTCGTAGTAGCGTTCGACCACCGCCTGGTAGCCCCGCACGCGGCTGTAGTGGTCCACGTCGCCGGGGCGGGTCATCCCCACCGCGGGGTGGATCAGCAGCGCCCCCCCCACGGCGTCGGCGGCGCGTTTGGTCAACTCCTCGTGCACCCGGTGCAGCGGGTTGCGGGTCTGAAAGGCTACCACATGGCTGTAGCCCAGGCTCGCGAGCCGCTCACGGGTCTGGGCGGGGGTCAGGCGTAGACTGGCAAAATCCAGAGCGCGAGGGAGGTCGAACACGGTGATCGGCCCGGCCAGGCAACGTTCGCCCCAGCCGCGCATTTCGGCCACCAGGGGATGGCGCGGGTCGGTGGTTCCCAGCACGGCACGGGCCTCCTCGTCCGCGTCCCAGCCATAGATCTCGTCCACGCGCATCAAGGCTACCGGGTTGTTGCGCTGGTCGGCCAGGGTGATCTCGTCGCCGGCAGCGATCAGTGGTGTTGTCGGGACGCGCAGGACGATAGGAATGGGAAACAGCGTCCCATCAGCCAGGCGCATCTCGGTCAGCACGCGCCGGTAGTCGGCGGCGCCCATGAAACGGTCCAGGGGCGAAAAGGCCCCGGTGGCGAGCAACTCCAGGTCGCAGAGGGCGCGGGCCGAGAGTTGCACCGCCGGCAGGCGCCGCGCCTGCTCCAGCAGGCGCAGCCGCTCAGGACCCGTTACGACCAGGTTCTTCAGCGTTCCACCGTAGGGCGAGATGAGAGGCATAGGGTCTCCTTGCGTTTGTGTGCGGAGGTGTGGAGGCGTAGCGTCGTTGAGTTGTGGGGTTAACAAACACCTCCACACCTCCACACACTACCCTTCACCAGGCTGCGACGCGCCCACGCAGATGGTCCGGGGTGGCTATCCCGTAGCGCGCCAGCAGCGTCGGCAGCACGTCGTAGATGGTCACCCCTTCAAGCCGCTGGCCGGCGCCGGGGCGGATGGGGTCGTAGAAGATGAACAGGCCGTGCTGGGCGTGATTTGCATCATCGGGACCGGTGTCATTTTCACGGGTGAACAGCCCCACGCCGCCGACTGTGCCGATGGCCCTCCAGGCCAGATCGCCGACGTAGAGCAGCAGGTCGGGTGCGACCCCGCGTACCTTGCGGTACAGTTGCTGCGGGGTGAAGACCCGGTTGCCGAGCGGGGCGCCATCGGGGCCGACCAGGGCCGTGAGCGCCGCCGCCAGGGTGTCCCGTTCGGCTTCGTAGTTGGCGGGGGCGATGCATCCCTCCGGCTCGCGCCCACGCACGTTGAGGAAGATCCGCCCGTAGTAACCCCCGGCGCCCCAGGCGCGCGTGCGCGCCCAGTCTACCGCGGCGTGGTCGAGGGCGACGGGCGTGGCGGGTTGCTCGCGCAGGACCAGGTAGCCCTGTTCGATCAGCCACTGGTTGAGACGAAAACCGCCCATCAACGGGCGCGCGCCGTGGTCTGAGACCACCAGCACAGCGGTAGCGGCGTCGCAGGCGGCAAGGAGTTCGCCGATGCGCCGGTCAACGTGTCGGTAGTAGTCAAAGATGGCGTTCTGAAAGGGCGAATCAGGCACAAAGTCGGGGTGGGCGGGGTCCATGTGCTTCCAGAAGGCGTGATGCACACGGTCGGTACCCATATCTACCAGCATCAACAGATCGGGTCGTTCTTCAGTCAGCAGGTGCTGTGCCAGGGTGAAACGCTGGTCGCAGAGAGTGTAGATGTCGGCGAGGATGCGCGGTTTGTCTTCTGATCGAAAATCGGGCACATCGAGCAGATAGGGCCGCTCCAGCCATTCAGCGACGCGACGCGCCAGTTCGGGCGGATGGGTGTAGGTGCTGGCGATGGAAGGGGCGAGGAAGCAACTGACGGCCACACCGTTCACCGTGGGGGGCGGGTAGGTGCCGGGAACGCCAATGACGGCCACGCACCAGCCGGCGGCGCCAAGGTGATCCCACAGGCGTGGCGGGCGCACGGCGCGCCCGTCGGCGACAACCAGGGAACCGTAGCCGCGATCGGCGCGATTCCGAAAGCCGTAGATCCCCAGTTCACCCGGGTCACGCCCGCTGAGCATGCAACTCCAGGCCGGAACGGTGATCGCCGGCACGCAACTCTCCAGACGACCGGAGACGCCACGCTCCATCAGGGCGTTAAGATGGGGCAGATCGCCGCGCCAGCGTTCCACCAGGGCGGGTTCGGCACAGTCCAGACCGATGATCAGCAGACGGGGCGTGGGCATAAGGTAAACTCACAGGGTGTAGAGGTGTCGAGATGTAGAGATATGGAGATGTTGCTAGTGATCTGGTTTTTACATCTTCACCCCTCCACCCCGCCATGTCTCGGCGCCTCCACACGGCGCTGCACTACGACACGCTGGCGCGCCCGGGCGCTTCTTCGGAGCGAGCGGCGCGATGGCGATAGACCAGGAACCCGCCGGCCAGCAGCATCGCCAGCGCCGAGAGGACGTGCACCACGTTGAAGGGCGTGCCGGGGAAGAACCAGGAATCGGTACGCAGAAACTCGATAAAGAAGCGCCCCAGGGGGTACCAGATCAGATAGAGCAGCGCCAGATCGCCGGGCTTGAGGCGATCGGCGAAGCGCCGGGCGATCCACAGCAACAGGGCGAAGCCACCCAGGTTCCACAGCGCCTCGTAGAGAAAGAGAGGATGGAAGCGCACACTCTCCGGGTACGTGTTCAAGTCGTTGTAGGGGGGGATACGGTGTTGTGGATCGATGCGCAGGCCCCAGGGCAGGGTCGTGGGGGGGCCATACAACTCCTGGTTGATGAAATTGGCATTGCGAGCGATGGCCTGACCAGGGGGCAAGCCAAGGCCGACGCCGTCGAGGTAGACGGGCAGGTTCAGCCGGCGCGCCCGCGCGTAGATCAGCAGGGCCGCAGCGCCGAAGATGAAGCCGCCGAAGATGTGCAATCCGCCTTCCCAGACCCGCACAATCGACCAGGGATCGGCGAGGTAGCGTTCAAGGCCGGCCGGCCCGCGCGGGGACTGAATAAACACGTAGTACAGACGCGCCCCGATCAGGCCGGGGATCAGCACCCAGAGGAGCATGTCCCAGACATTATCCGGGTTTTCGCCCTTCCAGGCCACGTAGCGCGCCGCCACGGCGGTCGCGGCGAAGATCCCGGCGATCATCAGCACGCCGTACCAGCGTATGGCCAGGGGGCCGATCTGGATCAGAATTGGATCAACCGGTGGGTACATGAGGGGTGCTCCGATATAAGGAACTCAGGTGTATTTCAGACGGTTCCTCCTTTATGAGGTGTGGACAGATAGAAGTGAGACGATACACCTCCACAGAGCGGGCGGTCAGGCAGGACGGTGGAGCAACTGTCAGGCTGGAATGCCCGGGTCTGAACCATTCGTTACTCAAGATACCCCAGGTCACGCAGACGCTTGCGCACCAGGGGGTCATCCGCGGGCGGGCGCTCGGGCGCCAGGGCCGGCTGCTCGCGCCGCCGGACGAAAGCCTCCAGTGTTTCTTCCAGCATATCGGCCCGTTCGGGGAGGATGGCGTAGAGATCGGTGTGTTCCTCCAGGTCATGCCGGTGGTTATAGAGCGCCCGGTGACGCTCGCCGAAGCGAATCAACTTGTCATCGCCGCTGATCAATGCCTGGCAGGGTTGATCGTAGCCGTAACGCCGCAGCAGGTCGGGATGGTGGCGGCGCACCAGGTCGATCACATTCGAAGGTGGCAGGGCCTCCACCAGCACCACCCCACCATCGGGATCGCTGGTGGCGGCGAGGCTCAAACGCCGTTCCTCGGCGCTGGCCAGCCCGGCGGCCTCAAGGACGGTGTGAAACACGCGGCGGAGCGACACTGGCGCCTCACGCAGCGCGCCGGAGGGCAGATCACCGCCGGGATGGTAAACGATCAGCGGCACGCGCGCAACCTCGTTGTAAGCCCCGAAGGAGTGGCCGACCAGTTGTTTTTCTCCCAGGTGATCGCCGTGGTCGGCGCAAACGATCAGCAGGGTGCGTTCCAGGCGCCCGGCAGCGCGCAGGCGATCGAGGAAGCGCCCCACCTGTTCGTCCTGCCCGGCCACCTCGGCATTGTACACCGCGTCGAGGGTGGCCTTGTCGCCAGGACCGAGGGGCGCGGCGAGGGGGGCGAGCCAGCCGTAGATGTCGGTATTGAAGCGCCGCAGGTAGCGCCGCGCGGCCGGATCGTGCTGAATGTGCGGCCCGAAGCGTGCCAGATGTTCGGGCCGGGGATGGTAGGGCGCATGGGTGCCCATCAGGTTGATGAAGACAAACGCCGGCTGATCTGGCGCCAGTCCGCGCCGTTCGACGAGCAGGCGCGCCGCGTCGGTGAGGCTGCGCCCGGTGTTGCCCTTGAAGCTCAGCGCCGTCTGCCATAGCGGCACCATCAGCGGCGTAAAAGACAGGGCCAGCAGCACATCCGAACGGGCGAAGGAGTCTTGAATCCGCCCAAGGAGCGCGGCCAGGGAACGCTTGAAGAACTGCCGGTAGCGCGCAATCGGACCACGACGCGGCCCGGCCTGGCTGGGGCGCGAGGTCAGTAGGCCGGCGTAGTTGAGAAAACTCTGGAACCCACGCCGCAGGCCATTGTTTACCACGCCGACCAGGGGGTTGTTGCAGAAGGCCGCGGTGGCGTAGCCGCCAGCCGCGAGCCGCTCGGCCAGGGTTGGCAGCGTCTCCGGAAGCACCCCGCGGCTCTGCACCAGCCCGTGGTCGTGGGGATAGAGACCGGTGAAGAGCGACGCATGCGAGGGCATCGTCCATTGCGCGGCGCTGAAGGCGCGGGTAAACAGCGTAGCCCGTGCCGCAAGGGCGTCGAGGGAGGGTGAGATCTCCTGGGGGTGCCCGTAGCACGAAAGCCGGTCAGCACGCTGGGTATCGAGCACAAGCAACACAATATCGAGACGCGCCACGTATCGCTCCCCTGGCCGTGACTGGCATGTTCTCCGCTGAGAGCATCCAATTATGGCACCCGCAGATGAAGCTCAGGTTAAGATACGATCATGGTACCCTTAAGGCGCAAAGCGCGCAATGTGACATCGGGGCCGCTGGCTACGTCCTCAGGATCGAGAGCGTTCTTCGGAAGACCGTACCCCTGCCCGTTCGAAAGAGGCGTGGGGAATGCCGTGGTTGTCCCGGCTGGAGGCTGGCGCTGCTGTGTTCTCCTCACGGGGATGGGGAAACCTGGTTTCGCCATTTTCAATGTGGACGCGGTGATCGCTCTGATAGTACAGGAAGGAAGAACTGGTGGAACCCCTCGTATACCGTGTGGCGCCAGGCAGCAAGGTGGACCTGGCGGCGATCGATCCGCGTTCAAACGGCAATCTGGAGCGCGCGGTCGCCGAAGCGGAGTTCGACGCGCTTACCACCGAGATCGACGATCTGCAGGAACTGCTCTACGGCGCGGGCACCCACAGCCTGCTGGTGATCATGCAGGGCATGGACACCAGCGGCAAAGACGGCACGGTGCGCAAGGTCTTCAGCAAGGTCTCGCCGCTTGGCAGCTACGTGTACAGCTTCAAGGTCCCCACCGAAGAAGAGCTGTCCCACGATTTCCTCTGGCGCGTGCATCGCGTCACCCCGCGACGGGGGCTGATCGGCATCTTCAATCGCTCGCACTACGAGGATGTGCTGGTGGTGCGCGTCCATGGCCTGGTGCCTGAGCCGGTCTGGCGGGCGCGCTACCGTATGATCAATGACTTTGAGCATCTGCTGGCCAGCAGTAATACGATCATTCTGAAGTTTTTCCTCCACATCAGCAGGGAAGAACAGGAGGAGCGCCTGCTGGCCCGAGAAAAGGACGTGGAGAAAGCCTGGAAGCTGTCGGCGGGTGACTGGCGCGAACGCGAGCATTGGGACGACTATATGGCCGCCTACACTGAGGCCCTGGAGCGTTGCAGCACTGCCGACGCGCCGTGGCACATCGTGCCCGCCGATCGCAAGTGGTTCCGCAACTACGCCGTGGCACGCACCGTCGTCGAGACCCTGCGGCCCTATGCGCAGGACTGGCTGGCCTATCTTGGCAAGGTGGGCGAGCAGCGTCTGGCGGAATTGCGCGCCTATCGGGCGGAGGGAGAACGGTGAGCGTGTAGAGGTTAGAGGTGTGGGGTCGTGTTGAGAGATTTGTCTACACCTCCACACTTCCCACCAGCGCCGCCACCACCCGCTCCCAGGTGATGCCGGCCACCTCTGGGCGCCCGGCCCGGCCCAGGTGCTCGGCCAGCGCCGCATCAGCGGCCAGCCGGTCCAGGGCCTGCGCCAGCGCCACAGGGTCCGGCGGGCAGACCAGGCCGTTAGTCTCGTCCTCAACGAACTCCAGCACCCCCCCGGCATCACTGGTGGTTACCACAGGGCGTGCCGCGCCAAAGGCTTCGACCGTGGCGAAGCCATAGTCTTCATCCACCGGCGCGTAGAATACTGCCCGCGCCCCGGCGTACAACTCCACCAGTTCGGCGTCGCCGACAAAGCCCAGAAACCGTGCTCGCGCACCCAGTCCCAGGTCGGCGGCCAGCCGCTCCAGGCGTTCACGCTCCGGTCCGGTTCCGACGATCATCAGCGGCGCGGGCGCGCGCATCCGGGCCGCGGCTTCCAGCAGCAGGTCCAGGCGCTTGGCGCGGTCGAGGCGCGCGACGGCAAGCATGTAGTCACCGTAGGGGCCGGCCCGCAACAGATGGGCGTACCGGCTTGGCGGATAGAGCGGCGTACTGTCGAGGCCGTTGAAGCGCCGCAACCGGGCACTGACGTTGCGCGAGATGCTGTAGCGCGCGCGGCACTCGCCGAGGCCGGCGCGGTCCATGCGCATAATCGCGTCGCGCACCTGCCGGTGTTCGGGGATGTTGGCGAAATCGCTCAGGGGCGTGCCGTACCAGTCGTAGGCCTGGCGGTGCTGGTGCACCAGCCAGACGACCTTGTTCGGGTGGCGCACCAGGTACGAGGGGAACTTGGTGGCGATCACGAGGTCCACCGGCTGCCCGTTGGCGTGGCTGATGTCGAGCAGGCGCCAGGCGAGGGCGCTCTCGGGGATGCGTTCGACGGGATGCCACTGGTAGGGGAGGGCCACCACGTCAACCGTGTGGCCGCGGGCCGACAGGGCCTCGCGCAGCCCCTCGACCAGGTATTCGGCGCCACCGCGGACGAATGGCACCTGGGTGGCGCAGATGAGGATGTGTAGGGGTCGGGGCATGGGTGGTGCGGGGCGTGGGGAAGGACAGACAGCCTGTCGAGTCGTCTCTCCCCTCACATCCCCTCTCGTCCGAACATCACATAGGACCATGCGGTTGAACCGCGTTGGGACCGCCCGCGGCCGCCCGTCGGGCCTGTTCCACGGCCTCCAGCCGCGCCCGCAGCGCCGCCTCGGCGGCTGCCAGGTGCGGCACGGCCCCGGCCAGGGCCGCGTTGAAGGCACTCTGCTGCTCGACGATAGGATTGATCAGCCAGCGCAGGTACTGCCGAATGGCCCGTTGGCTGAGCGCGCGGGCCTGGCCGAGCGGCCCGGCGCCCTGGAGTCGCCAGTGGGCGCTGACCGCGCGGCGCAGTTCCAGTTGCTCGATCAGACCGCTCAGATCGCCAAGGGATGGTGGGGCCGGCGCTGGCATTTCGGCCCCACCCGCAGGCGCGCCATTGCCGGTGGAGGCGGGTGGGGGTTGGTGTTCCAGATCGGCGATGCGGGCGCGCAACTCGGTGTGCGACTCGATCAGCAGGCGCAGCGCCCGCGCTGCGCTGTCGTTGAAGGCGTTTTGCTGCTCGACAATCGGGTTGATGTACCAGCGCAGCCCGCGGCGCACCACCTTGTGCACCAGCACCCAGGCCCGCTCGTACAGGGTGCGGCCCTCCAGCGGCCAGTGGGCGCTGACTACACGGGTGATCTCCAGTTGTTCGGCGGCGTGGCGCAGTTCGCGCTCAATGGCGCTCAGGGCCGAGCCGGCTTCCTCATCGCCGCGCTGCGCGCGCCGGGCGCGCACCTCGGCCCGCAGGGCCTCGAGAATGGCGGCAACGTTGGGGGAAGGATCTGGTGATGGCATCATGGATTTCGGATCTTATTGGATTGGGAGCGGCGACGATGCGCGAGGTTGATGTCGGTTGATACCCGAGCGGATTGCCTGGAACCGTGCGCTGCTCACTTCCGGCCACTATTGTACACCAACCGGCATCATCGTCATCCTGTGCTAGACTACGGGCCACGGACACGCACCAAGAGACCACTGCCCATGCGACTCCCCGGCGCGATCTTCCTGCTGCTCTGCGGCTTCTACCTGCTCACCATGAGCGGCCATACCTACTCGCCGGACGAAGAAACCATGCTCGCGGTGACCCGCGGGCTGATCGAGCGGCGCGACGTGGCCGTGGTGGTGGAGGATGGCGCGCCGGTGGCGGCGTTGCGCCCGGGTCGCGATGGAGGGCGCTACTCACCCTATGGCGTACTCCCCTCGCTTCTGGCTGTGCCCCCGCACCTCCTGGGCAGCCTGATTGCGCCCGCGGGGCCGCCCGCCGACTATGCGACCCGCTTCGCCGTCACGGCGCTCAACGCCCCGCTCACCGCGGCGACGGCGGCGCTGCTGGCCTGGTGGGCCATGCAGTTGGGCGCGACGGGAGTATGGGCCATGGTCCTGGCCCTTGTCTACGGGCTGACAACACTGGCATGGCCGTATGCCCGCACGTTCTTCTCCGAACCCCTGGCGGCGCTGCTGATCCTGCTGGCCGCGGAACGGGCCGACGCGGCGCAACGCCTGCCCGCCGGCAGACCTGCCCAATGGCGCGCCTTGCTCCTCTCCGGCCTGGCCGGTGGTCTGGTCCTGCCTACACGCATTGCGGCGGGCGTGGCCCTGCCGGTGATCGGTCTCTACGTGCTCTGGGTGGCATGGAAAGGATGGACCGCGGCGGCGCCCGGAACAGGGGTGAGGAGGCCATCCCCGGCGTGGCCCATTGCCGCCTGGGCGGGCGGGTTGCTCCCCGGTCTGGCGCTGCTGCTGTGGTACAACCTGGCCCGTTTCGGAACGCCGATAGCCTCGGGCTACGCCAGCGAGGGCAATCTGTTTACCACGCCGTTGCTGGAGGGCCTGTACGGGTTGCTGTTCAGCCCGGGCAAGAGCGTGTTCCTGTACGCCCCCGCATTACTGCTGGCGCTGCCGGGCGGGCTGATGCTGTGGCGACGTGAGGCGCGGGCGCCCGTCATGCTCGCAGGCGGGCTATTTCTTTCCCACCTGTTGCTATACGCCCGCTGGGGCGAATGGCACGGTGGCGGGGTGTGGGGGCCGCGGTTCTTATTGCCGGTGGTTGCGCCGCTTCTGGCGCTGGCGGCAGGGCTGGGAACCACGGAAGCGGCGCGCTGGCGCCCGGCCGCGGTGGCCCTGCTGGGGTTGGTGGGGCTGGTCGGCAACCTGGGGGGCGTGCTCTTCAACTTCAGCACCTACGTGGTCCTCGCGCCACTACACGAGCGGGTGCACACCATAAGCGGCTCGCCCCTGGTGGCCCACTGGCGTCTGCTGGGGGAGCGCTGGTCACGCTACGGCGCCGCGCCGCCGGCGTGCTGGCTGGGCGATGGCCTGTATGCCACCGAGGACCCGGCGGGGGCGCCGCTGCCCCGGCGCGCGGGGCCAACCGGCGTCATCCGTTGCGCCACGCCCCGGGGGGCGCGGCTGAACCTGACGCTCGATGACCGGCGCCCTCCGAGCGCGCCCCCAGGTGCGCTCCGCCTGCTCCTGAACGGGCAGTCCCTGGGCAGTGCGCCGGAGGGGCAACAGCGGGTGTACGCCATGCTGCTGGCCCCCGGGTCGGTGCGCCTGGAGATCGCGGCCCGTCCGTGGAACCCCCTGGCCGTGGGCTTCAGCGAACGCGACGACCCGTTGGGGCCGCAGGTGGTCAGTCTGAACGGGATGGCAGAGGATGGCAGACCGGTCGCAGTGGTGGATACCGCGGTGGCTCCCCTACCGCTGCGGCCACGCCCGCGCTGGGCATGGCACTACGATCCACCCAACCAGCACCTGGTGGATCACTGGGCCTGGTATCTGCCTCGTTCCGAACTGGACGGTGGTCGAGCGTGGCTACTGGGCGGGCTGGTGATCGGCCTGGGGGCCGGCCTGGTGGGGGCCGGCGCGTGGCCGCTGGTCGCGCGGAGGGTTACACGCGCATAAAGGCAGACATGATCACGATGTCCTGCAGATTGCCGTCGCGGTCAATGGCGTGCCGGACAAGCTGGCCCTCGACGGCAAAGCCGAGGCGGCTGAAGATCGCCTGGCCGGCGGTTTGCGCGGCGAGCATATCCACCGAAACCTTGGTTGCGCCGAGTTCACGGGCGCTCTCGACGATGGCCTGGGCCAGGTGCATTCCCAGACCGCTGCGTCGCCAGGAGGGGGTGACAATCAGGCGAATATCGGCCACGTGGTGCGACCAGCCCGGCATGCGGATGGCAGCGGCGTAGGCTACGATCCGTCCCTCATCGCTAACGGCCACCAGTTGGCGCCAGTTCTCGGCGCGGGCCGCATTGGCAAGGCGCGCGATAATTTCCGGGTTGGTAAAATCGTCCTCGAGGTACAAAAGGTCGTTTTTCGACAGGCTCATACCGAACGCCGCCAGCGCGTCGCGGTCGTCCTCCTGTAACGGCCGGATGTGCACCTGCCGGCCATCTTTCAAAAACGCTACACTGCCTACCGCATCGGTGCGCTGGACCATCAGTTGCCTCCTGGTCACGCTGGAAGATTGGTGACAAACGAGATCGGGAAGGTTGGGTGAACTATATCACCCAAAGTTACATCGGAGTTACTTCCCCGTCCGGATGCGCTGTAATTGCTGCATTGCGTCATAACAACGCGCGGCAGCCGGAGGTTCGGAACATCGCCGTGACCGGTCGTGTCGGGGCAATTTCCGCGATTCCCGGTCCGGAATCATCGAGAAAGGACTACGCGCAACCAATTTTGCTGCTATAATGGCGCATATCCAGCGGCCTGAATTGAAAGCCTGGACGTGCCCGGAGCATTGGGCCCCGGGACGACAAGGAGGTCGAAATGAGCAGCCAGCGGGAGGTCGTTATCCTCAGCGGTGTTCGCACGGCGATTGGCACGTATGGAGGTTCGCTGAAGGATCAGCCGCCCACGGAACTGGGCGCGCTGGTGGTACGCGAGGCAGTGGCCCGTGCCGGTGTTCAACCCCAGGAGATCGAGCACGTCGTTTTCGGTAACATCATTCATACCGATCCCCACGATATGTACGTCGCCCGTGTGGCCGCGGTGAAGGGCGGTCTGCCGGTGGAGACGCCCGCCCTGACCCTCAACCGCCTCTGCGGCAGTGGTCTGCAGGCGATCATCTCCGCGTCCCAGTCCATCCTTCTGGGTGACATTGACGCGGCGATCGGCGGCGGGGCCGAAGTGATGAGCCGTTCGCCCTACAGCAGCATGGCGATGCGCTGGGGCGCGCGTATGAACGATACGAAGATGGTGGATATGATGGTCGGCGCGCTCAACGACCCCTTCGACGACTGTCACATGGGCGTCACCGCCGAGAACGTGGCCACAAAATGGGGCATTTCCCGCGAGGATCAGGACGCGCTGGCCGTCGAGAGCCATCGCCGCGCGGCGGCGGCCATCGAGGCGGGCTACTTCAAGAGCCAGATTGTGCCGGTGGAGCTCAAGGTGAAGGGCGGCACGCAGATCTTCGATACCGACGAGGGCGTCCGCCGCGATACCACGATGGAGAAACTGGCCAAGCTGAAGCCGGTGTTCGTCAAGGACGGCACGGTGACGGCCGGTAACGCTTCAAGCATCAACGATGCAGCCGCGGCGGTGGTGTTGATGGAGCGCAGCGTCGCCGAGCGGCGCGGATACAAGCCGCTGGCGCGGCTGGTGGGCTACTCCCACGCGGCGGTCGAACCGAAGTACATGGGTATCGGTCCCGTTCCGGCGGTGCGCCGCCTGCTCGAGCGCACCGGCGTCCGTCTGGACGAAATTGATATTTTCGAGGTGAATGAAGCCTTCGCTGCGCAGGCCCTGGCCGTGATGCGCGACCTCGATCTGCCCCCCGACAAGACCAACCCCAATGGCAGCGGCATCTCGCTCGGCCACCCCATTGGAGCAACCGGCTGTATCCTCACGGTCAAGTCCGTCCACGAATTGCAGCGCACCGGCGCGCGCTACGCCCTGGTGACGATGTGCATCGGCGGCGGTCAGGGCATTGCCGCGCTCTTCGAGCGGATCTAGGCGCCTGGCAGCGTTCTCCCGGCGCCTGCGCCGGGAGGGGCGCGTGGGAGGGCCTTGGCTCTCCCCCTACGAAAGCATTCATCATAACCGGGTTATCAACTCCTTCGCGCCAAACTTCCGCCTTCGTTGTGTTCTCTGTGCTGGCTACCGGTGATCGGCGCCCTGCCGGCGCCGGTGCCAGCCGCGAGTGCCGGCAGTTCACCGGCATGCACCTTTCAGGTCTGGACGGGCAGTGACCCGTGTCGAGCATAGTGTTGAGGAGTGACCGCAATGGGCAAGCTTGATGGGCAAATAGCCATCGTGACCGGCGCAGGAAAGGGAATTGGCCGGGCCATCGCCCTGGCGCTCGGCGCCGAGGGCGCCAGGGTTGCCGTGAACTACCTGAGCAGCGCGGCAGCGGCTGAGGAAGTTGCTGCGACGATCAACGGCGAAAGCGGTGAGGACCGGGCGTTCGCGATCAAGGCCAATGTGAGCGATCCGGAGGAGTCTCGGGGCCTGATCCGCAAGGTCCTGGAACGTTGGGGTCGCCTGGACATCATGGTCAATAACGCCGGCATCACCCGTGATCGCTCGATCCGCAAGATGACCGATGAGGACTGGCTGGAGGTGATCCAGACCAATCTCAACGCCGTGTTCTTCTGCACCACCGCGGCGATGCAGCCGATGATCGAGCAGAAGTACGGGCGCATCATCAACATCAGTTCGATGAACGGGCAGACCGCCGCTTTCGGTCAGGCCAACTACGGCGCCAGTAAGGGCGGCATTATCGCCTTCTCCAAGACCGCGGCGCTCGAACTGGCCAAGTTCAACATTACCGTCAATGTGGTTGCCCCGGGCTTTACCTTGACCGACATGCTCGCCAAGGTGCCCGAAAATGTGCAGGAGCAGATCAAGTCGCGCATCCCGATGGGCCGCTTCGGCAAGCCCGAGGAGGTCGCCAAGGCGGTGGTGTTCCTGGCCGCCGACGCCGATTACATCACCGGCGCGCAGATCAACGTGAATGGCGGCGCGTATATGTAGGCGGGTCGGGGGAAAACGGCAAACACGGGAGGATGGGGAAAAGGGCCTCCCCGGAGCGTAACGTGGGCGCCCAGACAGGGAAATACAAGCGGACCGCGGCATGAAGAGCATACTCACGCCGTTGTGAGGTCTTATTCCTCTTCCCCATCCCCCGTGCCGCCACGATCCAGAATGTCCATGATCTCGCTAGAATAGCCTTCCCAGGCCTGCAACATCTCTTTGCTGAGTTGCCGCTGCAGGCGCAGGGTGTCGGCGATCGCCTGTTCGGCCGAGCCACGCAGGCTGCGGCTGTAATCCCAGTTTTTGAGCACCAGGTCGAAGGCCATGTCGGTACTGGCGGCCAGCAGTTCGTTCCAGACCCGCATCGAACGCATCATCGGGTCCGTAACGGAACGGGGCCGTCGCGGGTGTCCATTGTCGTCATTCGCCATCTTTTGCCCTCTGGTGTATACTAACATGACGCAGCGCGTTGTTTTTCGCGTGCGGCGAGCGTCATGGTGTTCGTGTAAGTGTATGTCAAAACGATGGTACCACCCGCGGTTACAGACAAGTTCGATACCAGGGAGCCGCAGAGCGGTGTGTTGTTGACCCGCCTCGCGCCCCCCGCCCAGCAGACGCGCCTGTTGCGCCGCCAGCGGGTCGAAACGCGCCTGGCGGCCGCCCTCGACTATCCGCTCTGTGTGGTGGTTGCGCCCGCAGGGGGGGGCAAAACGACCGCTCTGGCCGCCCTGGCCGCCGTGGGGGGATGGCCTGCCGCCTGGTGCCGCGCGCGCCGGGGCGATGATCCGGCGCTCTTCCTCCGCCACCTGGCCGCGGCCTTTCGCCCCGTCGCCACGCTTGATGAGGCCCGCATCGAGGCCGCCCTGGCCCGCGGCAGTGATCCCCGCGCCGCTGTCGAAACCCTGGTCAATGAACTGGCCGCGGCGCTGGACGATGAAACGCTCCTGGTGATCGATGATTATCACCTGGCCGATGAACGCCCCGAATTGCGGCATCTGGTTGACCATCTTATCAGCGTGCAGCCCATGCGCCTGCACCTCACCCTTGCCACGCGGGTCGAGCCCGCCCTCACCGCGGTCGAGACGGCGCGCCTGCGGGGGGAGTTGCTTGCCCTCGGTCCCGATGATCTGGCCTTTGATCTGGAAGAAGCCCGCGCCCTCTTCGCTATCGCCGGCCAACCCGCGCCCCGCGATCTTAACGCGCTGATCGAGATTTCCCGCGGCTGGCCCCTCGGGGTACAGGCCGCCATCGGCGCCGCCGACTGGCGCATGGCCCTGGGGTTGCACGGCCCCTCGGCCCTCGATGGCTACCTGGAGCAGGAACTGTTCGCCGAACTGCCTGCGCCCCTGCAACGCTTCCTGCTGCACGTCGCTGGCCTGCGCTGGCTCGACCGCTCGTTGTGCGCCACGCTGCTCGATGGCGAGGCCCCCGAACCCTATCTCGCCGAACTGGCCCGGCGGCGCCTGCTGCTCCCCGTTGATGGGAAGGGCCTGCGCCTGCTGCCGGTCTTCCGGGCCTTCCTCGAACGCCGCGCCGCCCGCGACCTGCCTGCCTGGGTGCAACTGCATCGCCGCGCTGCGGACTACTGCCGGGTCCAGAATGATCCTGACGGCGTGCTCCACCATCTGCTCTGCGCGGGGGCCGACGAGGAGGCCGTGGCTGCGGTGGTGCAATTGGCGCCTTCGATGCTGGGCGCCGGGCACCCCGAGAGTATGCTGGCCTGGATTCTGCGCCTGCCCGCCGCAGTGCGCGAACAGCCGCGGCTCCTGGAGTTGCAGGCCGCGGCCCTGCGCCAGATGGGCCGCTACGAGGAGGCCCTCAAGGCCGAGAGCGCCGCCGAGCGGGCCTACGCCGCCAGTGGCGATCTCGACGGCCAGGTGCGCGCCCTGCGTGGTCTGGCCGAGGTCTACCTGGATACGGTGCAACCCGCCCACGCCACCGGTCTGCTCAAGCGGGCGCTGAAACTGCTGCCCCGCGAGCGGGTTGCCGAACGGGCCAGTCTGCTACGCCTGCAGGCCGAAAACTGGGCCAATCGCGGCCGCGCCGATGTGGCGCTGATCCTCGAGCGGACCGCACAGAGCATCGAGGAGGCCGGCGCCCGCCGCGACGCTGGCGGCCGTCTGGCGACCGGCGTGCCGCGTTCTGACGAGCCGGCGCGCTCGGGGCCGGTGCCGCCGCGCCTGCTGCTGCGGGCCGGACGGCTCAACGAGGCTCGCCAGCAACTCGAGGCCCAGCTCTGGGCCGAGGCTCAGGAGGGCCGGCAGGGCATCGAACGGGTGAACGCCCATCGCGAGCCGTTACTGCTCCTGGCGCTCATCTACGCCATGCTGGGCAGCGGCACCCGCGCCCTGGCGATGGCCCGCCGCGGTCTCGCCGAGGCCCAGCAGTCGGGCTCGCGCCTCACCGAGGCCATCGCCGCCCTGCGCCTCGGTCACGCCTACCAACTGGTCACGAGTAACGATCCCGCCCCCGCCCTGCAGCACTATGTCGAGGGCATGCGCCTCATCCAGGCCATCGGCGTGGCTCGCACCCGCGCCGAGGCTTTCCTCGGCCTGACCCTGCTCTTCGGCCACGCCGGCGATCTGGCCCGCGCCGAGTCGGATGCGCGCGAGGGTTTGCAGATCGCTGCCGCTGCTGGCGATGAGTGGACCGCCGCGCTCATCTTGCTGGCCCTGGGCGGTGCGGCCGTGGCCGCTGGCGATAGCCGCGCCCTCGACTGGCTCGAACAGGCGCGCCAGCGTTTCGCCCGCGGCGGCGATACCTACGGCCAGGCGATGGTGACCCTCTGGCGGGCGATCCATGCCCTGCGCGTCAACGATGGGGCCGCCGCCGATGCCGAGATTGCCGCGCTGCTCGACGCTGCGGCCACCCACGGGTACGTCGGCGTACTTGGCGGGGCCAGCCTCTTTGGCCCACGCGATATGGCCTCGATC
Organism: uncultured Chloroflexales bacterium; assembly: GCA_937918935.1. GTDB lineage: Bacteria > Chloroflexota > Chloroflexia > Chloroflexales > Chloroflexaceae > JACAEO01. The sequence goes on along the minus strand of CAKZSI010000030.1, from coordinate 140,427 downwards.
GTGCCGCTGCTCCTCCGCGCGCGCAGCCTGCCCGGCCACGGCGAGCTGGCCCGCGCCCTGCTGCGCCAGGGCTTTCCCACCATCGCCGCCGATGATACGGTGGAGGACTACCACCCCGGCTATACCCTGCGCGTGCAGATGTTTGGCACCTTCCGCGTCTGGCGCGGCGCCCAGGAGATCCAGGCCCGCGAGTGGCAGCGCGAAAAGGCGCGCCAGCTCTTCCAGCTCCTCCTCACCCAGCGCGGCCACTGGGTCCAGCGCGAGCAGATCTGCGCCGCCCTGTGGCCCGAGGCCGATCTCGACGCCGCCGAACGGCAGTTCAAGGTGACTCTCAATGCCCTCAACGCGGCCCTGGAGCCGAACCGCCCGCCGCGCGTCGCGCCCTTCTTCATTCGGCGCCAGGGCCTGGCCTATAGCTTCGCCCCCTCCTACGGCGTCTGGATTGATGTGGATGAGTTCGAGTTGCGCGCCGCCGCCGCCGCTGCCAGCGACGATCCCGACTTCGCCCGCCGCAATGCCCAGATCGCCGTGCAGCTCTACCGCGGCGATTACCTGGCCGAGTCGCTCTACGACCCCTGGACGATCGAGGAACGCGAGCGCCTCCTGGCGCGCTACCTGGATGTGGCCGTGCGCTACGCCGAACGTCTCAGTGCCGAGGGCGACCAGGCCGAGGCTATTCAGATCTGCGAGCAGGTGCTGCGCCGCGACCGCTGCTACGAAGAGGCCTACCAGTGCCTCATGCGCGCCCACGCCCGCGCCGGCAGCCGCTCCCAGGCCCTGCGGAGCTATACCCGCTGTGTCCACGCCCTCCAGGACGAGCTGGGTATGGCGCCCCTCCCCGAAACCAATGCCCTTTACGAGCGCCTTAAGCGGAACGAGACGATCTGACTCCCAACTGTCCCCCGCCGGGGGAGGGCTTCCAGCGCCAATACTTTTAAGAGCTGTGTCCCCTCGCAACCCCCCCGCTGGGGGAAGGAACCCGGCGCCTCCCCCCGGCGGGGGGAGGCTGGGAGGGGGGCCTCAACGGGGAGCGGTTGGGAGACAGAACGACGGCTCACTGTGCGTGATGAGCCGCCGCGCGTTGCATCCGGCTCCTCCCCCGCCGGGAGAGAGCTTCCAGCTCCTCAATCCAGAATTACAACCGCCCCGGCCCTTGCCAGCCGTGCGCCGTGGTAACCGTCAGCACCGCTGCGCCGCCCTACACCCCACCGGTGGATCGCGCCGGGCTCACCGACGCCGCCCTGGCCAGTCTCGCCGACATTCCCGTAACGCTGCTCGATGGGCACGCGGGTCGCCCGCCGGCCACCCTGGCCAACCTCACCGCGGCGCTGCGCGATGGCGCGCCGGGCGCCTCTGGCAAGAGGAGGCGACCGAATAAGCAGATCGCGCGCCTCACTGCCGAAGCTACGGGTTCTTCCTATCTCCCTCCTTGTCGCGCGCCTCGCCGCTCAGCTTCGCGCCGTGATGAGAGGGCTTATCAGGCGCGGGTGATGCTGCCTGTCGCTACGTGTTCAGCATCTCGTAACCTACCTCATCCCCGTAACCTCCAGCGCCGCGCAACGGTACACCCTGTGTGTCGTCCCATCAGCGCACTGGAGGTCACCCATGGCAACCGCCCCCACCCGTCCGGCACGCCGGCCCCGTGTCTGGTTCGCTCTCATCGCCCTCGCGCTGCTGTTCCTCGCCTGCGTCGCGCCCGTCACCATCGGGGCCGTGGGGCGCGGGCCGGCGTCCATCACCATCGCCCCGCCCGATCCCGATGCCGACGTGGTTCAGCACCACTGGGTCAGCGCGATGCTCTCCGGCGATGAGCCAGCCGCCCTCGAACTGCTCGCCGAGTCCGACTCCGCCCGCCGCCAGCAGCGCGTCCGCTCCTACATAGCGCGCACTGATTCGTTGATCCGCCTCACTGCCGCCGGCGGCCTGCTGGGGCCGTACCTGGACCAGTTCGAGCTGCTCGGGAGCATCGCGGGCGACGACGAGCGCCAGCGCACCGCGCTGAGCGAGGTGTACTTTGCCCGCGGCAGCCTGTGCTACGCCACGCGCATGGTGAAGGGAGAGGGGGCCTGGCGTGTGGTGGAGTGGGCAGCCGCCGGGAACATCTGCGCGCGCTTCCTGGAGCAGAGCCTGCCCGGCGCGCCGCCGAGCCGGCAGGCTGCCGCCGAGGCCGCCACGGTGCACGCGACGTGGGCCAACGCCATCTTCAGCGGCGATGTCGCCGCCGCTGCGCCGCTGGTCGCCGAGATAGATCCCGAGGGGCGCCAGCGCCGGGCGCAGCTCTACGCCGACCTGACTACGGCCGTGGTCGGCGCCGGCGCGGAGCGGTTCGGCCCGCGCCAGCGTTACGAGATCCTGAAACCCTTCCCCCAGAACGCGCGCCATCAGGTGGGTTACGCGCAAACCATCTACGAGCGCGGTCAGCTCTGCTTCCGCGCCGATCTGCACTACCGTGACGGCCAGTGGCTGGTCAATCGCTGGATCCTGGTCATCCCCGAGGCGTGCCTGGCGTAGAGCGGGTCCGGGCGCGCCGCGCGGCGTCGGCGCCAGGGCGAAGGAGTGCCCTCGAGGTAGGGCCATGGCAACGTCGCTTACCGCGCCTGATAAGCGGAGAGGGAAGATTCTCAGATGTAGGGATTTTCGAGTGAGAAGGGGTTTTCGGTATTCTACGGGCGAGGCGAGGCAGCCACAGAAGAGGCTCGAAGGGGCGCAGGCCCCGTAAGAAAAGCCGAAGCACCGGCGCAGCCGGTGCTTCAGCCCAACGTCAAAGAGAGGTGGGGAAACTTCGCGTCCCCCACGCCCCTCTTCCTTACTCTACGGTGTACTCGCCCTCGACGACGCCCTCATCGCGCCGGGGCGTGCCGGGGCCTTTCTGCCCGGAGGTCGCACCATCACCGTAGACGCTCTGCGAGACGCGGTACATCGCCTGCTGCAGTTCGTTCATCAGGCTCTGGATGCGCTCTTTGTGCTCCTGGGAGATGGCCTCGCGCAGATCCTTGATCAGGCCCTCAATACGCCCACGCTCGACGCTGTCCACCTTGTCGCCGAGTTCGCCCAGGGTCTTCTCGCTCTGGTAGGCCAGGCTGTCGGCCTGGTTCTTGAGTTCGACCAGCTCGCGCCGTGCCCGGTCTTCCGCGGCGTGGGCCTGCGCCTCGCGCACCATGCGCTCCACCTCATCCTTGCTGAGGTTGGTGCTGGCAGTGATCGTGATGCGCTGCTCCTTGCCGGTGGCCTTGTCGCGGGCGCTCACATTGAGGATACCGTTGGCGTCAATGTCGAACGTCACCTCAATCTGCGGCACACCGCGCGGCGCCGGCGGGATGCCCTCCAGGCGGAAGCGGCCCAGGGTCATGTTGTCGGCGGCCATCTCGCGCTCACCCTGCAGGATGTGGATGTCCACCGCAGTCTGACCATCGGCGGCGGTCGAGAAGATCTCGGTCTTCTGGGTGGGGATGGTGGTGTTGCGCTCGATCAGCCGGGTCATCACGCCGCCGAGGGTTTCGACGCCCAGGGACAGCGGGGTCACGTCGAGCAGCACCACACCCTTCACGTCACCGCCGAGCACACCGGCCTGGATGGCCGCGCCGATCGCCACCACCTCGTCGGGGTTAACCGACTTGTTCGGCTCCTTGCCGATCATCTTGCGTACCAGCTCCTGGACCACCGGCATGCGCGTCGAGCCGCCGACCAGCACCACTTCGTCAATCTGGCTGGCCTGGAGACCGGCATCCTTGAGCGCCTGGGTCACCGGGCCGCGCAGGCGCTCGGTCAGGTGATTGGTCAGTTGCTCGAACCTGGCCCGGCTCAGGCGCATCTGCAAGTGCTTCGGCCCGCTGGCATCGGCAGTGATGAAGGGCAGGTTGATCTCCGTCTCGGTCAGGCTCGACAGCTCCATCTTGGCCTTCTCGGCGGCCTCCTTGAGCCGCTGGAGGGCCTGGCGATCCTTACTCAGATCGATACCCTGATCCTTGCGGAACTCCTCGATGATCCAGTTCACCACCGCGGCGTCGTAGTCATCGCCACCCAGGTGCGTGTCACCGCTGGTTGACTTGACCTCCACCACGCCATCGCCCACTTCGAGGATCGACACATCGAAGGTGCCGCCGCCGAGGTCGAAGACCAGAATGGTCTCATTGGCCTTCTTATCGAGACCATAGGCCAGGGCGGCCGCAGTCGGCTCGTTGATGATGCGCAGCACCTCCAGCCCGGCGATCTTGCCGGCGTCCTTGGTGGCCTGGCGCTGGCTATCGTTAAAGTAAGCCGGCACAGTAATCACCGCCTGGGTCACCGGCTCGCCCAGGTAGGCCTCGGCGTCAGTCTTGAGCTTCTGCAGGACCATGGCCGAGATCTCCTGCGGCGCGTACTCCTTGCCCGTCTGCGGCACGTGGATACGCACATCGCCCCGGGGACCCTTGGCAATCTTGAAGGGCAGCATCTTGCGCTCGGTCTCGGTCTCATCGAAGTCGCGACCGATGAGGCGCTTGACCGAGAAGATCGTATTGTCAGGGTTGATGGTGGCCTGGCGCTTGGCCGTCAGACCGACGAGGCGCTCGCCGTTCTTGGCGAAGGCGACCATCGAGGGGGTGGTGCGGTTGCCCTCGGCGTTGGGGATCACCACCGCGTCGCCGCCTTCCATCACCGCGACAACCGAGTTCGTGGTGCCCAGGTCAATACCAACAATCTTTCCCATATTCTCACTTCCTCCTCTTTGAGACGTGGAAGGTTCCACATACTTGGACTGAGGGTAGTGTAACGGGTTTTTACTTGCTGCACACTAGCGGTGCGTTAGAAGATCGTTGGAATCGGGCCGCTGGCGAGGATCTCGGCCGCCGCGCGATAGCCGCTCTCAATGGCGCCGTGGACGGTGGCGAGATGGCCGTTGGTGACAGTGGCCTCACCGGCGAAGTAGAGCGTTTCGGCGAGGGGGGCGGCCAGGAGCGCCCGGGCGTCACCCATACCCACCGGGCTATAGGTGTAGGCCCCGAGGCTCCAGGGATCGCGTGACCAGTCGGCCAGGCGGCCCCTGCGGCAGGCGGCGCGCGCATCGGCGCCGAAGAGGGTCGTCAGCTCGGCCAGACCCGTGGCGATGGCGCCGGCTTCGCCGCGGGCGGCCAGGCTGAGGGCCGCCGGGCCGCCGACGTAGCCCATCAGGGTCGGCGTGGTGGTACCGGGCACGGGCCACCAGGTGGCCACCTGCCCATCGGTGCTGAGGATGGTGAACTCGGGCCAGAGTTGGCGATCGAACCAGAGGATAAGTTTGGTCACGTGCCCGACGCCGATACGGTTGAGCGCCGCCAGGCGTTCGGCGGGCAACGGCGGATCGAAGGCCGGGCGTCCGGCGCGAAGCACGCCGGCGGGTACGGTAAGCAGCGCGCGACGGGCCCGTAGCGCCTCCCCGCCGGCCAGATGCGCGACCACGGTGCCGGGCCGCCACCCCAGGCGCGCGACGGGCGTGCCGAGGCGAATGGGCAGACCGGCGGCCAGATGGGTGGTGAGGCGATCGTAGCCGTCGAGGAGGTGGAAGTTGCCGAAGCCATTGTAGCTATCGGCGCGCTCGCGAGCCAGCGCCGCGGCGCTGAGGCGGGCCGGATCGGCGGCTTCAAGGTTGGCGAGCCAGCGCAGCGCAAAGGCAAGGGCGGGGTCGCCAGGCGTGGCGTGACGGGCAAGTAGTTCGGCCACGCTGATCTCGGGGCCATCGTAAGTGTTGGCAAGCTCATAAAGTGTGTAGGTGCGCGCAATGGCCGGATCGTCGGGGGGCAGCAGGCGTCCGCCGCGGGCAAAGCGGCGATTGTTTCCCCAGGGCCGGGTACGCAACCCCGCAGCCCGGATCTCCTGCCAGGTGCAGGCCCGATCGCCGTGGACGAACTCGGCCCCCAGTTCGGCGGGGCCATAGGTTCGGTCAGTGACAATGCGCCCACCAACGCGCTCGCGGGCCTCCAGCACGCAGATGTGTTGACCGGCTCTCTGGAGTTGGCGGGCGGCGGCCAGGCCGGCGACGCCCGCGCCGATGACAAGGGTGTCGTAGATCATGACGTAACAGGGTATGGTTCAGGGGCGGATGGTCCAATGTCGCTCCGTCGCTCCACATACCCGGTCCATAGCGCGACAGGCAACCCCCGGTCCGCCCTCGCGGCCGTATCCGGCGGAACGAACGTGTCAGGCCCCATCGGCGCGCACCGCGGGTGGCTGGCCCTCAGCTTCCCCGGAGGACGGTTGCAGGCCGGCGCGGGCGATAATCGCGCGACCGGGAGGCCCGGTGAGGAAGTTGAACAACGATTGGGTGGGGCCGGGACCGCTGCGTTCACGAACGCGCACCAGAAACCAGTTCACTTCGAGGGGCCCGCTGGCGAGATCGACATGACCCACGCCCTCGCCGCGGGCTGGCGCGCAGCTTCGGGGCATGAAGGCCAGGCCGAGGCCGGCGCGCACGGCCTGCAACTGGGCAGTGGCACTATCGGTCTCCAGACACGGGCGCAGTTCGGTCAGGGTCACGCCACGGCGCCGGAGCAGATCCTCGATCGCCCGGCGCAGGGCCGTGCCGCTGCGCGGCAGGATCAGAGGATACTCACACAACGCGGCGGGGGGGAGTTGTTCCTGTTTGAGCACCGGATGGCCCGCTGGCGCGGCGAGGATCAGCGGTTCCGTGGCGAGAAGGGTCGACTCCAGGCCGCGGCGGCGCTGCAACTCCTGGAGGAGTGCCAGGTTGAGGCTGCGGTCGGCGAGACCATCGAGCAAGGCTTCGGGCGAGGCGATCTCCAGTTCCAGGCCGACGCCAGGAAACTGCTCGTGAAACCCGGCCAGCAGGCGCGCCAGCAGCCGCTCGCCACCGCCGGACGTACAGCCGAGCACCACGCGCCCGGCGACCTGCCCTTTGAGCGCCATCAGCGTCTCTTCGGCCCGTTCGGCGAGGCGCACCAGTTCGCGGGCGCTGACCAGCAACTCCTCCCCGGCATGGGTGAGCACCATGCGCTGGCCCACGCGCCGGAAAAGGCGGATGTCGCCCAGTTGCTCCTCCAGGGCGCGGATCTGCTGGCTCACCGCGGGCTGGGTCATATGCAGGGCCGCAGCGGCGGCGGAGTAATTGCCCGTGTCAACCACGGCAAGAAATGTACGCAGATGGAACGTATTGAGCATAGCGCCATCACAACCCGGCGCGTCGCAGGCGAGCCACCAGTTCGCTGAGCAGCAACGCCGTGGCGCCCCAGACCTTGTAGCCTTCGAGGGCGAAGTAGGGCACGCGCATGCGCAAGCCGCGCCGTTCCCAGACCTCCTCCTGGATAGTGGCCGGGTCCAGCAGGATGCGCAGCGGCACGCTGAAGGCCGCCTCGACCTCGTCGGGGTCGGGGCGCAGATCGAGTTCGCCGATGCTCAGACCAACCACCGGCGTGAGTCGGTTGTTACTGGGGGGAATATAGAAGGCGGTAAGCGTGCCGAGCACCTCGACATTGGCCGGTCGGATGCCCAGTTCTTCCCAGGCCTCGCGCAGCGCCGTGCCAACCGGACCGCCATCATCGGGGTCGGTTCCGCCCCCCGGCAGCGAGACCTCGCCGCGGTGGGTAGTCAGGCGAGCGGAGCGCACCGTCAGCGGCAGCCAGAGTTCGCCCTCGCCGGGGTAGAGCAGCACCAGCACCGCCGCCTCGCGGGGTGTTACGCCGGGCGGCGGGTCCATGGGCCGGATAGAAGTGCCCCCGAGGTCGCGCAGGACGAGCAGGTCCTCAATCGCAACCGGCGCCGGATCGGCCATCGCCCGGCGCAGCGCGGCTATTTGGTGCTCCAGATGGGCCATGAGTCAGGTGACTACTAACGCATATGCGCCTCGTCCGCCAGTTGCTGGAGCACCCGGGGATCGCCGTTGCGGCGGCGGGGAAAGCTATAGGTGGCCGCGGGCACAAAGGTATCGGCGCCAGCCTGGTACAACAGTTGGGTAATCTGGATGCTCTCAGGATCGATGTCGATCACGTTGCAGGAGTTCTTACCGTGCTCGCGCCCCTTGCCGCGATACGACGTCGTGGTACCGCTCTGGCAGATGATTGTCCCCTGGCGCAGGTCGGGAAGTACGTCGCGGGTATGGCCGACATAGGAGACGTGCACGTGGCCGCACAGCAGCAATTCAGCGCCCAGTTCGTCGAGCAGCCGAACCGCGAGGCGGGGATTGTCCATCACCCGATTACGGCGCAGACCGGGCGGGTTGACGACGGGGTGATGCCAGACGACCACTTTGCATACCTCGGGTGGATAGCCGCCGAGGCGCTGGCGCAGAGCCTCAGCCTGGCGGCGGCTCAGACGCCCGCCATCAGATGTCAGGCCGTGGGCGGTGCAGGCGCCAACCACAACCAGGCCAGGGCGCTCAAAGACCGGGTTCAGGTCGCGGCTAATATGGCGGCGGTAGCGCCCGAGGGGGTTGAACAGCCGCAGGTGCAGGTTGTAGAGCGGCACATCGTGGTTACCCGCGACAACGAGTTGCGGGCCGGGCAACGCCGTGCGCAAGGCATTGGCGATACGCCACTGTGCGGCGATGTCGGCGCGCTGCACAAAGTCGCCCGAGATAACCACCAGGTCTGGTTGAAGGGTCGGCGCCTGACGGACCAGACACTCGGCGATCGCGTGGCAAAATGGCGGGCCGGCGTGGATGTCCGAGATGTGCAGGATCCGGTGGCGCACGCGTTACTCCTCAGCGGGTGGCGTCACGGCGGTCATGGCCTTCTCGCGCATAAGACCCAGGAACGCCCGCCCGATCAGGACGGCCTCGACGGCCAGGGCGACGAGGAAACCATAGCGAACAATCAGCGCGACGGTGTACATACGGGCTCCGAACCAGGCGCCGCATAGGCGCATACACGGGCCATTCGAGTGCTGCGATGGGTCTTATTGTAGCACGGCCCTGCGGCGGGCGCTAGAGCCACGCCGTTGCGTAGTTGTTGAGTGTAGAGGGATGGAAGGGTGGAGGTGGAACCACATTCGTCAGCCGATCGGGGCTATGCCCGGGGCGTGATTCAACTCGTGGGGCTTTCTGGCACGACCACGGCCCTGTACACCGGCCACAAGGGGAGGTGACAGGGCCGTGGTCGTGCCAGAAAGCCCGCCCCTGAACCTACCGCTGTTCCCAGTAGTTGTAGCGCGGCCCGAAGATCCAGACCTGGTCAGTTTCCAGCAGGTGAACAACGAAACCCCCGCCGCCAAAGAATTGCACGTTGGCACGTTCAGCCCGTTCGGGGGCGGTGCCATAGCCGATCCACTGGCCCTGGCCGCGACTGCCGTACCAGATTTTGTAGAAGCCCCGCACGGGCACATACAGGCCCGGGGGCGGATCGCTGGCGGGAGGCAGTGGTTCGCCCTCCCGGTATTTGTCATCGGTCATGAAATACGATGGCTCCGGCGCGGGACGCCCGGCGTCTCTGACCACGATGATCGAACGGCCCGCCTCGCCCAGATCGAGCCAGATCATTGTACCGTGCTGGAAGGGTTGAAAGGCTGCCGGGACGCTGGCATGGACCCGATCGGGGCATAACAGCGAGTTACGGAAGCGACTCTCACCGATGCGCGCCTCCAGGTCGAAGGCCACCGGGCGAATGGGCTCCTCGCAGGAGAGCACGCCGCGTGCATAGACGACGTCGCGTCCGAGCAACCCCAGCAGCACTTCGTAGGGCGTGCCGGCCAGTTCGGTATGGTACTCCATACGCCGGCGCTCAAAGTACTGCACCGTACCCGTCCAGTCCTCCACAGTTTCAATGCGTGGCTCGCTGATGGGGTACCCGAAGCGCATCAGGCCGCCGTTACGCTCCCAATAGCGCAGAAAGGGACCGCAGAGCGTGTGCCTGGTCTCGACGAAGAAGCGGCAGGCGTGCGGAATACCGGCGGGGGCGGGCAGGCTCTGCCAGGGGCGCGCCTGCAACTCCAGGACGCGCGCGCCCAGGCGCCCGGCGAGGATACCCAGGCCCTCATTGCTGTGATCCTCCAGACGGTCGCGTTCAAACCACTGGACTGGACCGGTCCAGATACCTTCGACGGTCTCGGTGCGTTGCTCGGTGATCGGATATCCGAACACGGCCAGGCCGCCGTTACGTTCCCAGTAGTTGAGGATGGGTCCGGAGACGCAGTAGCCGGTTTCGGGGAAGCAGCGGGTGCGAGCCTGGGCCCGGGCGGGCGCGGCGGTGGTCAGGGTCGCCAGCAGCGCCAGGGCCAGCAATATGATGACAGAGGTGCGAAGGGTGCGGCGGCTCATACGGGCCTCCTTCGGTCAGACGCCTTCGGCGGGCCGGGATTTCCGGGCGGAAGCCGAGCTGTGCCTCAATGGTACCACCGCCGATGTCCAGAAGCGATGGCGCTTTCCTCGCATGCACCTCAAGAGAACCTGATGGGAACGGGGGGAAACCAGGTTTCCCCGCGCTCTTGCTAGAAGCCGGGGGGTTAGAGCCGGGTCGCCATAATGTAGTCTGTGAACAGAGTCTTTCGCTCAACCCCGTCCCCTCCCCCATCCTCCTCCGCTGGGGGAGGGAGCCGGGCGCCTCCCCCCAACGGGGGAGGTTGGGAGGGGGCGGAATTGCCAGGAAACTTCATTTACAGACTAATAAGACCGTAACGCGACCAGCGCCCTGCTCTATGGCTATCGAAAATCCGAAATCTACAATCCGAAATGGTATTAACGAATCTCCCAGCGTGAACCGAGCGTGGTTCTGGTCACCTCGATCTGGGCCGGAAAGCGGTCCTTGAGATCATCGAGGTGGGTGATCACGATGATACGTTTGAAATCCTCCTGAACGCTGGTGATCGCCTCGACCATGCGCTCGCGACCGACGGCGTCGAGGACGCCGAAGCCCTCGTCAATCACCAGGGTTTCGAGGCGGGCGCCTGCGCGGCGGGCGAGGAGCCGCGAGAGGGCGATGCGGATGGCGAAGTTGGCGCGCATGGCTTCGCCGCCGCTGAAGGCGTCGTAGACCCGGGTCCCCAGGGCGTCGGCGATGCGGATCTCCAGGGTCTCGACCGTATCGCCCTTTTTGGTGTTGCGCTGCATCTCGAAGCTGACGTGCATCTGGTTGTCGGTCATACGGCCGAGGAGCCGGTTGGCTTCATCTTCGATCTGGGGAATGGCGGTTTCAATGAGCATGGCCTGCACGCCTTTTTTGCCGAAGGCTTCGGCGAGTTCGGCAAAGAGGCCATAACGTTCCTGCAAGGCCCGTTCTTCGGAGCGCGCCTGCTCCAACTGGGCGGCGGCGGCGCGGGCCTGGCGCAGGTAGGAGCTTTTCTCGGCGTGATCGCGCCGGGCAGCCTGCAACTCATGGTCAGCGGCGCTCAGGGCCTGCTGGAGTTCGGCCAGGCGGGTCCGGGCGCCGGGCAGTTCGCGCAGTTCCTGCTCCAGCAGGGCGTCCTCACGGGTCAGGCCCTCGACCTCGGCAGTGTCACGGGCGTGCAGTTCTTCGTGCTGGAGCAAGATGGTTCGGTCGCGGTTGAGGCCCTCCTGCGCCACGGCCAGGGCGCGCTCCTCTTCCTCCCAGTGGCGCAGGGCACGGGCCTGCTCGCGGACGACGGCGTGGGCCTCCGCGTCATAGCCCAGGGCCTCGATTGCGGCGCGAACGGCCAGACCCTCGTCGCGTAGCGCGTGGGCGAAGTCGTTGGCGTCAATCACGCGCTGCAGTTCGGCGACCTGGGCGCTCAGGGCCGGAAGCTCGCCCAGATCGGCCTCGATGCGCCGCAGTTCCTCGCGATAGGCTTCCTGGCGACCTTCAAGTTGTCCGCGGCCCTGAAGTTGCCGGTCCAGTTCCGCCAGGCGCTCGTCAAGCATCCGGCGGGTCTGGGCCAGTTCCTGCGGATCGCCAAGCAGCTCGAGGTCGGCGGCAATGGACGCCAGTTCGGCCTGGGTGGGCGGGTCAACCGTGTCGGTGTCAAGCCGCGCGCGCAACTCGTCCAGTTCGGCGCGGCGCGTATCGGCTTCGGCGCGCCAGGCGGGAACGGCTTCCAGTTGCCGTTCCAGGCTTTCGATACGCGCCGCCGAGCCGCGCAGGCCGGTCATGGTCGTCTCAAGGGCGGCGATGGCGCGGCGCGTGGCGTCGAGCTCCGTCTCCGCATGCCGGGCGTCGCGGCGCGCGGCGGCCTCGGCCTTCCGCAGGCGGTCCAGCTCGGCCTCGTAGTGGCGGCGTGCCTCGGCGATGCCCTCGGCCCCCAGGGTTGAGCCGCAGACCGGGCAGACCCCGGCGCCTTCGTCGAGGAGGGCCTGGTTGCGTTTGAGCTTTTTGCTCTCCTCCTGGGCGGCCTGCGCAGCGGCGCGCAGGGCGCTGAGCCGTTCGAGCGCGGTCTGCTCGGCGGCCCGCAGGGTGACGAGACGATCCCCGGCGTCAACCAGGGCGGTCTGGTCGGCGCGGGCCGCTGCCAGGTCGGCGTGCCAGCGTTCCGCCTGCTCCAACCGGGACTCGAGGCGTTCCAACTCGGCGCGGCGGGCTTCCTGTGCGGTTTCCAGGGCCTCACGGCGCGCCTGGAGGGTCGCGGCGAGGCTTTCGCGCCGGCGCAACAGATCGTCAATACGGGCAACCCGCTGGGCAATGCCTTCGGCCTCGGCGGCACGTCGGGCGCGTTCGGCGGCCACGGGCGCCAGGGCGGCAAGGGTCGTGGCGAGGGTGTCGAGTTCGACGAGGAGCGTCTCGCGACGGGCCGCCTTGCGGGCAAGATCCTCCTGCCGGGCCTGGGCGGCGCGCAGGCCTTCGCGCAGCCGGGCCTTTTCCTCGGCGAACTGCTGGCGCAGATCGGCCTGGCGCTGCGACAACTCCTCGTAGCGATCGCGCAGGGCATCCAGGCGCTCGACCTCGGCGCGGGCGGCGGCCAGGGCCTGCATACCGGCGCGGATCGCATCACGCCGGGCGAGCAGTGCCTCGGCGGTGGCGATGCGGGTGCGCAGCTCGGCCAGGTCCTGCTCGCGTCGCGTCAGGTCGGAGCGGCGTTCGGCCAGGAGGCGCCGCACTTCCTTACGCCGTTCGGCGCGGGTCTCCAGGAGGCGCAGGCGTTCCCCGGCGGCGGTGTGCTCATCGCGCGTCTGGGCGTAGCGCGCTTCGACCTGCGCGGCACGGCTCTCGGCTGCCTGGACCTGCTCCTCCCAGAAGGGGACCTGATCGGCCTGCTGGCTCAGGTGGCCGATGCGCCCCTGGAGTCCCTTGAGCTGGTCGTCGAGGGTCCTGGCGCGCTCCCTGGCCCGTGCCTCCAGCGCGGTGTACTCGCCGAGATCGAGGATATCGGCCAGCACCTGCTTGCGCTCGGCGGGGGTGCGTGCGGTAAACTCATCGGCGCGGCCCTGGAGCAAGAACGAGGCATTGATGAAGGTCTGGTACGACATATGCAGCAGGGCATTGATCTGCTGCTGCGTTTCCCGCACGCCGTTCTCGCCGATGGGTCGCCAGCGTTCGCCATCCTGGGCGAACAGATCGAGCTGGCTCTTGCCCGGCGTCTGGCCACCGCGTTTGCCGACCCTGCCACGCTGGCGGGCGCGGCGCACGCGGTAGCGTTGCGGCCCCAGGCAAAACTCCAGATCCACGAACATCTCGCTGGCGCCCTGGGAAATCAGGTCGTCGTCGGCCACGCGGGCTTCCCCCCACAGCGCCCAGGTGATTGCGTCGAGCAGGGCCGATTTGCCGGCGCCGTTCTCCCCGCTGAGACAGACCACATGGAGGCCGTCGAAACACAGCGTCGGCGGCTCCACATCGCTCGCGGCGCGGTAGCACATGAAGTTGGCGAGGGTGAGCCGGGTAGGGATCATAGGGCTTGCTCCAGGCGGGCAGGGGCAAGGGGAAACCGGGGGCTCCCTTGCCAACCGAGGATGTTCAATAGCCTGTGAACGAAGTTTCTCGCTAAACTCCCGCCCCTTCCCTAACCCTTCCCCGCCTGGGGAGGGAGTCCGACGCCTCGCCCCAACAGGGGGAGGCTGGGAGGGGGGGCGGAAATGCCACTAAACTTATACCATTTCAGATTGTAGATTTTGGATTGCAGATTGTCGCACAAGGCGTCCAGGTGCGCTTTGACGCAACGCTGCTTGCGGAGTCTTCAAGTGAAATTGGTATTACTTTACAGACCAGGTAGTTTGAAAACGCACCCAACCTCCCCCGCGGTAGAGGCCATACGCACCTCAGAGAATACGCTTCCCCAGCGCCGAGAGGATCAGTTCCACCGCCAGTTCCGCGGTGGTGTTGCGGTCGTCGAGGATGGGGTTGACCTCCACCACATCGAGGCTGCGTACCCCGCCGCTCATGGCCAGCACCTCCATCGCCAGGTGGGCCTCACGGCGAGAAATACCTCCAAAGACCGGCGTGCCCACGCCGGGGGCCTCGCGCGGGTCCACCACATCGAGGTCGAGACTCACGTGGAACCCGGCGGCGCCCTGGGAGGCGCGGCGCACGGCCTCCTCAATCACGGCGGCCATCCCTTGCCGGTCAATCTCGTGCATGGTAAACACATGCAGACCCGAGGTGCGCAGCGCGGCGCGTTCCAGCGGATCGAGGTCGCGTACCCCGATCAGGGCGACACGCTCGGGGCGCACAGCGGGAACACGGTGGGCCAGGCCGGTGAGCAGGGCATGGCCGCGACCGACCAGGGTGGCCAGGCTCATGCCGTGGATGTTGCCGCTCGGAGTAGTCTCGGCGGTGTTAAAGTCGGCGTGGGCGTCAATCCAGATCAGGCCCAGATCACGGTCACGGGCGCTGCCGCTGACGGAGCCGATGGCCAGACTGTGGTCGCCACTGAGAATGAGTGGGACGTGCCCCGCCGCGACCATAGCGGCGACGCTTTCGGCCAGGGCCGCGCAGACCGTAGCGATCGGTTCGAGATAGCGCAATCTGGCCGCGGGAGGCGGGGTCGCGCTGGTCTCGACCATGGGCACGGACAGGTTCCCCAGGTCGCGCACATGGTATCCCGGCGTCTCGAGCCGCGCGTGCAGGCCGGCGTAACGCATTGCGCTCGGCCCCATATCCACCCCCCGGCGTCCCGCGCCGAGGTCAATCGGTACACCGATAATGGTGACGGTCGGGTCCATGGCCGAGATCAGTGTGACTGCGCGCGGCAACGCACCGTGCCGGCGCGAGCGTTCCTTGTCCGGCGAGTCGTCAGTGGCGCTCAGGAAGCTTTGTCGCTGCCATTGGGCGAGTCGAGAGGCAGGGTGTCTGGTGTGCCGAAGCGCACCTCCAGCACGCCACCGCGAAAGACGGCACGGGTGGCGGGGCGCTCGGCCAGGGTCAGGGGGAGGATCATATCGCGGCGGAAGTTGCCGATCTCGATGAACAACTCATCGCCGCGCTTGGTCATTGAGACCTTGCCGATCTCCACGTGGGGCAGGGGCAGGCGCATCACATACTCATCGCCATCGCGGACGATCTCCTGCATCTTGCCGCGGAACTGCACCTGCACCGGATCAATCTCCCCGAAGATATCGCGGCCCACGCGGGCAAGATCCTCCAGGCCGGAGAGATCGCGGGCATAGTAGGGGCACTCCCAGATCGGGAGCGGCTGGAAGAGATCGTAGACCATCTGCCGGTAACGCTGCTGGATGCGGGCCAGTTCCTGCATAAACGAGCCTTCGGCGGCGTCCGCCGGCAGCACCCGGTTCAGCACCACGCCATCAATGGGATAGCCAAAGAGCGAGAGGTAGGTAGCCGCCCGCTGGGCTTCCTTGATCACCATGCGTTCCGGGTTGACCACCAGGCGATACGAACTCACCTCCGGATCGGTCAGCGTCTCGCGGAGGGCCTCGACGCCCTTGGTGAGGCGTTCGAGGGTCGCGAACATATCCGCGGCGGGCATGAGTTGTTTGACCAGCGGGCGGGCGGCCTTGAGCGTCGTGGGTTCCCAGTCCATCACCCGGGCAGCGTACCACTGGAAGGTCTCGGGCATGGTCAGCAGGCGCACCGTCTCCCCGGTAGGCGCTGCGTCAACGACGACAACGTCGAAATCCCCCGTCCTGGCCTGGCGGCGGATGTGCAACAGGCTGACGACCTCTTCCATGCCTGGAATGATTGCCAGTTCCTCGGCGGCGACGTCATCCACGCCACGACGGCGGAGCAAGGTGGACAGGTAGCCCCGCAACTCGCCCCAGTGCTCGCGCACCTCGTCGAGCACGTTGATCTCCTGGCCCCACAGCCGGTCGGTGAGCGGCGTAGGGAGGGATCCCAGGGGCGCATCAAGGGCATCGGCGAGACTATGGGCCACATCGGTGCTGACCACCAGTGTCCGATAGCCCAGTTCCGCCGCGCGCACTGCCGTTGCTGCCGAAGTCGTGGTCTTTCCGACGCCGCCTTTGCCAAGGTAGAGGATCAGCCGCATCGTCCGAGTTCCTTTGCTAGAGTCGCACCGCCGGTTGCACCGGCCTGAGTGGAGCGTGTCTGGCGCCTGACGCCCTGCCGCGCCGGCGCCCGCAACCACCGGTGCAAGGCGCCGCAAGTATGGCACACTAGCATTGTAATTGTTGCGCTACGGCGCGTCAAACCGTTGACAGGGCGGCAGGCCGTATGGTACCCTGCCGGCGCGGTTAGCCTTGCGTGAGGAGCATTGCGTGCTCAGCGATCTGTTTTTGATCCGCCACGGTCAGCCGGTTCACGATCCGAGCATCCCCTACCATACCCACCCCGGCCCGGCGCTTTCGGAGCACGGGCGCGGCGAGGCCGCGCGGGCGGCCGAGTTTCTGGCCGGCAAAGAGGTGGAGCATCTCTTCGTCTCGCCGTTTGCCCGCACCAGCCAGACGGCCGAGGTGCTGGCGGAGCGTCTGGGCCTGCCGGTGACGTTCACGGCGCTGGTGCAGGAGCACGCCCCGGGGGAACCCTTCGAGCAGGTGCGCCAGCGCGTCCGCGAGTTGCTGGGCGCCGCCGAGGACTCGCCGTACACGCGCATTGCCATAGTCAGCCACGGCTCGCCGATCCGCGCCGCGCTGCTGGAACTGAGCAACGAGAAGATCGATCTCAGCCGGCACGTGTACAGTGGCGGCAACCCGGCCCCCACCTGCGGCATCTGGCACGTGCAGTTCCTCGACGCCTACACCCGCCGGTTTGAACTGGTGTTTAAGCCGTCATAGACACGGTTCGCACCTGCGTTACAATCTGGAGATGGCGGCGAGGCGAAGACTTCCTGCCCCCCGTTCCGCCCGCGAAGGTAGACCTGTTGACTATCGCGGCCATCCGGGGCAGGCGTCTACCGTGTTGAACTGGATGCTGTGGCATTCCGAGAGGAAGAGATGCTGACAGAGTTGGACGAGCCGGGAGCCATACCATGACGACCGCTGATGCTCCTCCATCGGAACTCGTTACGGCGCTACGCCAGGCGCGATACATCGTGGCCCTCACCGGGGCGGGGGTGAGCGCCGAGAGCGGCATCCCCACCTTCCGCGACGCGCAGACCGGCCTCTGGGCGCAATACAACCCCGAGGAACTGGCGACCCCCGAGGCCTTTCGCCGCAACCCGCGCCTGGTGTGGGAGTGGTACGCCTGGCGGCGGCAACTGGTCAGCGCAGCGGCCCCCAACCCCGGGCACCTGGCCCTGGCGCGTCTGGAGCGTCTGGCGCCACGCTTCACCCTGATCACCCAGAACGTTGACGGCCTGCACCAGCGGGCGGGGAGCACGTCGGTTATCGAACTGCACGGCAACCTGCTGCGGGTGCGTTGCTCGGCGGAAGGCACGGTCTACACCACGTGGCCCGAGGTGGCTGATCCACCCCCGCCGTGCCCGGCCTGCGGCGCGCCCCTCCGCCCCGACGTGGTCTGGTTCGGCGAAATGTTGCCGCCCGAGGCCCTGGAGTGGGCCTGGCGCGCCTCCACCACCTGCGACCTGTTTCTCTCCATCGGCACCTCGGGGCTGGTGGAGCCAGCCGCCTCGCTGCCGCGCGTAGCCTACGCCAGCGGCGCCACGGTCGCGGTGATCAACCTCGATGTGACCAGTGCCGTCGAGGAGCGCCTCTTTTACCTCCACGCCCGTTCCGGCGAACTGCTGCCCGCACTCGTCAGCGCCGCCTTCCCCGAAGCAACCGCCTGATTGGACCTGAGGGCGCCGTCGAGCGGTAGGCCCTACCGCTTGCGAAACACGAACACATACTCGTGGCGAAAGACGTAGAAGCCGCCGACGAGGGCGCGGTAGCGCCACAGTTCCTGCTGCGCCCGCTTGCCCGCGGTGCCGTGAATGTCCTTGACCACGATACTCTTGAGGGCGAAACCGCGCTCCTGCACCGCCTGCATCGCCAGGAAGCCGAGCGGCACCCATTCGCCGCGGGCGTACTTGTCACCGATCACCAGCGCCAGGTAACGCCCCCGGTCGAGCGCGGCGGCGACCGACTCCACCACCCGCCCCAACAGGTTCAGAAAGATCTCCAGCGAGGGAGCGTTAGAGAGATCGCGGGGATCGTCGCTGAAGCGGATAATGTCATGGTACGGCGGATGCAGAATGGCAAGCTGCGCCGAGGTCGCCCCGTGCTCGGCCAGCAGGGCGCGAAAATCGAGCATGGCGCTGTCGCCTGGAACGACAGATAGTTCTACCGCGAAGGGGTTCGGCTCGGCAGCCACCAGACCGCGCGCCCGTTCGACCAGGGCGGGCTGCAACTCGACCCCCAGCACATGCCGCCCCAGGCGCTGCCCCTCGATCAGGGTGGTACCGGCGCCGGCGAAGGGGTCAAGCACCCACTCGCCACGGCGCGTGTAGCGGCGCATCAACTGGTTGGGGATCTGGGGCACGAAATTGCCCCAGTAATCCGCGCGGTGCACGCCACTGCCGTCGCGGCGTTCAATCAGCCAGAGACTGTCGGTGACAATGTCTCCGTAGGCCTTCCAGCGGTTCAAGTCAATCTCGTTGATCGCCGCCGTGCGCGCGCCGCGGGCCGCCTTGCGCAGGCGTTCGGCGTAGTAACGGGCGCGTTCCAGGGTCAGGGCCGCGCCGATCTGTGCCAGTTCAGAGTGCAGCAAGCCTTCGGGAAAGACAACCGCCTCGTCGTCGTCGGCGGCCCGTAGATGGCCCCCCGGCGCCACTCCCGCGCACACGGCATCCAGGGCGCTGCGCAGGGCGGCCAGATCAGGGCTGGCCCGCAGTCCGTCGAGCGCCTCCAGCAACGCCTCACGTCGCAACCGCACCGAAGGCCCGGCCCCTGCATTCGCGCCGTCGGGGGCGGCAGGTGCGGGTGGCTCCACGCTGGCCATGACGGGGTTCCTCATATGGTGGTCAGAATGCTGACGGTATTGTAACACATTTTCCTCTTTCATGTCTCTTTAATCACATGAAATGCCAGAGGTTGTAAATGCATGTGTTAACGTGAAAACAGGGAAAACCGGGTTTCGCCGTGTCTCTGCCGTGGGAGAGCCAGGCCCTCCAGAGACGTACATATGAACACGGGCAACCCCGGGTTCCCCGCGTTCCTCCCGTGGGAGGGGCTGGGAGGGCCATGCCCTCCCAGGGTATCCTGTTTTCCATCAAGGAGCCTGACGTGTGGCGGTCATCGCGCTCTCGGCCGCGGCGCGGAAGGTCGCCGTGGCTGCATTAATTACCGCTACCGGATCGCCGCCGGCTGAGCGCACGATCTGCTCCAGGCTCTCGCCGTTCCGCAGGCGCGTGACGATGTCGCTCGCACTCAGTCCGGTCGCGTCACTGGCTGCCTGCACCAGAGCCGCCATTACCGCCCGCTCCTGCCGGTTCCCGATACGGGTGTCGATCTTCTGGCCGAGCGTCGTATCGTTGACCATCTCGGTGGCCCGGGTGGTCACAGTGGCCAGACGCTGGTCGGCCTGAGCCTGGGTCAGCCGCCCCGTGGTCACCAGGCGGTCCAGGCGCTCTTTGACCTTCGCCACGACGGCCTGTACCACGGCGTCGCCGCTACTGCCGTTGGCGGCAGCGATCTGGGCCAGGCTCTTGCCGGCGCGCAGTTCATTGAGCACCTGCTCGCCAGTCAGACCGGTCAGAACGCTGGTGGAGCGGATGAGTGCCGCGGCCAATCCGCCGCCGTGGCGGAAGGCTTCCTGTTGTGCCGCAATCGGGGAGTTGCCCGGTGCAGGCGCGGCCTGCGCCACAAGGGGAATGGTTGCAAGAATGGTCAGGGCCAGGACCGTGGTCAGACCGAGGCGCGTCAGCGCCGAGCATAGAGTGCCGCGCATAGAAATTAACCTCCTGGGCGTGTTCTCCTGGCGCACGCGAAACCTTCGCGCGCGGGTCGTCCGTTCCGGCGGACCGACGGCCTCAGTCTAGCCGGGGCCTATGAACCAGATGTGAAGACCGGGTGGGAGTCCTGTGAATGATGCGGCGCGTGTCACGCAACAATCGCGCGCATCAATCGTCGTATGGGCAGGAAAATGACCCGGGCCGCCAGAAGCGGTCCTTAGATTAGGAAGGACAACCCCATGGAGACTCGACTGGCGCGCAGCAGAACTGATCGGATCATTGGTGGCGTATGTGGCGGCCTGGCCCGCTACTTCGGCATTGACGCCACCATCGTCCGGCTGGTGTTTGTGCTGGCGGTGCTGAGCGGCCTCAGCCCCTTAATCTATGTCATTCTCTGGATCATCATGCCCCTCGAAGGCGCCCCGGCCTCCCAGCTCGGCGCGAGCCTGCCCGCCCCCCAGCAGACCAGCAACGACCCCACCGGTGAATGGCAGTTTGACCCCTACACTGGCCAGCCGCTTAAGAAGTGATGGCAAAGCCTGGTCACAACATCTAACCCGTAACCCGAAAGGCCGCGCAGCGAAACCAGGTCTAAGCAGTGTGGGAGGGCAAAGCCCTCCCACACCCTCTCCTCCATCGGGATAAAAAACAACCCCTGCCGTTCACCTCGTCATCGGGCAGGGGACGAGTGACATAGTGTTTGACGAGGGTCAGGGAGGGATCCCCAGCGTGCTGGATAGGCCACCGGGGAACGCCCCGCACCTGATCGGCGGGGATGCGGGCGTGAATTTTCATTCACGCCGAGGGCGGGGGCCGGCGTCTCTCCCGCGAGCGTAACCCGGGACGGTGTTCCTGTCGAGCGAACACGCGCGCATCGCGGATAGCGCAGAGGACACCGGGGGCCATTCGCTGCGCTTCTCCACGTGCTCACCGGTAACACCGAAGCTATCCCACGCAGGGGTACAACGTGGCCCGATCTTCCCCCCGGGTGAAGCCTTCTTCGCGCACAACCACAGCTCGCTGGCATATACTTGCACTACGCGGGCCGCAGCGCTGCTTCCCGTGATATTGGCGTTTCCTCCTTGCCCGCCCCGCGTTGCGCGATGTGCTGGTTGTGCTCCGGCCCCGGGCCGGTGGTGATAGCTGCGTACCCACGTTTGTACTATTGGAGGTGCGTCATGGCTTGCCTCGAAACGCTTACCGCGTATTTGCGCGACCAGCAAGTTGATTTTGTCCTCCAGCAGCATCCGCTGGCCTTCACGGCCCGGGAGGTCGCCGCCAGCGAGCATCTCCCCGAGTTCATGATGGCCAAGGTGGTCATTGTGATGGCCAACGAGTCGCCGATTATGCTCGTGCTGCCGGCGACGCACCAGGTTGATATGGAGTTGCTCAGCGCGGCGCTGGGGATCTACGATCTGCGGCTGGCCGAGGAGCCGGAACTTGCCCGGCTCTTCCCGGATTGCCAGGTTGGCGCGATGCCGCCCTTCGGGAACCTGTACGGCGTTCCGGTCTACGTCGCTCCGGAGTTGACGGCCCAGGAGCGCATCGTCTTCCAGGCTGGCACCCATACCGAGACGATCGGGATGGCCTACGCCGACTTCGCGCGCCTGGCGCAGCCGAAGGTGGCGGATTTCGCCCGCCAGTTGCGCGAACTGGCCGCGCCCGAGTGGTGAAAGGGCAACGCAGGAAGGGGCGTGGGGAAATCTGGTTTCCCCACGCCCCTCCAACCGGGCGAGGAGCGAGGGCGCCTGGCAGGATGAAGCCCTCCCGGACTCTCCCCGAAGGGGGGCCGCCTGCGGCGGCCGATAGGGCTATGCGATGCCAGAACGAACGTTTCTTGAGCCAGGTGTGATTGTCGGTGATATGGTGGCGCCGCGTGGACGATGGCCGCGTGCGGTGCGATCTCTGCCCCCGGGGCTGCACGCTGCGGGAGGGGCAGCGGGGCTTTTGTGACGAAGACTTCTACCGGAAGATCTGCCTGGCCGAACTGGCGCCGGTGCTCGATATGCTGCGCTACATCCGCCACGAGACCACGGTCTGGCTCGAAGTGACCAATTTGCTCATCCCTGGCCATAACGACGCTCCCGAGCAGGTGGCGCGCCTGTGCGCGTGGTTCGTCGAGAACCTGGGGCCAGACGTGCCGCTGCACTTCAGCGCGTTCCATCCCGCCTACCGCATGCTCGATGTGCCGCCTACTCCCGCGGCCACGCTTATTCGGGCGCGCGAACAGGCCCTGGCCGCAGGGTTGCGCTACGTCTACACCGGGAACATCCACAATCCCGAGGGAGAGGCGACATACTGCGCCACGTGCGGCGGGCTGCTCATCGAGCGCGACTGGTACCGTCTTGGGCGCTGGAACCTCGACCGGCAGGGCCGCTGCAAGCAGTGCGGGGCCGCACTTCCGGGCCGCTTCGAGCCGCAGCCGGGCCGCTGGAGACGGCGCGTAGCGCCGGTGGAGATCCATGGCTAAAGCAAGTTGCGGATCGGGGCGCTTCAGCTTGTGGAGGTGTAGAGATGTAGAGCTGTGGAGGTGAAACCCGGATCATCAGGCGAATCCAGCTTTGCCGTTTCTCCACACCTCCACACCTCCACACCTCCACCTACCGCTCCCCCGCGCCAGCCGGTGTCGCCGCCTCGCGGCCCTCCAGGAAGAAGACCCCCTCGGTGTCATCGTAGGCAAAGAGTTCGGCGTAGCGCCCCCACTCGCTGGCGATGTCCAGTTGCCGTTCGGCCTCCTCGGGCGGGAAGTCACGCTCCAGGGCGGTAAGCAGCACCTCCCAGCGCAGTGCCTGGTCGCCTGCGGCCTGGAGCATGCGCAGCATCCAGCGGAAGAAGGGCAGGCGCCGCAGGCGGGTGGCGAAGATCTCTTTGCGCGCCAGGATGCTGGCCTCGGCAAAGGCCTCGCCCAGCGGCGTAAGGATCATCGCCCCGCCCTCGACCCGCGCGAAGCCCAGCAGTTCGGCGGCTTCCACCAGCGGCAGCAGGTCGTCGAGATTGAGGCCCAGATCCTCGCGCAGTTGGGCGATTTCGTCGCGCTCATAGGGGGTGGCATTGGTGTGCTCGAGTAAACCGGCCAGAGCGGTCACCGGGGCCATGGGCAGTGCGCGGGTCTTGCCGGCCTGTCCCGGTTCGGTGCCGAACTCGACCTCCTCAGGCTGGGTCTGGCCCATCAGCAGGGCGTAGACGCGGTTGACCAGCGCGGCGAAGGCGTCGGATTTACGGTCGCGCGGATGGGGCAGGTTTACCGCCACCTCAGCCACGATGCGGCCCGGACCTTTGTCCATCACCACGATCCGATCGGCCATAAAGACGGCCTCTTCGATGTTGTGGCTGACCATCAGCACTGCGCGGATCTGCAACTGGCCGCCGGTCCACAGTTCCAGCACCTCGCCGCGCAGGGTCTCCGCGCTCAACACATCGAGGGCGCTGAAGGGCTCGTCGAGACAGAGCAACTCCGGGTCTACCGCCAGGGCGCGGGCGATGCCGACCTTCTGGCGCATGCCGCCCGACAGTTCGCGGGGATAGGCTTGCTCGAAGCCGTCGAGCCCGACCAGGTCGATCAATTCAACGGCGCGGGCATGGGCCGGTTCGGGGGCCACACCGCGCGCCTGCAGGGCCACGGCCACGTTGTCTTCGACCGTCAGCCAGGGGAAGAGGGCGAAGGTCTGGAAGACGATAGTGGCTTTAGGGTTGACCCCGCGGAGCGGTTCACCACGGTAGAGTACCGCACCCTCGCTCGGCTCGTTCAGACCGGTGATGATCCGCAGCAGGGTGCTCTTGCCGCAGCCCGAGGGGCCGAGAAGAGCGACGAACTCGCCCTCGCGGATGCTCAGGTTGATGTTTTCCACGGCAGTAAAGCGTTTGTCGCCGTGCCCATAGCGCTGGGCCACGCCACGCACTTCCACCAGCGCCGGGGTTCGAGAGGCGCTCATTGCTCGCTCCTTGTGGATTAATCCATGCGATAGGTCGTCTCGGCCAGCCGGTAGAGCCGTCGCCAGACCAGGCGGTTGATGGTCACCACCGTCAAAACCATGGTCAGGGTGGCCGCCAGCAGGCCCGGGTAGTCGCCAGCGGCAGTGGCGGAGGTGATCTGCGAGCCCACCCCCAGGGTCGCATAAGTCTCGCCGCCGAACACCACGTACTCGGCGACGATGCTGGCGTTCCAGGCGCCGCCGCTGGCGGTGATCATGCCGGTGATCAGATAGGGAAAGAGGGCAGGCAGGATCAGGACGCGCCAGCGCATCCAGCCCGAGAGTTGCAGCAGGTCGCTGGTGTAGCGCAGATCCTGGGGCAGGGCGGTGGCGCCGGCGATAACGTTGAAGAGCAGGTACCACTGGGTGCCGAGGAGCATCAGCAGCACTGCGGCCAGATTCAACCCGCCGGGAGCGGCGAGTAGCGCCAGCACCAGCACCGGAAAGAGAGCCGTGGCGGGGATTGAAGCGACGATTTGCACCAGCGGCTGCAGCACCGCCGCCGCCCGCGGATGGGTGCCGATGTACACGCCGACCGGTACCGTCCAGAGCAGTGCGATGACCAGGGCGGCCGACACGCGCAGCATAGTTGCGCCAACACCGAGGGCGATGTTGAGCCACTGGGCAGGCGGCACCTGCAGCAGCAGCCGCCCGCCCACGAGCGCGCCGCCCAGCGCCAGTGCCACGGTGACCACGATGAACAGCCAGGTGAGCGGCGACCGTCTCCGGGGAGCGGGATTGGCAGTGCGAATGGGCGCGGGATCGCGGATCAGCATGCGGTCGAGGGCGCCATTGACGGGCGCCCACAGGCGTCCGATCAGTTGCGGGAGGGCCGCCCGCTGCAACAGTTCATAGAACCACGAGGAGGTCGGCGCATCACGTTCCACCTGCTCGAGCTTGAAGCGATCGGCCCAGGCCAGTAATGGCCGCCAGATCAACTGGTCCAGCGCGACGATTACCACCACCAGGGTCAGCAGGCCCCAACCAATGGCAGCAATGTTGCCGGCATCGGCGGCAGTTTGTAGATAGGCGCCCAGGCCGGCCAGGCGAAAGTCGCGGTCGCCCAGGGTAAAGATCTCGGCGGCCATCAGGAAGAACCAGCCGCCCGCCCAGCTCATCATGCTGTTCCAGATCAGGCTCAGGGCGCCGAAGGGCAGTTCGGTGGTCGTGAAGCGACGCCAGGGGGAAAAGCGAAACATCGCGCTCGCCTCGCGCAGTTCGCCCGGCACGGTGCTGAGTGACTGGTACCAGGCAAAGGTCATGTTCCAGACCTGGCTGGTAAAGATCAACACAATCGCGGCAAGCTCCACGGCGACCCGTTCGGGCAGCACGGCGCTGAGGCTGAGCAGTACAACCGGAAGAAAGGAGAGGATCGGTACGCTCTGTAGCACATCGAGGAGCGGCAGCATCCAGCGTTCAGCCCGAGGATTGTACGCGGCAATGTAGCCGTACAACAGGGTAAAGAGTAGCGAGAGGGCATAGGCCGCAGCCATGCGCCCCACCGAGAGCATGGCGTAGTAGGGCAGCGCGGTTGACTCCAGACTGATGTCCGGTCCGCGCACCGCGGTAGGCGCGGTCTGTGCCAGCCACACTGCCAGGGCGAGCAGCCCGGCGACGATCAGCAGGATCGTCAGGTCGGCGCCGGTGATCTGGGGTCGGGTAGACGGGGTGGGGGTGAAGACCCTGCGGGTTGCGGCCATGCGCTTCTCCAGTACGTGTTCACATTTCTCCTGGGAACGAGGGCGAATTCAAACCCGGGATCGCGAGCGTCTCGCCCGCATTGTCATGCCAGAGAGCGTACAGGGCTGCGAGGTCTGGCACATGCGGCCTCAATCCCTGCGACGCATGGCGCCGACTCCGCAGCCGGGCGGCTGTATCCTGAAGACTCTTTTCCCCCGGGGCTGTCCAGTTGCCTTCTCCAGAGGTCTTGCGCTTGCGAAGGGTCGTGGGGCATTCAGGTTGCCCTGCGACCCCTTCACACGGCGTCAGGATGCCGCTGATGATCCTCCCCCGCTTCGCTGCACCTGGCGACCCCTCCCTCTCCAACTGGAGTGGAAGGGGAGGGTGAAGACCAGCTCTGTTCAGTTCATGATCCCACACCAAGCAGCCAGGTTGCCAGCGAAAAATAGATCAGCACGCCCGAGATGTCGGCCAGCGAGGTGATCAGCGGCCCGCTGGCAGTGGCAGGGTCAAGACCCATACGCCGCAACAGCAGGGGCAGCACGGTGCCGATGGTGCTGCCAACCACGACCACCAGCGCCATCGTCAGCGCGACGACCTGGGCCACGGCCGGGCCAGCGCGGAAGTAGGCCAGCACTGCCACTGCTGCGGCCATCGCCAGGCCAAGCATGGCCGACACGACCAGTTCTTTGCGCAGCAGCCTGGTCCAGTCACGTCCGTGCACTTCCTCCAAGGCCAGGGCGCGCACCGTCAACGTTGCCGACTGGGAGCCGGCGTTGCCGCCGCTGTCGATCAGCAGGGGCAAAAAGAAGACCAGGGCGACCACCGCGGCGATGGTGTCTTCGAAGGCGGCGATGCCCGCGCCTGAAAAGATATTCACAAATACCAGCGCCAGCAGCCAGGGCAACCGTTTCTGCACCAGTTCGATGATCCTGGCTTCCAGGTACCTGCCGCGCAGCGGAGCTATAGCAGCGCCCTTGTGGAAGTCTTCGGTCGTCTCTTCGTCGGCGACATCGATCAGGTCATCGAAGGTGACGATCCCCAGCAATACGCCTCCCGAGTCAACCACGGGGAGCGCCGGCAGGTCGTAGCGGCGCAGGGCCTGTACGGCTTTCTCGCGATCATCGAAGGCCGAAAGTACGACGTAGGCGTAGTCCATAATCTCCGCCACAGTCTGCTGCGGATCGGCCAGAATGAAGCGCCGCAGTTCGAGGGCGTCGAGGAAGCGCCAGTGTTCGTCGGTGACGTAGACCATATTAATCGTCTCGCTGTCCAGGCCGCGACTACGGATGTGCTCCAGGGAGCGAGCGATGGTCCACTCCGGGCGCACAGCGACATAGTCGGGGGTCATCAGACGCCCCACGCTCTCCTCCGGGTACCCGAGAAGCTGGCGTGCCTCGCGCAGGTCATCGGGGCCGAGCAGATTGAGCAGTTTCTGGGTCACCTGACCCGGCAATTCTTCGAGGAGCTGGGTGCGATCGTCAGGGGTCAGGCTGGCCAGCAGATGCCTGGTCTCCTCACTGGTAAGTTGAGCGAGCAGGTCGTTCTGATCGTCGGCAGCGAGGTGCGCGAACACCTCGCTGGAGACCGCGCGTGGCAACAGGCGAAACACCAGCACCCGTTTGGCAGGAGCCAGTCTCAGTAACAGATCGGCAATCTCAGCTTCGGGCCAGACCGCGAGCGCCACACGCACCTCGGCCCATCGTTGTGAGGTGATCAGGTTGTGAATGGTCTCGACACTTGTGGTTGGAACCCTGGTCATACTCCGCTTCCTCCAGATAGGCGGCGGGTGTTGTCGCCCGCAGCGCACACCTAAGACGTACCTGGCGCCGGCTGATGCGACACCTGCGGCGGAGGGAGCAAAAGTGCCTGGCCCGGATAGGCAACAAAAAACCCGGTGGGCCATGCCGCACCGGGAAGGGTGACTTTGCGACGCTCAGGCGTGACCCCTGGCGCACGCAGGACCGGTGAAGCTGGCAGTGATTGTGGGCGCTCCACTACGCCGCTGACCTGTATGACTACCGTCCATGCTGAGTCCTCAGGATAAAGCAGGTTATCCGAATTACGATCTGGAAGGACAAAGCCTTACATGCCCTCCCCTCAGGCAGGGGTATGGGGAAACCCGGTTTCCCCGGGGTTGTTCAACCAGCCGTCAGCAACAGGGTTTTGCCCGTGTGTGAACGCGAGGAAGTATACTCGTAGACATCGGGAGTGTCAACTGTGCTTCACGCCCGCACGCGCCGGAGCACATCAGTCGCCCGGGCCCAGAACCCCGGGTAGACGTGGCGTTCACGCCGGCGCAGTGCGCGTACCAGACGGGCCATCACCGCCTCGGGGTCGCCGACAACCACTCCGGGCAGACGGCGGGGCCGGCTGCCGAAGTGCGGGCTATCGAGGATCGCCGTGCGGGTAAAGAAAGGGTAGATCCCGGTCACATCAATGCCCAGCGGGGCCAGATCGCCGGCAAGGGCCTCGGTGAAGCCCCGCAGGCCGAACTTGCTGGCATTGTAGACGCTCATCCCCGGCACCCCGACCAGCCCTGCCGCCGAGCTGATGTTGACGATGTGCCCGCTGCGCCGGGCGATCATCTGCGGTAGGAAGAGGTGGGTCAGACGCATCGGCGCCAGCAGGTTGATCTCCATCAGTGGTTCCCAGCGTTCGCGGGGTATCTGGTCGAAGCGACCATAGACGGCGATGCCGGCATTGTTCACCAGAATATCGACCCGCGGGCTGATGCGCATCACATCGGCGTAGAGTCGCGTCGCCCCCGTTGCCTGGCTCAGATCGGCCTCAATGAAGCCCAGGACGCGCCCTGGCGCTTCCTCTGCCGCTCGCGCCGCTGCCGTGGCACTCTCCAGCAACGCCTCGCGCCGCAGGTCACTCAGGATCAGCAGACAGCCCTCGCGCAAGAGCAGGCGCGTCAATACCTGTCCGAAGCCTCCGCCTGCCCCGGTGAGCAAAACAACCTGCCCCTGAAGTGATTTCATGTGCGTTCCTTCTGGTATGAGGTGAGCATAGCTCAAGGATGGTTTGCGAGGGCGCAGCCCTCCCAGAAACGCTTGTCTTTGCTGATCAGGTCCGGATGCGCCGATTTCCCCTTGCACTCTTGTCATCCAGGCACAAGGCACCGGTTAGGCAGCGTTGAGGTGCGCGATGGTATAATTGCCCATAGCGATCGCTTTGCCCGGAAGGTGCCGGCATGTCACAACCGAAGCGTCTGGCGCTGATTGATGGTCACGCTCTTGCCTTTCGCGCCTTTCACGCGCTGAAGGACGCCGATCTGCGCTCGTCGCGCGGCGAGCCGACGTATGCGGTCTTCGGGTTCGCCCAGATGCTCCTGACCATGCTGCAGGAACAGCAACCCGAGTACCTGGCCGTGGCCTTCGACGTGGGCCGCACCTTCCGTGATGATCTCTATGCTGAGTATAAGGCCGGTCGCGCCGAAACGCCCGAGGAGTTTGAGCCGCAACTCGAACGCATCAAGCAGTTTGTCCAGGCGCTCAATATTCCGATCTATACCGCCGAGGGCTACGAGGCCGACGATGTGATCGGCGCTCTGGCCCGGCAGGCCACCGCCCAGGGTCTTGAGACGCTCATCCTCACCGGCGATACCGATACACTGCAACTGGTGGACGAGCATGTTCGCGTGATTCTGGCCAATCCCTACGGCGCCCGCACCACCACCACGCTCTACGATCTGGCGAAGGTGCGCGAGCGCTACGATGGCCTGCTTCCGGCACAACTGGCCGACCTGCGCGGCCTGAAGGGCGACGCCAGCGACAATATTCCCGGCGTCAGGGGCATTGGCGAGAAGGGCGCCATCGCGCTGCTCAAGCAGTTTGGCTCGATTGAGAACCTCTTCGACCATCTTGATCAAGCGCCAAACCGTTACAAGAAGGTGCTGGAGGGCCAGCGCGAGGTGGCCGAGTTCAGCAAGCGCCTGGCGACGATTGTCCGTGACGTCCCGGTAACGCTCGACCTTGAGGCGGCGACGGTGCGTAATTATGACCGTGCGGCGGTCATTCGCCTGTTTCAGGAGTTGGAGATTGGCGCCAGTTCCGGCCTGATCAAGAAGTTGCCGCCGTCCCTGGGGGGCGCCGCTGCGTCCGCCCCGCCCATTGCCAACGGCGCCGCCGGGCCGGTGGTCGTCCAGCAAGATATGTTCTCCGAGACGCTGCCGGCCACGCTGCCACCCGCTCGGCTGGAGCGCGGCGGCGCGGAGCAGTTGGCCCTCTTCGAGTTAGAGTCCCCCATTGTAGCGTCTGCGCCGGCCCCGGTCAGCTACGGCGAATACCGGCTGATCGCCACCGAGGCCGATCTGGCCGATCTGGTGGCGCGTCTCGCCGCTGCGCCGGCATTCGCCTTCGACACCGAGGCCACCGGCCTGCGGCCCTTCACCAGTGACCTGGTGGGCATTTCGCTCGCCATCGCGCCCGGTGCGGCGGTGTACGTTCCCATCGGCCACCACAGCGGCCCACAGTTGCCGCGGGCCCAGGCGCTCGCCGCGCTGCGCCCGTTCTTTGAAGACCCCGCCAGGGCCAAGTATGCCCACAACGCCAAGTTCGACCTCGAGATGCTGATGACCGAAGGGATCACGGTGCGCGGGCTGGCCTTCGATACCATGATCGCGGCGGCGCTGCTCGGCAAGCAGCGCGTCGGGCTGAAGGAACTGGCCTTCTTCGAGTTGCGCCTGCCCGAACCGCCCACGCCAATTGAGGAGTTGATTGGCCGGGGGCGCGATCAGCGCAGCTTCGCCGAGGTGCCGGTGGAACGGGCCGCCCCCTACGCCGCCGCTGATGCCGATCTCACCCTGCGGCTCAAAACGGTGCTGGAGGCGGAGCTTGCCCGCTATGACCGCCTTGGTGAACTCTTTACCCGCCTCGAGTTGCCCCTGATCCCCGTGCTGGCCGATATGGAGCAGGCGGGTATTTTGCTCGACATGGCCTACATGCGCCAGTTGGCCGCCAGCCTGGAGGCGCGCATCGCGGCCCTGGAGACTGAGATCTATGTCCAGGCCGGTGAGTCATTCAACATCAACTCGGGGCAGCAACTCAACCAGGTGCTCTTCGAGAGCGGCAAGTTCGGGCTAGACCCGAAGGCCCTCGGCCTGAGCCGCCTGAAGAACGGTGGCTACTCGATCACTGCCGAGGTGCTGGAGCAACTCGCGCCCCTGGCGCCCATCGCCGCAAGCATTCTGCGCTATCGCCAGTTGACGAAGCTGAAGAGCACCTACGTTGACGCCCTGCCGGCCCTGGTTAACCCCCGCACCGGGCGCATTCATACCTCCTACAACCAGATCGGCGCGGCCACCGGGCGCCTCTCCTCCGATTCGCCGAACCTGCAGAACATCCCCGTGCGCACCGAGGAGGGCCGCGAGATCCGGCGCGGCTTCGTGGCCGCGCCTGGCCATCGGTTCATCGCTGCCGACTATTCGCAGATCGAACTGCGCGTGCTGGCCCACATTACCCGCGATCCGGCCCTGCTCGAAACCTTCCGTGCCGGCCGCGACATTCACGCCGCCACCGCCGCGCACCTCTTCGGCGTCCCGCAGGACCAGGTGGAGAAGAACCAGCGCCGCATCGCCAAGACGGTGGTCTTTGGCATTATCTACGGGATCAGCGCCTTTGGATTGGCCCAGCGCCTGGGGCTGGAACGCGCCGAGGCCCAGGCGCTGATAGACGGTGTGTTCGCCAGTTTTCCCGGCATTCGCACCTACATCGATACGACCCTGGAGCATGCCCGCCAGACAGGCTATGTGAGCACCCTGTTCGGCCGGCGGCGGCACTTCCCTGAATTGATGCGCGAGGCGAGAGGCGCCCGCGCCCAGGCGGCGATGCGCGAGGCGATCAATGCTCCTATCCAGGGTACCGCTGCCGACCTGATGAAGATCGCCATGATCAATGTTCATCGGCAACTGCGGGAGCACGGGTTGGTGACCCGCCTGTTGCTTCAGGTGCATGACGAGTTGATCCTCGAAGCGCCCGAAGCCGAAGTCGAGACCGCCGCGCGCCTGGTTGCCGAGGTGATGGAACACGTGTACGATCTTGAGGCGCCCCTCGCGGTTGATGTCGAAAGCGGTCCTAACTGGGACGAGTTACAGCCGCTTGCCATAGCGCGCGGTTGAGGGACGCAGCAGAAGCCCCCCGCGACTGGAGGGACGCGGGGAGGCGCAGTCTCCCGAAATCTCGGGGTTGGTGCAACCTCGGCCTCTGGCGGGGGGGGCGGCAAAGCCGCCCGATAAGGTGTGTTTTGGCGGCGTAGCCGCCAAACCCAACCAGACACCCGGGTGTAGGGCTTGCCCCCACGACCTTAGCTCAGCCCTGCCCACACCCGTGAAAGGGTACGCAACAGGCCGCGCAACGATACACTGTCTTACTTCAGGTTGGAGGAAAGGCTGTCATGTCATTGGCCACCGAAGTAGCCCCCGAATTACAGCTTGTGACCGAGCCTGGCCCACCGACCTTCTCGGTGGTGGCGCCGGTGTTTAACGAAGAGGCGCTGATTGAGGAGTTTTGCCAGCGCGCCATCGCTGCCCTGGAGCCTCTGGGCGAGCCGTTTGAGTTGGTGATGGTCAACGATGGGAGCCGTGACCGCTCGGGCATGATCCTGCGGGCGATCCACGAGCGGGACCCGCGCGTCCGGGTGATCAACTTCTCGCGTAACTTCGGCCATCAACTGGCGATTACCGCCGGCACGGATTACGCCCGGGGCCGCGCCGTGATTGTGATTGACTCGGACTTGCAGGACCCGCCGGAGGTCATCCCCGAGTTGATCGCCAGGTGGCGCGAGGGTTATGAAGTGGTCTACGCCGTGCGCGAGGAACGCGAGGGTGAGACCTGGTTCAAGCGCACGACCGCCTCGGCCTTCTACCGCCTGATCGCCAGGATTACCAATGTCGAACTGCCGGTTGATGCGGGCGACTTCCGCCTGATGGACCGGAAAGTGGTGGATGCGCTGAACCGCATCCGCGAACATCATCGCTTTATGCGCGGGCTGTCGGTGTGGGTCGGCTTCCGCAGCACGGGGGTCAGTTACACCCGCCACGCCCGCAAGGCTGGCAGCACCAAATACCCGTTCCGCAAGATGCTCAAGTTTGCCCTCGATGGCATTACCAGTTTTTCCTACCTGCCGCTGCAACTGGCCACGTACCTGGGCTTTATCGTGGCCGCCCTGAGCCTGATCTTCATTCTGGTGGTGTTTATGATGCGTCTTGGCAGCGCCACGCCCCAGGATGCGGCCTTCTACGGTCAGGCTTCAACATTGGCCAGTGTGCTCTTTATCGGTGCCGTGCAACTCATCTCGCTGGGGATCATCGGCGAGTATGTGGGCCGGATCTACGACGAAGTGAAAGGACGACCGCTGTATATTGTCGCCGAGGCCCTCGGCTTTTCCGAAACCGAGCGCGCGCGCGCCGAGCGCCTGCTGGAGCGTTGAACCGAACCGTTGCTTGTTCGCTACGACGCCTGCCACCCCGGTGGCAGGCATCGGTGTTTGCGTGGGCCAGAGGTAGGGAAACCTGGTTGCCCCGCCCCTCACTCTGACCGGGCAAAGGTTGGCAACGTTTGTCTTACACGACGGGGTCCAGGGCTTGTCCCAGATTGCATGAGCCCTGCGGCAAAAGCGAATGAAGAAACATTCGTTGCACCGGGAAAGTATAATGATCCGCGCGCGCTACCCTATCGTGGCGCTCTGTGCCCCGTGCGCGGCACCTGTCAACCAGCATTCGACATACCTTGATGAAGGAGCCAGAGCATGACCGTACAGCAGGGTGGGGCGCGCGGTTCGCGTGCCTGGACGGGGTTGATCGGCATTGTCGTGTTGATCCTGGTGGTGGTGGGTCTCGGTCTGTCCACTATGAAGTTCGCCCAGGTTAACGAAGGCGAGCGGGGCATCATTGTGACCCAGGGTCGCGTTGAGGGCGTGCAAGAGCCGGGAATCTTTTTCCGCCCCTTTGCTCCCTTCACAACGATCGAGGTCGTGAACGTCCGTCGGCAGACCCGCACCATCTCGCAGAACGTCGCCAGCAGCGATAAGCAACTCTACGACATTGACATTCAGGTGGACTACAGCCGGCTCACCAGTCCTGATGCGTTACGGGCCAGTTACGGCGAGATCGGCGTGCGCGACGAGCAGTTGATCGAGCCGCTCGATGGCTACATCAACGATGCGCTCAAGAGCGCCAGTACGCAATTCACCCTCGATCAGGCCCTCTCCGACCGGGGCGGCTTTGCCGCGCGCATCCGCCAGTTTTTGACGACCAGTGAAGCCGGCCGCCGCAGTCCCAGTGAACAACTCTACATTCAGATCTACGATGTGAAAGTGCTTGATATCAAGGTTGGCGAGGAATACGCCCGGCTGCTGGCCGAGAAGGCCAATCTGGAGGTGCAGATCGAAACCGAGCAGAAGCGGCGTGAGCAGATCGAGGCCCAGCAGGCTAATAATCTGTTCCAGGCTGAGCAAGAGGCTCAAGTCGCCCTGACCCGTGAGCGTGGCATAACGGCGGCAGCCCTGGAGGCGGCCAATCGTGAGGCTCAGGTGCGGGCCATCGAGGGGCGCTACTGGCGCGAGAATCCCGAGTTGTTCGAGTTGCGGAAACGCGAGTTAATGGTCCAGATGCTGGATAATGGCAACTTCTGGTTTGTTGATCCGAATACCGACCTGACTTTGCTCCTCAACCGTATGGGTGAAAGCTCGGCGGTGGTCACGCCACCCGCGCGGCCCGAAGCGCAACCCTCTCCTCCGACGCCCTAGAGCACTGATCGCAATGCTTGATCCACTGAGGACACTGAGCCGTGAGACTCGCGGCGCTCGTGCTGCCATCGTTGCGGATCAACCTTTTCGAGAAATGCTATAGGCCCTGCGCGGCTGCGCCGCGCAGGGATGACAATGGGTTTTCCCGGGAAGGCCAGGCCCTCCCGAGCCGTCCCATCTGGCGGGGGTGGGCAAACCCGGTTTGCCCACTCCCGCTCGGACTGGCCCTGGCGAACTGGATGGAGCCTTGACGCGACCCCGCAACCGCGTATAATGAACGATGGCATGTGGGGAGATGACGGAGTGGTTGAACGTGCTCGTCTCGAAAACGAGTAGGGTGTAAAAAGCCCTCGCGAGTTCGAATCTCGCTCTCCCCGCCATGAAAGATGCGCCCTTCCTGTGTCGCAGGGGGGCGTTTTTGCTTAGAGCACTGACCCGAACGCTTGATCCACATTCCGGCGCGGCGCAGCCGCACCGCACCTGAAGTTGCGGGCGGGCCGCAGGCCCCCGTGACCCGCGCCGAGACGAAGCGTCGTTTCACAAGCTATGGAGTGTTATACGTATGTCTTCCGAGGAACGCATCGCCGAACTGGAACGCTTGAACGCATGGCTCCAGGAACAACTGGAGCGCCAGCGGCAGATGAACAGCGAGTTGCGGCGGGCAGTGGCTGACCTGGCCCGCACCTTTCAGGAGTCGCTGGCGGCGGCCTATGAGGCCGGCGAGAGCGGCGACATCGAGGCCGTGCGCCGGATCACCCGCGCCAATCAGGCCAACTGGCAGCAGTATCTGCAACGCATCGTGGCCGCCGCCAGCAAGTCGGCGCCAGGAGCCGCCAATACATCCGAGTTCACCGGGCCATGAGCACGTCGCGCAAGGCTTCTCGGATAGCCTCGGAAGCGGGGGTCCCATCAGTGTAGATCGCCCCGGCCCGGGCCGTGGTCCTCTCCTTCTGGAAGCGGACAAACGCCGCCGTCTGCGCCAGGGTTGCCCCCGTTCCTCCGTCGGCCACGGCAAGGTGTTCGATTGCCTCCGGGCGGTTGGCAAAGACCAGGTAGTGCTGGACCATGGCGAACGCCGCGATCGGGCCGGGTTCGCCACCCTCGGCGTAGTGGATCGACACGCCGTTGCGCTCAAGGGTGGCAATGGTTTCGCCGCGAGCTTCGCGGGCGGCGCGGTGCTTTTCGAGAAAGGCCAGGGCCTGGGGGTCGTTCTTGGAAGCGAAGAGGAACAGCACCTCGGCGTGTTCCAGCAGGGACGCGCCGGGATCGGCGCTCCGTAGCTGCGCCGGGTCGGCGCCGCGCACCGCGACGGCGATCTCGCTGCCCAGCCACGGCGCGACATGCTCGCGCAGGCTCACGCCGAGCAGGGTTTCGATGGGCGCAACGAGGGCTTCGGGTTCGGGTATGCCAAGCCCGTCGCGGAGGGCGCGGCGGAGTTGTTCAACCTCGACCACGCCGCCGATGTTCGGGCTTGTAGCGGCGTAAAGTTGCACGTCAGCGGGAAGTAGTTCCGGGGCGCTCGGGCCGCGGGTGGCCAGTAACAGCCAGGCGAAGAGCAGCCCGCCAATCACGACGGCGATGGCGGTGATCACCAGGCCGCCGGCCAGGGCGTAACCCAGACCCCGCTCGCGAGGAGTGGTTGGTGTGGTGGTTGCAGCAGGCATAGGAGGTTCCGATAATAGGCCCGGCTTGCGCAACATTCGCCTCCCGCAGTGGGGGGGCGCGAGGCAGCCGTTCCCAGAGGGATTGCTTGTTCGGAGGGTCCGGGGCCGTATCATCAGACCCTCCAGACAATGGGGTTTGGGGGCTTGCCCCGATGCACAGGCCCTGCGACGAAGGCAGGGCTGATGCAAAGTCCGCCTCTGGCGGGGGGTAGGGGCGGCATAGCCGCCCGACGAAAGACTTTGCACGAGCCCTGGCGACGAAGGGCCAGGTACCGTATACGTTTCGGGTGTATGGTACCATAGATTGTACCGCGTCCGAGCTTCGTTGCCGGGTGGCCCTTGTTGGACCGAAGCATTGGCGCAGCCGATGCTTCAGCCTCGCCGGGCATGCAACCCGACAAACAGCTAGCAGGCTGACCATTGGATGACCCCACGCACTGGAAGGGGCCGAAAAACGACCATTATGTCCATGCGCGCGCTACCGGTACGCTACGAGTACCACGTGGCGGTTATTCACCCTCGCGAGGACCGGTTGCTCCTTCTGCCGGGCGTGGAGGGCTGGCGCCTGCCGTACTTCGCACATGGTGAGCGCCACGTCTGGCAAGACGTGGCCCACGTCAACCAGGGGCTGCGCGAGGTACTGGGCGTCTCCGCGACCACGCTGCGCTGCCTGGCCATTGACTATCGGCGCGAGGCGGAGGTGGTTTCGAAGCTCTACGCGGCGGTGCCGCGCGACCCCTCCTGGCGCCCGCCGCCGGGGGGGCGCTGGGTGGCCCGCGAGGAGGTCGGCGGCCTACCGCTGGAGGTTGAGGGCCATCGTCGCCCGCTGGCCGAGTGGTTCGCCTGGTACGCCGGCGCGCCCCGGCAACGCGCGCCCTGGTATCTGCCGGGGTGGCATGAGGCGGCGACCCGCTGGGCCGCCGAGCAGTTGACCGACGCCGGGATGCCGCCGACGGGACCGGCGGAGCAGTTACGCTCGTGGCAGCGGTCGGCGATTCTGCGGCTGCCGACCGTCGAAGGCCCGGTCTACCTCAAGGCCGTGCCGCCGATCTTCGCCCACGAGCCGGCGCTGACGGCCGTCCTGGCCGCCGCCGACCCCGCCCGCTTTCCCCGACCAGTGGCGGTGGATCCTGCCCGGGGCTGGCTGCTCATGCGGGAACTGCGGGGTCCAACCCTTGATATGCGCTGTGATGATGTGGAACTTTGGGAACGGGCGCTAGCGACCTTCGCCGAGGTGCAGATCGCCAGTGCCGCCCATCTGCCGGCCCTGCGCGCGGCCGGGGCCCCCGAACGGCCCCTCGCGACCCTCGCCGCGCGCCTGGCGCCGTTGCTGGCTGACCCTGCCGCGGCCATGCCTGCCAGCCCTGCCGGGCTCTCAGCGGACGAGCGGCGCCGCCTGTACTCGCTGGCCGCGCGCCTGGACACCCTGACCACGCGCCTCGCCGCCTATGACCTGCCAGCGACCCTCGAACACGGTGACTTCTGGGCCGGCCAGGTGGTGGTTACCGACGCGGGCTTCGCCTTCCTCGACTGGTCCGATAGCTCGATCAGCCATCCTTTCTTCAGCCCGCTGCTTTTCCTGGTGGAGATCGAAGACTTCTTTCCCCGTCTGCCCGGCGTGCGCGAGCGTCTGCGCGACGCCTACCTGCGCCCCTGGGTCGAACTGCTGCCCGGGCGTGACCTGGTGGCGGCCTTTGAACTGGCCCAGCCCCTGGCCGCCCTCCATCATGCCAGCACGTACCACGGCGTGGTGTTGCCCAATATCGAGCTCAAGTGGGAAATGGAACTGATGCTGCCCTTCTACCTCAAAATGGCCCTGCGCCTGGCCGAGCCGTTGCTGGGGGAAGGGTAAGCTTACTCCTGGCCGAGGGTGTCGCGGGCATCGGGAAAGGTGCTGCTGCGCCGCGGGCGCTGGACCGTGGCGCGATAGAGGGCCATCTCGGCCTGCAGACGAGCAAGGCGTTCGAACTCCTCAGCGTCCTCAAGGGCGTGCGCGCGCTCCTTAAACTGGCTGATGCGCGCTGCGATCTGGGCCTCGCGCAACTTGCGGGCGCACGCCTCGGCCTCGTGGCGGTAGCGCAGTGTCTGGGGGCGCCGCTCGGCCACGGCAATCAGGCGCAGCGCCGTTTCCCGAAACGGCTCGTCCTGCCCCTCGGCCCACGCCCGCACCTGCTCCGGGGTGGCGGGACGCCACACTGGTGGTAGTGTCGTGAAGTGGCGCCAGAGTTCCCGATGTAACGGCTCTTCCAACAGATCTTCCAGCCTGCCTCCAAAGAGATCGCGCAGCGTGGGATGGCGCGCCAGACCGGCTTCGAGAGAGGCTTCGACGGCGGCGTCCACGCCGGGGTGGTAGAGGGCCAGGGCCAGCAGGTAGGCTTCGGTGGCCCGTCGGGCGTCGAGGGCGGGGTGCGGTGGAGCGACGGGCGCGGCGCCGGCCTCGGCGGGATGGGGGGCCTCGTCGGGGAGCGGTGGCGGGGCAGGGCGACCCTCGCCATGCCGGGGCCAGCCTTTGCCGTCGCGGAGGACCGGCCGGCGCCTGGCCGGGTCGCCGCGCAGCAGATCAAGGATCAGTTCGGCGCGGACGCCGATGACCTGTTCCAGGCGCGAGAGGTAGACCCGCTGCTGGGTCGCGTCGAGTTCGGCCACCAGCGGCAACAGCCGGTCGAGGGCCAGCCGCTGCTCCTCGGGGCGGGTGAGGTCGAGCCCGGCGGTATAGGCGCTCAGATAGAACTCTATCACCGGCACGGCCTCGGCCACCAGGCGCCGCCACAGGTCCGGGTCGGCGCGGATCACCTCGTCGGGGTCGCGGCCCTCGGGCATGCGTATGATGCGCAGGGCCACGTCGCTCTCCAGGCGCACAATGCCCTGGGCCGTGGCGACCATGCGCCCGCCGGCTTCGGCGCTCTCGCGCAGCGCGTCCAGCCCCTTGAGGGTGGCCCTCTGGCCCGCGGCATCGGCGTCGAGGGCCAGGGCGACATTGTGCGAAAGGCGCTTGAGCAGGGCGATGTGACTCCGGGTCAGGGCGGTGCCCAGGGGCGCGACCACGTTGCGAAAGCCGTGCTGGTGGGCGCTGATCACGTCGAAGTAGCCCTCGACGACGATGGTGCGGTCCTCGGTGCGAATGGCCTCGCGCGCCAGGTCGAGACCGTAGAGCAATTCGCCCTTCTTGTAGACCAGGGTTTCGGGGGAGTTGAGGTACTTTGGCTGACCATTGCTGATGATCCGCCCGCCAAAGCCGACCGTCTCGCCCTTCGCGTTGCGGATGGGGAAGATCAGGCGGCCCCGAAAGCGGTCGTAGAGCCGCCCGCTCTCGTGGCGCACCGCCAGGCCAGCGGCTTCGACCTCGTCGGGGGCGTAGCCCTTCTTCTCGGTCAGGTACTCGAGCAGAAAATGCCACTCATCGGGCGCGTAGCCCAGTTGGAAGGCCTCGACCATCTCCGGGCCGACCTGGCGCTGCTCAACGTAGGCGCGCCCCGCTTCGCCACGCCGTGTGGACAGCAGCACGTGGTTGAAGACCCGGGCCGCCAGGGCGTTGAGTTCGAGCAGCCGGGCGCGGCGGGCATCCTCCTGGCGCTCGCTGTCGCTGCGCGGGGCGAGGGTAACGCCCGCGCGGGCGGCCAGCAACTCCAGCGCGCCGCGGAAGTCCAGGCCCTGCTGGCGCATCACGAAGTCGAAGGCGGTGCCCGAGGCGTGGCAGCCAAAACAGTAGAAGCTCTGGGTGTCGGGATAGACCGTGAAGGCCGGGGTGCGGGTATTGGGGTGGAAGGGGCAGAAGCCCACGTAGCTGCGGCCCGTGCGGCGCAGCCCCACGCCCAGGGAGGTGATCAGTTCCACGATGTCGGTGCGGTTGCGAACGTCGTCGATCTGGTTCATGCCGGTTGGAGAGGGGTGGGACAAGCAGGGCGCCCTGCACCCCTTCGTTGCTACCCGCCCCAGGTTCGGGGAATGAACACCCGCTTGAAGGTCTCTATTGCGTACCGATCGGTCATGCTGGCGATGTGGTCAACGATCATGCGTTCGACGGGTTCGCCGCGCTGCTGGTTGATGCGCCGCAATTCTTCGGGGATCTCGTCGGGGTGTTTGACATAATGAGCGTACAGCGTCTCGACAATAAAGCGGGCCTTTTCACTCTCGGCCCGGGCGCGCCGGTCCTGGTAGACGGCGCGGAACATAAAGTCGCGCAACTGGTTAGTGGCGGCGAGCACGTGCGGGCTCATGCCGATCAGCGGCGGGTTGGGCGGGGTCGCCTCGCCGGTGGCCCACCAGTTGAAGTGGATCAGGTCGCTGACCATGGTATTGATGCGCTCGCGGTGGCTGCGACCGAGCACCGCGACGGCCTCGGCGGGTAGATCCTCCTCGCGCAGCACCCCGGCGCGAATAGCGTCATCAATGTCGTGGTTGATATAGGCCACGCTATCGCAAATCTTGATCAACTGGCCCTCAAGCGTGCTGGCGGTGCCCCAGGCGGTTGTCATAATATCGCGGCGGGCCTTGGAGTGCAGGTAGATGCCCTCGCGGACGGCGTAGGTCAGGTTGAGGCCCTGGCCGCCCTGTTCAAGCACCTCGACGATGCGCCGCGACTGCTCGTTGTGGCGGAAGTGGTCGGGGTAGATGCGTGTCAGGGCAGTTTCGCCGGCGTGCCCGAAGGGCGCGTGCCCCAGGTCGTGCCCGAGGCCAATCGCCTCGGTCAGATCCTCGTTGAGGCGCAGCGCGCGCGCGACCGTGCGGGCGATCTGCGTCACTTCCAGGGTGTGGGTCAGGCGGGTGCGGTAGTGGTCGCCGGGTGGAGCGATGAACACCTGCGTCTTGTGTTTGAGGCGGCGGAAGGCTTTGGAGTGCAGGATGCGGTCGCGGTCGCGCTGATAGGCCGGGCGCACTGCGCAGGGCGGCTCGGGGCGGTCGCGCACGGCGGCGCTGCTGCGGGCGGCGAAGGTCGAGAGCACCCGGGCCTCGAGGTCTTCCTGGTACTCGCGGGGTGTGTGCATGGTGATGCCCGACAGATCGGCCTCCCCGACACGTTCCTGAACGTGAGGGTCAGGGAGGGCGAAGCCCTCCTGGAAAATCACTGCCTCAACCCCTCGCGAAAGGGAAGCTGCGAGATGCGCCACGTATCAGGTCGCAACTGACTTGAATTATAGCAAACCCGGAAGGCAGGGGTATGGGGGAAATCCGGTTTCCCCATACCCCCGCCTTCCAGGGAGAGTCCGGGAGGCACAGCCCTCGCGAAGATGCGCCTACCCCGTCTCCACGGGCGCGGGCGCCGGCGCGAGGGCGCGCCAGAGGCTCAGCCCGGCGCCTGCCAGGGCGTGGATCACCAGCACGGTGTTGAAGTAGAAGCTGTGCCCGTTGGCCCGCGCCTCTTCCAGCGTGAAGAAGAGTGTCTCGACGCGCTGGGCGACGAAGAAGGTAAAGAAGTAGAGGCAGAAGCAGCAGAACGCCGCCAGGCCCAGTTCGTGCCGGCGGGCGATGCTCCAGCCGATGAACAGGGCCGCGGGGGTGGCGAACACCGTCCACACCAGGGGGCGCACGGTGGCATCGTTGCGCGCGCCGCCCGTCGAGGCGAGGTTAAACGCGGCCCAGCCCACCCCAATGGTGAGGGCCGCGAACATGATCAGCAGGGTGCGGAAGTCGAGACGATTTCTCATCTTGAACACGGTGCATGCGCGTCATCGCCAGGTCTCATGGCGATATACGGCAATCGAAAATAGTATCACCCTCGCAGGCGCCGGGCGGCTTGTTCCTCCAGGCGCACGATCTCCGCGCGGAGGCGCGTCTCGTCACTGGCGAGGGCGGCCAGACGGTTCTCCAGTTCGTTGAGCGTGGCGACGTAGCGCTGGCGCAGCGCGCCTTCGTCGCCCTCGCGACCCAGCGGCTCCAGGTTGCTGCGGATCTGTTGCTGGCGTTTGTAGATCTCCTCGCGCTGAAGGTCGAGTTGGCCGAGCTTTTCCTGGGCGGCGTTGATCTGCTGGTAGAGCCTGAGCACGTCGCCGAGGGTCTTGACGGTGGCAGCGTCGAGGAGGCGATTGGTAAGGAACTCGCGTAACTGCTCGCCGGTAAGGCCGCGCACCGACTCAGAGCGGCTTAGCAGGCGTCGCTCGGTAACGCTGAAACGGGTGCGCGCGTGGGGCTCGCAGGGCAGCCGCCAGCGGGCGAAACCGGCGCGCTCCTCTGCCGGCGGGCGTGGCCCGACCAGCTCAAAGGCCCGGTTCCGCTGGTGCTCCAGGGTCACAACCACAGCGCGATCAAGGGTGTTGACGAGTTCAAAATCGGTGATGCCCAGTTCGTGCTCCTCGATCCGCACGTACTCGCCTTCGAGGATGACGCGCGTAAGCCGACGCTCACCCCGCCGTGCTTCGGTGACCTGTATTCCCAGTTCCACCGCGTAGGGCAGAATGAGTTCATCGCCCGCGCGGGTAAAGGGCAGCACACTGTCGCCGGCATAGTCGCCATTCTCCAGCACCGTCACCGGACCACGTTCGAGGGTCAGGCCGGTAGCATTGTTGAAGCGCAAGGCAGCAACCGGATGGCGGGGGTGTTTCGCGCCGCTGTAGAGCAGTTCACGCCGGGCGGGCAGGCGCCGGCTGACAATCGGAACCATCGCCGACTGGCCGCGGGCGACGCTTACCGGGTGAGTAATGTGATAGGCGAAGAGCGCCCCGCGCTCATCGCCGCTGGCGCCTTCGGGAACGCTCTTCTCCAGGCGGCGGGTCGCGAGGTGTGCCGTGCGGGCAGGCTCGGACGGCTCCAATTCGTCCAATGCAACGACCGTCTCGGGCGCGGCTGGCGGCGCGCTGTCAAAGAATAGCGGCCCGGCCACCGTGCGTTCTTCGTCTTCGACCAGCGGGCGTTCCGGCGTGTGGGGCATTGCCAGCCGGTAGCGAAAGGAGATCGGCATCCCCGCTATAAGCGTCAACTCGACCTGGTGCAGATCCTCGTCAAGTTGATTGTCGAACAACCCCCAGCCCTGCAGTAACACTTCCGCCGGTGGCAGAGCTGAAGCGGGCTGGTCCTGCCGTTCTTCCTCGTAGAGCAGGCGGTAACTCACCCGCCAGGCGGGCGCGGGCGTGATATAAGCCACGATCAGGTCGTGCTCGCCCGGCGAAAGGCGCAGTGTGGCCCTCTGGCGCTGCTCTTCGCCGCAGGCGGCGCGCAGGGCGTAGAGCAGATCACTATCCGCCTGATCGTCAAGCAGATCCAGGTGCGCTACGTCTGCCACCGGCAGGATGCGCACCTGCCGGGTCTCAGGCTGGTAGATGGCCAGTGTCGCCCGACGTAGCCCCATCTCCGGTTCGTGGTCTACCCCCAGGAGCAGTCCCTCGACGGTACTCTCAGGTTTCTTGTTGCTGCCGTTGAGCGTCACCCGCACCGCGCGGCCGCGCAGGTCGCGCAGCAGATCGAGCAAGCGACTCTGCTCCGCAAGGCGAATGCCGGCGCCGCCCAGACGCACTCCGCGATCCTCGGGCGTCTCGAAGTCCATGCCGAGCACAACGCCGCCATTGTCGAGCACAATCA
Organism: uncultured Chloroflexales bacterium; assembly: GCA_937918935.1. Lineage (GTDB taxonomy): Bacteria > Chloroflexota > Chloroflexia > Chloroflexales > Chloroflexaceae > JACAEO01. The sequence goes on along the minus strand of CAKZSI010000030.1, from coordinate 96,761 downwards.
GGCTCTTGAGCACATCGTCTATCGCCTCCCGAGGGAAGTTCAACTCCAGGCGTTCGCCGTGGTAGGACCCACGATGCTCAATATAGGCTACCCCGTGTTTGAAGAGCACCAGGCGTGTAATCGGCAAAGCGGCCATTGGATGCTCCTGACTGCTGGCAAGCGATGCTTGCGTTGTTGCGCGTCTCCCAAAGGATCAACGGGCAGTGCTGCTGCACCTCAGAGGTTCGCTTGCGGATGGGGGCGGCAAGGCCACGAAACTAACCTTTACAGACTACTCAGCAGGTCTATAGGCAGTCTGTCCACCTGCACGCCAGGTCCGCGTGTCTTCCAGACGCACAGGGTTGAAGGCCGTGTAGGCCAGGCGCGAGAAGGCAGCCACGACCGGCGCCATCAGTTCGTCAGGCCAGAAATAACGGCCGGCGGGCACTGGACGGTAGACGTAGACGGCGATCGCATAGGCTCCATTCGGCGAGCGCACGATGCCCGCATCGGCCTGCATATCTTCGATCCAGCCGCTCTTGTGCTCCACCCGGATGCCCGGTGGCACCCCCGCGACGAGCCGTGTCTGGTCATCGTTGGCGGCGAGGTAGTCCAGCATCTCCTGGCAACGGGCGGGGGTCATGCGCTCGAAGCGTTCCAGGAGCAAACCCTGGTTGGCGGCGCACTGGTCAATCAACTGGTAGAGCCGGGCCATCGAGGCTGGCTCGGCGCGGAGGCAATTGCCGTGCTCCGTATAGGGTTTTGCGCCCACCGGGCCCTTCGGCCCGCAGCGAAACTTCGGCTTGTACAGACTGATATAATCTGTCGCCTCGAAGGGGATGTACAGATACGTATGCTCCAGGCCAAGCTCCTCCTGGAGCATCGTACTCATCGCGTCGGCCCCGGCGAAGGCATACTCGGTCCCCTCCCCTCCGACAGCGGCGGCCAGCAAGTCATTGGCGGCCAGGTTGTCGCTCTCGCCGATCATCCTGGCGAGCAAGTCCTGCTCACGCTCGTCGAAGGCGTCAATGTTTACATAAGCGTTGAGCATGATCGCCGTTTTGATGGTACTGGCGCCGGCGAACACGGTATGCTCGTGGAAGCCGGCGCTGGCACCGGTTGCCAGATCGATCACCTGGAAACCAATCACCCCTGGCCACTCAGCGGCCATCGCTTCAACCTCCTCGCGGAGCCGGGCCAGGGGCACGCGCGGTGGTGTAATTTCCTCGCTGAGTGTCAGGGTAAAGGGTCCCGCATCACCATTGGCGAGACCCTTCCCGATCCGGGCCACGGCGGCGTCAACATCAAGGATGCGGCCCGGAGTAAAGGCAAAGCTCCGCGAGAGCGTTTCGGTCGCGGTGATGACCTGAATGGCCGGTGCCACAGCGACTGCGGTGGCCAGTGTGGCGACCTCCTGGCGAAGAGCCGCCCGGTCGTAGTCAAAGGCGACGGACACCGTGATCGGCGTTGAAGCAGTAAGGGCCGGCGTGGCGCGGGCCAGCAGTTGATCCACTGGCACCGTTAGCCCGATCCGCTCCGCACTGAGTGCCTGCCGTGTGGAACCTACGCGCAGTTCAATTTCCTCCGGGGCGGTAAGCACCGTGCGGAGCCGCTGCTCGGCTTCGGCGAACGTCAGGCCGGCCACCGTGACCCCCGCAACCATAGTCCCGCTGGCGAACACGGGGGCCGGAGTGGGAGCGGAAGCCGTAGAGGCGGCGACGGTTGCCACGGGTTGTCTGGTGGCTGAGGAAGGGTCTGGCTGCGGCGCGGCAGGGGCGCAGCCCGCGATCATGAATGCCAGACAGAGCAGGCTGATCGCGGCGAGACGTGGCCAGGTCATTCGTGCTCCCCGGTGGTGACGGTCAGGTGTCAGGCTCCAGATAGAATGTCAGTGGATATCCGGCTTCCCGAGCGGCATGATGGGCATTGTACACGCGTTCCTGCGCCTCTTCATACGGCAACGTCACCACGTGCGCCCGCCCTTCGTAGTGCGCTGTCAGCATGATCACCACCGCCCGGTTGAAACCCAGTCCGAAAAAGACGCGCAGGATGGTGACGACAAAATCCATCGGCGTCACATCATCGTTCTCGATGATTACCCGATAGGGTTTCTCCAGGTCCTCGCGCTCGGCGACTTTGAAGGTAAGCTCCGGGATGACGTGAACGTCCGGCTCCTCTGTGGTCACGTCAACACCTCCGTGGGCGCCGGCCCGGCCGGCGAGAATCGTCACGTAGTATAGCATATCCCTCAGGCTCTCTCCGCTGGCCTCGAAGCAGGTTGTGGGTTACCCTACGTCCGCGACGGGCGCCCGCTCTGATGAAGCCAGGACAGGCCCACCGCCGCGGGCGGAACCACCGGGTCGCCAGGTGCTGCGCCCCCGGCTCTTCCCCTGTAAGGTTCACTAAAAGGCCGCACAACGAAACGGTAGGATGGCAAACATTGTTTGCCATCCTACGCACCGGGAAGGTCTCCTCTTGCACAAAGCCCTGGCTACGAGTATCATTCGCGACATTACCGACCGGACGGCGCGTGACGGCGTCGTGCCGCGCCAGCACCATTGATGATCGTGGGGAGGTGATCGCCATGGACCGCTTTGAGTTACTCGCCGCGCTTGAGGAAGGATTGCAGAACGGGCGCATCTCGCCCCAGACCGCCGCCTACATTGCCGCCGAATTGTTTGGCATTGAGGCTTATGAAACGGGCTATCACGAATGGACGCCGCTTTCTCCGCCGCCTGAAGAAACTGAACTGACGCTTTCTGCTGATTAGCGCCTGTCTGCATAACCGGGTTATCCAATGACGTTCTGGGAGGGCTTTGCCCTCCCGGACTTCCCCTCAGGCAGGGGTGTGGGGAAACCAGGCTTCCCCACCCTCGTCCAAATGACCGAAGAAAGAGCGTTTCTGGGAGGGCAAAGCCCTCCCAGACTCTCCTGAAGAAGGGGATTCCGGGTGACCATTCTTGACCTGGTGCGACTGAACCTGCTCTCGCCCATGGTGCTTGCGTTCGTGCTGGGGGGAATTGCCACGCTGGTTCGCAGCGATCTCAAGTTTCCCGAGGAGTTGTACGTTGGTCTCTCGATTTACCTGTTGCTGGCCATCGGTCTGAAAGGCGGCGCGGCCCTCTCAGAGACGCCGTTCTCGGTTATCCTGTGGCCAGCACTGGCGACCCTGGCGCTGGGGGTGCTCATTCCGATTGTGGCCTACGTTATTCTGCGGCGCCTGGGCCGTTTCGAGATCGCCGATGCGGCGGCCCTGGCCGCGCATTATGGCTCGGTCTCCGCGGTAACCTTCGCCGCCGTGCAGACCTTCCTGGAGGCGCTGAAGGTGCCGTATGAGGGGTTTACGCCCACCCTGGTCGCGTTGCTGGAGGTGCCGGCGATCATCGTGGCCCTGTTGATCGCCCGCGTGGCAATGGGACAGGGAGGCAATTGGGGCGAGTTGATCCACGAACTGCTGGCCAGCAAGAGCATTCTCTTGCTCCTGGGCGGTCTGCTGATTGGTTTTCTCGCCGGCCAGTCAGGTTTGAAACAGGTCGCGCCGCTGTTTGTAGATCCCTTCAAGGGGGTGTTGACGCTTTTCCTGCTTGAAATGGGCATGGTTGCCGCGCGACGGTTGGGTGATCTGCGCAAGGTTGGTCTGTTTCTGGTGGCCTTTGGCATTCTGATGCCGATTGCCTCGGGCACGGCCGGGATCTGGCTCGGCAGCCTGACCGGCCTCTCGTCCGGTGGCGCGGTGGTGCTGGGCACACTGGCGGCCAGCGCATCATATATCGCGGCCCCCGCCGCCGTACGTATCGCTTTGCCCCAGGCCAACCCGAGCTTCTACCTGACCGCATCGCTGGCGATTACCTTTCCGTTTAATCTGGCCATTGGCATTCCGCTCTACTACGGGTTATCCAACCTGTTCTATTAGACATGGTTCACGCCCGAGTCGCCGTTTGGAGGGGCGTGAGGCGGCGCAACGTTCCCGCTTCCCCTGTTCTGCCTGCGGAGGGCGAAGCCCTCCGCGCCCCCAGGGTAAACAGGGCCAGGGCAAAGTCTTTGGGGCGAGCCCCAGGCTCCATCGTACCGGGCGGCATAATTGCCCTGACCCCCTCGGAGGCGGTTTGCATCAGCCCTGCCAGGGTAAAAGGCCGGGCAGCGAAACGATGTTTTAGGTGCTACAATCAGACTCCGTTCTTTAACCCTCGCCGGGGCGATGTCTTGCTGTAGATTGCGAATTGCGGTGAAACCTCTCCCTTTGAGGGTAAGCGGGGAGGGGCAAGCCCCCTCAGCAAACGCCGTTCCGTACACCTGTGGAGGAGGCCCTCAGTGCAGAAACTCAAGCTGGTCACTATCGTCGCTGAGGCGGTGCTCGAAGAACGCCTGTTGCGCGAACTCCGGCATCTGGGCGCCAGGGGTTACACCCTGGTGATGGCCCGCGGCGAGGGAACACGAGGCGTGCACGCAAGCAGTTGGGAAGGCCCCAATCTGCGTATTGAGACGCTGGTCGCACCCGAGGTCGCCGAGCGCATCATGACCTATGTAGCCGATCACTATTTCGCTGATTACGCCGTGATTGTCTACAGCATAGATGCCGAAGTGATCCGTGGTGAGAAGTATCTGTGAGTGGTTCATCTGGCAAGGCATTTCTGGCATCCGGACAGGTGTATCCCCAGGCTGAACAAACTGTCATATCATCTGGTTGCCCACGGTTGTAGCCTGCGCGGGCTTTGCGGCAGATTGGTCGCTTGCAGGCCCAATCTGTAGCCAGCCGATTGACAATTGGTCATCTGTCAGTGTGGGTTGATGACCGGTCATTGCATTGACGTTTCTCAGCGCAGCGTGTACCATGAGTGCAAATAAGAAGCTCATAGAGATTGGTTCGCGTTCCTTTTGAATTGGATAGAGCGCGAACCATTATTCTTTTTTCTGAAGTACGGTAACCCCGCCCCCTCCCCAACCCCGCCTGGGGAGGGTGTCCTGCTCCTCACCCCAGCGGGGGGAGGCTGCGAGGGGGCGGAAATGCGAGGAGACTTCGGTCACAGACTACGATAGCAGTCCTACGCCATCTCTCAACAGCGATCATGCGTAAGTACCCGGGGCCCGCTGCGTCCTTACGAGTGCGTCTGATACTTCGGCCCTCACAACCTGAAGAGGACTGCGATAGTCGCCTTAATAGAGAAAAAAGTCAGGGGGAAGCAGATGCGCGCCGGAAAGGTCGACGCGCACGGAGGAGGGGTCGCGGGTGACGGAATTGATGACCGCTTCGATGCAGCGATCACCGGCCCGCCAGCGCACAATATCCCCTGGACGCAGATCGTAGTGTTCGGGGCGGGTGTGACTGCCGCTACAGTCAATCAGTAGACCGGAGGTTTCGAGCCGATCCACTGGCAGATCGGTGTAGCGGTAGCCGTAATTTCGTCGGTAGATGCTCACCGTAATCAGGGAAGGCTGTGACATATCACACGCTTCAAGCTGCGCTTACACCTCGGACCTTCATACGCCCCGTCAAAGCCAGGACGCGCGGCCACCGCGGGCACATTAGAGTCTTTCCAGATTACCAGGATATCCGGTAACGATCTGGGAGGGCAAAGTCCTCCCAGCCCTTCTCCACTGGCCTGTGCATCACCCACGACCGGCCGCTGGCGATTGAAATCGCGCCTGCGCAGGCCAGAGCTGGCCGTCCGCCTGCGCGGATGGCGGCCTCCACGCAGGGGAACACCCGGCGCTTCACCTGCCAGACGCGACTGATGAACTTTAAGCATTACATCCGGTATGCGCGCTGGCGAATGAATTCGCACCTGCGGGCCTCGGGTGAGCCACCCGCCTTCGCGGGTGGGGAAGCGTCGGCGCAGGCCGACCCCTGGCGCGCACGCGCCCCGAGGCGCGGTTTTAACCGCCAGCCAGGGTATGCCAATCGTAGTAGTTAATCTTCATTAGTCGCTAACTTCGCAAACCCATGCGCCATGCGGGGAATGCACTTACTTCTCGACGGCGCTTTTTTCCTTGTTCGTACTGATGCCAAAAACGGCGTACAATGGGCAAAAGCCCAGCGCGGCGGTAGTGAGCATCGCCAGCGCCAGCAGCGCCGGCACAACCTGCCAGATGCCGCCTGAGGGGGCGAACAGGGCAATCAGCCCGAACACTGCCGTGAGCACCAGACGAATGTCACGGTCAGACGTGCCAAGGTTCTGCGGCATGGATGCGCTCCTTGTGCATGGCTTCACGAGTGTTGCAAAGGATACCACAGGTGAGTTCTGGCGAGAGGTAAGGGACCGCTACTCTGTGTAAAGGCGTGACCACACGGCGCTCGTTCAGGCTCGCCGGACGGCGCTATCCCTGGGACGGGCCTCCAACGCCAGGTGTTGCATCATCACTGCCTGGCTCCCGGCGCCCTGCCGGGCTGTGGCAATTCTATGCTACAATAGGTATGTTTTCACAACACGGAGGCTCTGGCCAAAGCTATGAGCGACGTAACTTCTGATCATCCCGACACCAGTTCTGACGTTTTCGGTCTTGATGCCGTGCGTGAAGTGCTCCGCCTGATCCACGAGACGGATATCTCGGAGTTGTTGATCGAGCGGGGCGATGCTAAACTGCACGTCAAGCGCGGTGTCCCACCTCAGCCGTCGCAGCCTTTCGCTATGGCGCCGATACTGCCCACGTCGTTTCCGTCGCCCCTACCCGGCGCACCGGTACAGCCAATGTTCCAGCCCGCCCCGGTGCCGGAAGGTCCACCCGCCGAGATGCCTGCGGGGCATACGGTGATCGCGCCAATGGTTGGCACGTTCTATGCCGCCCCGTCACCCAAGGACCCGCCCTTTGTCCAGGAGGGCGATGAGGTGCGCGTTGGTGATTCGATCGGCATTATCGAAGCGATGAAGATGATGAACGAGATCGAAGCCGATGCCGCCGGGCGTATCGCGCGGATCCTGGTGAAAAACGGCCAGCCGGTTGAGTACGGCCAGCCGCTCATGGTTATCGAGCTGCTTTAAACCGCACACGGGCAACCCATGACGGGCGTGCGACGTGCGTCCGTTATGGGTTGCCCTACCCCTGCATGCACCAGGCCCTTTCCGTTAGCGAGTTGAACAATTACCTCCGTGAACTCCTCGAAACCAACCCGATCCTCAGCGATGTGTGGGTCGAGGGCGAGATCTCGGAGTTCAAACGGCACGCCGCTTCCGGTCATTGCTATTTTAGCATCAAAGACGCGGAGGCGCTGCTCCGAGCCGTCATGTGGCGTTCAGCCGCCGCTCGTCTCTCTACCCTTCCGCGCCCCGGCGAGGCCGTCCTGGTCCATGGCTATGTTTCGATCTATCCCCAACGCGGCGATTTGCAACTCTACGCCGATATGCTCCTGCCGGCAGGCGTTGGCATGCTCCACGCGCGCTACGAAGAATTGAAGGCCCGTCTCGCCGCCGAGGGTCTCTTCAATCTTGATCGCAAGCGCCCCTTGCCCGCCCGTCCCGGTCGCATTGGCATTGTGACCGGCCCGCAGAGCGCGGCCTTGCACGATATGCTCACCGTGCTGGGCCGCCGCTGTCCGCTGGTCGAGGTGCTGGTGGCGCCCTGTCTGGTCCAGGGCGAGCGGGCGCCGGAGAGTATTGTTGCGGCCCTTACCAGCCTGTTCCAGGCCGGGGTAGATGTGATCATCGTGGCTCGAGGCGGTGGTTCGCTCGAGGATCTGTGGTCCTTCAACGACGAAGCCGTGGCTCGCGCCGTGTTTGCCAGTCCGGTGCCGGTCATTACCGGCGTCGGGCATGAGACCGATACGACCATTGTTGATCTGGTCGCCGATCTGCGCGCTCCGACCCCTTCCGCCGCCGCCGAACTGGTCGTGCCCGATATGCCCGAACTGGTCGCCGAGGTGGCCAGCGCCCGCGCCCGCCTCGATGCGGCCGTGGGCGCCTCCCTGGCCCTGCACCGCGACCGGGTGGTGGAAGCGATCCGCCTTGTCGAGCGCCATGCTCCCTTGCGGCGCCTGGATCGCGAGCGCCAACAGGTGGACGATCTGGTTCGGCGGCTGGAACACTCTGTGCATGCCGCGGTTCAGTTGCGCGGCGTCGCGCTCGCCGGTCTCACCGGGCGGCTCCAGATCCTCAGTCCCCATGCCACGCTGGCCCGCGGCTATGCCGTGGTGCGCCGCACTGACACCGGCCGGGTGCTTACTGATCCGCTGCAGGCCCCTCCGGCCACACCACTGACGATTACCTTGCGTGATGGTGAGTTGCATGCCACGGTAGACAAGGCGGGTTCACAATGAGGAGTCTGTGAACGCAGTTTTTCGCTAAGCATCTACCGCGCCCCAACCCTCCCCCTGGGGGAGGGCGCCCGGCTCCTCCCCCAACGGGGAGAGGCTGGATTCTCAGGTGTAGGATCTTCCGGCACATCCTCGCGTCGCATTCGCCATCCGGGGCATTGGGACGCGCAATTCTTCCCTCTCTCGCGCGCGGAAGACGGGGGCAGGGCAGTGAGGGTCGTAAGCGCATGAGAATGCAGAACGCCCCTTTTGCCCGAAAAACTCTATACCTGAGAGGAGACCGGGAGAGAGCAGAAATGCAAGGTGGCTTCTTTCACAGACTCACAAGACTTCTTCCCGTAGGGTAGGCTCGAAGAGGCAGATCCCCCCGTACCTCTGCGGAGGGGCTTTGCTCTCCCGAAGCCTCTCCTCTGGCAGAAATGCGGAGCATTGCATGAACGCTCAAACGCCGATGGAAACCTACGAGACCCTCTACATGCGCCTCCAGGAGGTTGTTGCGCGGCTCGAAGGGGGGGAACTCCCGCTGGAAGAGACCCTGCAACTCTACGAGCAGGGGGTGCGGCTTGCCGCGGAGTGTCAGCGCCTGCTCGACGCCGCCGAGTTGCGCGTGCGCCAGTTGCAGCGTGCCGAACCGGGTCCTGAACTGTTTGCCTGAGCACTATGGTGCGTATCGAAGAACGCTACCATCGTTATCCGCGCCTCATTACCGCCGCAATTGCCTGGCTCTCGGCAGTGCTGGTAGTGCTCGCGATGGTGAATCTTGGCGCGACGCTCCTCCGCGGCCTGTGGGGCATCTATGGGCGTGACGATACCTGGCTTGCCACCTTTCCCTGGTTGCGGCCGGTGGTAACCTGGATCGCCAGCGGCGCAGGCGCCCCGGTGAGGAGCCTCTGGGAACTGGCGCCTCTGCTGCTCGCGCCCCTGATCTGGGCGGCCCTGGCCCTGTTCGTGGCCTTGATGCTCCGCAATGCCTTTCCGGCCATCCGCACCGGTCAGCAGGGCATGCTGGTGGAGTTTGCCGGCGGATGGCTGCCCGTCCCCTGGGAAAACCTGGCTACGTTGAAGGTGACCAGTGATCTGACGGGCGAACGCTTCGTCGTCCTCGTCGAAACCAGCCCGCGCAATCTGACCGCCTGGCACCGTCTCTACAGCTTCTTGTACCGCTTCGGCTGGCAACCCGGGTTTTACATTACCTCAAATATCAATGAGTTTGAGACCCTGATCAAGACCATCCTCGACGAGAACCGTCGTGTGGCCCGTGCGATCGAAGGGGTGCAGCAGGTGCGCCTCCAGGAAGAGGCCCGATCGCCGCTTTTTCAACTGATCCTCGGTCCGGGCGCCTTTTTCAGCCGGACCGAAGCGGCGCCTGGCGAGCAGGCGCCCCCGCCGGGCGCTCCGGTGCGCGCCGTTTACCCCTTTCGTGTTACGGCTATCCTTACCGCGGTCGTCGCGCTGGTTGCCACCGGCGCTGTCTGGAGTTACCTGGGATACTGGGTGCGCTTCCTGGCGCTAATGCTGCCCGCGGTGCGGAACCTCCCTCCCTTCAGGTGGACCTACGGCGACGCAGGCTATGTCGAACTGTACAACGCTTACCGGACCCGCGCCGTTCCCCTGTTCGGCATTGAGGGACGCCCCGACCTCCCGGCGCCCTGGTGGGTGCTGGTCGCCGCCCATCTGATGCTCCTCATCGCTGTCCCGTTGATCCTGTGGCTGTTCGGTCTCTTGCCGGACCTCGAATCGCGCGACGAGGGGCTGCTGATCCATAACCGGCTCCGCCGCCGCTGGCGACTCATCCCGTGGAGTCGCGTGCTGGCCTTCAAAGCGACGGAGGTGTCGGAGCAGAGTTCCGTGCTGCTGCTTCAGGTTCGGGGCGGTCCAGGCAGCCGCCTGACCAGTTTACTCTACGATGGAACCCTGGCGCCGGGGATGCTGATCACCTCGGCGATTGACCGCTTCAGGCCCCTCGTGAGTGATATGCTACAGCGTCTCGTGCGCCTCGAACAGGCCGGCGGCACGCCCATCCTGCAACAGGAGGCCCGCTCGTGGCTGCTCTGGCTGGCCCTGGGCCGCCGTCCCGCCCTTGATGGGCTGGTCGCCGAAGCCCGGGCCGACGCGACGACGAAACGGCTCGCGGCCGCCTGGTTCTGGCCCGCCGCCCGCGCGATGGCCCTCCTGGCGTTGTTGCCCGCCCTGTTGCTGCTGATGCATGGCCTCCTGGGCGACCGCGTGCCTGCTTTCGGGTTGGCTCTGGGGGTCCTTGGACTCTGGATGTTCGGGATGCTGGAGTGGCCACTGGTGGCCCTTGCCACCATGCTGCTCGACGAGCGCACCGGCGGCGGCGAAGAGGATCATCGCGCCCTGGCGCTCTACCCCCGTAGCCAGATGCCGCGCGTCTTGCCGCTCCTGGGCGCGCTTCTGCTGCTTGTTGTCGGCGCGCCGGTGCTGCCGGTGCTGGCCTGGGTCGGCGCCATTGTCTGGGCCTACTGGCTCACCGCCGGGCTGTGTGAGGCCCTCTACGCGTGGCGTGGCAGCGAGGCGTTGCTGGGCGGGTTGCTCCCTGTGCTCTGGCAACTGCTGCTGCTGGTTGCCTTCCTCGTGCTCACCAGGTAGGCGCGGCGCCGTGCTATAATGCCGCCGCGAATCCGCACAAGGAGGTGATCCATGCACCGGACGGTAATCAGCACCGAACGCGCGCCGGCGGCAATCGGCCCCTATTCTCAGGCCATTGCGGCCGGGAATCTGATTTTTCTCTCGGGACAGTTGCCGATCGACCCGGGCACGGGAGAGTTGATTGACGGCGATATTGCCGCGATGACGCGGCAGATCTTCCGCAACATCGCAACGGTCCTCGCCGCTGCGGGTAGCACCATGGGCAAGGTCGTCAAGGTGACGGTGTTCATGGCCGACCTGAACGACTTCCAGGCGATGAACGCCGCCTATGCCGAGTTCTTTCCGCACGACCCGCCCGCGCGCTCTACCGTTCAGGTCGCGCGCCTGCCCCGCGACGCGCGGATCGAGATTGAGGTCGTTGCCCTGGCGTAGCGGCGAGCCAGAGGACCCGAGCCTCCCACCGAGCCGCGCACCTGTCCCGCATCTCATTGCCTTGCCCGACGGTACAGATGTAGAACCGTCTGACCGGAGGCGTCGCGATGAACAAGGGCAGAACTTTCCGCACCGCCCTGCTGATCGGCGTTGCCGTGCTGCTGTCCCTGGCGGGCGCGGCCTGGCTCCAGCGCCCCGATGGACGCCTGTGGTTGACCGTCTTGCCCGTGCCCGGCGACGCGCTGCTGATCCGCACCCCCGCGGGCCGGCACGTGTTGATTGATGGCGGTCGTGACCCGGGGTTGCTCGCGCTGCTGCTCGGTCGCTCGATGCCGTACTGGCAGCGAGATCTACAGGCGGTTATCCTTACCCGTGGCGACGGGCAGCGCTTGCCTGGCCAGGTGGCTGCCCTGTCCCGTTACCAGGCGATGCTGGCCCTGGCGCCACCCGACCTGGGGGATCACGGCCTGGCCGGGCAGTGGCGACGCCTGGTGGTGACCACAGGCGCCCGGGTCGTCCCCCTCCGGGCCGGACAACGCCTGGAGCTTGACGGCGCGACGTTGGAGGTCGTGGCGGCCAACCCTGGTAAGCACGGTGGCGCGGTCCTGCTGCTACGCTACGGTCGCACGCGGGCGCTTGTGCATACGGGCGGCCCCGAGGGTGATGCCGCCATCCAGCGCGTTGCGGTGGCATTGGCGCCGCTCGATTTGCTGGTGTACCCGTGGCAGCGGCCCCTTGACACCGCGGCGATCGCAGCCCTGCGACCGCGGGCCATCGTCTTCAGTGAGGCCTACGAGGCGCCCACTCCAGCATTGCTGAGCTACGCCGACCGGCGGCGCTACGCTTTCCGGCTCTATCACCCGAAGAACGATGGCGCGGTGAGCCTGATCAGCACGGGATCGAGGGCGTGGATCGAGACCGCTGCGCCTCTCGCCACCAGCAGGGGAGGGCCGGGGAAAGCGCCTCCCGCCTGTCACGTTTCACATGCGGTCGTGTTTGAATGGTCTGGAAGTTTCCTGCGCCCCTGCCCGTCAAGGAACACGGAACAGCGACGTGAGTCTCCTCTGGCTAATCACCGGGTTGCTCGGCCTGCTGGCGCTCACTGGCGCCGGGTTGTGGGCCTGGCGCCGGTTCTACCGCGAGGCGCCTGAGAACACCGCTCGCCGCGTCTTCAAAAACAGCGCTATCACCTTTGCTATGCGCATGGTGGTCAAGGCGCTGGACATGGTGATCTTCTTTATTCTGGTGGGGAGCTTTGATGTGGCCACCTTTGGCGACTACCTGTTCGCCATTCTACTGGTCGGCCAGTATTTGACCATCTTCACCGAATTTGGTCTGGGTGTGCTGCTCACCCGCGAGGTGGCTCGCGATCCCGCGTCGGCCCGGCGCCTCTTCGGCCTGACCCTGACCTTGCGCCTGTTGCTGATTGGCCTCGTCGCGCTGCCGGTCACCCTGCTGGTGGTCGGGGCCTACGCGCTTCTCGGGCAACCGATCTCGGTCCTGGGCCAGCAAACGATCTTCATCTTACTGCTGACGTTGATCCCCGGCGCCTTCTCCGGGGCGGTGACCGCTCTGTACAACGCCGGCGAGCGGATGGAGGTGCCGGCGTTGATGGAGGTGGTCACTGCAACGCTCAACTTCCTGGCCCGGCTGGGGGTGATGATCCTGGGCCTGGGCATTCTCGGGCTGGCATGGGCCGCGGTGGCGGTCAGCACCGTTACGGCGCTGATCTTTGCCGTGCTACAACGGCACGATTTCTTCCCCCCACGCATCAAGTGGGAGGCGGCGAGCATGCGCTGGCTGGCGCTCACGGCGCTTCCCTTAATGCTCAACAACCTGCTCAGTGCGGTGTTCTTCCGCTTCGACGTCTTTGTCGTGCGCGCCTTTGGCGGCCCGACCGCCGAGCGGCTGGTGGGGCAGTACAATACGCCCTACACGCTCCTCAACATCGCCATGATCATCCCGCCGGCGGTGACCTTTGCCGTGTTTCCGCTGCTATCGCGACGGGCGGGCGGTGATCGGGCCGGCCTGGCCGCGGCACAAAACCGCACGCTCCAGGTGTTGCTGCTACTGGCCTTTCCGCTGGCAATGGGCCTGTCGGTGCTGTCCCACGACCTGATCCAACTTTTTACGCGCCGGCAGTTCCCCGATTATCAACCTTCGATAGCGGTTCTGGCCATTCTTGCCTGGTTCCTGCCGTTGTCCTTCGTCAATGGCCTCATTCAGTATGTACTTATCGCCGTGAACCGGCAGGCAGCGATTACGCGGGCCTTTGTGATCGGGGCGGCCTTTAATCTCCTGGTCAATCTGGCGGCTATGCCCATTGCTACCTACGCCTTTGGACAACCGGTCTGGGGCCTGTACGCGGCGGCGGTGATCACCATCCTTTCGGAGGTGGTGCTGTACCTGGTGTTCCTCCCGCTACTGCGGAGCGAAGCCCTCGTCCCGCCCTTGCTGGCGCTGGCCTGGCGTCCCCTGGTTGCGGCGCTGGCGATGGGGGCGATGATGGTGAGCGTGATGGCGATGCTTCCCGAACACGCCGGGGCCATCGTGCCTGGATGGCCGGGCAGCCTCGCGGCGGCCCTGCTCGCACCGCCGGCCTATGGCGTTGCGTTGTGGGCCGTAGGCGGTATCGGGGCCACGGAACGTGATCTGGCGCGGCGGATTTTCAGCAGAGGCGACGCGTGAGAACCCCATTTCCCCGGTCAGGCGCGTTTCAACCTCGTTGCGAGAGTCTGGCCCACACCTTCGTACCTCTTCTACAGGCTGGTCTACTCCAGCACGTAGATCAGCGGCTCGCAGCCGTCTTGCATCAGCAACACGACCGCCTCGCGGCGTGGGTCGTACGTGGCGAGCACCTCGTTGAGGTTCGGTGGCCAGTCATCACTGCCGGCGTCGGCGGGGTAGTAGGCGATGGGAGCGTGACCCGTCGCGGTGCGGAGATCGATTCCGCGCAGGTCAATCTCGATCACCCCACGCCCATCCCGCGGATAGGCCTGCCGGGCGAACACGAGCAACTGCTCGCTGATCACGCTCACGTAGCTCTCGGCGATGTCGGTAAGGGGCGCGGCGGGATCGTTGAGGAGGCGGCGCAAGCGCCCGAGGGCCTGTTGCTGCTGGTTCATACTGGCTCTCCTGAGGTATAGCAAACCTTGCTGGCTAACGTCATCGAGGGGAAACCGGGTTTCCCCAACCCCCGGTCTGACAGGAAATACTGTGACAGCATCCGGAGCATTGTGCCAGGGAAAAGTGGATTTCCCTGTGCTGCTACAGGACGGGAGGGTTGGGGAGCATGAAATGCTCCCGGGACTGTTTGTGCTTGGCTGTATTGTTACTTGCGCTCTATGATACCAGAGGGTTACGTGATACGCGATGACAGGCTGATCATTCGGCGAGGCGAGTGACGATAGAAGGGCCAGTGCCAATCACCGGTATGCCATCTGACACCAGTTTCTGTTGATATGCGCATCATCGCCATCTCTCACCAGCGACCGTGCGTAAGGACGCAGCGCGTTGCGTCCTTACGGGTACGTCTGATACTCCGGGCTGTACAATCTGAAGAGGACTGCGATATTTACGCCAATACAAAATCGTATGAGCGCCCCATGAACCGCCTCTCACGCTCCTGTCAGTCGCCGGCGATCACCGGTCCAAGGCTCGCTCATTCACTTCGGGCGACCTCCACGCTACACTGGAGGCAGCAAGCAACGCATGGGCGGGGTGGCGCGAGCCCTCTGCCGGCGTTGCACCCGTGCCAGAGTTGAAAGGAGGTCGCTATGGCTGGCATCTGGCGTTATCGTCGCGGCGCACACCTGATCGCCGCGGTGCTCATCGGCGTCCTGGCGCTCAGTGCCGTCCCCGTCGCCAGCGCCGCCCCCTTCGATGGCGAGCGCGAGCGTTTCGCCGACGAACGCTTCGCCCGGGTCTGGAGCCGCACCGACTCCGAGCTGGTGCGGGGCGGGCGTAGCTGGTACTGGGGGCCTGGCCCGTGGTTCGACTACGCCGAGTTCTACCGGCAGGGCGTGAATGGTTTGCGCACGGTGCAGTACTTCGACAAGGCGCGCATGGAGTTGAACAACCCTGCGGATCGCTCGGGGCCGAATCAGGGTGTGACCAATGGATTGCTGGTGAAGGAACTGGTGAGCGGGCGCCTGCAACTCGGTGACGACCCCTTCGATGTGGATCAGCGCGCTCCCGCCGACGTTCCGGTGGCCGGCAACCCGCGCGATGCCAATCCGAACGCGCCCGGTTACGGCGCCTTTGCCGGGGTCGCCACGCTCGACAATGGCTACCGCGACCCGCAGCGCCTCGGGGAGCGTATCGCGACCACGATCGATCGCAGCGGCACAATCGGCCTGCGTCCAGAACTCGCAACTGCGGAGACCGAAATTGTCCAGTACAACACCATTACCGGCCACAACATCCCGCGGGTCTTCTGGCAGTTCATGAACCAGCAGGGGCCGATCCTCGACGAGGTGGTACGGCGCGGCCCGGTGGTTGACTGGTTGTTCACAATGGGCCTGCCGATTACCGACGCGTACTGGACGCGGGCACAGATCGGGACCGGTGAGCAGGATGTGCTGGTGCAACTCTTTGAGCGGCGGGTATTGACCTACGTGCCGGGCAACCCGCCCGGCTACAAGGTAGAAATGGGCAACGTGGGCCAGCACTACTTCCAGTGGCGTTACCCCCACCTGGGCACGCCCTGGGCCTCGCCACTGCCCGATCCGCCCCTGGTCTACGCCTCGAACATTGATACGGGCAGCCACTGGGAGCTGTATCTGCCCAACTTCTTCGGCGAGGGCATCCGTATCACCTACAACACCGCCGAGACGGTGGCCTTCTCGTGGCGACGCAGTTGGGACCCCGCCCAGGTCCGCTTGCTGGTCGACTCGCGGCGCAGCAATCCGAACTACCGGCAGATCTACACCTTTGACCCGCCGGCATTCTACAGCGGCGACTTCTCGCCGAATGCCGGCGTAACGCGCCTGAGCTACAGCGATGGCACGCAGCCGCCGCTCAACGGCCCCTTCCCCGGCTACCTGCCCAGGCGAACGGCGAGCGACTACAACGCCAGCGTCTCGCCCGATGGAACCAAGATCATCTTCGTCTCCGACCGGGACAATGGGCAGGAGTTATACCTGATGCCCTTCTCGGGCAACTTCCCGGTGCGGCTCACCACGCAGGGCTGTACCAACGAGACGCCCACCTGGTCGCCCGATGGACGGCGCATCTACTGGGCGAGCAACTGTGATGGCGATTTCGAGTTGTATCAGGCCGATCTGGTGTATATTTACGATACCCAGAATGCCGTTAATGCACGCCTGGACCAGGTGACGCAGCTCACCACCAACGACTTTGATGATCGCTTTGCTCGCATCGGCCCCGACGGGCGCACGATCGCCTACTCGATCAACCCCAATGGGGACTGGGATCTGGCGCTCTACGACGTGAACAGGGCGCGCAGGTGGTTGCTGATTCGGGGTCCGGGCAACACTGAGGCTCCGACCTGGTCGGCCGATGGGCGTAGTCTGGCGTATGCCGGCGACACTGACGGAGACTATGAGATCTACATTCTTGATCTGATCAGCGGCGCGAGCCGGCAGATCACCAACAATGCCGCGCAGGATCGCTGGCCCTTGTGGGCACAGTGAGAAGGTAGGTACACTCCCGGGAGGGTTGCGAGAAGGCTTCGCCTCCCCGCAACCCTTTTCACCCGTGGCGGGCGTACCAGCGAAGAACCAGCCTGCCGCTGCGTGAGGAACAGGATGCGGAGGGCGCAGCCCTCCGCATCCTCCGCCGAACGCTTTCTGTCAGGCTGCTCCGCGCCACTACCGCTTCACGCGGAAAGCATTCATCCCCGCAAAGCGCGCCGCCGCGCCCAGCTCCTCCTCGATGCGGAGCAACTGGTTGTATTTCGCGATCCGATCGGTGCGGGCGGGGGCGCCGGTCTTGATCTGCCCGGCGTTGGTCGCCACCACCAGGTCGGCGATGGTCACATCTTCGCTTTCGCCCGAACGATGCGAGACCACAGCAGTCCAGCCATTGCGCTGGGCCATACTGATCGCGTCGAGGGTCTCGGTGACGCTGCCGATCTGGTTCAGCTTGATCAGGATGGAGTTGCAGGCATCTTCCTCGATCGCTCGCGCCAGACGCGCCACGTTGGTGACCAGGAAGTCATCGCCGACCAGTTGAACCTTATGGCCGAGCTTCTGGCGCAGCAGCTTCCAGCCCTCCCAGTCGTCTTCGTGGAGCCCGTCTTCGAGAGAGATCAGCGGGTAGTCGTTGGCGATCTTGACCCAGTAGTCAACCATCTCCTCGGAGGAGAGCACCCGGCCTTCGCGCTTGAGGTGGTACTTGCCGTCCTCGTAGATCTCGCTGCAAGCCGGGTCCATGGCGAGCATAACCTGCTCGCCCAGGCGATAGCCAGCTTTTTCCACCGCTTCGGTGATCAACTGCAACGGCGCCTCATTGGAGGGCAGGCTGGGGGCAAAACCGCCTTCGTCGCCTACGGTGGTGCTCAACCCACGGTCGTGGAGCACCTTCTTCAGGCTCTGGTAGATCTCGGCGCCCCAGCGGATGGCCTCGTGGAACGACTCGGCGCCCACGGGCATGACCATAAACTCCTGGAAGTCGGTGGAGTTGGCGGCGTGCTGGCCGCCGTTCATGATGTTGAGCATCGGCACGGGCAACACATGGGCATGGACGCCGCCGAGGTAGCGGTAGAGCGGCAGGCCCAGGGCGCTGGCGGCGGCCTTGGCGACTGCCATGGAGACGCCGAGGATAGCGTTTGCGCCGAGCTTGCTCTTGTTGGGCGTTCCATCGAGCGCGATCAACTCGCGGTCAATGGCGATCTGCTCGGTGGCATCCATGCCGATCAAAGCCTCGGCGATATCTTCCTTAACCGCCTTGACGGCTTTGAGCACGCCCTTGCCGCCGAAGCGGGCTTTGTCGCCATCACGGAGTTCCAGCGCCTCATGGACGCCGGTGGACGCGCCGCTGGGCACGATCGCCCGTCCGATGTCGCCACTTTCCAGGTGGACGTCCACCTCTACCGTTGGGTTCCCGCGCGAGTCCAGAACCTCGCGAGCGACGATCTCTTCGATCAGCGTGGACATGTTCCCTCCGATCTTCAGGCATGACCCAGACCAGCGTGATTCTCAGCAGTCTGCAAACAACGTCTTTCGCTAAACCCCTGTTCCCTCCCCAACCCTCCCTTGCTCGGGAGGGAGGTCGGCTCTTCCCCCAACGGGGGGGGCTGGGAGGGGGACGGAAATGCCAGGAAACTGCATTTACAGACTACCCGGCAGTCTGTAGCGGGAGAGGTGGTTCGCGAACCGCCCCTGCCGGCAGGCGGGACGCCCGCGTACCTGGTTCAAGGTGGCGGAGAACTTCGTTTACAGACCACTCAGGCCGGTATTGCCGATACGCAGCCAGAGCGTACCCTGGCAGGTTGGTGCGTCGCCAGTATAGCATAGACGCGAATGCCGCGCCGCAGGCGGCAGAGTGCGCGTGCGAAGTGAAAATCGGATAAGCCGGCCTGTCCGCTGCTCCCGCAGATTGGCTAGTCTGCGTGCCGCTGGCCAGGGCGCAGCACCAGCAGGGGCAGATCGATGCCGCGCAGCACCTTATCGGCGACGCTGCTGATGGCCACGCTGCGTACCGCACTGCGACCGTGGGTGGTCAGGGCCACCAGGTCAGCCCCAAGCTGGTGTGCGGTCTCGATGATGGCGCGGGCAGGTTGTTCGGCGTGCGACACCAGGGTGCGCGTCCCGGAGGGCGCCAGGCGCGCGGCTACGTCCTGAAGATACGCCAACGCGGCGGCCTCCTCGCGGGCCAGGGTAGCCTCATCGGGCCGGTACCGTTCGGGCAGGGGCAGGCTGATGGGTTGGGGGAGGGTGTCAACGATCCGCAGCAGGGTCAACGCGCCGTGGTCAATCGCGGCAAGCGCGGCGGCGGGCGCCAGAGCTTCCTCGGCCAGTGGCGAGCCGTCGAGGGGCGCCAGCACCTGACCGAAACGCATCGGTGACCCGCTTTCATTGCTCGAAGGGCGCAGCAGCAGGAGGGGCGCGGGGGCCTGTCGGGCCAGCGACTCCGCCACGCTCCCCAGCCAGAGCCGGTCAAAGCCGCTGCGGCCATGGGTGGTGAGCACAATCAGGTCGGCGTTGACGTCGCGGACGTAGCGCAGCAGGGTGCGGACAACCGTGCCAGACAGGCGCACTGCCACCGGTTCGAGGTCATCGCCGGCCACGGTTGCGCAGGCGCGTTCCAGGTAGACCCGTTCGTGCTCGGCGGCAAGGGAATGGAGGTGCTCGTCTATCACCGGCAGCCCGTTGACGAAGATCGGGTCGCGGGCGTCCTCTGCGTGAACATGCACCAGGTGCAGGGCCGCGCCACTTGCGCGGGCGATGCGGGCCGCGGTTGGCAGCGCCTGTTCGGCTACCTTCGATCCGTCGAGCGGTACCAGGATGGTACGGAACATCTTGCAGCCTCCTTGCTGCGGTGGGATTTCGCCGTGTGAACCTACGGGCCGCCGGGGAGGGTTTGGAAGGGTGCGGCCCTCCCAGGAAGCCTCTCTGTCGTGCGGTTGGCGCGCGGCGCAGCCACATGGGTGACCGAGGTGAATCTCGATGGTTCCCTGTGCAAGGGTAGGTGTTCAGATTTACCGCAGAGCACGCAGAGAATGAACTTTTTGAAGCCCTTTGCGCCCCTCCGCGTCCTCTGCGGGGTGAACGTGTCCGGCAGATGCCAACACTATCGTGCAAGGGAGTCCTTCCCCTCCCTTGCACAGGGCAACCGGCGAACCTTTAGCGCGCCGCGGGCGCCGCGCGTGAGGGCGAGGGATCGCCGTGCGGAAGCGAGACCTCGCCGGGCGTAGGCGCAAGGGCGATGCGCAGGACCTCATCCATCGAAGAAACCGGGATCAGGGTCAGATCCTTGCGCACCTTCTCCGGGAGATCGACGATGTCCTTGGCATTATCCTTCGGCAGGATGAAGGTGCGGATCCCGGCGCGATGGGCGGCGAGGGTCTTCTCCTTCAACCCGCCGATGCCCAGCACCTTCCCACGGAGCGTGACCTCGCCGGTCATCGCCACATCGCGCCGCACCGGCTTGCCGGTCATCGCGCTGATCAGCGCGGTGGTCAGGGTGATCCCTGCCGAAGGGCCGTCCTTGGGCACCGCCCCTTCGGGGATATGCACGTGGATGTTGTGCTCCTCGAAGTAATTCGGGTCAATGCCCAGTTCACTGGAGCGGTAGCGCACGTAGCTCATGGCCGCCTGGGCGCTCTCCTTCATCACATCGCCGAGTTGACCGGTGAGTTGCAGACCGCCCTTGCCCTTCACCGGCAACACCTCAATGCTGAGAATGTCGCCGCCGGTCGAGGTCCAGGCCACACCGGTCGCGACGCCCACCTCGTCGCGCTCCTCGGCCAGGCCGAAGCTAAAGCGCTCAGGGCCGAGGTAGGCGGCGACATCGGCGGCATCGATGGTGTAGGCGCTCAACTCGGCCTCGGCGCCCGGCTCGCGCGCCGCCGCGACCTTACGCGCCACCTTGCGGCAGAGGCTGGCGATCTCGCGTTCCAGGTTGCGCACGCCCGCCTCGCGCGTGTACTCGCGGATCAACTTGGTCACCGCGGCGTCGGTGATGTTGAGTTGATCCGGCTGCAGGCCGTGAAACTCGCGTTGCTTGGGGATCAGGAAGCCGCGGGCGATCTCCAGCTTTTCGTCCTCGGTGTAGCCGCCGATCTCGATGATCTCCATGCGATCGCGCAGTGGGCCGGGGATCGGTTCAAGTTGATTGGCGGTCGCAATGAAGATCACTTTACTGAGATCAAAAGGAATCTCCAGGTAGTGATCCGAGAAGGTGCTATTCTGCTCAGGGTCGAGCACCTCCAGCAGGGCCGAGGTCGGATCGCCGCGGAAATCGGCGCCGATCTTATCCACCTCATCGAGCACGTACACCGGGCTATTCGACTTCACCGACTTGATGCCCTGGATGATCCGTCCGGGCATGGCGCCGATGTAGGTGCGGCGGTGGCCGCGGATCTCGGCCTCATCGCGCACCCCGCCGAGGCTGGTGCGGATGAACTGCCGGCCCAGGGCGCGTGCGATGCTGCGGCCCAGGCTGGTCTTGCCCACGCCGGGCGGGCCGACGAAGCAGAGGATCGGGCTGCGCATCTTATTGCCAGCCAGCTTACGCACGGCCAGGTACTCCAGGATACGCTCCTTCACCTTTTCGAGGCCATAGTGATCCTCGTCGAGCACCTTCTGGGCTTCGGTGATGCTGATTTCAGCGTGCGTCTCCTCGCCCCAGGGCAGACTGGTGAGCCAGTCAAGGTAGGTGCGAATCACCCCCGCCTCGGGGCTGTTCATACCCTGCTGGGCCAGGCGCTTCACTTCGTGGAGCGCCTGGCTCTTGACATACTCCGGCGCGTCCATCTCGTGAATCTTGCGCCGCAGTTCGTCAATGGGGTCATCAGCCTCATCGTCTTCGCCCAGTTCACGGCGAATAACGCGCATCTGCTCGCGGAGGAAGTATTCGCGCTGGCTCTGGTCAAGCACCTCTTTGGTATCCTGCTGAATCTTCGCCCGCAACTTCAGCAACTCGAGCTGCCGGGCCAGCACCAGGTAGGCACGGCGGAGCCGTTCGGCTGGATCCAGAGTGTTGAGCACCTCCAGGCGATCCTTGAAATCAAAGGCCGGCCCCCAGGTGACGATGTCGGCCAGATGGCCGGGCCGCTCGATGCGATGCACAAACTGCACGGCCTCCTGGGGCACTTCGCCCAGGTGGTCAACAAACTCATCCACCTGCTGCTTGACCGTATCCATCAAGGCCTGGACCTCCATGCTGTCGAGGTCCGGGTCGAAAACAGGCACGCAGCGTACCCGGTAGAAGGGGCTGATCTGGACTGCCTCGAAGATGCGAGCGCGGTACAGGCCCTCCAGGATGACGCGCGCCGTGCCATCGGGCAGCTTGGCGAACTCATCGAGGCGCGCGATGACCCCAATGGGCGGCAACTGCTGCGGCTGGCTGCTCTTATAGCCCTCCAACTCAGACTCGCGCACAAAGATCAACAGCACTTCACGATGCTCTTCGTCCCAGGCCCGCTCCATGGCGCGGTACGACTTGCCCTGGGGTACCTGGAGCGGAATAGTCATATGCGGCATAATGACCATTTCGCCGAGCACCACCAGGGGCAGGCGGCGTTCGAGGGACGGATCGTAGTCCATACTCTCTCCGCGCCCGACCGCATCGGAAGCGGTGTCGGGATGATTGGCGAACGGACGCTTATCATTCTTCATCGGGATCCTCACCTTGGTGCGAACAGGTTGCATATTGTTTGCGGCACAGCCGCATAAAACGGGTAATTACGTCTTTTCCTCAACGGGGATGACTCAACTCCTCACAGCGGCAGAGCGGGCCGCGACCTGCTTACTGTTCGTGCTCGCCGTAGCTTGTAGAATCCCCGCTGCCATCTCCACAACCCCACAGCTCCACACCTCCACGGATCGGTTATGTCGGACCGTGAAGCAACGGTCACCATGACACGTCCAGGCCTGAAACATCCCCATAATTATGCCCAGCGACCGCTTTCACCGTGTTCAAGGACGCGGGTCATCCCCAGCAGTACCCGGTCGAGCAACTGGATCAGCACGTCGACTTCCTGATCAACCAGGTGCGCGAGCGCGGCCTGCATCTGCTCACGGCGTGCCTGTTTGATCTCGGCGATCAGCATGCGCCCGCGGTCGGTCACCACGACCATAACCTGACGCCGATCACCGGGGTGACGTTTACGCTCCACGAGCTGTTTCTCCGCCAGGCGATCCACCACGCCGGTGAGCGAGGCCGCCGACTGCTGGGTTGCTTCGGCAAGATCGGACATTTTACACTCCGCCGCGATCTGGTAGAGGTGCAGCAAGGTGTAAAACTGGGGCAGGGTCAGACGGAAGCGCTCGTCGTCGAGCAGTTGCATAAACTGGCGCTGGGCCAACCAGCTAATTTGCATGATAGACTGTTCAATCTGTTCCAGGGGCCCTCGCTCGCCAGGGATCACCTGCTCGCGGATTTCTGAGGTCATGCGTGCATCTGCCGTTCCTATAGAATCGAGATTATCAACAGCATTAAGTATATCAGAGGTCAGGCGCCACGGCAAGGGCGATCCCATATCCGTGTGCGGCGAGCCGGGCAAAGGTGCGTTATACTGGCAGGTGTGGGTTCGGAAAAGCGTGGGTGCGGCGGGAAGGCTCTGGGAGGGCGTGGCCCTCTCAGAGGTTAGCCTTTTCAATTCGATCGTTGCGCGGCGAAGCCGCATGAGTATCGACGACCTGGATTACCGGTTCAGGGAAGGCGCGGGGCGCAGCCTCCGCATTGGTTTCACTCGTGGCGGCAGACTCCTCCCGGCCGTGCCGGGGCGTCAGAGAAGACAGTAGCGGGGAGGCGCAGCCTCCCCGCCATCATCCTGACAGTAACGGTGTGAACCTGACTTGAATACAACCATATAAAGGGATGAAGAAACCCGGTCTTCCCATCCCTTCCCTTCCAGAAGAGGAGTTTGAAGCGTCGAAGCCCTTGCTCAGCTCTCTGATGGCGCCTCTGCCCCGTCGTTCACTTCCTCCTCCTGCTGGAGGTGCAGATCGGCAAGTTGACGCAGCGCGGTAAACAGCTCCACATCGAGAATCACGCCAGTAGGATAGCCCTTCTGCGTAACGATGATCGGCTGATGGTTAGCCCGCGAACGCTTAATCAACGCCGCCAGCGAGGAAGCAGCTTTTGAAATCGGCACGACGCCCTGCTTCAAGTCAACGTCCAGTGTATACTTCTTCAGATCGACCACAATACCCTCCTGAACTATTCCGTCCTTGCAGCTTGTCCTGCGGAATTAGCGATGAAAGTTATACGAAGCTGACAGCCGGCAGACCTTTTTGTCTTTGAGCTACGGGCCAGAAACTGCCGCGCATGAGCGTTATTCTTGCCTCCCAAGTTTGTCGGGCAGCAGCGATCTTTTTCGGACACCAGGGCCGATAAAAGATTGACTTTTATTTTACACCATAAGTTGATTTTTGTTAAGTCATTTCTGTGGCTTCCGGCACGAAAAAATTTCCCGCTTTATTCCGGTATGCTTACCACGCTCACCCTCAACCACGGTCCGCTGGCCCTGCCCGCCTTTCTGCCCGATGCCACCGTTGGCGTGGTCCGCGCGGTCGACGCGCGCGACCTGCGCGAGGCGGGCGTTACGGCGCTGGTGATGAACGTGTTTCACCTGATGCAACGCCCTGGTTCTTCGACGGTGACAACGCTGGGAGGGTTGCACCGTATGGCGGCATGGGATGGACCAATTGTTACGGATTCGGGCGGGTTTCAGGCCTATTCGCTGATCCGCCAACAACCCGGGGCCGGGCGTCTGAGCGATGAGGGGCTGACCTTCCGGCCCGAGGGCGCCGAGCGCCCCTTCAAACTCACCCCTGAGAAGAGTGTGCAGTTGCAACTGGCCTATGGCGCCGATGTGGTGATGTGCCTCGATGATTGTACCCACGTGGATGCCCCGGAAGAGGAACAGCGCGCGGCCGTCGAGCGGACGATCCGCTGGGCGCGGCGCTGCCGCGATGAGTTCGACCGCCAGGTGCGCCAGCGCCGCCTGGGCGCGGCGCGTCCCTTGCTCTTCGGCGTGGTGCAGGGCGGCGGCGATCTGGCCTTGCGGCGCCGTTGCGCCGAGGCGCTGCTGGAACTTGATTTTGATGGCTTTGGCTTCGGCGGCTGGCCCCTCGACGCGCAGGGCAACCTGCTGCACGAAGTGCTCCGCGTGACGCGCCAGTTGATCCCCTCCCACCTGCCCATGCATGCCCTGGGTGTGGGCCATCCCGAAAGTGTGGCGGCCTGCGTCCGCATGGGCTACCAGCTCTTCGATAGCGCCCTCCCCACCCGCGATGCCCGCGCTGGTCGCCTCTACGCCTTCAGTGCCGACCCCTCCGCGCCGGGGTTCCGCCTCGCCGGACACTGGTTCGAGACGATCTACATTGCCGATAAAAAGTTCATCAAGGCGACCGCGCCAATCGTGCCGGGGTGCGATTGCCACACCTGCCGCCACTACACCCTGGGCTACCTCCACCACCTGCACCGCGCTGGCGAGACCCTGTATCTGCGTCTGGCCACCATCCATAATCTGCGCTTCATGACCCGGCTGATGGAATTATTGCGCGCCGAAGGCGTCGGACGGGAAGCGCCCTCGGCGGGCGGGTAACTCCCGGTCGAGGCCCCGACCGGCGGCGTGTTATAATCTCGAATAGCTGATTGCATTGAAAAGCCATGCGGCTTCTGGGCGGCTGCACCTCCCGTCGGGCGGGGGCATAGGGGAAACCTGTTTTCCTCGTACCCTGCCAGCCGGCCCCGGGGCCGCAGGCGTCCTCCCATTCGGCAGGGGGAGGGGAGCATGGGTAAACCTGGTTTCCCCGTACTTCTTCAGCTACTTTTGTTTATGGCAGGAGACTCCAAATGAACAACAGTTTTGGCGCTCGCTCCACGCTTCGGGTTGGTGGCAACGAATACGAAATCTACCGGCTTGACAGCCTGGCGCGGTACGGGGTAACCCTCGAGCATTTGCCCTACAGTCTGCGTATTCTGCTCGAAAATCTGCTGCGTACCGAGAACGGCCGCACGGTGACCGCCGATGATGTCCTGGCCCTTGCCAACTGGGACCCGCGGGCCGAGCCTGAGCGGGAAGTGGCCTTTACCCCCGCGCGCGTTATTCTGCAGGATTTTACCGGCGTGCCCTGTGTGGTTGACCTGGCGGCCATGCGTGACGCGATGGCCGCGATGGGCGGTGATCCGGCGCTCATCAATCCTTTGCAGCCGGTGGAACTGGTGATTGACCACTCGGTGCAGGTGGATGCCTATGGCACCGAGGCGGCGTTGTTGATCAACCGCGATCTGGAGTTCCAGCGTAACAAGGAACGCTATGCCTTCCTCCGCTGGGGCCAGACCGCCTTCCAGAACTTCAAGGTTGTGCCCCCTGGCAACGGCATCGTTCATCAGGTTAACCTGGAGTATCTGGCTCGCGTGGTCTTTTCCAGCGACGAGAACCCCCGCGCCACCGGTCCGGTGCAGGCGTACCCCGATACCCTGGTCGGCACCGATAGCCACACGACGATGATCAACGGCCTTGGCGTGCTCGGCTGGGGCGTCGGCGGTATCGAGGCCGAGGCCGCCATGCTTGGCCAGCCGGTCTCCATGCTCATTCCCCAGGTGGTCGGCTTCAAGCTCTTCGGCAGTCTGCCCGAGGGCGCCACCGCCACCGACCTGGTGCTTACCGTGACCCAGATGCTGCGCCAGAAAGGGGTGGTGGGCAAGTTTGTGGAGTTCTTCGGGCCCGGTCTTGCCGCTCTCACCCTGGCCGACCGCGCCACCATCGCCAATATGGCTCCCGAGTACGGCGCGACCTGCGGCATCTTCCCGGTGGACGCCGAGACCCTGCGCTACCTGCGCTTCTCGGGCCGTCCGGCCGAGCGGGTCGCCCTGGTCGAGGCCTACTTCAGGACGCAGGGCCTTTTCCACGACGAGCATGCGCCCGACGCGGAGTATTCCGATGTTCTCGAGCTGGATCTGGGCAGCGTCGAGCCGAGCGTGGCCGGCCCCCGCCGCCCCCAGGATCGCGCGGCGTTGAGCAAGGTCGGCCCGGTGTTTACCGGCGCACTCCCGGGCATCCTCAGCCCGAAGGGTGAGGTTGACCCCGCCGCGTTGCAGGCGCGCGTGCCCTGCACTGTTGATGGCGAGACGGTTGAGTTGGGCCACGGCTCGGTGGTGATTGCCGCCATCACCAGTTGCACCAATACCTCGAACCCCTCGGTGATGGTCGGCGCCGGTCTCCTGGCGAAAAAGGCCGTCGAGAAGGGGCTGCGCGTTAAGCCCTGGGTCAAGACCTCGCTCGCCCCCGGTTCCAGGGTGGTGACCGAGTACCTCGACCGCGCCGGGCTGACCCCGTACCTCAACCAGTTGCGCTTCAACACCGTTGGCTACGGTTGCACCACCTGCATCGGCAACTCGGGCCCCCTGCCCGAGCCGGTCTCACAGGCGGTCGAGCAGGGCAACCTGGTGGTCGCCTCGGTGCTCTCGGGGAACCGCAACTTCGAGGGCCGCGTGCAGTCGGAGGTGAAGGCCAACTTCTTGATGAGCCCGCCGCTGGTGGTGGCCTTTGCTCTGGCCGGGCGCATTGATATTGACCTGACCAGCGAGCCTCTGGGCGTGGGCGCCGATGGCCAGCCGGTGTTCCTCAAGGATATCTGGCCGAGCCATGCGGAGATCCAGCAGACGATTGACGCGGCGATCCAATCGGAGATGTTCCGGCGCAGCTACGCGCAGATCTTCATCGGTGACGAGCACTGGGAGAACCTGGACGTGCCGACCGGCGACCGCTTCGCCTGGGATCCGCAGAGCACCTATGTGCGCCGGCCGCCGTATTTCGACCAGATGCCCGAGGAGCCGCCTTCACGGGTGCCTGAGATCGAGGGCGCGCGGGTGCTGGCGTTGCTTGGCGATAGCATTACCACCGACCATATCTCGCCCGCGGGGAGTATCAAAGCCACTTCGCCCGCCGGCCGTTACCTCATCGAGCGCGGCATCGAGCCGAAAGACTTCAACAGCTACGGATCGCGCCGTGGCAATGATGAGGTGATGGTCCGCGGCACCTTCGCCAATGTGCGCCTGCGGAATCGCCTGGCCCCCGGCACCGAGGGCGGGTTTGCCCCCTACCTGCCCACCGGCGAGATTCTTCCGCTCTACGACGCAGCTATGCGCTACAAGGCCGATGGGACGCCGCTGCTGGTTATCGCCGGCAAGGAGTATGGCTCAGGCTCCAGCCGCGACTGGGCCGCCAAAGGGCCGTACCTCCAGGGCATCAAGGCGGTGATTGCCCAGAGCTTCGAGCGCATCCACCGCTCGAACCTGGTCGGTATGGGCATTCTGCCGCTGCAATTCAAGCCAGGGGAGAGCGCCGAGAGCCTCGGCCTGACCGGGCGCGAGGTCTACGACATTCCTGGGCTCCAGGAGGCCGTAGCGTCGGGGTTTGCCAGTGGACGCGCGCTCACCGTGCGCGCTACCGGCGACAATGATACGGTCAAGACGTTCGAGGTGATCGCCAGGATTGACACGCCTCAGGAGCTGCAGTACTACATCCACGGCGGCATCCTGCAGTACGTGCTGCGCCAGCTCCTGGCGGAGTCGAAGCAACCCGCCCGGGGAGCGTAGGGTAGTGTGGAGGTGTAGAGGTATTTTCGACTCCACACCTCCACACCTCCACACCTCCACACCTACGCAATCGTCCCCACCATCCGCCGGCGGGTGGCCACGGCCACGGCGAAGAAGCCGTACACCATATGGAAGAGGTAGGTGAACGGGAAGAGGGTAAAGAGCGCCAGACCAAGGGCCGCGTGCACGAACACGATCCCCGGCACAAGTTCCAGCCGGGCGAACAGCTCCGTCCAGATGATGCAGAAGATCAGCGTCCGCACGAGCATGCGGTCCCAGGGCCGGCGCCCGGCGACGCGCACGCCCCGCGACGCCTCGTCCATATCGGCGACGATCGCCGAACTGCGCCGGCGCAGCAGGGTGATCATCAGGGCCATGTTCCCGACCACGGCAAAGCCGACCGCCACCCAGGTCACGGTGACGAAGACCGGCGCCAGGCTGCCGAAGAGGAAGTGGGACTGCAACGCCTCTCCGTTCCCGAAGATGATCGCCAGCAGGTTAGAGGGACTGGTGTTGTGGCTGTGTTCGAGGTGCCGGGCCACGTCGGGCACAGGCTGGCCTGCCAGCAGGCGCGCGCCCAGGATCAGCGCCGAGAGCGTATAGCCGGTGACCTCGGTGATGATGGCGATGTGGTAGGCGATCAGGCCGTAGCCCCAGAGCGAGTTGGATTTGCGGTGGAAGTGGGCGAACGGGCCGAGCAGCACCGCCTTGAGCGCCGCCCCTAGCGGCATGCGCGGCGGGGCGCCGATGAACTGTGGCGTGACACCCCGGAAGTGCTGGCGGAAGAGCAGGGCCTTGAGCAGACGCCACAGGCGCAATCCCAACCCGACAAGAAAGATGGTGAAGACGATGGGCGCAACGATGTCCAGAATAGTGATGAGCATCGCAGGGCCTCCTTTCTCTGTCAGCAGTTCGGGCACTCAGCCAGCTCGCGCAGGCCATGCAGTTGGTCCTTCACATCAGGGTGCGTGGCGGCAAAGCGCTTGACAATCGGGTCCTGCTCCAGCCAGTCCACCAGTTCGCCAAAGTCCGGCCGGTGGGCCAGCATCGCCAGGCGGCCCCCGATGCTGTGAGCGTCGAAGTAGTCCGGGTCCCGTCCGATCAACTCGGCGGGCATGTACATCCGGTCGAGTTCGCCGCGGCGGGCCAGGGCCTGCTCCATGGCGTCGTAGACCACCTCGAACAGCACCTGCACCATCCGCTCGCCCGGCTGCGCCAGCCCGTAGACGTTGCAGGTGTCCTCCAGCGACAGCGAGCAGACCACGCAGGGCGTTGTCACAAGCTCCGCACCCGTAAGCTGGATCTGGTTGGCCTTCAACACCGAGATCTTGCGCCGCAGCTCCGTGTTCTCAGGCAGGCGCATACCGCCCGCGCCGCCGTTGCAGCAGTAGTTGTACTCGCGGTTGGGCGTCATCTCCACGAAGTCGGTGGTGACGTAGCTCAGGATCTCGCGGAAGATCTCGCCCAGACCGGAGAGACGGGTGGCGTAACAGGGGTCGTGCAGGGTGATCCGGGTGTTCAACGGTTCGACCGGCAGGCGGCCATCCTTGATCAGCTCCAGCATCAGCGCGTCCACGCTGACCACCGGGTACTTGAAGGGCCGTCCGAGGGTCTCGGAAGCCTCGGCGTAGAGGGTGCGCGCATCGCACCCGCATTCCACCAGCAGGATCTGCTTGACCCCCAGCCGATCGGCCTCTTCCTCCCACTCTTCGAGCATCACCCGTGACAGGTTGTGATGCACGGCGATGTGGTCAATCTCGGTGCCGGTGTCAACAACACGCGGTGAAACAGTGTAGCTCACGCCAGCGGCATTGAGGATCTTGACCATCTTGATCCCGTAGTCAGGGATCTTGGTGTTGCCGGCAGCCGGGCAGACGAAGAGCATATCGGCGCCGTGCACGTCCACGGGCACCTCGATGCCCTCATTCTGGAGGAACAGACCAACCCGCCCGATGACCTGCGGAATGGTCAGGCCAAAGCTGTGCCGCAGATTGTCGGTGTTTTCAACGATGGACTTGATGGTAGGATTGACAAGGCTGAGACCCGCGTCGGTATAGGCCGCCCGCGCCAGGCGCACGATGCGCCGGGTGCTTAATCCGAGCGGGCAGGTCAGGGTACAGCGGCCGCAGGCAGTACACTGCCAGAATGCCTGCATCCGTTCGCGGACATCCTCGAGGGTCGGCGCCTTACGCAGCCCAAGCGTCGTGGCGACCCGGCCCTCCAGGGTCATGTACGAGTGGTACACATCGCGGATGAGTTCGGTTTTGTAGGTCGGGTGGAGCTTCTCATCGCCGGTTGCGAGGTACCAGGCGCAGGCATGACCGCACAGCTTGCAATCAATGCAGGCTTCGAGCGTAATCACGTCTTCCGGGGTCATGTTGCGCTCCAGAGACTCGACGAATGCCTTCAGCTCACCTTCCATAACCTCTGCTCCTTCGTTGCACTACCGTTTCTCGCCGCAGGTCATACCTCAACGCTCGCGCAGATGCGCACACAAACCCATGCCAGTCCGCTGCTGCGACCTCGCCGCACTGATCCCGAAACGTCCGATACCTGCCGGAGTTATATCAAATCCGCTACGTTTGTGTGCAGGAAGGGATATCTGGACAGAAAGCCCTATCCCTCCACGCGAAAAGGCTGCACACTAGCGAACGGGGTTTGATATTATACCCCTTCGGGCGTCTTCCTTTTCGGAGTTATTCGTTTCACAATTGGAGGTTGGTGTCCGCACCGTCGTTGAGCCGAAATATAGCAGGGTAAGAATCTTTTTCAAGACCATTATCCATTGTGTTTAGTTGTGAGTTGACAACTTTACGCGCGAGGCGTCAATAGCTATAGGGTTTAAAAGAAACAATTATCCCACCTTTGCGGTATAATGTTCGATTATATTGCCATTGTGAGAGGGGGAATGCGATTAGAATACCCTGTCTTACCCTTCGATGCCCTCGGAGGATGCGCGGCTGGGATAGATTGTTTTTTGGGTTTTCGATCCGCGGGAGGACGACTTTGGCGCCTGCGTGTGCAGCGAGCGCCGGGGGAAGTAGCCCAGGGTCTTGAGTTTGGCGGCAATGGTCTGGACGGTTGGCAGTTCATCATCAGTGTAGCCAAAGTCGCTCATCAGGCGGCGGCGCACTTCCGCCGCGCTCAGGCAGGCCACGCGCGGGTCGTGGCTGCACTGCGGGTCGGGATCCACGCGCCGCTGCTGTTCAATCAGCGTGCAGATGTCAGCCAGGAGCCGCGGCAAATGCTCTTCGGCGCGGTGCCGTCCGTGGGTCGCGGGCAGGCTCAGATCTGTTTCACCCATCGCAAGCTCACGCAGGCCCTTGCGGATGGTCACCCGGCTCCAGCCCAGTTCGCGTTCCGCCAGACGCTGGCCACCCGGTCCAAGCTCCTTGACGGTGAGCGCCATAAAACGCCGGCGATCGCGCCCCTTGAGCTTGCGCGCCGTTTCGATCAGCAGCTCCTTGAGTGACGCGGTCAACTCCATCGCTGCCGCACTGCCTTCGCGAGAGGCCAATGACCGCCAGTGCCTCAGCCGTAGTGTTGATATCGTGTCGCTACGCGGCCCTGGACGGAACCGCTCGGGACCAGGGCGCATTTACACACCCTGCGCTTCTCCAAAGCGTGAAGGAGAAGCGTGGTTCTTCCAACGGCGCAACCCATCCCTGACGCCCTCCCAGGAAGGGGTCCGGCGCAAACACAGCGCGATCAGCTAACGCGAAACGTATGCTTATCGAGAGTATGCCAGAATCGATCTGAGATCACAACGCTCAGAATGGGTTGTGATGGGCGTACCCGATCGGGTGGGGAAAACTACCCCTGCCTCATACCATGGGGGGGTATGTCCTGGGCCGGTTCGACGAGGTGGGGAAACCCGGTTTCTCCACGCCCCCGCCAGGGGAAGGGGTGTGGGGCTTACTTCTGCCTTACCGTTCGAACACCGCCCTCGAACGGCAACCTGGAAGGCCGCGCAGCGAAACCATGTCCTGGGCCCCGCCTATCACCGATCTCACGCCCCTGTTGCCTGTTCATCAGACAGCCATGCCCCGTCTGTGATCGCCATCCACGCCCCTCCGTGCTATGCTGAAGATGGCCGCAATATCGCTCAGGTTCCGGCGATCGCGACCCCATCGGAACCAGTCTGGCCCGTCGGTGCGCGCCACCGGCGCGCATCCAGATCAACTCTCAGGAGGTGTGCGATGAAACGGACCGTTCTTGCCAGCGTGTTCGCGATGTTGACCGCCGCCCTGCTGGCCCTGCAGCCGGCGCTGGCCGCGCCCGCAATCGGCAACGAGAGCTTTCTGCGTGTCTGGACTCGCCAGGATTATCCCGTCGCTCAGGGCCTGACCGATCGTTCCTGGACGTGGGGCCCCGCGCCCATCAGTGGAATCATGCGCGAAACGTATATCGAAGGCATTGACGGTTTGCGCACCGTGCAGTACTTCGATAAGAGCCGCATGGAGATCAATGATCCTACCGCGAATCCCAACAGTCTCTGGTACGTTACCAATGGCCTGCTGCCGATCGAGATGATGACCGGACGTATGCAACTGGGCAATAACCGCTTTGAGCAGCGCGGCCCCGCCCGCATCAGCGCCATTGGCGACCCCGGGCAGTTCCCAACCTATGCCGATCTGCTGCCGGTCTACCAGAGCCCCGGCGCCGTCAACCCGAATGATCTGGGCCGGCCCGCAACCGGCTTCCTCAACCCCGATGGTTCGATCACCGGCTTCAACGATTTCGTCAACGACCCCAACACCATCCTGGTGCTGGGTGACAACAACCACGGTGTGGCGAAGGTCTTTATTGACTTTATGAATCAGCGGGGGCTGGTCACCGAGGGAGGGCGTAACGTGATCGGACGGGTCTACGATCCGCTCTTCGTCTTCGGACTGCCCGTCACCGGGGCTTACTGGGTCAAGTCCAGGGTCGGCGGCAAGGAGACGCCTATCCTCTTCCAGGTCTTCGAGCGCCGCGTGCTGACCTATAACCCCGCTAACCCGCCCGCCTTCCGCGTCGAGATGGGTAACGTTGGTCTGCACTACTACCAGTGGCGCTACGGCCGGTAACGATGGGGGGGTTCTGGGAGGGCCATGCCCTCCCGGGATAACTCTTTGCTGTCCTGTCGTTCTGCCGTGAATGTGGCCGGTTATGGGAGGGTGGGGAAACCGGTTTCCCTACCCCCTGTCTGCTGGGGGGCCTACCCCTCCAGCAGCAACGCCTCTGGATCCTCGATCAACTCCTTCACCCGCACCAGGAAACGTACCGCAGTGCTGCCGTCAATCAGCCGATGGTCGTAACTCAGGGCCAGGTACATCATCGGGCGAATGACGATCTGCCCGTTGACCACCACGGGCCGTTCTTCGATCTTGTGCATGCCAAGAATGCCGACCTGAGGCGTGTTCAGGATGGGCGTGGAGAGCAGCGAGCCATAGACGCCGCCGTTGGTGATGGTAAAGGTGCCGCCCTGCAGATCGGCGAGGCTCAGGGTCCCCTCGCGGGCGCGGCGGGCCAGGTCGGCGATCTCCTGCTCGAGTTGGGCGAAGCTCTTGCGGTCAGCGTCGCGCACGACCGGCACCACCAGCCCTTCCTCGACACCCACGGCCACGCCGATGTCGTAGTAGTACTTCACCACGACTTCATCGCCCTGCAACTCGGCGTTGACCATGGGAAAGGCTTTCAGCGCCCCGACGACAGCGCGGGTGAAGAAGGACATGAAGCCCAGGCTCACCCCGTGGCGTTCCTTAAAGGCGTCCTTGCGCCGCTTGCGGAGTTCCATGACCGCGCTCATATCTACTTCGTTGAACGTAGTGAGCATCGCCGCAGTCTGCTGGGCCTCGACGAGCCGGCGGGCGATGGTCAGACGGCGCCGGCTGAGGCGCTGGCGCTCCTCGTGGCGCCCGGAGGCGGGTGCCGGCGCCACGGGGCGGGCTGCCGGCGCGGGTGCAGGTGCTGGCGCTACGGCAGCGGGAGTGGCGGCCACCGGCGCGGGTGGCGTCCTGGCTGGCCCCTGAACGCTGCGCAGCACGTCCTCTTTGGTGATCCGCCCGCCCGGTCCGGTGCCCGCCACCTCCCGCAGATCCACCGCGTACTCCGCGGCCACGCGCTGCGCGGTTGGCGTTGCCAGCACCGTCGCGCCATTGCCGCCGGGCATCTCCGCCTCGCGCATCTCCGGTTCAACCGGGGCCGTAACCGGGGGCCTGGCGGCAACAGCCTCCGCTCGTGGCGCCGCGCCCGCCTCGATGGCGCCCAGAACTTCGCCGATCCCAACCGTTGCGCCCTCTTCCTTCAGGATCGCTGTCACCACCCCGGCGTGATCCGCTGCCACCTCCAGGTTCACCTTGTCGGTCTCAAGCTCAACCACCGGTTCACCCGCGACAACCGTTTCGCCGACCCGTTTCAACCAGCGGGCCACTGTCGCCTCGACAATCGACTCGCCCAGTGAAGGGACCTTAATTTCGTAGGCCATGGCCTGTTTCTCTCCGGCGCCGGTCCTACAACGACGCTTCGCCTGTCAGGGGAGGATAGGAGGGTCGCAGCCCCTCCGAAACCCTTTTCTGGTACGGCGCGCCATACCAGAAAGAGAGATGTTGGGGGCGACCAGGCCCCCGCAACCTCATCGAGACGAAGCGTCGTTGCAGTACCAGCAGTCAGACTCGGTTCAGCATTGGCATCTCAGCCTCAGACATGCTCCCCGGCTACCCCCCGACCCCTCCGGCGGACGTCGCCACTACCGGCGCGCCGCGCGCCGCTTCGCGCAGAATGCGCTGCTGCTCCACGACGTGTTCGCTATGAATGCCCTCCGCCGTTGAGGCCGACTCGGGGCGGCCAACGTAGCTCAGAGGGAGCGAGGCGGGCAGCAGCGCCCGCAGTTTCGGCGCGATGTAGTTCCATGCGCCCATGTTCTGTGGCTCCTCCTGCAGCCAGACCACCTCCTGCACCTGCGGGTAGCGCCCCAGCGCCGCCTTGAGTTGCTCCTCAGGAAACGGGTAGAGCATCTCGATCCGGAGCACATCTATGTTGCCCCGGGCCTGCTCGAACTCGGCGGAGGAGAGCAAATCAATCGCCACCTTGCCGCTACACAGGATGAGGCGCGTCACCTCGGCCGGATTGGGGGCCTCGGCGCCCAGATCCAGCACCGGTTGGAACTGCGTCTGGGTCAGATCACTCAACGAGGATGCAGCGCGCGGGTGGCGCAGCAGGCTCTTGGGGGTCATCACTACCAGGGGCCGGGGATGCACCGTCAGGGCCGACGCCTGGTAGCGCAGGAGGTGGAAGTACTGCGCCGCGGTCGTCGGGTTTGCCACGCGGATGTTGTCGGTTGCGCAGAGTTGCAGAAACCGCTCCAGGCGCGCCGAGGAATGCTCCGGGCCTTGTCCCTCGTAGCCGTGCGGCAGCAGCAGAACCAGCGCCGGGTCTACTGCCCACTTGGCGCGCCCGGAAACAATGAACTGATCAATGATCACCTGCGCACCGTTGGCGAAATCGCCGAACTGGGCTTCCCAGATCACCAGGGTGCCCGGCGCGTGGGTGCTGTACCCGTACTCGAAGCCCAGCACCGCCGCCTCGGAGAGGGGGCTATTGTACACTGCGAAGGCGGCCCGCGCCTGCGGGATGTGGTGCAGGGGAATGAAGCGCTCCCCGGTCATCACATCGTGTAGCACCAGGTGCCGCTGGCTAAAGGTGCCTCGCTCGGTATCCTGACCGGACATGCGGATCGGCGTGCCATCGGCCAGAATGGCGGCAAAGGCGAGCATCTCGGCGTGGGCCCAGTCGATCCCCCCTTCGTCGTGGATGCTCTGGCGGCGGCGCTGGAGCATGCGCTCCAGCTTCGGATGCACCATAAAGTCCTCCGGCCGCTCGAGCAGCGCCTCGTTCAGTTCCAGCAGCTTCTGGCGCGAGATGGGCTTGGCGAAGACCTTGTTGCGCATCTGGTTCACCACTGGCGGCGCCGGTGGCTGCGGGGGCGCCGTGGCCGCCAGGCGCTGCCGCTCGCGCACGGTGTCGAAGGCGTGTTGCAGCTTCATCATTACCGCCTCGACCCGCGCCTCGGCCTCGTCGTGGGTGATCAGGCCCCGGCGCTCCAGTTCCTGGGCCCACAGGGCCCGCACCGTCGGGTGGTTGCGGATCTTCTCGTACATGCGCGGCTGGGTAAACTCCGGCTCGTCGCCCTCGTTGTGCCCCCAGCGCCGGTAACCCACCAGGTCAATCACGAAATCCTTCTGAAACTTCTCGCGATAGGCCCAGGCCATGCGCGCCACTGCAATGCAGGCCTCGACATGGTCGGCATTAACGTGAGCCACCGGCATCTCGAAGCCGCGTGCCAGATCGCTGGCGTAGAGCGTCGAGCGCGAGTCGCGCGCATCGGTGGTGAAGCCGATCTGATTATTCAGAATAATATGGATCGCTCCGCCCACGCGGTACCCCGCCAGACCCGACAGGTTTAGCGTCTCGGCCACGATGCCCTGGCCGGGGAAAGCCGCGTCGCCGTGGATAATGATCGCCAGAGCCTCTTTCTCGTCTTCGTAAGGGAAGCCGGGGCGCGTGCGCTTCTCCTGCGCCGCCCGCGTGCGCCCCAGAATGACCGGGTTAACAAACTCCAGGTGGCTGGGGTTGGGCGCCAGGGTGATGGGCATCTCCTGGATGCCGCTCTCGCGATAGGCCTTGCGGGCCCCAAGGTGGTACTTCACATCGCCCGTCCATCCCAGATAGGTGTCCTTGGAGTAATCGGGGGTCTGGAACTCGCTCAGAATGGAGAGGTATGGCTTGCCGAGAATATGGGCCAGCACGTTGAGCCGCCCGCGATGGGCCATGCCGATCACCACTTCCCGCGTGCCGGCCACTGCCGCGTTGCGGATGATCGCGTCAATCATCGGCACCAGCATGTCGCAGCCTTCGATCGAGAAACGCTTCTGCCCGGGGAAGGTCTTGTGCAGGAAGCGCTCGAAGGTCTCCACCTCGGTGAGGCGGTCGAGTAGTTCGCGCTGCCGGTCGGCATCCATGCCGCCGAAGAAGCGCCGGCTCTCGGCGCAGTCGCGGATCCAGGCGCGCTCTTCGTAGTTCTGGAGCTGGTCAGTCTCATAGCCGATGGGGCCGGAGTAAATCTGCCGCAGCTTTTCGACTCCTTCGGCGGCATTGGCCGACTGAGTGGCGAGGGGTCCGCGCACAATGTGCGCCGGGAGCGCCGCCAGGTCAGCGACCGTAACCCCGTGGGTCACCAGTTCCAGACCCGGGTCTCCGGGCGGGGGGCTGCCCAGGGGATCGATCCGCGCCGCCAGGTGCCCCAGTTCACGAATGTAGCGGATCAGCCGCGCCGCGCCGACGATCCGCGTCACATCGAGTTGCGTCTGCCCTGAGGTCGCCAGTTCCGCGTCCGGCGGGCCGTACTGGCTGAAAAAGGCTCGCGTCGCCTCGTCCACCGTGGCCGGGTTGGCCGTGTAGCGCTCGTACAGCTCCACCAGGTAACCGGCGTTGGGCCCGTGGAATTGCCGCATGTTCATAGCGTGACTTCTTGCCTTAATCTTGCCGCGTGTCTGCTTGCCGCGCCCGGCGCCTCTGCCTCGCGCCGCTGACTGCCAGGTATTGTACCATGCCTGGAACCAGGCTCTTTGTGGCGACGGTCACAAATAATTGTTGGGATGGCTGCACTGGCGGGGCGTGGCCTTGCGCTCCCGGCCTTCCCATTGAACCGTGGTACAATGTGGCCTCGTCCATCGGGCAGGGAGGTGGGCAACCCGCTTTCCCCCCATCCCGCTAACGACGCGATGGTGGAAAGGGTTTTGCTGGGAGGGCCAGGCCCTTCCCATTGGGCAGGGGGATGGGGAAACCCCGTTTCCCCGCATCCCAACCACGACAGAATGAACAAACTGCACGTCACCCTCAGCGGTGAACCGGTGGACCTGCTCCCCGAACGGGCGCTGTTCTGGCCGCGCGAGCGTACCCTGTTTGTCGCCGATACTCACTTCGGCAAGGCCGCCAGTTTTCGCGCCGCGGCCATTGCCGTTCCCGAGAGCGCCGCCGCCGACCTGGCCCGGCTTACCGGCGCCCTGGAGTGCACCGGCGCCACCCGCCTGGCGCTGCTGGGCGACTTCCTCCACGCCCGCGCCGGACGCGTGCCCGCCGTGCTCGCCGCCATCGCCGCCTGGCGCGCCGCCCATCCCCATCTCGAGGTGTTGCTCGTGCGCGGCAACCACGACGCGCGCGCCGGCGACCCGCCCGCGGCCTGGGGCATCACCTGTGTCAACGCGCCCTTCGTTCTCGGCCCCTTCGCCCTCTGCCACTATCCTGACACCCCCGCCCCCACCTACGTCCTGGCCGGACACCTCCATCCCGCCGTCGTTCTGACCGGGCCGGGTCGGCAACGCGAACGGTTGCCCTGCTTCCTCGTCAGCCCTGCCCGGACCATCCTGCCCGCCTTCGGCAGCTTCACCGGCTTTGCTACGGTATCCCCCGCCGCCGATGAACGCGCCTATGTTGTCGCCGGCGAGGTCATCGAAATACAACGGCCCGGCAGGTTCTGAAGACCCGCCGGGCTGTTGCGTTCCCTCGTCGGTTCGCGGCGGCGCCGCGATGAAGAGTGTGAAGAAGAGTATTCCTGGGAGGGCTGCGTCCTCTCGAACCTTCCCCTGAATACCCTCTCTTTACCCCAGCGCCGTGAATAGCGCGTTGATCGCGTATGCGATGGCCCCGCAGGTGAGCAGGGTGATCACGGCTGCCAGCACCAGGGCCGTGGTCTCCGAGACTTCGCCGAACAGACCTCGGTGCTTCGCTCCTTCCTTGCCGCCAGTCATCTGCGACGTGCGGTGGTTCATTGCTTCCATTGCTGTTACCTCTTCGAGACTAAAACGATCTGTTTGTGAAGCATCTGGGGAAACCTGCTTTCCCCACGCCCCTCTCCCACTGCTCATAGGCTAGCGAACCAGTGGTTCGCTGTGGAGGGTCGCCTTACCTTTCTTTCCTTGCATGATTCCCCTCTCTGCAGTGAAGAATCTCCTGTCGGGATGTTCCTGTGGCGAAGCCGCCCCCTGGTGCATCCGACAAGTTATACCAATTTCACTTCAACCCTCCGCAAGGAGCGTGGCGTCAAAGCGCGCCTGGACGCCTTGCGCGACAATCTGCAATCCAAAATCTGCAATCTGAATTTGAAAGCTTGCCGGACGCACCACCTGGTTCACAAACTACTCAGGGTCGCGCCCACGCGGAATCTCGGATACCTGTGACACGCCGGTGACAGAATGTTTACCTGCTGGTTACGCTAACGTATAGCTTCGTATGGTACACTACGCAGTAGCTGCAATCACGGGCGTGCAGCGCTCCGTTGCCGGAACGCTCCGCGCCATCGTTCATCATCCGTAAGGGTTGTGTCCGTAATTCGGTATTGACCATTCCAGCGTGAAGGATCGACTCCTCCATACCTCCACATTGACCATTCCAACGTGGAGGATCGACTCCTCCATACCTCCACATCACCACTCTGGAGGGTTGTGGAGAGAGTGTAAGCGATGCGTTGTTTGCGTGTCGAGACCTCTACCCAGGAGAGGAGAGCCCATGACCGATCTGCTGGCCATGCTTCTGTGTACCGCCCTGCCGGCAATGCTGCTTCTGGTCCTCATCGTCTGGCTGGCGCGCCGCCCTGCGCGACCGCGCACCGTCAATCCGCATGTGACCTCCCCGGCCAGGCGCACCACGCCGGAGCGATTCGTTGAGTTTGACGCTCTGGTGCAACGCTGGGTGGCCGAGGAGCGTCTCTCACCGGTGGTGGGGGCCACCATTCGCGGCCTTATCGCCGCCGACTACGCCGCCGCCGGGTTCGGCACGTTGCCTGCCGCGGCGCCGCCCGCCGCGGCGCCGCCCGCCCCCGCGCCCGCCGCGCCCCCCGGTGACACGGCCGCGCCGCGCGCGCCCGTCGCGCCAACGCCCGCCCCCGGCGCGCCGGCGCCCGCCACCGTCGCTGCCGAGCCGCCCCCGCGGGTGAGTGGCCGTTCCTGGGGCGCCGCGCTGTTCGCTCTGGGCACTCGCCGCGCCCTGCTCTACCTGGGGGCGTTCTTACTGGTCGTATCCAGCCTGACCCTGGTGATCTTCAACTGGGCCAGCTTTTCCCCGCTGGTGCAGTTCGCCATCCTCGCCGGCACCACCGTCGCCCTCTGGAGGCTCGGGACGTGGATGGCGCGCCAGCCCGCCCTGGGCGCCGCCGGGGCCAACCTGCAGGCCGTAGCCGCCCTGCTCGTCCCGGTGGTCGGTTTCGCCCTCGCCCGTCCCGGTCTCTTCGATCTGGCCCCGCGCCCTGCCTGGCAACTGGCCTCGGTCGTCAGTCTGGGGCTCTACCTGCTCGCCGCCTGGCGCACGCGGCGGGCTTTCTACGCCGGCGCGGCGGTGGCTGCCGCCCTCAGCCTGATCTTCGCCGCTCCCGAGGCCCTGGATCAGGGATGGAAAAGTGCCGTTGCCACGATCTTCCTGACGGCCCTGATCCCCCTTACCATCCGCCTGCGGTCAGCCGGCGCCACGGGGCCGGCCATGGGCGTTGCCCGTGTCAGCCTGGTCGGGGTGCCCTTGCTGGCCCTGGGCGCTTGCACCCTCTATCTGGCCGGCTTGAGCGACGGCCTCGCCCTGGGCGTCACTCTCCTGGCCACCGCCCTGTTCTGCGTCCTGCGCTACCGGGTGGACGGGCGCGTCTGGTGGTTCTGGGCCGCCGTCGCCCCGCCGCCCCTGGCGCTGGTGGTGATCCTTGCCGAGTTCAATTTGCTTCTGCGTGTGCAGGCCCTCGCCCTGGCCCTCCTGGCCCTGGCCTACCTGTGGCTGAGCGCGGCCCTCGAACGGCGGCTGCGCCCCGCTGCTGCGCCGCTGGCCCTCGGTGCGCTGCTCATTGGCGCCCTGGCCCTGCTCCCGGCGGGCCTGGATCTGAACGTGGCACGCTTCGCCCTGGGCCCGCTGGCGGCCCTGGGTCTCAGTGGCGTCGTGCTGGTCGAACGGGGGCGCCTGGCCTGGCTCGGTTCTAGCCGCGGCGGTCTGGCCGCCGGGGCGCTTGCCGGCGGGGGCGCCGCGCTTACCGGCTGGCTGGGCGCGTTGCTCACCCTTACGCCTCTGGAATACGGGCAGATTGGCCTGATCCTCCTGCCGCTGGCGGCGGTGGCCTTCGCCAGCGCCCGCTGGTGGCCCGGCGCGCTCCGTCCCGCCTACGATTCCGCCCTCCAGACGCTGGGGATCTTCATCGCGCTGGTTGCCGGCGGCCTGGCCCTCGAAAACGCCGCGACGCAACTTCCGGCGGCGCTGCTGCTGGCGCTGATCTTCGGCGGGCAGGCCGCCCTGCGGCGGGGCCGGCCCTGGGCCGTCCTTAGTTTAGGCGCTGCTCTCCTTGCCGCCTGGTTCGCACTGGACCGTTTCGTTCCGGGCACGGCCTGGCGCCGCGCCGCGACGCTCACCGCCCTGGCCCTCAGTGCCGCCTACACCCTCGGCGGCGAACGGCTGCGCGCCACGGCCTTGCGCTACTGGACCTGGCCGGCGATTGTCTGGGGCGTCCTTGCCGGCGCGTTCGCCGCCGTGCTGGCCGTGTCCCAGTCCTTCGACAGGCATCCCCTCGCTGCGCTCACTTTCCTGAGCCTGGCGGGGCTGGCGGCGTTGCACAGTTACCGCTGGCGCCAACCGCTGCTGGGCTACGGTGTGGCTCCGCTCCTGGCCACCGGTGTGCTCGTCGCCGCTGGCCAGGGCTTCTTTAGCGCCTGGCGGCCCCAACTCGGCGACCTGGCCCTGGTGATCTGCTCTCTGGCCCTGGGTCTGGCGTTGATCGGCCAGACCCTGCGCCGCGTTGACCGGGCCTATGCTTTGCCCTACGAGTGGGTGGCCTTTTTCCTGCTGCCCCTCGCGCCGCTGCTGGCCCTGGGCGACCCGGCCCGCCTCGCGCTCACCTGGGGGAGCATGGCCGGTCTCTATGCCCTGGCGCTCTGGCGCTACCGGCAACCCTGGCTCCTGGCCCTGGCCTTTGTCGCAGCCGACCTGGCGGCGCTCCACGCCTTCGCCTGGCAGTTGCCCCGCAACCCGCCGGAGCAGGCTGGCTTCTTGCTGGCGGGGCTGGTGTGGCTCCAGGCGCTGGCAAGCGCCGGGTTGCGTCGCGCGCCGGCCCCCTGGAACGCCGCGAGGCCGTGGGGCTACGGGAGTACCGTCCCTGGCGGGGCCGGGGCCCTGGCTCTTGCCATTGCGAGTGACGGGGCGCTGGCCGGCGTCGCGCTGGCGCTGGCGGCGCTGCTCGCCGTGCTGGCGCAGATCGAGCGGCGCGAGGCGGCGGCCTGGGCCGGTCTGGCGCTGGCGGTTCCGGGGGCCTGGCTGGCGCACACCGCAGCGGGGCTCGAGGGCGCCTGGGCCGCGGCCTGGCTGGTGCTCGAGCTGGTGGGTCTCAGCCTGCTGGGCTGGCTGGCGGTCCACTTCGGCCTGGAGCTGTGGCGGCGCGTCACTGGCGTTGGCGCCTTCGGCGCAGCAGTGCTGCTCGCGTCTGGCGCCGCTCTGGGCGGGCAACTCGCCCCGCTGACCTTCGCCCTGGCGAGCCTGGGGCTGCTGCTGGCCACCCTGGCCGTGCGCGAGCGACGGGCCAGCTACGCCTACGGGGCGGGCGGGGCCTTCGTCGGCGCGGCGCTCAGCCAGCTTGCCGGCTGGGGCGTGCGCGAGTTGCAGTGGTACGTCATCCCGGCGGGGTTGTACCTGCTGGTCCTGTCGGGCGGACTGCGCCGCTTCCAGGGCCAGCGGCGCGTATCGCAACTGATCGAAGCTGCGGCGGTGATGCTGATGCTCGGCGTCACTGCGGCGCAGGCCCTGCTACCCGAGGGCGGCCTGTTCTACTCATTGCTCCTCTTCGGCGAGTCGCTCCTCATGGCGACCTACGGCGCCCTCTCGCGGCTGCGTGTACCTTTCGTGGGAGGGATCGCCTTCTTCGTGGCGGGGGTACTGTGGATGACCGTTGACACGGTGCGCCTGGCGAACCAGTGGGTCATCCTGGGGATCGTGGGCCTGCTGATGGTGCTGGCCTACGTGGTGCTGGAGCGCCACCAGGAGCGCCTGCTGCGGGCCGGACGCTACTGGGCCTGGCAACTCCGTGAGTGGGAGTAGGGATTGCGCCATGCGGCCCTGTGCGTGCCTGTCCGGGGGAAGTGCGGAGAGCGTAGCCCTCCCTCCGCGGTACGAAGTGTTCCGCCCGCAGTGGCAGACTCACTCTGGCTTCGCCGGGGGTGTACCCGCCACGGGCGGAACAAAAGCGCGGGGAGGCTATGCCTCCCCGCACCCCTCCAGACTGGAGTTGCTGGGAGGGGAAGAAACCCCTTCCAGCAGCTCCCCACCGTCCCGGGCCGATCAATGGGCCTGTGCCGAACCGCGGCTCCCGTACTTCGCCAT
Organism: uncultured Chloroflexales bacterium; assembly: GCA_937918935.1. GTDB lineage: Bacteria > Chloroflexota > Chloroflexia > Chloroflexales > Chloroflexaceae > JACAEO01. The sequence continues at coordinate 52,882 of CAKZSI010000030.1, read as the reverse complement.
CATCTCGTCGTCGGTGATCGGATTGCGGAGATTATCCACCAGATCCTGGATCTCCTTCGGCGGGGCCTTGGTTATCAGGCTGAACACGATGCAGAGGATGATCGCCACCGGCAGACCGAAGATGCCAGACGCCAGGTGGGTGATGCCGAGCACGTTAAAGGCCGGGTTCACATAGTTCATCGCCATGTAGAAGATGGTGACGACCAGGCCGCCGATCATGCCCGCGATGGCGCCGGGACCATTGGCGCGCCGCCAGAAGATGCCCAGCAGCACAATGGGGAAGAAGGTTGCCGCGGCCATCGAGAAGGCCCAGGCCACCATCTGGGCGATAAGCGCCAGACGCGGGAGAGCCAGCAGCGCAGCGATCACCGCGGCCACCACGATCATCCCCTTGCCGAGCATGATGCGGGTTTGCAGGCTGGCTTTAGGGTTGATGGTGCGGAAGTAGATGTCGTGGGCCACCGCCGAGGCGATCACCACCAGCAACCCGTCGGCAGTGGAGAGAGCCGCGGCCAGACCGCCAGCGGCCACCAGCGCGCCGATGGTGAAGGGCAGGCCGGCAATGTCGGGCGCGGAGAGCACCACCAGGTCGCCGTCGATCGTGCCGGCAGTCGGCGTACCGATCTCGCCATACTGGACGATCCCGTCGACCGATTTCTCGGTCACTGCCGTGCCGGAGATCTCGCCTGCGCGGCCGGTCTTGTCATCGATCTTCTCGAAGGGGCCGAGGTCGATCTTGCCATTGCCGTTCAGATCCTCGATGACGACCGCCTTGGACTTCTCCAGGTTCTTCACCCAGGAAGGCTGCTTACCGATTTCGACACCGTCGATGCTGGCGAAATCACGGATGGCGATCAACCCGTTGCGGCCCCAGGTTTCCGTCCAGGCGGGTAGATCGCCAACCGGCTTACCAACCACATTCTCGAGAATATTCCAGCGTGAGAAGGCGGCGTAGGCCGGGGCGGTGAAGTAGAGCAGGAAGATGAAGAACAGCGACCAGCCCACGCTCATGCGGCTCTCCCGCACCGAGGGCACGGTATAGAAGCGAATGAGGATGTGGGGGAGACCGGCCGTACCGAGCATAAGACAGGCCATGAGGGCCAGGAAGTTCCAGGGCGTACCACGCCAGTCGCCAAGTTCAGGCCGCTTGGCGTCAGGGATGGTGATCGGCTCGGGCGGGGTCAGCGAGGCGCCGAACTGGGTGTTGATCTGAGTCACGGCGGCGCGCGCCGAGGCGTTGTTCATCCCTTCGTTGAAGGGCGGAACGTACCCGCTGGTGACGAACTTGCCTGGCACCACCGGCGACTCGGTGGTCTTGGACAGGCCCTGCTCCTGCTCCAGGCGCATGATATTCTGCAGCGCCTGCCCGTAGCTCAACTGCGGAATGGGGAAACCGGTGAGTTTGAGGGAGAGGAACGTCACCGGGATCATGTAAGCGGTAATCAGAATAATGTACTGAGCCACCTGGGTCCAGGTTACCGCTTTCATTCCGCCGAGGAACGAGCAGACCAGCACGCCGGACAGGCCAAGCACCACGCCCAGGCGGAAGTCCACGCCGACGAAGCGCTGCATAATCAGGCCCACGCCCACGACCTGGGCCGTCACATAGGTAAGGCTCACGACAATGGCGCAGATGGCGGCGACGACGCGGGCCGTGTTACCGCCGAAGCGGGCGCCCACGAAGTCGGGGATGGTGTACTGGCCGAACTTGCGCAGGTAGGGCGCGAAGAGCAGGGCCAGCAGCACGTAGCCGCCGGTCCAGCCCATAATATAGGCCAGGCCATCGTACCCGATGAGGAAGAGCGTACCGGCCATCGAGATGAACGAGGCGGCGCTCATCCAGTCGGCGCCGGTGGCCATGCCGTTGAAAACGGCCGGCACGTTGCGCCCGGCGACGTAGTACTCGTCGAGCAGCTTGGTGCGCGAGATGATGCCGATGGTGGCATACAGTGCCATGGTCAGCAGCAGGAAGATCCAGCCGATGATCCGCGACGGCAGGCCGGCGAAGACCTCCAGCAGCAGCATAATGGCCGACACGACGAGAAAGCCGATGGTAAAGAGCCCATAGTACCGCGCCATCTTGTTGCGGAAGACGCTCTGGGCGCTCGAAGAAGAGACAGCCATGGTCACACTCCTGACACTTGTAACACCACTCGTCAGCGGATAGCCCGTGGAGGGCGAGCCGCGGCTGGCCGGCTCTGGCGGTGACTCCGTCGTTCAACCACGGGGCGCACAAATGCAACTGAGCGCGATACCGGTTGCGCTGGAACGGCGACGCTTCTGATGGACGGCGCGGCGCTAGCGGTCGCGGTCACTCAGGCCGTACTTCTGATCCAGCTTGTTCATCGCGTAGGCGTAGTAGAAGATCTGGATCACGAAGACCACCAGCGATCCCTGTGAGCCCATGTAGTAACCCAGCGGGAAGCCAGCGATCACGATGTTGTTCAACTGATTGACGAACAGCACCGGTACATACGAGACCACGAACCAGATGATGAGCAGCGTGGTGATCAGGCGCAGGTTCTCCCGCCAGTAGAGCCTGGCGCGCTCCTCGGCGGGGAGCTTGGTGAGGTCGGTCATTGAGGGCCTCCTTGCTCGCTACGTCGGCGCTTCCTGGCGCCATCCACTGCGCAATCACATCCGTTTCCCGAAGCCATACGGTTTCGGCGAACAGGGGCGAAGTATCCCGCCGTGACGATCATGGTACACGTCGAGACAAGAGAGGTAGACGCGTTCCGCGACAGACCCCTCAGAACCGGTGTTTCGTGTTATTCGATGGATTGCTCGGTGTCACCAGACTACCAGAGCTTTTTCATGCCCGTTTAAGATTTGTGTAAAGTTTCTGTAAAGCCCGGGGCGAGGGGCTGGCCCCAGGCTTCTCCACCACGGGATGAAGAAGAGTATTTCTGGGAGGGCATAGCCCTCCCAGTCCCTCCCCTGGCGCTGCCGCCCATTCCGAACCAGCGCTCGTTCAGCCGCGTGAAGAAGCCATCGCGCCGCAGAGCGTCGAGGATGCGGTTGACCTCGGCTTCGAGCTGGAAGGCCGCGCGCGGAAAGGCGAGGGCCAGGGGTTCGCTGGTCAGCGCCGCCGCAATACGCAGTTCGTCACGGCCCCGGGTCGCCTCCAGCGCCGTCACCATGTCGGTGATGACCGCGTCGAGCTCGCCCGCCCGCAGGTCAGCCAGGGCATCCGCGGGGTCGTCGTAGTCCGAGTGGAGCGTGAAGCTCGCCCCATCGTGGAGCATGCGCCGGGCCAGGGCATTGGCGTCAGATCCCAGGGCCACCCCGACCACCCGACCGCTCAGATCGGCCACACTGGCGACGGGCGCGCCGGCGCGCGCGACCAGCGCCTGACCAGCGTCGAAGTAGAAGCGTGAGAAGCGGGCGCGGAAGCCCTGTTCGGGGGCATAGGGCAGGGCCGAGGCAATCATGTCGGCCCGGCCGCTCACCAGGGTGTCGTACAGCCCGTCGAAGCCCGTGGGCACGAACTCGACCCTTGCCCCTAACTCGGTGGCGATGGCCCGGGCCAGGTCAATATCGTAGCCGATCAGTTCCCCTTTCCGTTCGAAGGCAAAGGGCCAGAAGCCCACATCGGTCGCCACGCGCAACGTGCCCCGTTGCTGCACCGCTGTCCAGACCGGGTCGAGCGGCGCCCCGTGGGCGCCACTCTCGGCGCTCCAGGCCAGCAGCGCAAACAGTGCCAGCACGCCCAGAGCTATCGCATCGAATAGAGCCTTAGACATTGTTCACGCCTGAGTTGTCGTTTGGAGGTGCGCGGGGAGGCGCAGCCTCCCCGCAAACCGGGTTCCGCCCGTGGCGGGCCGAATCGGCGCATCGCACAGGGTGTGGCCTGCTGTTCCTCGTACAGGGAAGGCCAGGGTCGAAAGATCCTTTCCGAGGAAAGTGAAAGCGCGGGGCCGCAGGCTCGCGCAATACCGAGGATACGGAGGCTCGTTAGTAATCAGGCGGGCGACTCATCATATTCTCATTAACGTTCCTTGATTCTCACAGATGGCTGAAGTATACTTCACCATAACGACCGTGCTTCTGCGTAGTGCCAGGCTACGCCAGAGATCGTCAAACTGCTCACCTGATCCCATAACGCGCGAAATCCGCACCGTTGCACCAGAGAGGCCTGGGAAGGCGCTTCTCTTACGACGATGTTTTCGTCTCGTTGTCAGCGCCGCGCGAAAAGGGAAACGCCCATGGAAGAGCCTCGCGAGCAGCAACCAGTTGCGGTGCCGCCCTCGCCCGCCGGGCCGTCCTACGGCGCGGCGCCGCCGCGGGTTTATGCCACTGCCCCCGCGCCCTCGGCCCCCGGCGTGGCCGCGCGACTCGTGCGGCTGCTCTTCCATCGCGCCTTCTGGTACGCTGAGCAACTCTGGCTGGTGGCCCGCCCCAATCTGGGGTGGATCATCCTTACCACCTTGCTTATGGGTGTGATCGGCTTCCTCAGCCTGCTGCTGATTCTGCCACGGCTCGCCCGCGAGCAGCCGGCGGACATCCGCGCGGCGTGGCTCCAGCCAGCCCCCGCCGTGGTGGATTTCCTGCGCGGCCAGCAGACCTACGATGCCGATCTGATGTGGAACTCCTTCAGCGCCAGTTTCCAGGAGTCGCTACAGTCCCGCGACTTTACGCGCGAGGCGCTGGCCGAACAGATGGAGCAAGAACGTCGCAACGGCCAGCGTTACCGCAAATTTGAGTACATCGGCGGCGTCAAACTCCCCGATGCCCAGGCGATGTATTTCTACGTGGTAGAGGTATCAGTTCCCCGGAGCGCCCGCACACGCTCAATCTCATTTGTCTTCACCGTGGACCGAGACGGCAAGATTGTCGCCATCGAGTAAGCGCGCTGGCGCTCCGCGATGCGGAGCGGGGTGACGGCGCGCGTCTGGAAGTGGAGTAGACGCATGGCCATTGAGCCCTACCGCCCCAACGATGCACAGTACCGCGATGATCTGGATCGCGAACTCGACAAGAAGCTGGATAAACTCTTCCACCGCTGGCAGTGGAAGCTCTTCCGCTTCGTGCGCACGCTGATCTTCATCGCGATCGGGATCTGGCTGGCGACGAACTTGCTGCCCCCGGTGTTTGAGACTGTTCTGTCGGGCAACCTTGGCCCGATGATCCTGCAGTTCATTCCCGTCGCCGTCTACCTCTTCTTTTTCATCGGCTTCCAGTTCTTCCTGATGTACTACTTCATGGCCCGCACCCGCATCTACTGGGTGAAGCCGGGTGAGACGGGCATCAGTTTCAAGGATTACCGTGGCAACCCCGAGGTGCTGGAAGCGGCGCGACGGGTGGTGACCTTGCTCAAGGGCGCCAAGGAGTTCAAGAAGATGGGTGGCGAAGTGACCCGCGGCATTCTGCTGATCGGGCCGCCCGGCACCGGCAAGAGCTACCTGGCGCAGGCCATTTCCACCGAGGCCGGGGTGCCCTTTGGCTACCTCAGCGCCCCATCGTTGCAGTCGGCCTGGATGGGCATGGGCAATATCAAGGTGATGAACCTGTACCGTAAGGCCCGCCGCTTCGCCCGCGAGTATGGCGCCTGCATCATCTTTATTGATGAAATCGACGCCATCGGCGCCGCCCGTTCGAGCAGCCTGATGGGCACTGGCGCCGCCGGGATGGACGGCAATGCCTCCGGCGGGGCGCACAAGGTGGTAATGGGCCTCGGTGGCATGATGGGCGGCGGCAACGGCATTCTCAATGAGTTGCTGCTGCAGATGGACCCGCCGCCACAGGATAGCTGGTGGGGCAAGCTGTTGCGCACCCTCCGCCTTCGCAGCGGGAAGCCCGATATGCCCCCCGTGCTGACGATGGGAGCCACCAACCTGGCCGAGACGCTCGATGCCGCCTTGCTTCGCCCCGGGCGCTTCGACCGCAAGATCGCCGTTGAGCCGCCCGATGCCGATGGCCGGCGCGAGGTGATTGAGTACTACCTTAGCAAGGTTAAGCACGAGCCGATGCCGATCGACCGCATGGTCTCCGACACGATCGGCTATACGCCGGTAGCAATCAAGTACTGTATCAATGAGGCCACCATCCACGCCCACTTCGACGGCCGCGCCGCCATCAACTACTGGGACTTCACCCGCGCCCGCGAGACCCATGAGTGGGGCCTGCGCCAGCCCATCCGCAGCATGTCTTACGAGGAGCGCCGGCGCATCGCCTACCACGAAGCCGGGCACGCCTACGCGATGGTCAAGCTGCTCAAGAAGGAGCGTCTCACCAAGGTCACTATCGTGCGCCACGGCAACGCTCTCGGGTTTGCCGCCTGGAAGCCGGAGGAAGAGATCCACACCCGGACCAAGGATGAGTTGCTTGATCGGATCAAGATCAGCCTGGCCAGCCGCGCCGCCGAGGAACTTTTCCTGGGCATCCAGATGAGCGGGGTGACCAGCGATCTGCAGGGCGCCACCGGCCTTGCGGCGATGATGGTCGGGGCCTATGGCATGGACGAGAGCTTTTTCTCCTACCTGACCTTCGGCATGCAGGGCCTCAACGCGCCGGACATCAAGCCGCGCATCGAGGCTATTCTGCAGGAGCAGTACCGCCAGGTCAAAAGCCTCCTGGAGAACAACCCCGAGGCGGTCATCGCGATTGCCGAGGCGCTCATCCTGCGCAACGAGTTGACCGACATTGACGTCAAGGAGATCCTCGACCGGGTTGAGGTAGAGCATCCCTTCACGCCGATCAGCGCCCGCAGGGAGCGTGCGGCTTTTGGCTTCGCTTCAGCCGTGCGCCCGCAGAGCAGCGGCGCCCTGGTGCGCCGGCGCCGTGAGGTACGCCCCGGTGTCTTGCCGGCGCCGGGCACGATTATCCTCGACGCCGAGCAACGTCATGACGAGAGCGCCAGAGACGTCTGATCTCGGCGCCTCCTGCTACAAACCCGCTCACCGCAGCGGATGCGGAGGGTGCAGAGGGTTTCAAAAGCCTATCTTCTGCACCCTCCGCATCCGCTGTGGTATGTTCGAAGAAGTACCACGCTGGCCCCCCTCTGAATTCGGCCTTGCTTTTCGTTTCTGGCAATGCCTGTGTTGTAAGATGAGATGAGCAGGGATGTTCCTCCCGGGAGGCCGCGACCCTCCCGGACCCCCCATCTTCATGTCAATCTGACACATAGGAGTCCCCCTCGTGGTCGCAGAATCGGAAGCAGAGGTCGCCCGCCTCAAGCGCTTGCTGGGGCGACGTGACAGGATACTGGCCGCGCTCGCTGAGGTAGCGCGGTTGTTGTCGCTCCACCTCGATCCGCGGGCGCAGATGTCGCAGATGCTCGCCGTGCTGGGCGAGGCGGTCCAGGTCAGTCGTGCTTATATCTTTATGAACGTCGCGGCGGAGAGCGCCCCTGCCTTGATCAGCCAGGTGGCGGAGTGGGTGGCGCCAGGGATCGCGCCGCAGATCGACAACCCTGAGTTACAGAATGTGCCTTTAACTGAGGCCGGCTATGAACGCTGGGAGCGCCTGCTGAAGCAGAATCAGGTCGTCTACGGCAAGGTGGCTGATTTTCCGACCGTTGAGCAGGAGTTGCTGGTAGCGCAGGAGATCCTGGCATTAGTTGTGGTACCCATTTTTGTCGGGCCAGTGTGGTGGGGCTTTATGGGCTTTGACCACTGCAACGTGGCCCATAGCTGGGACGCGGTTGAGGTGGAGGCGCTGCGCAGCGCAGCGGTAATGTTTGGCGCCGCGCTCTACCGTCGCGAGACGGAAGAGAAGGTGCTGGCGGCCCAGCGCAAGGTCCTGCGGGAGTTGTCCACACCTCTGATTCCTATCACCGATGAGGTAGTCATCATGCCCCTCATTGGCACTATTGATAGCGGCCGCGCGCAGTTGGTGATGGAGACCCTGCTCGATGGAGTGGCGCAGCGGCAGGCCCGGCTGGTCATTCTGGACATTACCGGTGTGCCGGTGGTGGACAGTCAGGTGGCCCAGGCGTTGATCCGGGCGGCACAGGCGGTAAAACTGCTGGGCGCACGGGTGATGCTCACCGGCATCCAACCCCAGATTGCTCAGACCCTGGTGCATCTCGGCGTTGACTTGAGCGGCATCCAGACCCAGAGCAGTTTGCAGGCGGGCATTGCAGCGGCGTTGCGGGGGTAGGATTGCATTCTTTTGGGAGAGCGCAGCCCTCCCAGACCTCCCGGGGGTAGGGAAAAACCCGGTTCTCCTCTTCACCGTAACAACTGTGAGGGCGCATCCCTCTCGCACCCTCCCGTGCTACCGCACCCGGCAGGGCACAGCCCTCCCGGATGCTACCGCTCACCACAGACGGCCCTGGATCGTCTCATCGGCGTCGGGGGGTGGCTGGCGTTCGATGCAGGGTACGCCGAGGTGGACGTAGGCCCGGCGCGTGGCGATGCGCCCGCGGGGGGTGCGTTGCAGGAAGCCCAGTTGCAGCAGAAAAGGTTCGTAGACGTCTTCGATGGCGTCCACCTCTTCTGCCAGGGCGGCGGCGAGGGTCGAAAGCCCGACCGGGCCACCGTTGAACAGATCAATGATTGCCCGCAGCAGGCGGCGGTCGTTTTCGTCGAGGCCAAGTTCATCCACTTCGAGCTGGCTCAAGGCGGCGCGGGCCACCGGCAGATCGATCACCCCTTCGGCCACGACCTGGGCATAGTCGCGCACGCGTCGCAGCAAGCGGTTGGCGATGCGCGGCGTGCCGCGGGCGCGCCGCCCCAGTTCGAAGGCGGCCTCGGGGCTGATCGGCACTCCGAGGATGCGCGCCGAGCGGGTCACAATCTCGCCCATGGCTTCGTCGGAGTAGAACTCCATCCGGTGGGGCGCCACGAAGCGGTCACGCAGGGGCGAGGTGAGCAGGGCCAGGCGGGTGGTCGCACCGACGACTGTAAAGCGCGGCAGTTTCAGGCGCAGATTGCGCGCGCCGGGCCCCTTGCCCACGATCAGGTCGAGGGCGAAATCCTCCATCGCCGGGTAGAGCACTTCTTCCACGGCGCGGTTGAGGCGATGCACCTCGTCGATGAAGAGGATATCGTTCTTCTGCAGGTTGGTGAGAATAGCGGCCAGATCGCCGGCGCGTTCGATGGCCGGGCCGCTGGTGACCTTGATGGCCACGCCCATCTCGTTGGCGATCACATTGGCCAGCGAGGTCTTCCCCAGGCCAGGCGGGCCGTAGAAGAGGGTATGGTCGAGAGGTTCGGCGCGGTCCTTTGCCGCAGTGATGGCAATACGCAGTTGTTCCACCACCTTCTCCTGGCCGATGAACTCGGCCAGGCTGCGCGGGCGCAGGCTCTTCTCGACCTGGGGGTCGTCACCCGCGCGTTTGGGGCTGAGCAGGCGCTCGGTCTCGTCCATCAACTCCTCGCACAGACGTTTCGTCGTGCATTATAACACGGCGAGACGGGCCATGCCGCATCTCGCCGTGCTCTGGTTGGGGCCGGAGCCCAATCGAAAAACCTGCCCGGTGCGGCAACGGCGGTGAGCGTCTGATCGCCGGCACGCCACGTTGCAGCACCTGACAGGTCTGGGCTTCCCGCACCGTTCCACGCCGCGGGCGTTACTGTTGCTCGACCGTCCGTCCGGGTGAGACCACCTCGGCGAGGGCGCGGAACATATCGCTCTCGGTGATAATACCGACGATCAGCCCCTCGTCATCCACCACGGGCAGGCTGCCGATGCTATGATTGGCCATCAGCAACGCCGCTTCCTCAATCGGCGTCTCTGGTTTCACCTTAAATACATCACGCGACATCACCTCAGAGACCTCCATCCCCGCGTGGAGGTAGCGTGAGGCTGCCAGCAGGAGATCACGCTCGGCGAGGATGCCTACCAGCCGGCCATTCGCATCGGTGACAGGAAGATGGCGCAGTCGGTGGTACTGCATAATGCCTAGCGCAGACAAGGCGCTCGACTCTGGTTCAATGGTAACCGGGTGGGCACTCATCCGATCGCGGACCTGCATGGTCTCGCTCCTTTCTGGCGGAGCACACCGCCCGGCACGAAGGCGGCGATGCGTCCTGCCTTGCCTAAATGCTCGCTCGTCCACTTCGATAGCTCTTTTCTCATCCTACAGCCCACCGGGAGTTTCGGCGAGAAGAAATGTTAAGCCTCTGTGGATATCTCTTACCGTTCGGTTGCCCATTGTGTTGCCTTATCTCGGGAACGACGCGCCCTGGTTGCGGGGCAGGAGATGGAATCCTCACAAAGAATGACAGCCGCCACGGGGTTTGGGAGTATGATACACTCACATCTCGCAGGTTTGGCAAACCTGTGAAGTAAGTTTCGTGGCATTTCCGCCCTCCTCCCGGCCTCTCCCCAACAGGGGGAGGAGCCGGCCTCCCTCCCTGGCGGGGGAGGGTTGGGGAGGGGGAGAGGGTGTAGCGAAAGACGTTGTTTACAGACTAATGAGTATGCAGAAACCGCCTTTGCGCCCGAAAAACTCTCTACCTGAGAAGACGGGGGGAAGGGGGTGAGGGCCTTCAGCCAGGACCTGGACAAAGCCCTGCCTGAGCTGTGTGGCTCACTGCGCTCGTGCCGCCATCATTGCAGGTAATCGTTGCGAGAAACGCTATAAAGTCTGGAAACCGTGGAGGTGTGCGATGCTGCCACCCGTCGTTCGGTTTGGATGCCTGGCCGGTACGGCGCTGCTGTTGTTGACCGGCTGTGCCGTGCCAGGGGCGTTTTCGCCGACCCCAAGCCCGGAAACCAGGGTCGAGATCGTGGCGCCGCGGGTCGTGGCCGATGGTCGGATCGTGCCGGTTCGCAGCGCCGAGTTGCGCTTTCTCACATCCGGCGTGGTCGAGGCGATCCTGGTGGAGGAAGGGCAGACGGTAGACGCCGGGGCGCCGCTGGCGCGGCTCGACAGCGCCGAGTTTGAAGTGGCGGTGGATCGCTCGCGCGCGGCGCTCGACGAGGCCCGTGCCCAGTACGAACTGTTGCGCGAGCCGGCTGACCCGGAGGCGGTTGCTGCGGCCGAGGCGCAACTTGCCCGGGCCGAAGCCCTCGCCCGGCAGACACGCGGGCGGGTAACATCCGCCGATGTCAGGGCCGCGCGCGATGAACTGGCCCAGGCGCGCGCCCTGCTGGCGCGGCTGCTCGCCGGCGCGAGGAGCACCGAGGTCGAACAGGCCCGCGCCGCTCTCGCGCAGGCCCGGGCCAACCTGGAGGCCCAGCGCGCCACTCTGTCGGCCGCCAAACTCGCCGCCGAGACGCGCCTGAGCGAGGCCGCCAATGCCCTGCGTGACGCTCAGGACGCCTATTCGCGCCTCTACTGGGAGAACGTTGAGCTGGAGAAACTACCCGGTGAGTTGCCCCAGGCGCGCCGTGACGCCGAGGCCGCGGCCCGCCGCGCCGTGGAGAATGGTGAGGCTGCGCTGGCGCAGGCCGGGGTGGACCTGGAGCGCGCCCGTGAGGCCGAACGGAGCGGCCTGGCCGCCGCCGAGGCCCAGGTGCGCGAGGCCGCCGCCCGCCTGGAGCAGGTGCTGGCGGGAGCGGACGCCGACCAGATCGCGGCCGCCCGCGCCCGCGTCAGCGCCGCCGAGGCGGCCCTGGCGCGCCTCAGCGGCGACGGTCGCACCGGCGAAGTCGAGGCCGCCGAAGCCGGCGTGGCCCAGGCCCGCGCGGCCCTGGAGCAACTCACCAATCCGCCGCGTACCCCCGAACTGGCCGCCGCCGAGGCCCGCGTTCGCGCCGCTCAGGCTGCGCTGCGCCAGGCCGAGCTGACCCTCGAACGCGCGACTCTCACCGCGCCCTTCGGCGGCACGGTGGTGCAGATTAACCTGAAGGTCGGTGAACAGCCCGCGCCGGGCGAGCCGGCCGTTGTCCTGGCCGATTTCAGCGGCTGGCGCGTTGAGACCGGCGATCTGACCGAGCTTGACGTGGTGAACGTGCGGGTCGGCGATCGCGTGACGCTCACCTTCGATGCCCTGCCCGATCTCACCCTGCCTGGCATAGTAACGAAGATACAGGCCCTGGGCAAGACCTACCAGGGCGACGTGATCTACACGGTCACCGTGGAGCCGCAGCAGTGGGACGAGCGCCTGCGCTGGAACATGACCGCCACGGTGACGATTGAGGGTGATTAAGAGCCGGGCAGGGACACCTGCTGCGTCAGGGTCCGGGAAGGCTTTTCCCTCCCAGGAACCTTCCGGCTTCGCTCGGTTGAAGGGGTGTGCGGAAACCTGGTTTCCCTGCGCTCCTGCCTGAGGTAATTATGCTCAGCTTCAAGAACCTCCTGCGCCGGAAAGTGCGTACCGCTCTGACCATCCTCGGAGTCGCCGTTGGCGTTGCGGCCGTGGTGGTGTTCTCGGCGTTTGGCGAGGGTATGGCCAATGGGTTCGGCGCCGTAGGCAGCAGCGCCGATGCCGACCTGCTGGTGAGCCAGAAGGACGCGGTGATGATCATCGTCGGCGCGATTGACGAAGAGGTGGGCGCGGAGATCGCCGCTATGCGCGGGGTTGCCGAGGTCAGCGGGGCAGTGGTGGGCATCCTGCAACTGCCCGAGTCGCCCTACTTCCTGGTGAGCGGCGAGGACCCGCGCAGCTTCGGGATGCGGCGCTACCAGATCATCGCCGGGCGGCCCATCAGCGCGAAGCGCGAGGTGATGCTGGGCCGTAAGAGCGCCGAGAGCCTGAAAAAGCGCGTTGGCGACAAGTTCCGCATCAACGACATCAGCTACCACGTGGTTGGCATCTACGAGACGGGGTCGAGCTTCGAGGACAACGGGGCGGTGATCCACCTGGCCGACGCGCAGCGGGCCTTCGACAAGCGCCGCCAGGTAAGCTACTTCAAGCTCAAGTTGCGCGATCCGCGCGACCGGGAGGAGGTGCGGCGGGCGATTGAGAGCCGCTGGCCAACACTGGCGGTCACCGCCTCAGGTGAGGCGACCGCGCAGGACGAACTGCTGGACATCTACCGCGCCATGGGCTGGGTGATCGGGCTGTTCGCCATTCTGGTCGGTGGCCTGGGGATGATGAACGCCCAGCTCATGAGCGTCTTTGAGCGCACCCGCGAGATCGGGGTGCTGCGGGCCATGGGCTGGCGGCGGCGGCGGGTGATGCGGCTCATCCTCGGCGAAGCGTTGCTGCTGGCGCTGGTGGGCGGAGGGTTGGGATTGCTGTTGAGCGTGGCGACGATTGCCCTGCTGTCGCGTTCGGCGGCTCTGGGCGGTTTCCTCAGCGGCGCGGTGGAACCGATCGGCTACATCCAGGCCCTGGTGATCGCCAGTGTGCTTGGCCTGGTCGGCGGCGGCTACCCGGCGTGGCGGGCGGCGCGCCTGGCGCCGGTGGAGGCGATGCGCGCCGAGAGCGGCGCGTCGGTGCGCTGGGGGCCGGTCACGCGCATGCTTGCCCCGGTGATGCGCGGCCCGGCCCTGCGCAATCTGCTGCGGCGCCCCACGCGCAGCATGATGACCATGGTCGGCCTGGGCGTCGGTGTGGGGCTGATCGTGGCCCTTGCCGGCATCAGCGAGGGATCGCGGCGGGCGATCACCCGGTTGTTGGCCGCCGGGCAGGCCGATCTCCTCGCCGAACAGGCCGGGGCCTCCGACGCGATGTTCTCGGCGATTGACGAGCGGATCGCCGAGCAACTGCGCGCCCATCCCGAAGTCAAAAGCGTCTCGCGGCTGATCTTCGGCACCAGCGCCGTGCCGGGGTTGCCGTTCTTTCTAGTCTACGGGGTTGATCCGCGCGAGCACTACCTGGCCCACTACCGCGTCAGCGAAGGCCGCACCATCCAGCGTCCGGGCGAGATGATCCTCGGGCGCATGGCGGCCAATAGCCTGGAGAAGGGTGTTGGAGACCAGTTGCGCGTTTCGGGGCAGTCGTTCACCATCGTCGGCATCTTCGAGACCGGTCTGGCCTATGAAGACGCCGGGGCAGTCGTGCCGCTGAAGGATGCGCAGCGGCTCTTCGGCAAGCCGCGGCAGGTCTCTTTCCTGGGGATCACCCTGCACCATCCCGAGCGGGCTGCCGAGATCGCCAGGATGCTCGAAGAGCGGTACCCGCAACTCATGGTGGCCCGCACTGCCGACCTGGCGCAGCGCATGCAGGACTTTGCCACGATGGACGCAATCTTCGGCGCCCTGATGGCGCTGATGATGCTGGTGGGCGGAATCGTGATTATGAACGTCATGCTGATGAGCGTGTACGAACGCACCCAGGAGATCGGGGTGCTGCGCGCGGTTGGCTGGCGCGCGGGGCGGGTGCTGCGCATGATCCTCGCCGAAGCGTTTGCTCTGAGCATCTTGAGCGCCGCGGCGGGGGTGCTGATCGGGATTGGCATCAATTACCTGGTGCACCTTGAGCCCAATTTTGGCGTGATGCTCAACGCCGCGTATGCTCCGGCTGACGTCGCACGTGTCCTGGCGATGGCCCTGGGATTGGGTTTGGCGGGCGGTCTGCTGCCGGCGCTGCGGGCGGTACGCCTGCGTCCGGTCGAGGCGTTGCATTATGAGTAGCGGAGCCGCGCTTCTGGCAGGGGCGTGAGGAAATCCGGTTTCCCCACTCTTTGCATCAGGAGCAGGTGAGTGCCATGGCTGAGCCAGTCATTGCGGCGGAAGCGCCGCCGCCCGAAACCAGCGAGGTGATCCTGGAGACGCGGGCGCTGACCCGTGTGTACGGAGAAAAGGTGCCGGTCAAGGCCCTCGACGGGGTGGATCTGTGGATCCGGCGCGGCGAGGTGCTGGCGATCGTCGGCCCGTCCGGCTCGGGCAAGTCCACCCTGCTGAACCTGATCGGGGCGCTCGACCGGCCAACCTCGGGCGAGGTGATTGTCAACGGGACGCCGCTGTCAAAGGTGCGCAACCTGGATCGCTTTCGCAGCCGCACCATCGGCTTCATTTTCCAGAGCCACAATCTCTTGCCGACCCTGACGGCGCGGGAGAACGTCGAGGTGCCTATGCATGAACTGCCGCTGCGCCCGGGGCAGCGCCGCGCCCGGGCTATGGAGTTGCTGGCGATGGTGGGCCTGGCCGAGCGCCAGGACCATCTGCCGAACCAGCTTTCGGGGGGTGAGCGCCAGCGGGTCGCCATCGCGCGCGCTCTAGCCAACTCGCCCTCCATGCTGCTCGCCGACGAGCCGACGGGCAACCTCGATAGCAAGAACACAGCCGACATCGTGGCCCTGCTGACGCGCCTGAATCGCGAGCAGGGCGTGACCCTGGTGATCGTGACCCACAATACCGAGGTGGCCGCCGCGGCCCGGCGGGTGATCACCTTCCGCGACGGTAAGATCCTCCGCGATGTCTCGATGAGCAACGAGCTTGAGCGCGAATTGCTGGAACTGAAACGCTCGCCCCTCGGGCAGGCCATTCTCCGTGGCGATCACCTGCCCCCGGCGCTGGCCGAGGTGGCGCCGGTGTTGCATGATCTGCTGGAAAGGGTTTAATCCGATTGTGGATTGCTGTATATGAAGGTATAAGGGTGATAAGTCGTGGTGCATCCGGCAAGTTCTCGAACGGGAGTTTCTGGGAGGGCTTTGCCCTCCCAGAAACTCGCCTCCCAGCCCTTTCGTGTATCAGGATGTTGGGAGGAGGAGCGGGACTCCCTCTCCTGGTGCGGGAGGGTTGAGGAGGGGGCGGAGTTACTGAAAAACTCAGTTCACAGCGTAATAATTACGTATGTGTCGGTTCAGCAGGAATATAAAGCGAACGACCCGGAAGGTTGCGCTGCGGCCTCGGTAGCCGCTCCTGTCCAGGGACCTGCCCCACTAAATGTAGTCAGTACACCGGATCACTTATCCACATTTTGTGGATAAGTGTGGATAACACCCCAACATCCAGGGGCTTCCTGGAATTATATCGCAGGAAGCCCCTGGATCTAGTAACACTAAACATGCCGGAAATGCTGCCCGGCGCTACGCTCATTGTGACACAGCAGGGTGATCCAGTGATAAAGCGAAAGTAAAGGACGCACTAAGCGTCGCGGTCAGTCTGATTATAGGCGGAGGGCATTACCGTTTCGTTGCCAGGTATCGAGCGGTGCAGCCTGACGGTTGCTCGCCGTTCCCACGTACCCGGTCTGTAGCGGTGGAGAACAACGTTCCTGATTTACAGCTCCACAGCTCTGCAACTCTACCGATCAAACAGGGCGGCGTAGCGCGCCCGCCAGGCGGCGGCGCGGGCGGGCTCGTCGGCGCAGGCGTTGAAGGTCGCGGCATAGTGCGCCGCTCGGGCATCGAGGCCCGGCCCCAGGAGCACAAGCCGGTTCAGGGGCGTGAGTGGGGCGCGGGGGCGCAGGGGAGTGAAGCTCATGCGCCCGCAGACGAACTGCACGTCGTCGGGCCAGGGCGCGTCGGTGCAGTGGACGATGCCCTTGGCGCGGAAGACGGCGGGGCTGGCGTCGCGCAGGGCCGCTTCGAGCGCCGCGCGGCGAAGGGGGATGTCGCCACTCCACGCCAGGCTGCTGAAGGCGTCCCGCTCCAGATGGTCGGGCACTGGGGGCGGATCAGCCCGGTCGAGCCGCGGCCCAAAGAGCAGGTCGGGCGGAGCTTGCCCGTAGCTTGCCGGAACAATCGCGGCGCGTGGATTGATGGCGTGGAGCCGCTCCGCGACAGCGGCGCGTTCGGCAGGCGTAACCAGGTCCACCTTACTGAGGATAATCAGATCGGCGGCGCGGAGTTGCCACGCGGCCACCGGTGAGGCGTTGAGGGCCGCCTCGAGGTTGGCGGCGTCGGCCACGGCCACCACCGCGTCGAGTGGCAGGCCGGCGCCACGGGCGTGCCGGATGATCCCCCCTGGCTCAGCCAGACCGGTAGTCTCGACCACGATGCAATCGGGGCCATAATCGCTGAGTTCTTCAATGGCCAGCAAGAAATCGCTGCCCGCCTCGCAGCACAAACAGCCGCCGGTCAGTTCGACAAGGGGCGCTGCGCCTGCCCGTTCGAGGGCGTCGCCATCGAGGCCGATCTGCCCCAGTTCGTTGACCACCAGGCCCAGCCGACGCCCGCCCGCGCCGCGTTCCAGTAACGCCCGCAGGAGGGTCGTCTTGCCGCTGCCGAGGAACCCGGTGACGATGGTGAGGGGCGGGTTTGCCATCAGAAGCGCCCCCCCTGCTCCCTGGCGTAGCCGGTGAGTTCGACAAAGCCACTGCCACTGACGGGTCGGCCCTGCCGCGAGCCCTGGATGCGCACCGCCCCTTCCCAGTACACCACCGACACCGGCAGTTCCTGATTGGCCAGGCGCGGCTCAAGCTCCAGGCGCAGAGCCAGACCGGGGAAGCTCAGGCGCCAGCGGGCGGGGTAGAGCGCCTGTGAGGCGGGGCTGCGCCAGGTCGCCAGCACCTCCAGTTGCACCTCGGCGGGGTCGAGGGGCGTCGTGCGGCCCTCAGGGTCAACCAGGCTGCCGAAGCTGTAACTCACCGCCGTAGAGGTGCGCACCTGCGCGAACATCAGGTCATAGCCGTTGTCGAGTTGCAGGCTGAACCAGTCCCAGCCGACGGCGCCGGCTTCGAGGGCGCTGGTGCCCCACTCGTGGTCCATCCAGCTCAACCCGCTGACAGCGTAGGTCTGGTCGCCGAGGCGGATCGTGCCGGTGGTGGCCATACGGGTCAACGAGTAGTAGAAGGAGGCGTTCCCGGGGGTCGGCCCCTTCTGGCTGAGGCCCTGGTCGCCATGGAGCGCGGGCGGCTTCTGGCTCTCGAGGGTCAGATCGAGAGCCGTGTCGCCCTCGGCGGCGCGCAGATGCATGGTCATACCCTGGGGGCTGGAACCAGTGGCGGACCAGTCTTCGAGGAAGACGCGAAAGGGTTCGCCTGAGGCCCCGGCGAGACCGGCGGCGTCACGGCTGAAGCGCTCGTAGGCGTAGAAGCGCCCCTGGGCGACGTCGCTCAGGGCCAGGTGGGCCATGTACACGCTGGTTGCGCCCCAGGCCGACTCGCGGGCGACGGGCCGGGGGCTAAGCCCGCTGCGGAAGAAGGTCAACTGATAGCCGAACTGCCGCTCGCCGGCAGAGAGATTGCCGGTGTAGTACCACCACTCAATCTGGTACTCGGGGTGGGGACCATGGTCGCGCGGAAAGACGAACGGGCGCGGCGCGAGGGCGCGGGCGAAGCCCGCGTCGCCGTTGCTGAGGGTCGCCGCGGCGTCAATGCCAGCGCGGATCTCGGGGCGCGCGGGGGCCGCGCATCCCGCCAGGAGCAAACCGGCGGCGAGTAATCCCAACCAGCGTGAAAGCATAACGTTTGCTATCCTCTGAGCGGTACACTCTTTGTAGAAGCGACAGGCTCGTTCTATTCTGGGGGGGGTGTAGCCCTGCCAGCCTCTCCCCGCAGGCGGGGAGACGGAGAAACCCGATTTCCCTCTGCCAACCGGCAGAGGGGGGCGGGCGCCCGCCCACGGGCAGGGGCGTGGGGAAACCCGGTTTCCCCACCCCCCCTGAAAATCGCGTGAGCAACGAAGGTTCCTGGGAGAGCTGTGCCCTCCCAGCCCCTGCCCTTCCAGTGCGCCATGGAGTATTGTACCGGAGTCTGGAGACACGATGCAAACCGAACTGCCCGACGACGCCGCGCGGGTGCTGGTGGCGGTAACGCCGCGCCCGCGCGACCTGGAACTGGCGCGCGCCGCGGGGTGGTACCGCGTGCCGCTGGCAAAGGCGCCGCCGCGCCTCGCCGCCGAGTACCTGGCCTTTTACCAGACGGGGGCCTTTGGGGCCGAACGCTGGTCGGTGCGTTACTACGCGCCGGTGCTGCGCTATCAGATAACCACGCGCCGGGAATTGCTGCCCGACGAACCGGACCACCCGCGCGCTGGCGCGCGCTACTACCGCGTGGACATCGGCCCGCTGGCGGCGCTGCCGCTGCCGGTGCCTGCGGCGCGGTTGCGGCGGGTGGTGTTCATTCCTACCACCTTCGGGCAACTGCGGCGCGCCCGTGACGTGCGCGAACTCTGGCGCCCCGACGAAGATGGCTGGCCCGGCGACGAGGTGTGGGGCGCGGGGTTGGCCGGCAGGCGCTGACTCGGGGAAGCAAGGGCCATAACGCGCGCAACCCTCCCACACACAGGGGCGTGGGCAAACCGGGTCTCCTCATACTCCCTTCCATGTTGCCCTCTAGTGTGCTATTATATCAGTCAAGATTGGTATAACTTAATGGCGCATCCCGCAAGTCGCCTTACACCAATGGTCGGGTAGAGGGTTTGCAGGAGGGCGAAGCCCTCCTGGATCCTCCTGTTGGAGAACTTCCTGGATGCGCCACTCGGAGGGCGCTTATGACCACGCCAGGAACGACGGACTATGATAACGCTCTTGCGCTCGCGCGCGTGCTCGTCGATGAGGTGGTGTGGAGGTTGGTGAAAAGCCTGTCTGCCAGCGATGCCCATCTCCGCGATCTGCAAGCCAGCCTCGGGGTTCAGCAGGAGGTTCTGGAGGAACGGCTCAAGCAGCTCGAGCAACTGGGACTGGTAAGCAGCCGAACCAGTGACGCCAACACCGGCTTGCGCTACTACCGGCTCCAGGTTGACCGGCTGCGTGTGGTGGTGGAGCAGGTGATCGGCGCGCTGCATCCCTCCCTGCACCTTGCCCCTGAGCCGGAAACCCTGCCGGCCGAGCCGGCGCGGCCACGGGTGCTCTTTCTCTGCACCGAGAACAGCGCTCGTTCGCAACTCGCCGAGGTGCTGCTGCGACAACTCAGCCGCGGCAGTGTCGAGGCCTACAGCGCTGGCACTCAGCCCGGCACGGTCAATCCGCTGGTCGCGGAAATCCTGGGTGAAGCCGCGCAGGGTCTTCGTTCAAAACACATTGATGAGTTTCAGGGTCAGCATTTCGACTACGTGGTGACGGTCTGCGATCGCGCCCGGGAGGCCTGCCCGAGTTTTGCTGGCGCTGAGAAGCAGCTCCACTGGTCCATTCCCGACCCGACGGCGGTTGAGGGTGAAGAGGCGCGCCTGCGAGCATTCTCTGTTACGGCCTGTGAACTGACGCAGCGGATCCGGTATCTGCTGACGTTCATTGGCGCCCGGCAGCGGGGAGCACAGCCTGTAGCGGTGAGCTAGGGCGATGGCACGCCGTGGAGGGGAGGGGGGAAACCCGGTTTAACCCCTCCCCTTCGTGGTATGCTGGAGACACGGGGATCTTGTACCATCGGACCTGCCCCTTGCCGCCATGCACACCGTGATTGTCGCCAATGCGCCCGCGTTTCGGGCGGAGCCGTTCCGGGATCTTCTGGAGCGGGCTGATCTGGTCATTGCTGCTGATGGCGGCGGCAACGCCCTGTTTGCCGCCGCTCTCACGCCCCATCTGGTGATCGGCGATCTGGACTCGCTGGCGCCCGAGGCGGCGGCGGCATTCGCCGCCGCCGGAGTGACATTCCTGCGCTACCCGATTGAGAAGGACGAGACCGATCTGGAGCTGGCGTTGCTGGCCGCGGCGGCGCGTCAGGCCGACACGATCGACGTGCTGGGCGCCATCGGTGGACGCTGGGATCAGGGGCTGTCGAACGTGGCGCTGCTGGCGCTCCCCGAACTGGCGGGACGGCGGGTGCGGCTGCTCGACGTTGACCAGGAGGCCTACCTGGCCCGTGGTGAGACGCCGATCGCCGGCGCGGTGGGCGATACAATCTCATTGCTGCCGCTTGGCGGCCCGGCGCGAGGGGTTACCACGCGGGGCCTGTACTATGCGCTCGACGATGAGGAGTTGCATTTCGAGCGCTCACGGGGCATCAGCAACGTGATCGCGTGGACGCCCGCGGCGGTGGTGGTGCGCGAGGGCATGCTGCTGGTGGTGCGCGTATGGCGGCGTGAAACGGATCAGATCTGGTCGAGGTAATCTTTCAGCAGCTTGCCCAGGCGCGGATGGCGGAGCTTGCGCAGCGCCTTGACCTCGATCTGGCGCACGCGCTCGCGGGTCACGCCGAAGGCGCGGCCCACTTCCTCGAGGGTGCGCGGCTGCCCGTCGGCGAGGCCATAGCGCAGTTCCAGCACCCGCCGTTCGCGCTCGGTGAGCTGATCGAGGGCGGCGGCGATCTGCTGGCGCAGCATGCCGCTGGCCGCGGCGTCATCGGCATCGAGGGCGTGGGGGTCGGGAATGAAGTCAGCCAGGGTGCTATCGGCCTCTTCGCCGACAGGGGTGGCCAGGGAGACCGGGTCCTGGGCGGTGCGGCGCAATTCGCGGAGCTTCTCCTCGCTCATATTGAGGAACTGGGCCAGTTCGCTATCATTCGGCTCGCGCCCGAGGTTCTGGGTCAACTGGCGCCGGGCGGCCTGGATGCGGTTGAGCGTTTCGCCGAGGTGCACAGGGAGACGCACCAGGCGCGACTGATCGGCGAGGGCGCGCGAGAGGGCCTGCTTGATCCACCAGGTGGCATAGGTAGAGAACTTGAAGCCCTTATCGTGGTCAAACTTCTCGATAGCGCGGAGCAGGCCCAGGCTGCCTTCCTGGATCAGATCGAGCAGGGGCAACCCGCGGTCGCGATAGCGTTTGGCGATGCTCACTACCAGGCGCAGGTTCGCGGCGGCCATCTGCTGGCGCGCATCCTCGCCGGCAGCGATCAGCCGGCGCAGCTCTGCGGCCCGCGGGCTATCCGGCGGCACGGTTTTCAGCTCGGCCCGGGCCTTCTGGCCGCGCTCGATCTGCTGGGCCAGGCGTTTCTCCTGCTCGGCGGTAAGCAGCGGCACCTGGCCGATCTCGCGCAGGTAGAGCCGCACACTGTCGCCCAGCAGCGCATCGGAGAGTTCCTCATCAAAGTCAATGACCGATGTAGTGCCCGGCTCCTCCTCGACAAGTTGCTCATCGGACGGCTCGCGCACGGGAACACCGGCCTCGGCGAGGGCGGCGTAGACCGCGTCGATGGCCTCAGCGGCGGATTCTTCAGGCGCCGGCACGATCTGAAGCATTTCATCAAGGGTGACATAGCCCCGCTGCCTACCCTGGGCGATAAGCGCCTGAATATCGGAGGGATTGACGATGGCGGTCGGGCGCGCGGTTTCGGGTGGCGTCTGAGACATAGACATTTCCTTGGATGGGCCTGGCGCCAACGGGTTCTCCTGAGAGTATCCTCCCTGGTGTAGGGCACAGAGGAGCGGCGAAGCGATGGGAGGTGACGACGTTGGTACGAATGACCGGTGTGGCGTATGGCGTATATTGTAGCACATTCGCCTTATAGGCGTTGGAATGCCTGGCGTAAGAAGAGGGTCAACCAGGTTTCTCCACACCCCTGTCCGCCGAGGAGGTGTAGGAAAACGAAGTCCTTCCGGGAGAACCCTTGCCTGTCCTCGTGGTGTGCCGTGAAACTGCCCGGGTTTCAAGGTGAACCACTGATGGATTCTATTCGGTGATTATAGCGTATTGCGCAGCATCGCGCGAACCTGTTGCGGGTCTTCGGCGGCGAGGGCGCGCTCGGCCAGGTTGCGGGCCGCGCGCGTATCGGTGGCGGTGATGGCGGCGCGCACCCGTTCCAGGGCCGCGGGGGCGCAGGTGAGTTCATCGACGCCCAGGCCGATCAGCAGCGTGGTCGCCTGGGGGTCACTGCTGAGTTCACCGCAGATGCCGGCAGGGCGCCCGTGCTGGTGGGCGACTTCGCAGGCCATGCGGATCAGGCGCAGCACAGCCGGATCGAGCGGCTGGTACAGGTCGGCCAGGCGGTGGTTGCCCCGGTCGCAGGCGAGGGTGTACTGGGTGAGATCGTTCGTGCCGAGGCTGAAAAATGCCGCCTCCGGGGCCAGGTGTGCGGCATTGAGCGCGGCGGCGGGTACTTCGATCATCACCCCCAGGGGGATGTCAGGAGAAAAGGGACGCCCAGAGGCGACGAGCTGGTTCCGTGCCTGGTCAAGCAGACTGCGCGCGCGCCGCACTTCGGCAACGGTGGTGACCATGGGCAGCATCAGGCGAATGTCGTGTGTGGCCCGTGCGCGCAGCAGGGCGCGGAGTTGGGGCAGGAAGATCTCCGGGCGGCTCAGGCAGACGCGAATGCCGCGCGATCCGAGGAAGGGGTTGTCCTCGCGGGGCAGGGGCAGGGCCGGCAGGCGCTTATCGCCGCCGATATCGAGGGTGCGCACGGTGATCGGTGCGTCGGGCATAGCGGCGGCCACCGCCTGGTAGAGGGCCACCTGCTCTTCCTCGTCAGGCAAATCGGGACGGTCGAGAAAGAGCCATTCGGTACGCAGCAGCCCGATGCCCTCGGCGCCCTCGGCGCAGGCGTCGCGCGCTTCGGCTGGCGAGGCGACGTTGGCCAGCAGGCGGATGCGGCGCCCATCGCGGGTAATGACCGGGCCGCGGGGGGTGGCGCCGCGCACAGCGCGTTCGCGCGGACGTGGACGCAAGCGGGCCGGGAGATCGGCAGGCGGGTCGAGCGTCACCATGCCGTGGTCGCCGTCGAGAGCGATGGCGCGGGCACTGGCTGCCGCGGTCAGGATCTCATCGCCAAGCCCGACGACGGCGGGGATGCCCAGGCTGCGGGCGATAATGCTGGCGTGGGAGGTAATGCCGCCAGCGGCGAGAGCGATGCCGCGCAGCAGATCGCGCGGGGCGCCGGCGAGGTCGGCGGGGTCGAGGTCGCGGGCCACGACAATAGAAGGGGCGACCAGGAGTTGACCAGGGCCGACGGCGCCGGTAAGGGCCCGCCAGACCTGCAAGGCCACGGCGCGCACGTCGGCAGCCCGGGCGCTGAGGTAGGCGTCACCGAGGCGTTCGAGTTCGAGGGCCTGCTCTTCAGCAGCGGCGATAATCGCGTCGGCGGCGGCCCGGCCCAGTTCGGTGACGAGGATGGTGGCGCGTTCGCGCAGGGAAGGGTCGTTGAGTAGCAGCCGGTGGGCGCCGAAGATCGCGGCGCTCTCGCTCTGACCCGCCGCGCGCAGCGCCGCCTCGTGGGCCGCGATAGTCGCGTCGGTTTCGGCGAGGGCGCGAATGAGGCGGGCCTGTTCGGTCGCGGGGTCGGCGGAGGTTCCCGGGCGGTTGGCCCTGGCATGGTAGAGGACCACAGCGCCATACGCCAACCCTGGCGCGGCAGCAAGGCCGGTGAAGCTTCGCACCATCATAGCAGGGGTTCCTCACCTGCGCACTGGTCGTGCAGGGAAGTGGAGAAACCGGGTTTCGCAACCCGGCGGTTTGCACAGCGGTCAACGCCATGGCGGGCCGGTAAGAGTGGCTCTACCAGCCCGCTCGCTCTAGCGGAAGCCCAGCACCCCGTGCGAGATCACGTTCCGCAAGATCTCCGAGGTGCCCTCGCCAATGGTTAGCAGACGGGTATCGCGGTACATGCGCTCGACGGGGAACTCCTGGCTGTAGCCATAGCCGCCAAAGATCTGGATGGCGTCACGGCAGATCTTCTCCGACACCTCGGAGGCGTAGAGCTTGGCGACCGCGGCTTCGCGATGGAAGTGGCGGTGCTGGTCTTTGAGCCAGGCGGCCTTGTAGACATAGAGCCGGGCGGTCTCGATGCCGACTTCCATATCGGCAATCATATTCGCGACAGACTGGTGCATGCCGATGGGCTTGCCGAAGGCCTCGCGTTCACGGGCGTAGCGCACGGCGGCCTCGTAGGCGCCCTGGGCCAGGCCAACGGCCATGGCGCCGATGCTGATGCGCCCGCCGTCCAGCACGCGCAGGAACTGTATGAAGCCATGACCGCGCTCGCCGAGCATGTTCTCTCTGGGCACGCGCACATTTTCGAGCATCACCGCCGTGGAGATTGAGCCGCGCAGGCCCATCTTCGGCTCGTGCTTGCCGAAGCTAAGGCCCGGTGTGCCGCGTGGAACAATAAAGGCCGAGATGCCCTTCTTACCCCGCTCGGGGTCGGTGACGGCGGTAACGATCAAGTGGCCGGCAATGGGGGCGTTGGTGATCCACATCTTCTGGCCGTTGATCACCCATTCGTTGCCTTCGAGCACTGCCCGGGTGCGGGTAGCCCCGGCATCGGAGCCGGCGTGGGGTTCGGTAAGGCCGAAGGCGCCGAGGTATTCGCCGCGGGCCGCGGGCACGAGGAACTTGCGCTTCTGCTCCTCGGTACCGAACATGAAGATCGGCGCCGAGCCCAGGCCCATATGCGCGGCGTAGGCCAGGGCGGTGGAGCCGCACACGCGGGCCACTTCTTCGACGGCGATGGCGGCGCTGATCGTGTCGGCGCCCGCGCCGCCGTACTCTTCAGGGAAAGGCAGGCCCATCAGGCCCAGTTTGCCCATCTTCTCGAAGGTTTCGGCGGGGAACTCGCCTGTCTCATCAACATAGCGCGCCCGTGGGGCGATCTCTTTCTCGGCAAACTCCCGCACGGTCCGGCGGATCAGTTCCTGCTCGCGGGTCAGATCGAAGTGCATACCTGGTTGCTCCCCTGGACCAAACAGCGATATACCACGGGGCGGACTACGCATCCGGGGCGGCTGTGACCCCGTCACTCAAAGCGCAGCATCTCCACCCCTTCCATCGTTTCGGTAATCAGATTATCAACTACCGCCTTGAGGTCGTTGGTCTCGGCGAAGACGCGCAGTTGCCGGTCGGCGCTGCTGCCCTCATCGGCGATCTTCAACAGGTACTCAACCTCGCGGCGTGAACCGAGCATATCTACCACATCATCCACCAGGGCAACCATCTCGTGGACGAGGGCCCTGGTCTCGACCTCGGCGCGTTTGCCGAAATCGATCAGCTTGCCTTCCAGTCCCCAGCGCTGGGCGCGCCACTTGTTCTCGTTGATCAAGGCGCGCCGGTAGACACGGAAGGTCGTATTTTCCTCGAACATACGATAGAACTTGACGATAATTGCCTGCATCATGGCGGCCAGGGCCAGGCACTCCTCCAGGCGGGTGGCGACATCACAGACGCGGAACTCCAGCGTGCCGAAGAAGGGATGCGGGCGCAGGTCCCACCATATTTTTTTGCCGTTGTCAATACAGTTAGTGGAGACCAGCAACTGCACGTAGCGTTCAAACTCGGCGGCGGAGTGGAAGGTGGGCGGGGTGCCGGTGCGGGGAAAGCCGCTGAAGACCACACTACGGTAGGATTTGAAGCCGGTTTTGCGCCCCATCCAGAAGGGGGAGGAGGTGGAGATGGCCAGCAGGTGCGGCCCGATGTAGCGGGCCACGTTCATCAGTTCGATGGCGACCTCATTGTTGGGCATGCCGATGTGGCAGTGCATGCCAAAGATCAGCAATTGCAGGGCCGCGTCCTGCATTTCGCCCACGACGGCGTGGTAGCGTTCGTGGGGAAAGATCTCCTGGGTCATCCAGGAGGAGAAAGGATGCGTCCCGGCGGCGACGATCTTCAACCCGTGACGATCGGCCAGACCGGCAATCGTGCCGCGCAGGTGGCGGATCTCGGCGCGGGCCTCGGAGATGGTGCGGCAGGGGCGCGTTCCCACTTCCACGATGCTCTGGTGCATCTCCGGCTTGATCTGCTCGCGCAGGATGGTTCGCCCTGGTTCGAGGATCTGCGTGATGTACGAGCGCAGTTCCCGGGTTTCCGGATCGACGATCTGGTACTCTTCCTCGATCCCCAGGGTAAACGCAAAGTCGGGGTCCATGGGGTTGTAAACACTCATGTGCCGCTCCTGGCGTCTCGCCGCGTGCCGATCAGATTTTTCTGTGCTATGTATTATACACGTAGCTGAGGCGCGCAAGGCTGGTAGCGAATGTTCCTTGCCAGGGTTGTTGCGACGTCCTGCGGGCTTGCGCCAGACACCGCCTTATGGGGCGGCGTAGCCGCCCCAATCCACCCGCCGGAAGCGGATGTTGCATCAGCCCCGGGTTTTCCTGGAAGGGTGTTGCCCTTCCGGACCCTGCGCGCCATCGGGAGGGTTGCGCTCCACGGGCAGGGGCGTGCCGAAACCCGGTTTCCCCATCACGACCGCAGGGGCGATTGGCGGTCGCCGGCGCGCTGGCGCCAGCGCTCGCGCAGGTAGGCCAGGCCGTTGCGCTGGTACACCAGCCACTCTACCAGCAGCACAATCAGGGCGATCAGCGCCACCAGGCGCCAGAACTCCTGCCGGCTGTCGCGCTCGCGTGAGACGGTGCTGCTGGCGCCGCTGGCCTGGGGGATGTTCAGGTCGCGCTGGGTGGCGATGCGCGACTCGCCCGGCGCGAAGAGGTTGACAGCGTAGCGGTGGCGCCCGACCACGGTATCCCCGGCGAGTTCTTCGATCGTGTAGATGCCCAGGGCGTCGGTGTCGGCGTAGATGGCCTGGCCGGCCTGGATCTGCACCTCGCTGCCACGGGAACTGACCGTGCGCCCGTCAGGGCGCGTCACGCGCACCTCGGTGATCGCAGTGTCCACCTGGCGGCTGAGGGGTTGGCCCGGGGTGAGTTGGGCCGCCTCGGCTCCGCTGCCAGGGGCGAGAAAGTTCATCAGGTTCGAGAGCAACAGGGGAAAGGCGATCTGCAGCGGCAGGTCGGACTCGTGCAGGTCGAAGCTCAGGACCGCCACGCGCCGTCCTTCGCGCTCGCCGACCACCAGCAGCGGCCCCCCGTCACTGTTAACCACCACGCGGCCCCAGTTGCCCGGCGTGATCCGCGCCGCCTTGAGCACGCTCACCTCGCTCAGGCTCACGTTGCGTAGCACAGGGTCATCACCGCTGGCCGGGCGCACCTGCGGGAACTCGATCGTTCCGGTGACCGAGAAGTAGGCCGTGGAGCGGAGCGGATTGATGAACAGCAGGTTGCCCGGCGGCAACTCAGCCGGCGTTACCCCATCAAGAATGGTGACCGGCACCTGGGCGACGGTCTCGGTGAAGGTGGTGGCCTCGGCGGGAACTGTGACCACGTTCAGTCTCGGCAACAGGCTCAGGCCGGTTTCGAGGAAGCGGTTGCCTGCCGTAACCAGGCGCACGGTGGTAGCCTCGGTCGCCGGGCTGACGGCGAAGGCGCGGTCATCGGCGGGCATGGCATCGGCGCCGTCGAGGCGAGCTTCGACCACTTCGACCTGGGGTGGAAGATCGATGATCAGGCTCTGCTCGCGTTCGGCTTCGATGGTCAGGTTGTAGGCGTTGAAGATCGCCCCGTCGAGGTAGAGATCGAGGCGGCGGGTGGCGCTGGCCTGGCCATAGTTGGTGACCTGCACGAAGAGCGTCTGTCCAGTTGTGCCCGGCTGAAGAGCGATGGCGCTCACGGCCATGTTTTCGGTGGCGCGCCCGACGGGGAAATAGCTGACACGGGCGGGCACGCGCAGGTTGGTCGGCAGGGTGACGTTGCCATCGGAGATGATCGCCACTTCGCTATCCTCTTCGCGGGCGGCAAGGGCGGCGGCGAGGGTCAGGGCCTGGGAGAGGTCGGAGCCGCCGCCGTTGGAGAGCTGAATCCGTTCGACGGCGCGCCGCAGTTCGCGCCGGTCGGAGGTGGCGGCGGCAGGGACCTCCATGCGTCCGCCGGCGGCGATCACGGTGGCGCGCCCGCCATCGGGCAGTTGATCGATCAACTGGTAGGCTCGCTCCCTGGCGGCGTGCAGGCGGGTAGGTGGCTCGTCGGTGGCGCCCATGCTGGCCGAATGGTCAATGATGATGATCAGATTGCGCCCGCTGATGCCCTGGGCCGCCAGGTAGGGCCTTGCCAGGGCGAAGACCAGCAGCAGCATGAGCAGGAGTTGGAGCAGGAGCAGCAGATTGCGGCGCAACTTCTGCCAGGGGGCGTTTGCCTCCACATCGCGCACCATGCGCTGCCAGAGGAAGGTCGAGGAGACGGTGCGCTCCTCGCGGCGCAGCTTCAGGAGATACATCGCCACGATGGCCGGGCCGACAATGGCCGCGGCCAGCAGGGCGAGGGGGGTGATCAGGGACATAGCACGTTTCCGACTTGTCTCAACGCAACACGCCACGGCGGCGCATGCGTCCCAACACAAACTCTTCAACCGGCACGCTGGTATCCACCGGCACGTAGATGATCCCGCGTCCGTTGCAAAAACTCTCAATTTCGCCGCGCCAGGCGGCCAGGTGGGTCTTGTACCGGCGCATGAGGTCGAGATTGGCGCTAATCTCCACCGGGGCGCCGCTCTCGACATCAACCAGTTTGAGGTCGCCTTCGAGATCCGGCTCAAGTTCCTGGGGGGCGAGAATGTGCATCACGGTGATCTCGAAGGGGCGCGAGGCCAGGGCGCTCAGGGCGTCCTTCCAGCCGGGATCGAGCAGGTCGGAGCACAGCAGGAGCGGGCCGGCGGTCCGGGCCGACTGGATGTAGCGATGGCAGGCCCGCGCCAGATCGCCCTGTTTACCGGGTTGCAGGCGCTGCAGGAAGGTGAAGAGCGGCACAGCGCCGCGTTTGCCGCGCACTCCCGGCAATTGTAACTCGCCTGGCCCGGCGCCGAAGGCGGTGACGCTGACGCGGTCGAGGTTGGCCAGGGCGATGTAACCATAGGCCGCGGCGAGTTGCCGGGCGTAGTGCAGCTTGTTCGGCGTTCCCCAGTCCATCGAGGCGCTGGTATCCACCAGCAGATGGACGTTAAGTTCCTCTTCGGCGACGAAGAGCTTCAGGTAGAAGCGTTCGGCGCGGGCGTAGAGATTCCAGTCAATCTGGCGGATGTCGTCGCCGCGGGCGTAGGGGCGAAAGTCGGCAAACTCCACCGAGGAGCCGCGGCGCGGGCTGCGCCGCTCGCCCTGGATGTCGCCGGCCATGGGTCGGCGCAGCACCAGGGCGAGGCGATCAAGCTGCCGCAGGAACGCCGACTCCAGCAGGGGTTCGCCTGTGCGTTCGGTCACGTCGGACCTGCCTTTGGTGTCATTACTCTTCCTTCACCGCCTCGAGCACGCCTTTGACGACCTCATCGGGCGAGATGCCTTCGGCCTGGGCCTCGAAGTTCAGCACGACGCGATGGCGCAGTGCGGGCAGGGCGGCGGCCTTGAGGTCGGCGAAGGCCACGTTGTAGCGCCCGTCGAGCAGGGCCAGGATCTTGCCGGCCAGGATCAGCGCCTGCATGCCGCGGGGCGAGGCGCCGTAGCGCACGTACTGTTTCGTAATTGCCGGGGCCTCGCGGGCTTCGGGATGGGTGGCGCTGATCAGGCGCGCGGCGTAGGCCAGGACGTGGCTGGCGATCGGCACGGTGCGCGCCAGGTCCTGCATGGCCAGGATCAGCGGCCCGTTGGCGACATGGCGGGTCATGGGCTTGTAGGACCCGGTGGTGCGCTGGGCGATCTCGACCAGTTCGGCGGCGGTGGGAAAGACGACGTTGATCTTGAAGAAGAAGCGGTCGAGCTGGGCCTCGGGCAGCGGGTAGGTGCCCTCCATTTCCAGCGGGTTCTGGGTGGCGAGCACGAAGAAGGGCTGCTCGAGTTTATGGATGGTCTTGGCGACCGAAACGGTGCGCTCCTGCATGGCCTCGAGCAGCGCCGATTGAGTCTTGGGCGTGGCGCGGTTGATCTCGTCGGCAAGGACCATGTTGGCGAAGATCGGGCCAGGCTCGAAGCGAAAGCTCTTGCGCCCGTGTTCGTCCTCGCTGATCAGGGTAGTGCCAATGATGTCGGCGGGCATCAGGTCGGGCGTGAATTGAATGCGCGAGAAGCTACAGTCAATCACGTCGGCCAGGGTGCGCACCAGGGTGGTCTTGGCCAGCCCGGGCACGCCTTCAAGCAGGGCATTGCCGCCGGCGAGCAGGGTCACCACCACCTGGCGAATCAGGTCGCGCTGGCCGACGATCACATTGGCCACTTCGGCCTCGATCATCTGCGCGCGCTGGCGAAACTCATCGGGGCTGATGCCGGGCGTTGCCGGTTCGGGTTGCGTGGG
Organism: uncultured Chloroflexales bacterium; assembly: GCA_937918935.1. GTDB lineage: Bacteria > Chloroflexota > Chloroflexia > Chloroflexales > Chloroflexaceae > JACAEO01. Next base: position 22,306 of record CAKZSI010000030.1, on the reverse strand, counting down.
CGTAGGTATGCTCATGGATGATCCTGTATCCTGGTTGAAAAGAAGTCCCTCACGGCTTTGCATCTTGTGCCGGTCGGCGGGGTATGGGGAAACCAGGTTTCCCCACTTCCCTGCTCAGTGCTCTGTGTACTACGCTTTTCGGTAACTCTGACCCTTCTCCAACCCTCCCCCGCTGCGGAAGGGAGTCCGGCTCCTCTTCCCAGAGGTTGGGAGGGGGGCGGAAATGGCACGAAATGCCAGACCACTCAGTGGGAGAGTCCGGGAGGGCAAAGCCCTCCCAGGAAACCCGCGTGCATCCAGGGTGTCGGCCCCGGCGCCGGGGCGCCTACGGTTCCAACCGGCTGAAATAATCCCGCACGTAGTCCTTCAGGTGTGGCGGGATGTAGCCCCGGTCGAGGGCCTCGCTGGCGGCTTTGGCGTACTGCGGGTACACCTGTTCATACGGCACCATCGAGGGGTTGTTCGCCCCGGGTTGGGCTGACTGGCCTTCCTGGATCTGGCTGGAACCGCTCTGGCCCTGCTGGCCCTGAACAAACTCCGGCGTTCCCGGTTGTCCCGATGGGCGGTAGGGCTGGTAGACCAGGTCGCTGCTGCCGGCGCCGCTACCCTGCTGGTTGGCGGGCCGGTTGGGATCGACGTTGCCGCTGGCATTGCTCTGGCCCTGGCCCAGATTGGGCGCGTTCGCCCCGCCACCGCCCTGCTGGCCCTGCTGCCCTTGCTGGCCCTGGCCCTGCTGGCCCTGGCCCTGCTGGCCCTGGCCCTGGCCCTGCTGGCCCTGGCCCTGCTGGCCCTGGCCCTGCTGGCCCTGGCCCTGCTGCTGGCCCTGGCCCTGCTGCTGGCCGGCGCGGGCAATCTGATCGCGGGCATTCTGCAGTTCGGAGAGCGACTGCTGGGTGCTCTGCTGGCCGGCAAGGTTACTCTGGGCCTCGCGCACCTGCTGGGCGGCCTGCTCAAGCTGCTGGGCGGCCTGCTGTGTATCGCCCTGCCGCAGGGCATTGGCGGCGTTCTGGAGGTTCTGCGCCGCGCGCGGTTCGCTGGCGGCCATCTGCGCCGCCTGCTGGGCCAGTTGCTCGGCGAGTTGCTGGCGTTCGGCCTCGGAGCGTTGTTCGAGCTGGCGCGCAAGTTGCTCCAACTGGTTGGCCGCCTGGCTGACGTCGGGGCGCTGGCCCGATGGGCGCCCGGAGAGGGCCTCCAGGTTGCGGGCCATCTGCTCGAGCGCGGCGCGGCGGGCGTCGCTATTCGGGTCAAGTGCCTGGCGCAGACGCGCCTCAGCGGCCGAGAGGTCGGCCAGGGCCTCCTGGCGTTCGCCGGGATTGCGGCGTAGTTGCTCCTGGAGGGCCTGAAGCTCCTTGAGCAGGCGTTCGCGATCCTCGGCGTTGAGTTGCTGATCCTCGCTGATCTGGCGTTCGAGCGTCGCCAACTGGTCGGCGGCTTCCGCCAGCGCCTCGCGGACGGCGCGCTGCTCGGCGAGCACCTGGTCCTGCGGATTCGGGATGACGAACAGCAACAGGACGGTGAGGATCAACGGCGCCACGGCCCACCACAGGCGCTGGCGATCAAGGCGCAGCGGCAGCATGGCCGGTTTAAGATGGCCGGCGACGGCGACCGCGTCGGCCTGCTGGCGCTCGCTGAGGGGATCGCTGGCCTCGCGCTCGTGTAGTTCCAGGGCCGTGGAGAGCCGTTCGCGCAGGTCAAGCTCCAGATCCACGCGCCGGGCCACGCCTAGAGGCGTGAGGTGCCGGAAGAGCGCATAGCCGATTACCACCAGCAGCCAGAGCAGGAGCGGCAACGCGGCCCAGCGTTCCAGATGCTCAATGGGCGTCAGGCGGCCAGCGAGGGCCGCCAGGGTTGTCAAGGCGGCAGCGATCCACAGTGTGCGGCTGGCGAACAGCAACGTATCGCTGATACGCAGCCGCCGGCCCAGGGGCCGCAACTGGCGCCGGACCAGATCGTAGGATGTGAGCATCTGGGCCATTTCAGACTACTCAACCTTCCCTGCGCCAGACGTGCTTCTCCACAATCTGGCGGGTCAGACCGCCCTGTTCCCAGACCTCCACGACCCGCTGGCTGACGATCGTCACCACGTTGCCGGCAGATGAGGCGGGTGTCACGACATCCGGTTGCGGTTTTTGAATAGCGCTCAAGGTGTTGCCGGCGATGGCGGCGAGATTGCCGCCTTCGGCGCGGCGCCGGAGCCAGGCGATCCCGGCCTCGGCGGCAACGGCGGCGAGACCGAGGGCGACGGCTCTGGTTACCTGTTTCACCTGGGCCAGCGGGATACTCTGGCCGGCAATCACAATCGCGCCCTCGTCGCGACGGGCAAGCTCGTTCCGATCCAGCGCGGCGCCACAGGCGCCGCAGAAGCGGTTCTCGATCGGGTTGCCGTGCTGGCATGCGGGACAGATGCGCTCAACCATAACTGGCTCCTGACCTCGTTAAACAACGATAGCGCGTGCTGCAGGCAGTATAGCATTGTGCGATGGCGCGGCGCAAATGAGTTCAACGAGACTTTGCCCTCAAGCGCGCTCGGGGGGGCTTCGCTCCTGCGCACACCAGAACAGGAACTATTGCGGGGGCCGCAGGCTTCTGCCCCCCTCAACCGGCGGCTTTGCGCCACTCGTTGCCGACGAACGCTCAGGGCCGTTCGGGCACGAAGCGGGCGAGTATCACCCCGAGTTCGTAGAGCAGATACATGGGGATTGCCAGGAGAGCCAGGTTGATAGGATCGCCGGTAGGGGTAATCAGCGCGGCGATGATGACCACGGCGACGATAGCGAAGCGCCGGTACTTGCGGAGCTGGTCGGCGGTAACCACGCCTATGAAGGCCAGCACGTAGATGATTACCGGCAGTTCAAAGACGATGCCATTGATCAGCAGCAGCACGGTGACGGTGCTGAGGAAGTTGGCCAGGGAGGGCTGGGTCTGTATCAGTTCGGAGGAGGAAAAACCGATCAGGAAGCGGATGGCGGTGGGTACGGTGATGAACCAGCCAAAGGTCAGCCCGGCCAGGAAGAAGAACATCACGAAGGGCAGGGCGGTGAAGAGTATGCGCCGTTCCTTGTCGGTCAGACCGGGGACGATGAAGGCCAGCAACTGGTAGACGATCACTGGCATGCCGATAATGACCCCCACGGTGAGGGCCACGGTCATGTAGCTGGTAAAGGCCTCGGCGGTGCCAACGGCCTGCACCGGGGCGTAGCGTTCGTTGATCGGTGCGAAGGTGGCGATAAGGATGTCAACCAGGCGCACCGGACCTTCGGGCAGCACCATAATCACGCCGACGACCAGACCAACGATGATGCCGATGGCGGCCCGCACCAGCCGCGTGCGTAGCTCGATCAGGTGCTCGATAAGGGTCATGCTCCGGCCCTCATCGGGTTCCGGTGCATTGGGCGCGGTATGGCGAAGTTCCTGGGCAGTCACCGCGACAGGGTCTCCTGGGAAGGTTCCCGATTCGGGGTCCAGTCCACACCGATGAGGCCGCGCTCGCGCAACTCGCCGATCAGGGCCCGCAGTTCGCTGCTGAGGGTCTGGATCTGGCGCAGCAGCTCCTCACGTTCGTCGGCGGACAGGGTAGCGGGCGGCGTTTCGGATGGTGGGGCGGCCGGCGCCCCGTTGAGCACGGGCGGGTCATCGTAGTCGGGCAGATCGTGCAGGCGAGAACGGCGCTCAGCGAGGTACCGCGCCCGTTCGTCCACCGGTTGCAGCACGCCGGTCGGTTCGGTGCCGGGGATGCAATTAGGGCTCGCCGTGGCCGGCACTGCCTGGGCAGCGGGTTGGGGCATCAGGCCGGGCGGGGTGGGCGGTTCGGCGACAGGCTCGGCCACATCTGCCAGCGTGGTGGAGCCGTCGGGTGGGGCGGGGGAGGCAGCGGTCCCCTCGTTTGCCGGCGCCGCCACGGAGGCGCTGGTGGCGCCAGGATCTGGGGACGCCACGGATGTCTCGCCAGAGTTGGCCGCTGTTGCCGCGGGGGCCTGTCGGGGCCGGAGGTCGGCGTCGAGTTGCAGATTGAGCATAGGCCGCAGCTCGCTGCGGAGTTGCTCGACATCCCGAGAAACGTCGAGCTGGTTACGGGCACGGAGCAACTCGTCGCGGAGACTGGCGATCTCACGTTCGAACTCACTGCGCACGTCGTTGATCAGGCGCAATTCGGGCGACTGCTGCTGCCAGGCGAGGAAGCGCGCAACCTGCTTGCCGACGAAGCGTCCTACCTCGGGCAGCCGTTCCGGCCCAAAGACCACCAGCGCCAGCGCGGCGATCAGCAAGAACTCAAAGATATGGATGTTGAAAATCTCCATCGCGTTCTCGGCGGTTCAGCTAGACGCCCTTTTCATCTTACCACGTTCCGGAGCATCGTGGGTAGCCCTGCGGTGGCCACGGGGCTGATGCGACCCCGCCTCCAGCGAGGGGATTGGGGCGGCGCAGCCGCCCGATACCGGTCATGGTTCGTTGGGTCTGGCGACGTAGCCGCCAGACCCAACGAAAAACGTAGCGTCTGCGGCCTCTCCCCACGCGGCTGCCGCCCCGGGCTGATGGAAAGAAAGGCAAAACCGGTTTTTCTCGCGCCTCAACCGAACTATCCCGTCAGATCTAGCCCTTAGGATAGGAACGGCTTATCCCCAGGAAGAGCCACTTCCCGGCCGTAACCTGATATCCTTTTTACGGTAGGTGGTGTACCACCGCAGATACACAGTTCCGACTTCTCGGCATACAGAACGACGAAGCATTTCCAGCCCCTGCGGTTCAACTGAGGCAAGGAACTACCGTGACCGTTTTGTGTCCCACTTCGCTCTATGAATATCCTACCGCCTTGCTTGAGGCAGGCGAACATGAATGTCGGGATGTACCCGTCGCAACGGGGGTAGCGCAGGCGTTTCCTGAGGCGCAAGTTTCGGAGGGCGTCTCGCTTGCCCTCGACCCGGCGGTGCTGCCGGATTTCGACGATCTGGTCGAGCGGTACCAGCGCCAGGTATTGCTTACCGCGTACCGTATTCTAGGCAACTGGCAGGATGCCGAAGATCTGGCGCAGGAGGCATTGCTCAAGGCCTACCTCCGGCTGGGCGATCTGGTGAACCCGGCCTCGCTTGGCGCCTGGCTGCGCCGGCTGACGGTGAACGCCTGTCTCGATGCGCTGGCGCGGCAGCAGCGCCGGCCGGCTACGGTTTCGCTTAGCGCCTCGGATGAGTACGAGTCGCTCGGGCACGAGCGTCTGCTGGCAGTGGCTTCGGCTGAGGATGCGGCGGTGCGTGCCGAAGAGTGGCGCGATCTGCGGGCTACATTGTTGAGTCTGGATCCCGGGGCGCGTGACGCTCTCGTGTTGCGCGAGATCTACGGCTATTCGTACGCCGAGATCGCCGGTATGCTCGACCTGGGCCTGAGTGCCGTGAAGATGCGTGTGCACCGGGCCAGGCATGCCGTGCAACGCGCGATGAATGAATAGGGAACACCGCGTTTCCCCATATCCCTGCCCGATGATGGGAGGGCGCAGCCCAGCCGGCGGGGAAGGCATTTACGCTTCCATCGCAAAGCGCGCCGGCGCACGCAGGGCGGCACGCAGCCGGCGGTGGTATTCTGCCCGCGAGATCTCGATCGCCCCGAACTGGCGCATATGATCGCCGACGATGTACTGCGAGTCGAGCAGCACGAAGCCCCCGCGCTGCAGGCGTTCCACCAGGTGCACCAGCGCGACCTTGCTGGCATCCCGCTCGCGATGAAACATGCTCTCACCCGCGAAGAGTCCTCCCAGGGCCACCCCGTAGAGCCCGCCAACCAGTTGACCCTCGCGCCAGCATTCGACGCTATGGGCGTAGCCGAGCCGGTGCAGGGCCACATAGGCGCTGATCATCTCCTCTGAAATCCAGGTGGTCTCGCGCCCCCGGCCGGGGGCAGCGCAGGCGCGCATCACTTCCTCAAAGGCAGTGTTGTAGCGCACCTCGAAGCGCCCGCTGCGAACGGTGCGCAACAGGCGCCGCGGGGCGTGAAATGCATCGAGGGGGATGATCGCGCGGATGGTCGGCTCGTACCAGCCAATGCTGCCGTCGTCCTCGGCCATCGGGAAGATGCCCTGCGCGTAGGCTGCGATCAGGAGTTCAGGGGTAAGCATAGTGCAAGTGCCTCTGGCGCCCCACCTCCCCACCTCCACAGTCCGGTCACATGCACGGCGGGGCGTCATAACGTTGACGGCTGCCCGCTGCGGCACGCATCAGGCGCCCAGCCGCCTGATCCCGCTGGTGATGATCTGCCCGGCCCAGGCCAGCAGCAGCAGGGTGCTGACCAGGCCGGCCAGAACGACCCACGGCTGCCCATCGAGCAGCAGTGCGATCCACAGCGGCGCGCCAAGCAGGCCGTGTACCAGCAGGCTCAACAGCAGGGGTGCCGGCAGGATGACCAGGAGCATGCTCGGCCAGGTGCTGCGATGGTTCAGCAACACCACGTAGAGCAGGCCATAGGCGATCAGCGCCGCCATGATCGCCGCCAGCAGCGGGGCGGAGAAACCAGGCGGCATGCGAACCGCGCCGTAGGCCCAGATGTTTGCGCGTAATCCGAAGCTTTCAATCAGCAGGTAGTAGAGTAATAGCGCCAGGTAGGTCATCACGCCGGTGAGCACCGTCGGAAACCACCAGCGGGTCACGTAGAGATAGTACACTACCAGCGCCGGCAGGGGGTAGTACCAGCCCGCACCGATCAGGACCGGCAGCGGTACCGACTGGCCCAGCAGCGTCTGCACGACGATCAGATCAAGGTCGTAGTTGATCCCATAGAGCACCCGCCACAGTGGCGAGACCAGGCTGCTGATGTGGCCCGCCGCCAGGGTAATGAGGTAGATGGGCGTGCCATCACTCCAGGCGAGGTAGGCTGCCAGGCCATAGCAGAGGATCAGCAGCAGCGTCGTGGCCAGTTCCATGGGTTATTCCCGCACATCTTTACGAACCTGGCCGTGCTCGACGGTGAAGAGGCGATCATCTGCACAAGCAGCGGCGCGTTGCTTACAGGTCCATCCCGTCGAGTCCGCTTTTCCAACGCGCGCGCAGCGTCGCGGCGTCGAGCGCGAGCACGGTGGCTCCGGCAGTGCGGATCAACAAGGTTGGCGCCACCGTCACCGTGCCGAGGCGCGTGAGCGGCACGCCGTCCAGCGTCGCCTCAAAGGCGCTGGCGTCGTCTGGACGCACTTCCACCAGGAAGCGACTGGGGGTTTCGCTGAACAGGGCGGTGAGCGTATCGGCGGTCATGGCGTCCAGATGCAGATCCAGCCCCAGGTTGCCGGCGATCACCATCTCGGCGGCGGCAACGGCCAGTCCGCCCTCGCTCAGATCGTGACAGGCGCGCGCCAGGCCGGCCATTATCGCCCGGTGCAGGGCGGCGAAGGCGCGTGGAGCAACGGCCAGGTCCACCCGGGGCAGGTCGGTGGCGTCGGGAAGGTTCGCACCGGCAACGGCGGCCAGGTGGCTACCGCGCAACTCGGGGCGAGTCGCGCCAACCAGGTAGAGCAGGTTTCCCGGCGCTTTGAGATCCATCGTCACGCAGCGGGTCACGTCGGGCACATGGGCCAGGGCGGAGATGAGCAGCGTGGGTGGAATGGCGACGCGCCCGCCTTCGGCGTCGCGATACTCATTGTTCAGACTATCTTTGCCGGAGATGAAAGGTGTACCGAAGGCGACGGCGGCATCGTAGCACCCGGCGGCGGCGCGCACCAGGCCGGCCATGCGGTCAGGCAAGCGCGGGTCACCCCAGCAGAAGTTGTCGAGAATAGCGGCGCGCTCGGGGTCGCCACCTACGGCCACAACGTTGCGCAGGGCCTCATCCACCGCAGCGAGGGCCATCCAGTAGGGATCCACGCGCCCGTAGCGGGGGTTGATGCCACAGCCGAGGGCCAGTCCCGCCTGGGAGTGTGGCAGGGGTTGCAACACGGCGGCATCGCCGGGGCCATCGAGGGCCACGCCGACGAAGGGCTTGATCACCGTGGCCCCACGCACTTCGTGGTCATAGGTGCGCACAATGCGCTCCTTCGAGGCGATGTTGGGATGCGCGAGCAGGCGCAGCAGCAACTCGGCGGGTGAGGGCAGACCGTCTGCCTTCTCCGCAGGGGCCCGAGGCTCGGGTTGCCACAGCGCCTCCAGCACGCGCTGGGGGCGCCCATGATGCAGGAACTCCATATCCAGATTGACGACAGGCGCACCCTGATTGGTCACACGCAGGCGGCCGTCGCTGGTAAACTCGCCGATGACGCTGGCCTCGACATCTTCGCTCGCGCAGAGGTGGAGAAACGCCTCCAGACTGGCCGGGGGCACGGCGAGCACCATGCGCTCCTGCGCTTCGGAGAGCCAGACCTCCCAGGGTTGCAGCCCGGCGTACTTGCGCGGCACGCGGGTGAGTTCCACGCTGGCCCCGCACTCGGCGCCCATCTCGCCCACGGCGGAGGAGAGGCCCCCGGCGCCGCAGTCGGTGATTGCCGAGTAGAGGCGCGCGTCGCGGGCCTGGAGCAGCACATCGAGCAATTTCTTCTCGGTGATCGGATCGCCGATCTGCACGGCGCTGCCAACGGTCACCGCCGTCTGCCGGGTGAGTTCGATGCTGCTGAAGGTGGCCCCGTGGATGCCGTCGCGTCCGGTGCGCCCGCCAACGAGCACAATCGCGTCGCCAGGGGCGACGTTGCGCGGATGCAGGCCACGGGGGGCAATGCCGACGGTGCCGCAGTACACGAGGGGATTGGCGGTGTAGCCAGGGTCGAAGAGCACTGCGCCGTTGACGGTGGGGATGCCGAGCTTGTTGCCATAATCGCGCACGCCGGCCACCACGCCGCTGGCGACCCGCGCAGGGTGCAGCACGCCAGGCGGCAGCGTCGTGACCGGCGTGTCGGGTATCCCGAAGCACAGCACGTCGGTATTGGCGATCGGCTCGGCGCTGACGCCGAGCACGTCGCGGATCACCCCGCCAACGCCGGTGTTGGCCCCGCCGAACGGCTCCAGGGCGCTGGGATGGTTATGGGTTTCGACCTTGAACGAGACCTCGTGCGCTTCATCGAAGGCGATGATCCCGGCATTATCTACGAACGCCGAGAGCACCCAATCATCGGTCAACGGGGCCTGTTCAGCGGCGGTGTTCCCGTGGCGGCGGGCCAGCGCCTCGCGTGTCGCGGCCATCAGGAAGGTACGGATCAGGCTGTCAATCTCGACCGGGCCGTGCTCCAGGCGGTGCAGCATCGGGTGCAGCTTCGCGTCGGGCAGATCGGCGGCGCTGGTGGCGCCGCGGTACAGCACGCGGGCCTTGAAGCTCTTATGCGAGCAATGCTCGCTCCAGGTCTGGGCGAGGGTTTCGAGTTCGCCGTCGGTGGGATCACGCCCAAGGGCGGCAAAGTAGTCGCGAATGGCGCGCATCTCGTCGAGATCGAGGGCCAGCACGCCCTCCTGGCTGATGCGCAGCAGTGCGGCATCGTCGGCCTGGCGGAGGGGCACGCTGGCGATGAGCGGTTGGCCCTCTTCGGGCACGGTTGCCAGCATGGTATAGAAGGCCAGGCGTTCATCCAGGCGCGTACCGGGCGCGTAGGTGAAGGTAGTTTGCACCAGGTCAATCGCCAGATCGGCGGCGCGGGCGACGGGGTCGGTCTGTTGGGGAAGCAGGTAGCGTCGCAGCGCGCGCGCCAGGGTCAGGCCGGGCGCCTCCAGGCGCCGGGCGCCTTCGAGGATCGTCTCGCCCTCGTTATCGGTAACGCCAGGGCGGTAGGCGATCTCCAGCACCCAGGCGGCCTCGGGTGGCGCTTCGGCAGCCAGCGACAGGCGATCGAGGCGCGTCCAGCGGGCCGTCTGCGCCACCGGGTCATGCAGCAATTCCGCCGTAAGGTAGGCTACGGTCTCAGCGCCGAGCGCCGGGCCGGCGAGCAGATAGAGGAGGTGGATAGTCTCGCCCCGGGGAGCTGATTCGCGCGGCGCAACCGTAACCAGGAACTCAGGCATCACGGTTTCCTTTGCTGGATGATGACGCCCGATTGTAGCTCATCAGCGCGGGGCGCGTCAAGGCGCAGAGACGGGCCGCCGGACCGTCTCTTTGACACGCCGCCATGCCTCGCTTCACTATGCTATAATGCCACCGGTTCCCGGCCCAGTTTGTGACGATGAGGAGGCGACGCATGCAGCTCTATCTGGACACGGCGAACCTCGACGAGATCCGCGAGGCGGCCACGTGGGGCGTGTTGAGCGGTGTTACGACCAATCCGACCCTGATTGCCCGTGAGAAGGGCGCCGATTTTAAAGCGACCATTACCGAAATCGCCGAACTGGTTGACGGTCCCATCAGCGCCGAGACGATCTCGCTCGATGCCGCTGGTATGGTGCAGGAGGGCATCGAGTATGCCGCCTGGCATCCCAACGTGATCATCAAGGTGCCCAGTACCACCGAAGGGTTGAAGGCAGTTACCCAGTTGGCCCGCCGCGGTATTCGCTGCAATGTGACCCTGTGCTTCAATGCGGTACAGGCCCTGATGGCCGCCCGCGCGGGCGCGTTTGTCATCAGCCCGTTCGTGGGCCGGGTGGATGACACGGGCGTGGACGGCATGCAGCTTATCCGCGAGATCAGCCAGATCTACCGCCAGGACCCGGAGATCAAGACGAAGATCCTCTCGGCCTCGATCCGCCACCCGCGCCACATCGTCGAGTCGGCCCTTGCCGGGGCCGACATCGCTACCTGTCCCTTCAAGGTGCTGCAGCAGGCGATGCGGCATCCTCTCACCGACCGGGGGATCGAGCAGTTCCTGGCTGACTGGCGTTCGCGGACGTGAGGGCCGGGGAGAGAGAGTGGGGAAACCTGGTTCCCCCACACCCCTGTCTGGCCGGGGATAGACAGAAGCTCAACCCGGAAGATTGCACCCGGTGTCTGGAAGGGTGCGGCCCTTCCAGGAACGGCATGCTTTTCAGTGCGTGTGTGACGCGCACCCTTCGAAGGCGAAGCTATGGAGAGTAGACGACCACTGATGCTCGGTCTGGTGGGCGATAGCGCCTCAGGTAAGACGACACTGGTGCGAGGGGTGGTGCGCATCCTGGGCCACAACGGCGTAACCCCGATCGCTCTTGACGACTACCAGCGCTACTCGCGCGAGGAGCGCAACGCGCGCAACCTGACCGATGCCGATCCGCAGGCCAACGACCTGGAGTTAATGGTCCAGCATCTGCGGGTGCTGCGGGCCGGTGGGCAAATCAGCAAACCCGTTTACGATCATCGCACTGGCCTGCTGCGCGATCCCGAACTGGTCGCCGCCACCGGTCTGGTCATCGCCTACGGGATGCTGACCCTGACAGCGCCCGACGCCACCGATCTCTTCGACCTGACGATCTACCTCGATCCCGAGGAATCGCTGCGGCGCGCCTGGCGATTGGAGCGCGACGTGCGCGAGCGGGGGTACAGCCCCGCCGAGGTGGTGGCCCGCGAGCCGGCCCGCGAGCGCGACGCGGCCCGCTTCATTCACCGTCAGCGTCCCCTGGCCTCAACCGTGCTCCGCGTGCGTCCCGCGGCGGCGGGTCCGGCGGGTGCGCTGGACACGGAACTGATTATCCGTCATGGCGCGGAAGCGCACCCACTCGACCCCATTTGCGCCGATCTGGCTGTCGCGACCTACCCGGCCCTGCGTATCGAGCGTGACATTATTGATGAAGATGGCCGCGAGGGCGATCGGATTACGATTGAGTCCACGCTTACGCCCGCCACGGCTGCGAGGGTGGCCGATCTGCTCTGGAGCTACCTGCCCGGTACGGCCCGCGTGCCGCTGGAGCAGATCGGCCAGACCCGCGCTGGCTCAACTGCCCACCATGATCCTGCCCTGGCCCTGGTGCAACTCTTCATCGTGGGCGGGCTTGTGCGCGGCCAGTGGTTGTAGGGCCGCGTCGGGCGCGCGAGACCGTGAGGGATCATGGGTTCCTCACAACCTGAGGCATGGTTGTGCCGCGCGGCCAGTTGCGTAACCGTTTGGGGAAGGGGCGGAGGGCGCAGCCCTCCGCTACCTTTTTTTCGCCCGCGGCGGCAGACCCGACCGCGTTTCGATCGGGCGCGGGCTGCCGCGGGCGGAACGGGAGTTCCGGGGAGACGCAGCCTCCCTGCGCCTCCTCCAACGGTAACGTAGGGGTAAACCGTGGCTGACCAGGACTAACCAGAGATCTGCCTACAACCCGGCGGCCTGGCGCAGCGCCTCGACTTTGTCGGTGCGCTCCCAGGGGAGGTCAATGTCGGTGCGTCCGAAGTGACCCCCGGCCGCCGTCTGGCGATAAATGGGCCGGCGCAGGTCCAGATCACGGATAATCGCTCCGGGGCGCAGGTCGAAGACCTCATTCACCGCCTTGAGAATGACCTCATCGGCGACCTTGCCGGTGGCGAAGGTCTCGATGCTCAGCGAGAGGGGGCGGGCCACGCCAATGGCGTAGCTCACCTGTAGTTCGACGCGATCGGCCAGACCTGCGGCGACGATATTCTTGGCGACCCAGCGGCAGGCGTAGGAGGCGCTGCGGTCCACCTTGCTCGGGTCCTTGCCGCTGAAGGCCCCGCCGCCATGGCGGGCGACGCCGCCGTAGGTGTCAACCACGATCTTGCGCCCGGTGAGGCCCGTATCGCCCATCGGCCCGCCGACGACGAACCGACCGGTGGGGTTGACGAAAATCTTCGTCTGGCTATCGAACCACTCCGGCGGCACCTCGGCCTTAATCACCTGCTCGATCACATCGGCGCGGATCTGTTCCTGGGAGATCTCGGGGGCGTGCTGCGTGCTGATCAGGACCGTATCAACCCGAACCGGCTTGCCGTAGCTGTACTCGACAGTGACCTGGCTCTTGGCGTCGGGGCGCAGGTAGGGCAGGACGCCGCTGCGCCGCACCTTCTCGAGGCGGCGGACCAGCCGGTGTGCCAGGGCGATCGAGGCCGGCATCAACTCGGGGGTTTCGTTGCAGGCAAAGCCGAACATCATCCCCTGATCGCCCGCGCCAACTGCCTCCACTTCGGCCTCGGTCATCTCGCCTGTCCTGGCCTCCAGGGCCTTGTCCACCCCCAGTGCAATATCGGGCGACTGGCCGTGGATGGCGACCAGCACGCCGCAGGTGTCGGCGTCGAAGCCATACTCGGCGCTGGTGTAGCCGATCTCTTTCACCGTGCGGCGCACGATCTCCTCGATCGGAATGTAGCCCTTCTCATAGGTGATCTCGCCAAGCACCACGATCAGGCCGGTGGTGGTGGCGGTCTCGCAGGCCACGCGGGCGCGCGGATCGTGGGTCAGGAACGCATCGAGGATGGCGTCGCTGATCTGGTCGCACATCTTGTCGGGGTGCCCGCTGCTCACACTTTCACTGGTGAAGTAGAAGCGGGGCGAGGTCATGAAGGTGTTGGCCATGGTCCTTTTCCTTCGTTGGTTGTGTCTGGCTACGTTCTTGCAGTGCCTGCTGTGAGAATGTGGCCCTCATCAGGTTCCTTCCTGCCAGCTCCGCAGGTAGGCCTCCTGTTCGGGGGTCAGTACATCAATGGTCACGCCCATCGCGTGGAGCTTGAGGGCGGCAATCTCGCGATCCAGGTCTTTCGGCAGGGCGTGGACCCCCACGGGAAGCCGACCCTGGTTCTTGAGCAGGTACTCGCTGGCGAGGGCCTGGTTGGCGAAACTCATATCCATCACGGCGCTGGGGTGGCCTTCGGCGCTGGCCAGGTTGATCAACCGTCCTTCGCCGAGAAGGTTGATGGTCCGGCCATCCCGCAGCACGTACTGGTCAACGAAGGCGCGGGGCTGGCGCTTTTCCACGCTGAGGGCCTCGAGGGCCGGGATGTTGATCTCGACATTGAAGTGCCCGCTGTTGGCGATCACCGCGCCGTTCTTCAGCACGGCGAAGGTGTTGGAGTCGATCACGTGCTTATTGCCGGTCGCGGTCACGATGAAGTCGGCCATGGGCGCGGCCTGCTCCATAGGCATCACGCGGAAGCCGTCCATCACCGCTTCGAGGGCCTTGACCGGATCGATCTCGGTGACGATCACATTGGCGCCCAGACCGCGGGCGCGCTCGGCGATCCCGCGGGAGCACCAGCCGTAGCCGGCGACGACGAACGTCTTGCCAGCCAGCAGGATGTTGGTTGCGCGAATGAGGCCGTCGAGGGTGCTTTGACCGGTACCGTAGCGGTTATCGAACAGGTGCTTGGTATCGCTGTCGTTGACGGCGATCACCGGGAACGGCAAGACGCCTTCGGCGGCCATAGCCTTGAGGCGGATCACGCCGGTGGTCGTCTCTTCGGTGCTGCCGATCATGGAGCGGATCAGGTCCTTGCGCTCCTGCAAGACGCCGGTGACCAGGTCGGCGCCATCGTCCATAGTGATCTGCGGATGATGGTCGAGGGCGGCCTTGATGTGCTGGTAGTACACCTCATTGCTCTCGCCCTTGATCGCGTAGACGGGGATCTCCTCATAGGCGACGAGGGCGGCGGCCACGTCGTCCTGGGTGCTGAGGGGGTTGGAGGCGCACAGCACCACATCGGCGCCCCCGGCGGCCAGGGCGCGCATGAGGTTGCCGGTCTCGCTGGTTACGTGGAGGCAGGCGCTTACGCGAACGCCAGCGAGCGGGCGTTCGCGCTCGAAACGCTCCTTGATCAGGCGCAGCACGGGCATCTCTTGCTCGGCCCAATCCATGCGCTTACGGCCCTGCTCGGCTAGGTTCAGGTCCTTGATGTCGTACGACTTGGTCATTGAGAGTCGCTCCTTAGCTAATGTCAACAGGGAAACCCAGGTTTCCCCGCGTCCCTGCCGGGTGGATGAAGGGGCGTCGCCCTCGCCGAAGGGTATGGTGGGGACCCGGATTTCCCCGTGCCCCCGCCGGTTGGATGAACGGGGGTTGCTCTCGCCGAAGGGTATGGTGGGGAACCCAGGTTTCCCTGCGCCCTTGCCCATTTACACCACGCTGGCACTGCTGAGGGCCTCGGCGGGCAGGTCATGGCCGAAGGCCTGGCGGTAGCGTTCGGCGAATTCGGCCCGGCCATAGGCATGCTCCTGACATCCGCGTTGCTCGATGGCATAGGCGGCGGCCAGGGCGGCGATGCGCCCGGTCACGTCGAGGGGCAGGTCGCGGGCGATGCCAAAGGCCAGGCCAGCCAGGTAGGCGTCGCCCGCGCCGGTGGGGTCCTTCACCTCGGTAACAGGGGCGATGGGAATGCGGGCGGCCAGGCGCCCCTCGGTATAGATCAGCGAGCCCTGTTCACCGCGGGTGACCACGGTGAGGGGCGTGGCGGCGATCAGTTCCTCTTCACTGATGTCGAGTTTCCGGGCCATCATCCCGAACTCGTAGTCATTTCCCACCAGCACCCGCGCGCCCCGAAGACCAACTTCGAGGTGGTTGGCGGTCAAGCGTGGCGTTTGCTTGCCCGGGTCGAAGATGTAGGGTACGCCGAGTTGCTGGCACTCGACACTGAAGCGCTCGATCGCCTCGGGGCTGGTGGGCGAGATCAGCACCAGATCATCGCCAACCAGTCCGCGGTCGCTCAGGGAGCGGTGATGGTCGTGGCCCATCGCGCCAGCGTAGAAGGCGACGATCTGGTTGTTGGCCCGGTCGGTGTTGATGAAGCATGAGGAGGTAAACTCGTGTTCGATGACGGTGATCCCGCTGATGTCAACCCCCTGCTGCTCCAACCAGCGCCCGTACTCCCCGAAGTCGTGGCCCACCGTGCCCACGATCAAGGGTCGTTCGCCGAGCAGGGCCAGGTTATAGGCGATGTTTCCGGCCACGCCTCCGCGCATTTTGCGCATCGAGTCGACCAGGAAGCTGACGGAGAGCATGTGGGCCTTCTCCATCAGCATATGATCCCGGAAAAAGCCCGGGAAGTCCATAATGTAGTCGAAGGCCAGCGATCCGGTCACAACGATCCGCACGGTTAGTTCTCCTCTATTGTTTTGAGTTATGCTAATCGCAGCCTGTGAAGGAAGTTTCCTTGAATTTCCGCCTCCCTCCCAGCTTTCCCCCGTTGGGGGGAGGAGCCGGGCGCCCTCACCCAGCGGGGGAGGTCAGGGAGGGGCTGGGTTTAGCAAAAACCTTCGTTCACACACCAGTAGCCTGTCCGAACAACTCCCGCGGAAGGTTGAGGAAACCGTGTTTCCCTGCGCCCCTGTCAGAGGAGGGCTACGTGCGCCTGGAAGGAAACTGGATTACCCGATTATCCGGAGCGACTCCCTGTGGCGCACCGGTGCGTCCCGTTACCCGGATGGCAAGGAAAGGTTCCTGAGAGGGCGAAACCCTCCCGGACCCGCCCGTTCGCGGGGGAAACCGGGGTTCTCCCACGCCCCTACGACGGGTGCGCCGGTTCGGCGACGGCCCGAGATGCCTGATCAAGGCCAAAATGAGTCCGCGCTGCTGCGGCGATCTCTGCACAGAGCGCGGCGGCGCGCGCCGCCTGGTCGGCGGGCAGATGACCGAGGGCGCTACAGGTGCTGACCAGGGAGCGGTCGGCGATGGCTTGCGCCGGCATACTACTTGCCACCGCCACCTGCTCGATGGCGCTAATGAAGCGGCGCGCCAGGAGTCCCTGCCACTGCTCGACCGGCTCGGGTATTTCCCCCGGCACGATACCCCATCCAAGGGCGCCGCCACGCTCAAGAAACTGACCGATCGCGTCCGCGGCCTGCACCAGTTCGGCCTCGCGCCTGACAGCGTCGAAGATAATCAGGTCAGTGGGAAGTTCGAGCAGTTCGGCCCAGCGCATACTTCCCGCGACACACAGACCGCGCCAGCCAGGGATTTCGGCCAGGGTGCGCGCCAGCAGATCGGCGCCTTCGTCCCAGTCGAGCGGGCAGAAGGGCGAGGAGAGGACCTCGAGGAACGTCTCGTCGAGGCACAGCAGCGGCGCCGCCCCGGCCATGGCCATCTGCTCGTGGAGCCAGCGCGCCCGCAGGGCCACGTGCTGGCCAAGGGCCTCGCGCAGGCCCGGATCGTAGGCCAGGGGGCGCTCGTGCTCGTCCACACTCAGCAGGGCCAGACTGACCGGCCCGGTCAACTCAACCTTGATAAACCCTGGGCGGGTGGATTCGAGTGAGCGCACCTGTTCCAGCATTGCGCTCTGGTACTCCGCGGGAGGCGCGCCCGCGGAGCGTTCATCGCGCAGATAGGCAAGGGCAAGCCGGTCGAGACCCGCCTCCGCGCCCTGGCGCTGCACAATGGCTTGCTGGGGTTCGCCGGCCAGGGTCAGGCCAGGAAAGCCGGCCAGGGAGAGGGCGAAGGGATTGGCGTGCGTTCCACGCTGGCTCAGCACGGCAATGGTGGTCGTGGCGTCGGGGGCGAAGGGCCTGACGGAGGGCAGGCCCGCCCGTGGCGCCGGGAGGCAGGCGGGAACGAACGATTGCGCCATAGCTGCTCGATTGGCCGCGAGGACCGCGGGACGAAAAGTTTGCTCGGCCGCAGGCACCCGGCTACCGCCTCTCCATAACCACGCGGCGCAGACCGTCGCCGAACGGCGGATGGACGACGCCCTGTTCGGTGATGATGGCCGTGATCAACTCGTTGGGCGTCACGTCGAAGGCGGGGTTGGCCGCGCGGACGTTGGCCGGCGCGACCATCTGGCCGCCGCAGTGCGTGACCTCTACCTCGGGACGTTCCTCGATCGGGATCTGATCGCCGTGGTCGAGTGAAAGATCAATCGTTGACGATGGCGCGGCGACGAAGAAGGGCAGGCCGTGGGCGCGGGCGAGCACGGCGAGGCTATAGGTGCCGATCTTGTTGGCCGTGTCGCCATTGGCCACGATGCGGTCGGCACCGACGATCACGCAGTCAACGCGCCCGCAGCGCATCACGTAGCCGGCCATATTGTCGGTGATCAGGGTCAGGGGGATGCCCGCCTGTTGCAACTCCCAGGCCGTGAGGCGGGCGCCCTGGAGGAAGGGGCGCGTTTCGTCCACAAAGACGTGGATCGGGCGTCCCTGGGCGAAGGCGGTGCGGATGGGGGCCAGCGCCGTGCCGTAGCCGGCAGTAGCCAGGCCCCCCGCGTTGCAATGGGTGAGCACGTGGCCCCGCGCGGGGATCAGGGGCGCTCCGTGGTCGCCGATGGCGTGGCACATGGCCAGGTCCTCGGCCAGAATGGCGTGGGCCTCGTCAAGCACCGCGTCGCGCACCGCCGCCGGCCCCTCGGGGGCGCTGGCCTGCGCTCGGACAAGCACGCGGCTCGTGGCCCAGGCCAGATTGACCGCGGTCGGTCGTTGCGCGTCGAGGGTGGCCTTCGCCGCCTCAAGTTCGCCGATGAGGTCGTTCGACGTCGTTGCCGCGCTGCGCCGGGCCGCCAGGGCCATGCCATAGGCGGCGGTGCAGCCGATCGCCGGTGCGCCGCGCACCACCATCGCCTTGATCGCCCACGCCACCGTCGCCACATCCGCGCAGCGTACCGTTTCCTGGACGTGTGGAAGGCGGCGCTGGTCTATCAGACAGACAGCCCTTTCCTCCCACCAGACTGTTCGCAGTTCTTCGGCCATACTGTAAAAAAGCCTCTCGCGCGTCGAGAGGCTGCATACGTTCCTCTCATCTTCCGGCGAACGCGCATGCCTCGCCGCTGGAATTGGCACCGTTCCGCGTTACGGCCATCGCTGTCGCCGTGCCACTGCGGAGGTTGCCGGGCTTCATCGGGCCAGTCCCTCAGCCCCTCTGGATGAGCGCTATGGAGTTCGATGGGCCGGTTGAACCCCTCCGAACGATGCGCGATTATAACATGCCCACCTGTTCATGACAATACCATGAGGAACGCCGGGAAGGTAACGGTCTTGTTATCCGGGACGCCGACCGTAAGCTATGCCTCAGGCGAGGAACACCTTTTCCGGGCGCCAGTGATCGCCACTGCGACGCAGGACGGCCAGCAGCGCGCCGTCGGGGCCGTAGGCGCGGGCCCGTTCGCCGCCGAGGGCCGGGAGGTCCACGGGCATGCCGTTCGCCACGCGGCGCGCCTGCTCGGCGTCGAGGGTGATGGCGGGCCAGCCGGCAATGGCGGTTTCGAGGGGGAGCAGCGCCGCGGCCAGTTGAGCCGGGTCGCCGCCGAGGGTGTCGAGGGGCAGAGCCGTATCGAGGTGGAACGGGCCAACGAAGGTGCGCCGGAGCGCCGCCAGGTGTGCGCCGCAGCCCAGGGCCGCGCCGATGTCGCGCGCCAGGCTGCGGATGTAGGTCCCCTTGCCGCACTCCACTACGATGCGCAGCGTGTCGGGACCAGCGTGTTCCCAGTCGAGGCGGTAGATCACCACGGTGCGCGGCGGCAGTTCCGGGGCCGCGCCGGCACGCGCCAGGTCGTAGAGCCGGCGACCCTGGTAGTGCAGGGCGGCGTAGGCCGGCGGTACCTGGAGGATAGCGCCCCGCAGCGGCGTGACGGCCGCCTCGATCGCCGCGTCATCGAGGGGCGGCACGGGGCGGGTCGCCAGGACCTCGCCTTCGGCGTCGTCGGTCGCGGTGGTAACTCCCAGGCGCACCAGGCCCACGTAGCCCTTACGCGCGTCGGCCAGGTACTCGATCAGGCGCGTGGCGTGGCCCAGGGCCACCGGCAACACCCCGGTCGCCATAGGGTCGAGCGTGCCGGCATGCCCGACGCGAGTGGAGCGGCCCGCCAGGCGACGGACGCGCGCCACGATGTCGTGCGAGGTCGGGCCGGCGGGTTTATCAATGTTGAGATAGCCGTGGAGAGTCATGGTTTGCGATGAGCCTGGGCAGGGAGGCTATGGTCTGATTGTACCATTAAGGCCTGTTTCCTGTTGAGACGTTGCGGCGGACAGCGGTGGCCTGCGCCCACCGAGGCCGCGTGGGAGGTCGCCGGTCCAGGATGGAGCGGGCGGGTACCATGGCTACCCCTGGGGCGAGGCCCCGCCAACCCCGGAGCGGGCCATCTTCAAGGACAGCGGGCGGGATCGCCCGGTGCCGGTAGGCAGTTGCCCGGCAGGCGCGGCCTGTGGGGCGCTGGATATGGCCCGCAACGTGTAGGAGTGGATGGCGAGCAGCTATGAGGGATACCCGGCGGGGAGCGAGCCGCCGGTGAAAGACATTACACGTGGTCAGTGGGATGCGCCGCTGCGAGGTGGGGCGTGGTGGAGTGATAGCACATCTAGCCCAGACTCGCCCGCAGCAAGGGCAGCACGGCGGCCCGGGCCTCCTCCAGGCTCATGGGGAGCGTGGCCCCGGCGGCCTGGGTGTGGCCCCCGCCCCCCAGGCGCTGGGCGATGATCGAGACATCAATGTCGGGCGTGGAGCGCAGGCTGAGTTTGACCGTGGCGTTGTCGCGCTCCTTGAACAGGGCGCAGACCCGCACGCCGTCAATGCGCTGCATACGCATGATCGTATCATCGGTCGCCTCGTCGCCGGCCCCGGTGGCGGCCAGGTGTGCCAGGGTCACACTGGCCCAGGCCAGCGGCCCCTCGCGGCGCATGTCGCTGAGAACCAGGGCGGTCAGGCGCATGGTGCTCTCGGGGATGCTGAAGTAGACCGCGGTAATCACTGCGCGCAGGTCGGCGCCGCTGACGAGCATATCGGCGGCGGTGCGCAGGGTCTGCGGCGAGGTGCTGCTGGTCTGGAAGCTCTGGGTGTCAGTGGTAAGGCCGAGGTAGAGGCAGGTGGCGGCCTCGGGGCCGACCGGTAGTTGCATGGCCCGCAGGAGGCGGAAGAGCAGATCGGCGGTGGAGGCCGCTCGCGGGTCAATCAGGTTCAGCGAGCCGCCGCCGTCGTTGGTCACGTGGTGGTCGGTGATCAACAATGGCCGCGTGAACAGTTCGGGCAGGTAGGCATCGGCGATGGGGCCGACGCGCCGGGGTGTGGCGGTGTCGAGCATCCAGGTCAGATCGGCTGCGGGCAGTGCATCGCCGGGATGGAAGACCTGGAGCCACTCGGCGCCGGGAAGACGCTGGCAGTAGGAGGGCGGGGGCGAGGAGAGGAGGCAGAGCGGCTCCTTGCCGATGGTGCGCAGGGCGTGGGCCGCGCCGAGCATAGACCCGACCGCGTCGCCGTCGGGGTTGACGTGGGTGAGCAGCAGAATGCGCCGGGCCTGGGCGATCTGTGCGTGGAACAGCGGTGCGGCCGCTTCGGGGTCGGTGTGGATCATCGCGGTACCTGGAATACATGTTCGCCTCCCTCTCCGGCCCTCCCTCACCGGGGGAGGGCCGGAGAGGGGGCAAGTATTTGGTGAAAAACTATTCTTACAGACTCGTACACGTGGGCGCGGCCCTCCTGGAGCCTGGTTTGCAAGCTGACCAGATGCCCCGCTACACGTCTTTTATCAGCCGGTACACCGTATGCCCGGAGCGCTTCTTGATCTCCTTGAGCTTGAGATTGTGCCGCGGCCCCAGCCGCGGGATCAGGTGGTTCAGCCCGCTGACGACCACGAACCAGTACTCGCCGCCGGGCCGCAGGTGTTCGAGGGGCGCAAGCACGAACTCCTGTTCGATAGCCAGGTCGCCGATCCTGGCGGGCACGTTGGAGACAATCAGGTCATACGGCCCCGGTGGAACGGCCTCCATCCCCACGCTGCCGACCACGGTGGCGTTGGTGACGCCGTTGAGCGCCAGGTTGTGCCGGGCGTAGCGCACGGCCAGTAGATCCTTGTCGGCCAGCACCACCGTGGCCTGGGGGTAACGCCGTGCCAGGGCGATGCCGATCACCCCGATGCCGCACCCGAGGTCGAGGATGCGCGTGGGCGGCTCAGAGGGCTCGATGGTCCGTAGCAGCAGATCGGTGCCCTCGTCAACCTGAAACGACGAGAAGAGCGTGTATCCCACATCGAAGGCGAACTGCTGGCCGCGCAGGGTGTAGGGAATGCGCTTCTTGTAGTAGGCGTCCGGTCCGTCCATAGGGTCCGGGTGGAACAATTGGGAGGGCGTAGCCCTCCCGAACCCTCTCGTAATGTGCCTCTCATTCCCCGGGGCGCTCTTCCGCATCGGGCCGTTCGTCGTCGAGTCTGGGGGGATTGGCCCTGCGTTCCTCTTCCACCTGGCGCAGCAGTTCCTGAATATGGAGACTGTACTCAAGCGACGTATCGTGAACGAAGCGCAATTCGGGGATAAAGCGCATATGGCTCATCTCCTCGGCCACGCGCTTGCGAATGAAGCCTTTGGCGCGTTCGAGGCCCTCCAGCGTCTCGGCCTGCTGTGCGGGATCACCCATGATCGAGACGCGCACTCTGGCGTGCTGGAGATCAGCGCTGACCTCTACCCCGGTAACGGTGGCGAAGCCAATGCGCGGATCCTTCAGTTCATACTGGATGACTTCGCCGATGATCTGCTGCATAGTATCGGCGATCTGCTGGAGCCGCTGTTTCGACATCGGTTACCCCGGAGGGGAGGGTCCGGGAGGGTAGCACCCTCCCG
>CAKZSI010000029.1 GCA_937918935.1 uncultured Chloroflexales bacterium | reverse complement strand
GCCCCACCGGGCCGGGGCGTGGGGACGCCCGCTTGCCCCACCGGGCCGGGGCGTGGGGACGCCCGCTTGCCCCACCGGGCCGGGGCGTGGGGAAACCGGGTTTCCCCACCTTGCCAACCGGCGTGGAGGCGCCAGCGCTTGCCCCATCGGGCCGGGGCATGGGGAAACCAGGTTTCCCCACCTGTCATGAATTCACCTGGAAAGCAATCCATGGATCATATCGAACTCTCCCTCGAACAATCCCTCGACCACTGCATCAAATGCAACATCTGCACCGCGGCCTGCCCGGTGGCCGCGGTCACCGACCGCTTCCCCGGGCCAAAGTACGTGGGTCCCCAGGCGCAGCGGTTTCGCCACGAGCGGCAGCCGGCCCCCGACGCCTCGGTGGACTACTGCTCGGGGTGCCGGGTGTGCAACGAGGTATGCCCGACGGGGGTGCGCATCGCCGAGTTGAACGCGCGGGCGCGGGCGCGCATCGTGGCCGAGCGGGGCATGCCCTTCCGCAACTGGCTGATCGCCCGCTCCGAGCTGGTGGGCCGTCTGAGCTGCGGCCCCCACGCGCCGCTGGTAAACGCCGGGCTGCGGTTCGGCCCCGCCCGCTGGCTGGCCGACCGGGTGCTCGGCATTCACCGCGATGCACCACTACCCGTCGCCAGCAGGTACTCGTTTCGGGCCTGGTTCCGGCGCCGGGCACCGGTCCGTCAGGGCGGGACGCGCCGGCAGGTGGTCTACTTCTACGGCTGCGCGACCAGCTACTACGAGCCGCGGGTGGGCCAGGCGGCGGTAGCGGTGCTGGAGCGCAACGGCTTCGAGGCCATCCTGGCACCGCAGAACTGCTGTGGCCTGCCGCTGATCTCCAACGGCGACTTCGCCGCCGCGCGCAAGGCCCACGCGGCCAATGTGCGCAAGCTGCTGCCTTATGTGCGCCAGGGCATCCCCGTGGTCGGCACCAGCACCAGTTGCACCCTCACCCTCAAAGAAGAGGCCCCCGAAATCCTCGGCATGCACGACGCGGAGACGCGCGCCGTCGCCGCGGGGACCTACGACATCTTCGAGTTCCTGCGCAACCTGGCCGAGCGCGGCGAACTCGACACCGCCTTTCGGCCCATCGAGCGCGCGCTGCCCTACCATCCCCCCTGCCAGTATCGCGCCCACCGCCTCGGCGTACCCTCGCTGGACGTGCTCGGCCTCGTCCCGGGCCTGACCCTTGTCCCCAGCCGCGCCAGTTGCTGCGGCATCGCCGGCACCTACGGGCTGAAGCGTGAGAAGTACCAGATCGCCATGGACGTGGGCGCGCCGCTCTTCACCTTCGTGCGCGGCTCTGGCGCCGACCTGGCCCTGTGCGACAGCGAGACCTGTCGCTGGCAGATTACCCACGCCACCGGGGTGGCCAGCAAGCACCCGATCGAGATCCTGGCGGAGGCGTATGGAGGTCTGGAGGTTTAGACAAGGTTCAGAAGCATTCGTTTCAACATGACGGTTGGCCAGACAGCTCCACAGCTCTACAGTCCAGTCTTGTAGAGCTGTAGAGCTGTGGAGGTGAAGAACCGGATTGTCAGGCAGGTTTGAACCATATCCTAACGTCGGAAGTAGACCATCGAAGGATCTGGCCGCCCGACGAAGCAGATGTGCGTAAATCCATACTCCTGGATGGCCCGCAGTGCCAGCCGCGCAGCTCCGACGTCCGTCCCCAGGTCCAGAATCGAGTGATCGCCATCCACCAGGAAGAAGCGGTTATTCACGGATTTAACCCGTGTCGTTGCCGGGTTGAAGGGTACCGCATCCTCGCTGGCCATTGCTCCAGCAGGCGCCCTGCCATGGATGAGATAGTAGACCATGACAGGTGTGGGGGCGCCGATCTTACACTGCTGGTTCATGCCGTAGTGCTGGATGATCGCCAGAGCGTGTCGGGCTTCGCTTTCATTGGGAAACTCGAGCAGGGTGACGCTGTCGGCAAGCAGTTTCCAGACTGAGCCAACCCTGGTGACGCGGGCCGTGGCAGGGTTGAACTCGATGGTCTTCACACCTCGCAGATCAGGTGCGGCAGCAGCGTTCAAGACAAGAGCGCCCATAGCCACTGCCAGCGTGGTGAGCTGTCGAGCACTTTCAGGATTGAAACTGTACCCGTTCCGAAAATGATGGTACGTCTGCGCATAGGCGCGGTAAGCATTGAGCGCCAGCCAGGTAACGAGGCGATCAATGCGCCAGTTCCTTGCGGGAACCCTGTTCCAGTCGCCAACCTCCAGATGGGTCGGTGGCGCGGGGTCAGTGCGATTCCACTGGTTAAACAGGTCGCGGACCTGGTTCATAAACGCCGGTTCGCTGAACCATGTCGCCAGCCTGCTGTCGAGATCCCGCTCGTACCTGGCGTGCCAGTTGCCGTTGTAGCCTGCGGCATGGTGCGGAATAACGGCGTCCTGAATGGCATGCATGACTGGCCCGAGGGCCAGTGGATCTCGTGAGCGGATGTACTCGTTGTACCAGTAGCGTGCCAGGTTGTCGAGCGGCATGAAGACGCTGTAGGGGATGCCCCTTCCTGTTCCGCCTGTAGCCGCCGCCAGCGGAAAGCGCGCCTTCAGTTCATCCTCAATGGTGGCATAGCGCCCCTTGTCGCCGGGGAAGGAGTAGTGCTCAAGCGCGGGTGAGCAGCCGCGATACCACGGTTGGCCACGAGCATGCACATACTCGTCGTTGAACCACCAGTTGATCCCCTCGTCAACCTTCTTGCCGCTGAGCCTAGCGAACAGGTCGGTCCAGAAACCTTCTGCCACCTCGCTTGCCTTTTGATACTGATCGATATGGGCCGAGCCACGCTCGTAGCTGTACCCGTCGTAGTCATCGAACAGGCCAGGACCCTTCTTGATGTCAATGAAGTGGTTAAACGCCGTGAAGGATCGACCATCGTATGACGTATGAGGTTGGTCATCATCATCCCAGACTGACGAGCGATGAGGGTCATCGCGGCCGCTGTCAGTAAGGCCACCCTCGACATCAACGAATTCAACGTCACGATAATCATCGACCCGCGCAGCTTCAGCCGCGATATCCGCGCTTTTGCTGAGAAGCGGATGGGTTGCGTCAATGGCGCGCAGCAGATCGAAGCTTTTCAAGGTCGTCTGACGATGGGCATTCCCGTTCATCGCCGGCCTCCTTCACGTGGTGTGCGCCTCGTAACGGTAACCTGGATACGGCCAGACGTATTTGAACCTGGTCATGCACAAAAAGACCTCCTTGCATCCGGGCTAAGGAGGCGCTACCCATCAATGAGGCAGGGTGAGCGCCTTTGCTCACACAACCTCTTCTGTTCCAGTATACAGATAATGTCAGGCTTTTGATGTATCAGATCGGTATCTGGAAGTAATTGTTTATTCACTGAAGGTCCATGTCTCTACCAGTCACTTGCCGCAGTTTCCGCTGCGAGGAGGTTCAGAGAGGTTGCACTGCTCGAACATACCGTTTCCTGGTGCGGTGCGGCATCGCTGCGCCGCACCAGGAAGCAGAATACTCGTATACATGCCCCCGCCCTCTAGCGTGCCAGTTCCCGGAGATCCAGGTTCAGCAGCCGGGCGATCTCGCGGAGCGAGTTGTAGTAACTGTCCACACTCGGCAGGTTCAACGCGGGCGGCGGCAGATCGTACCAGTACCGCAGCCCCGCAACCAGATCGGGATGCTCCTTCACTTCGAGCAGCAGACCGGTCATCGCCGCTTTGAATGACGCGGGCAACTGCCTGTTGACCGCGAAGGGCGCATTGGGGATGGGGTCGGTGAAGCCCAGAATGGCCAGACGCCCCTCCGGGCAGCTCTCAAACACCGCGCGGATCTCCTCGGGTGTGCGCACCACGCTGCTGAGCTGGTCGGGAAAGCCGCAGAACTCCACCTGGCCCTCCCGTTGCAGGCGGTAGAGGTTGGCCTCGAACGTGGCCGCCGCCTGCGTGCGCCCGTTCCACACCGAGAGCACCGCAGTGGGGTGCGAGCCGGCAAACACGGCGCGCATGTCGGTGTCGGGGTTGATGCCGGCCTTGATCAGCCCGGCCCGCGGTGCCAGGTGTCCTGAGGTTGAAGCCGGATCGACAAAGGCGAAGCTGGCGCCGCGGAGATCCTCCAGGCGATTGATCCCCGACCCTTTGCGCGTCACGTAGACGCTGTAGTAAAAACTGGGCGCCGCCGGGTCGTAGACCGGCCTGGCCTCGTTCTGCGGGTAGACCGCCACCGCCAGCGCCTCCGCTCCGGCCTCCTGCACCGCCAGCACGTAGGCGAATGAGCCGATCTCCATCGCGTCCACCCGCCCGGCGCGCATGGCTTCGATCACCGCGCTGTAGCTGGCGCCGGTCTGAATCTCGACTGGAACACCCAGGCGCGCTTCGAGCAACACCCGGAACGGTTCGGCATTGCGGAGCACCGCATTGGGGTCATCGCCCCCAAAGAGGCCGATGCGGAAGCGCCCCGGCCAGCCGGCGCGGTCGGCGACAATGGTCGGCGCGGGTGTGGGCGTCACCCGCGCGACCGGGGCGGCGCCACAGGCCGCCAGCAGCGCGACCAGCCCGATGAGGATAAGGGCAGTCGTAAGCCTGGCCATGGTGGTGAATTCTCCTTGTCTCCTCGTGATGGTGTGTACGGGAGGGCTGCGCCCTCCCAGCCTCTCGCTCTCGTGAAAACTTGACATAACGAAAAAAGGAGGTCAAATGATCCGCCGGCGTATCTGGCCGCTCAACCAGTCAATCACCGTGACCATCATGATAACCAGGATCAACGCGCCGATCAGTTCGCGGTACTGGAAGAGGCTGATATAGGTGGTCAGGATGAAGCCCACCCCGCCCGCGCCGACCAGGCCAAGAATGGTCGCCGAGCGAACGTTGTGCTCGAAGAGCAGCAGAGAGTAGGAGGCCATGAGCGGCAGGGCCTGGGGCAAGACGCCATAGACGAAGGTCTGGAGCCGCGTGGCCCCGGTGGCCCGCACGGCCAGGGTTGGCCCCGGGTCAATCGCTTCGATCGCCTCGGCGTAGAGTTTGCCCAGCGCGCCAATTGCTCCCACCCCCAGCGCCAGCACGCCGGCGAAGGGTCCCAATCCGACGGCTGCGACGAAGATCAGGGCGAAGAGAATGTCGGGAATGGCCCGGTTGATGTTTAACAGCAGGCGCGTACCGTGATAGACCAGGGGATGCGGGGCCAGGTTGCGGGCGGCCAGCAGGCCGAAGGGGAAGGAGAGGATGACCCCGAGGAGCGTGCCGATCACCGCCATGTGCAGCGTCTCGACGATGTACGGTACGACCCGGGGCAGCAGGACGATGATCTGCGCCTCTGGCGCACCGGGCAGGGCCAGGGTCACCGGTTGCATATCCCAGCGGGGCGGAAAGATGCGCCGCAGGAAATCGAGCATGGTGGGCGCGCCTTCGACGAGCGCGCCCAGGCTCGCACCGGCGCCGCGCAGGGACCAGACCAGCACGGCCAGGGCGATGACCGCGGCCAGTACCTGGCGCAGGGTCAGGCGCGGCCAGGGGTTCAGCAGATCCTCGCGACGGATCGCAGGGGGGCGTGGCGGCGTCTCAGCGGCCATGGGACGTTTCCGCTTCGCGCTCCATCGCCTCCGCCGCGGGGCGATCGAAGCGGTAGATCCGATCGAGAACCGATGCATCGAGGCCCTGCGGCGGGCCGTCGTAGACCACCTCGCCGCGGGCGATGCCGACCACCCGGTCGGCGAAGGCGCGGGCCAGGGCCACCTGGTGCAGGTTCATGATCGTCAGCACCCCGTCCTCGCGGGCGATCCGGCTCAGGTCGCCGAGGACCTGGGCAGCCAGTTCCGGGTCGAGGCTGGCGACCGGCTCATCGGCCAGGAGCAGTACCGGCTCCTGGGCCAGGGCACGGGCAATGGCCACGCGCTGCTTCTCGCCCCCTGAAAGGCGGTCGGCCCGCTGCCGGGCCTTCTCCAGCAAGCCGACCCGCTCCAGTTGGTGCACCGCTATCGCCCGGTGATGCCGGTTGAAATACCCCAGCAGGCTGGCCGGGCCGGGGGTGTGCCCGAGCCGCCCGATGAGCACATTGGCGAAGGCCGAGAGCCGTTCGACCAGGTGGTACTCCTGCCAGATGAATCCCACCCGGCGATAGATGGCCCGCAGGCGTTCCGGCCCGACCCTGGCAATATCCTCGCCCTCCAGGCGGATCGCGCCCGCAGTGGGACGCTGAAGCCCGGCGATGCAGCGCAGCAGGGTAGACTTGCCGGCGCCGGAGCGCCCGATCACGGCAATGATCTCACCCTGCCCGGCGTGCAGCGACACCGAGCGCAGGGCCTCGTGCCCGTTGGGGTAGACCACGCGCAGCCCATCGATGTCGAGCAGACTCACCGGGATTCCTGTCCAGGCTACTCATCGTCCAGGGAAATGCGGCTATTGGCCACCTCGCTGGCCTGCACGTACCGGCCGGGCATCAGCAGACTGCTCCAGCCGCCGGCGTCGCGCAGGGCGAAGGGGTCGCTCTTCGCCCGGGCGGCGCGGGTGGCCCAGGTGTGGCGCAGGTCGTGGGGGGAGAGGCCGGTGATGCCGATGCGTTCGCCGAGGATGGCCACCCGTTCGCGAATGGCGCGCGCCGACATGGCGCCCCACAGTTCGCCATTCTTGCGCGAGCCGCGCAGCAGCGGGCCGGAGGGCAGCGCATCGGCGGCCAGGTAGGCCCGGGCGGCGGCCAGGGCGTCGTGGCTGAGCTGGTGGGTCTGGGTGGTGTGGACCTTCTCGCGGTAAAACGTCAGGGTGCCGCGGGCGGGGTCAAGCGCGCCAACCTCGAGGCCGGCGAGTTCGCCCACGCGCAGCCCAAGGTCGGCAAGGAGGCAGACGATCAGCGCGTCGCGCCGGCCCTGGGGGGTGTCGGGCTGCTGCTTGAGGGCGCGCACCTGAGCCGGGGTAAGCACAATCGGCGCGGGCTTCTTGGCCCCCACGCGGGTCGGCGTGGCGGCGCGGCGGCGCTGGGCGTCAATCGCGCGCGCCTGGCGCCCGCTATAGCCGCGCACGGTGCGGATCAGCGCCAGGGCATCGGCAGAGAGCGCCCCGGCGGCATAGGCCAGGGCGCAGTGGCGGCGCACAGTGGCCAGACGCACATTGATCGAGCCGATGGCGTAGCCCTCTTGAAGCTGCCAGCGGATGAAGGCGCCCACCAGGCCGTGGGTGACATTGGCCCAGGCGTGGGGGTCGTAGGCCAGACGCGCCCCGAAGGCGGGCGCCTGGGCCGGGGGAATGGCCTCCACCTGGCCAAGAAAAAAGGCGAAGAGGGCCAGATCAGCCTCCTGCCGGCGCAGCGTATCCGGGTCCAACCGGCTGCGATAGTCGTCGAAGACCGTCGCCACACTGGCGGCATCGGCGGCGGCGGCGGCGCGGGGATCAATGGCGAGAGGCGGCGCCAGTGGCGCGGGCGCGACCAGGGGCGTCTCGTCGGGGTCACGCGCTGGTGGCATGGCAGATCCTTTACATAACGAGGAAAGCGGCTTTCCCCGTGCCGCTGCCGGCGTAAGCGTGCAGGAGCGCAGCCATCACATCCCTTGCCTGCGGGAAGTATACCAGATCCGGCCCGGCGGCTCTCCGTGCTACAGGCTGAAGCCCTCGCTGAGGACAGGAAAGCCCCTGCGGGGCTGGTCCGTCCTCAGCGGCGAGGGGTGTTTGTCGTTCTCTGGCGCCTGGAGGAGCTTCATGCCGTGGCGTCGTAGCATCGCGGCGGCTGTACTACATACCGATTAGTATGAATAATCGGAAGTTATTGCAACGGCCGCACGTGCGGCCGTTGCATTGCTCCGCGGCAGTCGCACCCTGCTTCATGGTTACTATGCCAGCTCAGCCCTCCACCGGCCAGATCCGCACCTGGCTCAGACCGATGTCCGCCAGCCAGCGCCCGTCCGGGCTGAAGAGAAGCTTACCCAGACGCTGCGGACTGCCGCTGAGGACGCGCACCCGTTTCCCGTCGGCCAGGCGCCGCAGCGCAATGGGATGGTGCGGCGGCTCGCCACGGAGGGTCAGGCTGTCGTGAGGCGGGTAGCGATCCGGGGTCGCCAGCCAGCGCCCATCCGGGCTGATAGCGACGACCATCCCCCGGTGGCGGATCAGGTCGTCATCAGGCCCTGGCACGCTGATTGCGCGTGACTCCTTAAATGTTTGTTCATGGACCAGCCGCCACGCGCCGGCGGCATACGTGCGAATCGTTGCCCCGCCAACACTCAACAACGCGCCATCGGGGCTGAAAGCCAGGCTCTCCGATGGCCCGCGCTGAAGGGCCTGGACGACCTCCTGACGCTCGACATCAAGCAGCCAGACCCCGCGCGGCGCAGTGGCTACGGCCAGGTAGCGCCCGTCGGGGCTGAAGGCCAGCGACCCGGCGACGCGCGCCTCCGGATCATCAACGCGGATCGCCCCTACCTTGCGCCGGGTCGCCACATCCCAGAACTGGACCTCCGGCCCGTTGGGGAGGCGTTGCTCCGTCACCGCCAGAAGGCGCCCGTCCGGGGAAAAAGCAATCCCCATCATAGCAATGGAAGAAGCCGCGGGCCAGCACGTCAGGGTTCCCTGCGGCAAACCGGCCTCAGTGGCGTAGAGCCGCACGGCGCCCCGGCTGCCGACGGCCAGCGTCGCGCCGTCAGGACTTATGGCCAGATAACCGCCGTCAGGAATGGTCTGAAGCGCCCGCTCGTCGGGGAAGCTATAGATGGTGGTCCGCTCATCGGCGGCCACCGCCAGCCGGCCGTCGGGTAAAAACGCCGCTGATCGCACCGCCGGGAACTCCCAGACATGCGCCGGTTGCACTTCGCGCGTGCCCCAGAACACCGTTCCTCCCACCAGGAAACAGAGCGCCGCCAACGCCACGACCGCTACGACAGCGATGCCAGCGAGAAGCGAATGTCGTTGCATACAGGCTGTCTCTATCAGCAGTTGGTTGCCGTTACATTATACCGGAGCAGCATACCATGCCCGGTTGTGGAATGCGTGAAGTCTGGTATGCTTGGGGGCGTGGCGAAACATCCATCCGCAATGCAAGGTTGAACCATGCTCTCTGCCATCACCGCCAATCTGCTCGCCGCCCAGGAGCACATCGTGTTCGCCCTGCTTTTTGGCTCGTTCGCCAGAGGGCAGGCCGGCCCGTTGAGCGACGTGGACATCGGCATCTCCGTGTCGCATCCGCTGGACCTGCTGGAGCTTGGGCGGTTGACGGCGGAGCTGGAGCGCGCCCTGGGCCGCGAGGTGGACCTGGTTGTTTTGAATGACGCCTTGCAACACAACCCGGCCCTGGCGTACCATGCCGTCGCCGAGGGCGTGGTGCTGCTTTGCCGCGATCAGGAGGCGTGGATAGATTTCAAAACCCGTGTCTTCCTGGCCTATCTCGACACCGCGTTCCTGCGAGCCATGGTGGCCCGCGCCTTCGAGGAACGCCTGGAGGCGAGGCGATCAGCGGAAGAGGAGGCGTAGCATGCAGGAGCGATTGACGCGCCTGGATGCCCACGTCGGCGAGCTGCGGCGCTTCGGGGAGCGCTACGCCAGTGACGATGTGCGCCGCGATCGGCACCTGGAGTGGGCGCTGCGGTACGGTTTGTTGGAGGCGATTCAGACGGTCATTGACATCAGTTGTCACGTTGCTAGCCGACACAATCTGGGCGCGCCGGCCAACTACGCCGAATGCGTGGATCTGCTGCGCCGTGCCGCGTACCTCGACGAGGAGCTTGCCGGCGCCGTTGCAAGTATGGTCGGCCTGCGCAACCTCCCGGTACACGAGTATGTCCGGGTCGATCCCGAACGGCTGTATGCCCTGTTGAGCCGGCTCGACGACTTCTGGCGGTTTATCGCGCAAATCCAACGTTATGTCTAGTCAGGGCGAGGGGCAGGGAGGTTCGCCTCCCTGCCCCTCCTTACGTGCAGGGGCGCGGGGAAACCGGGTTTCCCCGCGCTCTTTCGCATGCTCCCTCACCCAATCCACGCAGATGCTATAATCTGAACCGGAGACACAGCGCATAGCATGTTATGTCAACCAAAAACGTCATCGAGACCGAGAACCTCACCAGGCGCTACGGCGCGCGCCTCGCCGTGGACGGGCTGAACCTGCGCGTGGGGCGGGGGGAGATCTTCGGTCTCCTGGGGCCAAACGGGGCGGGTAAAACGACCACCATCGCCATGTTGCTGGGCCTGGTGCGCCCCAGCGCCGGCCGGGCGCTGGTGCTGGGTCACGATGTGCAGGCCGATCCGGTGGCCGCCTTGCGCCGCGTCGGGGCGATGATCGAGACCCCGGCGTTCTACCCCTACCTCAGCGGCTACGACAACCTGCGCGTCCTGGCCCTCGCGGGCGGGCTGCCCGAGGTGCGCATCGCGGCGACGCTGGAAGCGGTGGAATTGACCGATCGCGCCCGCGACCGGGTGCGGGTCTACTCCCAGGGCATGCGCCAGCGGCTGGCCATCGCCGCCGCGCTGCTGCCCGATCCCGAACTGATCATCCTCGACGAGCCGACCAACGGCCTCGACCCCGCCGGCACCGCCGAGATCCGCGCCCTGATCCGCCGCCTGGCCGCGGGGGGCCGCACGATCGTCCTGTGTTCGCATATTCTCTCGGAGGTGGAGCAGCTCTGCGGGCGGGTGGCCATTCTGAAGGCGGGCCGGCTGGTGGCGGAGGGCGCAGTGGCCGAGTTATTGCGCCGTGAGCGCGGCCTGCGTCTGCGGGTGGAGGGCGACTCGTCCCGGGCCGCCGCGCTGCTGGCCGCGCTGCCCTGGGTGCGCGCCGTGGAGCAGCGCGACGCAGCCTTGCTGGTGGACGCCCCGGTGGAGCGCGCGGCCGAACTCAACGCCTACCTGACCCACGCCGGGGTGCCGGTGGCCGAGATCGGGGTGCATACGAGCAATCTGGAGCAGTTCTTCCTTGAGGTTACTGGCGATACGTAGGCGATGTTGCACAACCTGTTTGCCGCTGAATGGTTAAAGCTACGGAAGCGCCCACTCGCCTGGGCGCTGCTGGCCGCCTTTCTCGGGCTGCTCACGCTCTACCTGGGGCTCTGGGCGCTGGTAATCGCCCTGCAGGACGGCACATTGAGCGGCGGACGCTTGCGCGTCGAGGTGCTGAGCGCCGCGCAAACGGCGCAGATCAAGCGCCAGTTGAGCTTTCCGGGGGTCTTCGGGGCGGTACTGGGCCAGGTGAACAGCGTCGGCGGCATCCTGGCGGTCATCCTGGCGGCGGGCGCACTGGGCAGCGACTTCGGCTGGGGCACCCTGCGCGCGCAACTCATCCGTGCACCGGCGCGGGGCCGGTACCTGCTGGCAAAGCTGCTTGCACTGCTGCTGGCCCTGGTGTGCGGCGTCGTGGCGGGTCTGGCCGTGGGATGCCTCATTGCCCTGGTCGCCGGCATGGCCCTGGGGCTGCCCTCCAGCCTGCGCGGGGGCGACCTGCTGGCCCTGGGGGCCGGGATCCTCCGCAGCCTGTACGTGATCCTGCCCTATGTCCTGGTAACCTTTGTGTGCGCGGCCTCCGGGCGCTCGGCGCTGGCCGGCGCGGGGGGCGGGCTGATCTTCCTGGCCCTCGACGTAGGTGCGGGATCGCTCGGTTCCCTGGGCATGGTCAGCGACGCGGTGCGGTTCGTGGTGAACCTGATGCTGCAGCCGAACATCAACCGCCTGGTGGTCGAGAACGCGGCGCTGTTCGGGCTGGACCCCACGGTGCTGGCGAGCGGGCTGGACCTGGCGACGCTACCCTCGCTCACCCAGGCGACGCTGGTGGTCGCAGCCTACTGCGCCCTGTTCGGCTACGGGGCCTGGCGCCTGCTGGCCCGCCGGGACATCAGCGGGGCGGGGTGAGGAGACGGTGAAGCTGTGGCGGGGCGGAGCTGAACATACACCACCTGGCGCCGAACGTCAGGCCGTCATCTGCTCCCGGTGGAGCTGTGGCGGGGTGGAGGTGAAAGGACAGCTCTACACCTCCACCCCGCCACACGACCTCTGGAGGCGCTCGAGCTCCTGGCGCAACTCGATCACCTGGCGGCGCATCTGGAGGATGACCTCGACACCGGCCAGGTTCACCCCCAGGTCATCAACCAGGCGCTTGATGAAGCGGATCTGTTCAACATCGGCGTCGCTATAGCGGCGGATGTTGCCTTTACTGCGAGCGGGGCGCACCAACCCCCGACGTTCGTACATGCGCAGGCTCTGTTCGTGCATACCGGTGAGTCGCGCCGCCACTTTAATCGTGTAGGTGCGCTCAGCGTTGCTCATACCGGCTGGCCCTCCGTGATACGTCGCAGTTCCTCGAAGAGCGCCCGTTCGCGCGGGCTGAGGCGGGTCGGCAGCACGGCATTGACCGTCACATAGAGATCGCCGCGCTGGTGGGCATGGTGCATACGGGGCATGCCCTGGCCGCTGAGGCGAAAAGTGCGCCCGTTCTGGGTCTGTTCGGGGATACTGAGATTGATCGTCTTGCCGGTGAGGGTAGGCACGGCCACCTGGCCGCCGAGCAACAGGGTGTAGAGCGGCGCCTCGACGCGAGTGTAGAGATCGGCGCCCTTGCGCTCGAAGCGCGGGTGGGGCTGGACGCGGACGACCAGGTAGAGGTCGCCGCGTTTGCCGCCCTGCATCCCCGGCGCGCCCTCGCCGGGCACACGCACGCGGTTGCCGGTATCAATGCCGGCAGGGATCTTCACCGTAATGGTGCGCGGCGTGCCATTGGGATTGGAGAACTGCAGGGTGCGCTGGGCGCCGGTGAAGGCCTCCTCCAGGGTGATCTCGACCGGCTGCTCAATATCCTGCCCGTCCATGCGCATATTGAAACCGCCCACCCGCCCGGCGCGCCCGCCGAAGAGCGTCTCAAAAAGATCGGCGAAATCGGCGCCGCCAAAATCAACCCCGGGGCCGGCCTGTTCGTAGCGTCGCCAGTCGCTGCCGAAGCGATCATACTTCTCACGCTTCTCCTTATCGGAGAGGACCTCATAGGCCTCGTTGATCTCTTTGAAGCGGGCCTCAGCCTTCTTGTCGCCGGGGTTAATATCGGGATGGTACATCCGGGCGAGCTTGCGGTAGGCCTGCTTGATCTCCTGATCGCTGGCGTTGCGGCTCACCCCGAGCACCTGGTAGTAGTCTTTCATAGCTTTCTCACGGCGTGGAACGGATACCGGCACGCGCGTCACGGAGCGCGCGCCTGCTGCTTCGGATTGTAGAGACTTGACAGGAGCGTTGTCAAGTTTCTGGTGTTAGAGGTGTGTTAGACGCCGTATGGCGTCGCTGCACCCCGGAGGAAAAAATGGGTGTGGGAGGGCTATGCCCTCCCACACCCATCCGGGTTCAGCGCCCGGGGTTTCCAGGAAAGGTTCAAGCCACCTGGACGTCCCACTGAGATGAGCGGCGATAGGGCGCATAGCTGGCGAGGTGGCGGATGAACTGTTGCAACTGCTCGCGCTCCAGGGGATCATCGTAGTTACGCACCAGGCGCCGGATCACCTCGACCAGTTCATCGCGGGGGGCGTAGCGATAGACCGGCTCGCCGTGGGCCGTGGCGGCCCGCAGCAAAATCCCGTCTTCGCACAGTTCGTGCAGGGCCTGGGAAACGCTCCAGATGTCACGACACAATCGGTCGGTGATAGCCCCGGGCGTGGCTTCCATCCGCGGATTCTCGTGAAACAACAAGAGCAGATGCAGCTTCACGGGCGTGTCAATTGCCTGCTCCAACAGCCGTTGAACTTCCGGGTCTATCATCGACCTGCCTCCTTCCACGTCCGATCGGCATTGATCACCGCTGGGCGACGGAATTACACCTTGCACACGCACAGGCGTTATGCCGTCTGCTCCGGCAGAGCCTGCGGCGTGGGAGAACCTAGCCGGGAAGATAGGTAACGTGCAAGACCATTGCAGAGTGGTGACAACTTAATGAAGATTATACCCGATCGCTCCGCGCTCTGCCAGGGGGGTTTTGCTTAATGTTTAGCACACTACGGTTGTTTGTTATCCACAGTTTAAGACCGGAGGCGTCCGGGCTGGGGGCGAGGGGCCGTCATTTCGCCGGCGCGCGCATCACGTATAATGAGGTGAAGGTTGCAACAGATAGTAGTCCTGGGAGGGCGCAACGCTCACGGCCCCTCCTGCGCATAGTCTGTGTTCACCTCATGAAGGAGAAACAAACAATGAAGGTTCGCGTCGCGGTGCTGGGCGCCACGGGGACGGTGGGACAGCGCTTCATTCAGTTGCTCGACGGGCATCCCTGGTTCGAGGTGACGGCGCTGACCGGCAGCGAGCGCAGCGCCGGTCAGCCCTACGCCGAGGTTACGCGCTGGATGCTCGATACGCCGATCCCCGAGCGGCTGCGGGCCATGCCCGTATTGAGCGAAGACGCGGCCCTGGACACGCCCCTGGTCTTCTCGGCGCTGCCGAGCAAAACCGCGCGCCCGATCGAGGAGCGCCTGGCCACCGCCGGGCACGTGGTCTGCACCAATGCCTCGGATCTGCGCATGGACCCCGATGTGCCCCTGCTCATTCCCGAGGTCAATCCCGACCATCTGGAGCTGCTCGACGTGCAACGGCGGCGCCGGGGGTGGACCGGGGCGATCATCGCCAATCCGAACTGCACCGCGACTGGACCCACCATGACCCTGCGCCCCCTGCTCGACGCCTTCGGGGTGACGAAGGTGCTGATGGTGAGCATGCAGGCCCTCTCGGGCGCGGGCTACCCGGGGGTGCCCTCCTACGACCTGATGGAGAATATCATCCCCTACATCGGTGGCGAAGAACCAAAGGTAGAGACTGAGCCGCAGAAGATGCTGGGCACGCTCCGCAACGGGGCGATAGAGGCGGCGCCGTTGACCATCTCGGCTCACTGCAACCGCGTACCGGTGCTGGAGGGGCATCTGGAGTGTCTCTCGATAGCCTTTGCGCGCCGGCCGGCCCTCGATGAGGTGATCGGCGCCCTCCGCGATTTCCGGGCGCTGCCGCAGGAACTCAACCTGCCCTCGGCCCCGTCCCAGCCAATCATCGTGCGCGACGAGCCGGACCGGCCCCAGCCGCGACGTGACCGCGACGCCGGGCGGGGCATGAGCACAGTCGTCGGGCGCGTGCGCGAGTGCCCGCTCCTGGACTACAAACTGGTCTGTCTCAGCCACAACACCATTCGCGGCGCGGCAGGCGGTTCGGTGCTGAACGCTGAGTTGATGTACGCCCAGGGCCTCCTGAGCTAAAACGAGCTGTTTTTCCGGGAGGGCTGCGTTCTCCCAGCCCCTTCCTATCAGCAAGGGTGCGAGGAGATCAGGTTTCCTCGCCCTCCTCTTAATTTAATATGGTCACCTCATATGTACGCCACCATTGCCGACCTCACTGGCGACGCGGTGATCTACCGCGACCTGGAGCCGTGCGACCCGGCGTTGCCGCGCCTGGCCGCCTTACGCGCCCGCCTGAACCTTCCCGCCGGCCCGCCGCCGCGCAAGCGTGACGCCGCCTATGCCCGCATCGTGCGGGCGCTCGCCGACACCCTGCAGGCAGCGCGCGGCAGCGGGCCACTGACCACCATGGCGGTCATTGGCGACACCGACAACGACCGACTGCTCGCCGACCATCTGCGCCAGACGAGCGCCCTGCCCGCCTACGCCTTCATCGGCGAGGACCGGCCCGTGGCGCCCGAGAGCCTGGTGTGGTACGGTGACACCGCCAACGCCACCCGCTGGCGCCTCATTCACAACTGGGCCGGCGAGCTTGACTGGCGCGGGGTAGACTGGGCGCGGACCGCCGTGCTGATTGACATTGACAAAACCCTGCTCGGCCCACGGGGCCGCTCAGACGGGGCGATTGACGACGCGCGCGCCGAAGGCGCCCTGGCCGTCGCCGCGCGTCTGGTTCCCGATCTGGACGTAGCCCTGTTCCGGCGCATCTATGGCGAGTTGTGCCGCCGCGAATGGCACCCGTTCACCCTCGACAACCAGGACTATGTCGTTGCTACTGCTCTGCTGATCGCCACGGGAGCAATGTCCCTGGACGAAGCGCGCGCCCGCATCGAGACTGGCGCCCTGGAGGGCTTTGCCGCCTTCCTTGCCCTCGTCGAGCCGAGGGTGCACCCCGCTCTGGCCTCCCTGCACGCCGAACTACGTGCGCTGGTAGCCCGGGGCGATCCCACCCCCTTCAAAGCCTTTCGCCGGGCCGAACTAACGGCCACCCTCGCACGCATGGCCGATGGGCGGCTAACCCTCTGCGGTGACGTGTACCACCTCTGCTGGAACCTGGCGCGACGAGGGGCCTTGCTGATCGCCGCCTCCGACAAGCCAGCCGAGTCGGCCCTGCCCACCGCCGAGCAGCTGGCCGCGGGTCTGCAACCCCTCCACCACACCCCTACCCGGGTGGATTGAGGAGGGGTGCCTGTGCAACGTCCACAGGACAGGCCCCAGACCCCGGGTTCTTTCGGTGGTTGAAGCGGCGTAGCCGCACCACAACCACCGAAAGAACGCTCCGGGGCCGTCACGCCACCCCACACGGCGCCCGGTCGCCCAGGTTGCCGGGCATCCACCTGAGGAACATTCACTCCTCCTCATCACCGCCGGCCTCGCCACCGAAAGTGGCGATCAGGCCGGCAATGAACTGCTGCTGCTCGGCGGGGGAGAGGCGCGCCTCGGGATGCAGGGGCAGATAGAACCAGGGCGGCATCTCCCCATTTTGCACCAGCTTCGCCGCATCATCACCCTCGTTGTCAGGACGTCCCCACTCCGAGACATTAAACTCCGCGCGGCCTGCCTGCACATCCCGACTGATCAGCCAGGATGCGGGCGCAATCGAGCTGTACCAGGGCCAGACAGTCTGGTTGCTATGGCAGTCACCGCAGGCGCGCAGAAAGACAGCGCGCGTCTGTGGACTATCCCAGGCCGGTTCGGCCAGAACGGGAGGATTGGTATGGTCTCGCCCGTAGGGCACGAACTGGATGGCGACGAAGGCGACGAGCAGCGCCCCCAGCGCCCAGGCGCCAACGCGGCGCGGAGACCAGCGGCGAACGTTCGTTACCGGAATTGTTCTGGCAGCCATGACGAATCCTTTCGCGAGCATCGCGAGCCATACACCAGCTATCAGCATACCGCGGAAGGATTGGAAATGTCTTAGAAACGGCGGAGCAAGGAACGAACGCACCGCATTAACCCATTAGAAAAAGGTAGAGACGTTGCAGTGCAACGTCTCTACCTTTTTCCATCCCCTGGCGCGGATTGAGGTTGTTTGCACCTTGCGG
>CAKZSI010000028.1 GCA_937918935.1 uncultured Chloroflexales bacterium | reverse complement strand
TACGTCGGCAACGAGGATTTCCGCTGAATGCTTCCCGGGAGGACTGCGCCCTCTGCGATCCTGTTGTGCTACTCGCGGTGGCAGGCTCATGCTGGCTACTTCGGGGCGCGCGACCCTCAAGGCTAACGTAGGTGTAAACCTTGTCTTACACCGCTCCCACCGATGGGGCCAGCAGGCTGAGCTGGGCGCGCAGGGCGGCGATGCGCGCGGTGTTGCCGCGCTCCTCGCCGAGGGTCGCCAACTGGTGCTTTTTCTGGGCCAGTTCGGCGCAGACTTCGTAGAAGCGCCGCCACGTTCTGCCGCGCATGCGCGCCCGCGCCTGCCTGCGGATCGAGATAGCGGTACGGTAGTGCTCCGCGCTGATCGTGCCCAGGTCCACCTCCTCCCGCAGGTAGACGCGCATCCAGCGACGTTCGCGCAGGATTTCTCCGATCACGATCCCGAACACCACCAGCCAGCTCATCCAGTCCACCAGCAGGGTCGCCGCCAGCCCGCCCAGACTACCCGACAGGACGGTGGCCATAGCGTTGTGCAGGGCGTGGAGGAACACGGCCACGACCCATCCGAGCACCGGGGCGATCACCTTGATGGGCCAGTGCGGGCTGAGGCGCGCCACGGCCAGGCCGATCCCGATGAAGGCGGTGTAAACGGCGTGGCCCCAGCCCCCCAGGATGACGCGCAGCACAAAGAGCACGATCATGCCGGGATAGCCGTCCTCGGCATACCCACCGAAGTAGAGGTAGAGCACGTTCTCGGTGGCGGCAAAGCCCAGGGCGGTAATCGCGCCGTAGACCATGCCATCGAGGATCGAATCGAACTCCTGGGGAAAGGCGAGGAAGATGATCGCCACGGCCAGACCCTTGAGGGTTTCCTCAACCAGCGGGGCAACCAGCGCGGCCCCGGTCAGGTCGATCAGCAACGGGTCGTTAATGAAAACTTCGAGACCCAGTTGGAGCACAGAACTCCAGACGATCGCGCCAAGGGTGGCGATGAAGGCCCCCCAGCCAAAGGCGCCGATGAGCAGTCGCAGCGGTTCTTTCTCGAAGCGATCGAGCCAGTAGACAATCGCGGCATAGATGAAGGCGGGTATGAAGCTGAGCAGGATGGCGATGAGAAAGGGCATGGGGCGCTTCTCCAGGTCGCGGTGCTATGGTTGCGATAGGAATGCAGGCAGCCGTTCACAGCACCCCTTTGGTGCTGGGAACGGCGCCGGCCAGGCGCGGGTCGTGGCGCGTAGCGGTGTCGAGGGCGCGCCCGAGCGCCTTGAAGAGAGCCTCGACCTTGTGGTGGTCGTTATGGCCGTAGAGCACCCGGGCGTGCAGGTTCAGACGTCCGTGGGTGGCAATGCTTTCGAACAGATGGGCGATCAGGTCGGTGCCGAGCTGACCGACGCGGGGGGTGACAAACTCGGCCTGCACCACGCAGAAGGGCCGCCCACCCAGGTCCACGGCGACGAGGGCCAGGGCTTCGTCCATGGGCACAAAGCTGTGGGCGGTGCGCACAATGCCGCGGCGCTCGCCGAGGGCCGCATCGAGGGCGCGCCCCAGGCAGATACAGGTATCCTCGGCGGTGTGGTGCTCGTCAACGTGCAGATCGCCGCGGGCGGTCACGCTCAGGTCGAACAGCCCGTGCTTCGCCCAGAGGGTCAACATATGGTCGAGAAAGCCGATGCCGGTGTTCACGGCGGCCTGGCCGCTTCCGTCGAGATTGAGGCTGAGACTGATCTCTGTCTCTCCGGTGGCGCGGTCAATGGTGGCGGTGCGTGGTGCGTGCATGGGTTCGGACCTGACTACTCGGCTTTGCGCTGGAGGCTGCGCGCGCTGCTGAAGCCGTCGGGGTAGCGGCGGCGCAACTTCTCGATATTTTCGTGCATCACGTCGCCGAGGCGCAGGCCAGGCGCGTCACAGGCGAGGGCCACGTACCAGAGCACGTCGCCGAGTTCCGCGCGCAATGCCCGCTCATCGAGGGGATGGTCGTGGAAGAGGTGTTTTTTGAGGGTGTCGCTGAACTCGCCAGCCTCGCCGGTGAGGCCAGGGGCGGCGTTGAGCAGGCGCGCGCGTTCGTCGTGGCCCGGGGCCTCAGTGGGCAGGGCCAGGCGCTGGTACTCGTTGGCGTCCATCGTCATGCTCCAATCAGGCGCAGCAGTTCGTCAAGCACGGCGCGGTTGGCGCCGATGCCCTCGCCACCCTCGATGGTCGGCGTGCCCCGCCAGTCGGTGAAGGCGCCACCGGCCTCGGTGAGAATGGGCAGCAGCGCGGCGGCGTCCCAGACGTTCATCACCGGGTCGAGGGCCACCTCGGCCCGTCCGGTGGCGACCAGCACATAGCCGTAGCAGTCGCCCCAGGTGCGAAACAGCCCCGCGGCGCCGAGGATGCGGGCAAACGCCTCGGCCTTGCCGTAGCGTTCGTAGCCCCCGGCAACAGTTGCCACCACCAGGCTCTCACGCAGGGTCGCCACGGTAGAGACGCGGCAGGGGCGCCCGTTCCAGGTGCAGCCCAGGCCGCGCGCGGCGGCGACGATCTCGCCGAGGGCCGGCATATGCACTACGCCGGCCACCGGCTCGCCCTCGCGCAGGATGCCGATCATGACCCCATAGAGGGGCACCCCGTGGATGAATGATTTGGTCCCGTCAATCGGGTCGAGAACCCAGCGGTAGGTCGCGCCATGGGGGCCACTGAGGCCCTCTTCTTCGCCGAGGACGGCATGGTTGCGGTAGCGCCCCTGGATGGCCTCACGGAGATAGGCTTCGGCCTCGCGGTCGGCCACGGTAACCGGGGAGGCGTCGGCCTTGCGCTCCACCACCAGGTCGCGCTGGAAGTGACGCAGGGTGATCTTTCCGGCATGAATGGCGATCTGGTTGGCGAAATCGAGCAGTTCGCGCAGTTCGGCGCCCATGGGTCTCTCCTTGGACTCGAGCCGCCACCAGTGTACCACGCGCGTGCGATTTCGGATTTTGGATTTTGGATTTTGGATCTGGCGTTGCAGCGGGACCTGGCGGTGATGGGCGCGCAGGCCATGCAACAGCAACCGGTGTCAGTTGTTGAGAAAATACTCGTCGCGCGGCAACAGGTCGGTGTTCATGTCGCCCTGGCGCGGCGTTTCCGGCGTCCAGAACGTGGCCGGCTGCGTGCGGATGAAGGCGCGCACCAGTTCGAGATCGATCCCGCCCCGCTGCAGATGTGCGCGCACGCCCGGGTCTTCGAGGCGTTGCAGCAACACCTCTGGCTGGTAGGTTACTGGCTCGTTTCCGCCAAGTAACATAAAGTCGCCGATCTGGACGCCGTAGGGGAAGACCTGGCGGAAGGTGACGGCGGTACGCTCGGTGGGCATCCACTGGGCCATGAGGCCGCCCGTGGCCAGGCGCGCGCGGGCCTGGACGAAGAACTCGCGCGAGTACAGCAGGCCGCTGCCGGCGCGCCAGGGCTGGATGGCATCGGCCTGGATCAGGTCGAAGCGCTGGTGCGTATGGGCCAGGGCGTGCCGTCCATCGCCAACGACCAGGCGGTAGCGGGGATCGGCAAACAATGCGTCGAGGGGAGCGCTGGCCGTGCCGCGGGCAAAGGTCGTCAGCGCCGGAAGCTGCGATCCAACCAGTTCGACCGCCAGAATGCTCCGCGTCTCCGGGCGCAGGCCGGCGCTGTAGGGAGTGCCGCCGGAGCCGATCCCGATGATCAGCAGGTCCCGCGGATGGGGGTGCGCCAGCGCGGGCAGCGCGCCGAGGAGGACATGCACATCGAGGAAGGGCACCTCGCCTTGCGCGTTACCGCCCGAGTAGAGGGTCGCCCGTTCGCCCCGGGGGATGATTGCGGTGACGCCGGTGGAGTCCTCGACGACCGTCGCCTCGGCCCCCACGCTGCCGTGCAGCGCGGCCCAGAGGCGGCTGTTGGATGGGGTGACGGCGATGAGCGCCACGAGCGCCAGGGCCAGGGTGACGGGCAAGGCGCAGCGGGCGGCCCCTGGTCGCGGAAAGGCGCAAACCAGCGCCCCGAGGGCGAATCCCAGGCCGGCGAGCGCGAACATGACGAGCACCCCGCTGGTGCCGAAGGCGTCGAGCAGGAGCGTGCCGGTGAGGGTGGCGCCCGCCACGTTGCCGATCAGGTTCGCCATCTGGAGCAGGCCGACGTTCCGTCCAACGCTGGCCGTCTCGGTTTGCACCGCCTTTTGCACGAAGGGCAGCGTCAGGCCGAGCAGCAGATTGGGGGGTAGCAGAAGCGCGAGGGGCAAAAACATCTGCGTGGCGAAGGACTGAGCGGCGATCGCGGCCGTGCCAGCGGTCGGGGCGTTCGGGCGGGTAGAGAAAGCGCAGAGGATCAGCACCGACCCCAGGACGTAGAGCATGACGGTCGCCTGGGTCAGCATGAACCAGGGCCGCGGATCGGCGGCGCGCCGCACCAGGCGGGCGCCGAGGGCCGTGCCAAGCCCATCGCCCAGCAACACCAGGGCCACCAGAATGGCGAAGGTGTAGGCAAAGGACTCCAGCGGCACGCTGAGGAGGCGGAACCAGACCACCTGCAACCCGATGGCGAGAAAGCCGGAGAGGAAGACCAGCGCGCTCCAGTACCACAGGCGCGGGGAACGAACGGCCGGCGCGCCTTGCCGCGGCGGTAGCCGGCCATTGCCGGCGGCGAAGGTCGGCGCCACGGCAAGCGCCGCCACTCCGACCACGGCGCTGAGGACCGCCCCGGCATACGAGGCGCCGTCGAAGCCCAGCATGCCGATGAGCAGGCACCCGCCCACCAGCGCGCCCAGGGCCGCACCGATGATGTTGATCGCCTCCAGGCGCCCGATGGTCTGCGGCGCTTCATCGAGGGAGCGCACCAGCGCCCGCGACAGAAGCGGCAGCGACAGGCCCATCAGCGTGGTGGGGATTAGCAGGGTCAGGAACGAGGCGGCCATCAGGCCCGCCAGATTGGCGGCCAGGGCGTGCAGGCGCAGGAACAGCAGATCGTAGAACACCAGGCGCGCGACGAGGGCGAACGCGGCGATCCCCAGATTGCACAGCCCGAACAGACGCACCGCCGCGCGGCTCGAGAGTCGATCGGCGAACACGCCACCGATCAGACTGCCGGCGCCCAGGCCGGCCAGGTAGGCGGCTACAATGATGGTCACCGAACGCACATCGGCCCCGGTGAACAGCCCGAGGAGCCGTTGCCAGGCAGTCTGGTAGAGCAGGGCGCAGAACCCCGACAGAAAATAGACCCCGAAAACGATCCGTGCCGCCAGGCTGCTCCGTGCCGTAACCGGCGTCGAGGGCAGGCTTCGAGGGTGGGTTGCAGACTTCATTGGTCCCCGCGCCCCTGCCGAAGGGG
Source organism: uncultured Chloroflexales bacterium (assembly GCA_937918935.1). GTDB lineage: Bacteria > Chloroflexota > Chloroflexia > Chloroflexales > Chloroflexaceae > JACAEO01. Next base: position 192,245 of record CAKZSI010000028.1, on the reverse strand, counting down.
AGGATCTGGAAGGGCAAAGCCCTCCCGGAACGTAGTCGAATAACCTGGTTTTCCGAACAGGCTCTATGAACAACCGGGACCGAACCCGGCCTGCGTTGCCAGATCGTCTCCGGTCGTCTGATCGCCATGATACGCGAGTGGTATTACGAGGGTCTATCGAGAAGCAACATCAACGATACGTGCGCTGGACGGGATAGGCCCGTCGTCGTCGCCGCGGCATGAGCAAGGTGAGCGCCAGGCCGGCCACGAAGCCGCCAATATGCGCCCAGAAGGCCACGCCGCCCTGGGTAATCTGCCCCAGATCCTGAACGCCCAGAAACAGTTGCATCAAGAACCAGAAACCGATCCACAGGAACGCGGGAACACCAAAACTGCCAAAAAAGATCGAAAACGGCCAGATGAACAGATTGACCCGCGCCGCCGGGAACATCAGCACGTAGGCGCCCAGCACGCCCGAGATGGCCCCGCTGGCGCCCAGGTTGGGGATCGGTGAGAGCGGCCCGGTCAGATACTGGGTCATCGTGGCGGCAATCCCGCAGAGGAGATAGAACAGCACATACGGAACGCGGCCAAAGACATCCTCAACATTGTCGCCGAAGATCCAGAGGAAAAGCATATTGCCGAAGATGTGCCCGAAACTGCCGTGGAGAAACATGGCGGTAAAGACGGTTACCAGCACCCAGAGACTGCCGCGCCCCTCCAGCAACGCCGTGAGTTCCAGCGGCACAAAGCTGAAACGGAGGGTGAAATCAATACCCCGCAGCAACTGGAGCACAAACACGATCACGTTCAAGATCACCAACGTCATTGTTACAACGGGAGTGCGGCGGGTGGGATTCTCGTCGCCTATGGGTATCACGCCTGTGCCTTTCTGCGTCGCGCGCGTATGGAGATGCTCCAGTTGCATTGTACATGGCATAGGGCCGCAGGCAAAGCGGCATCGGGGGGGAGTGACGAAACATTTGCACGCTCCCCCTCGCCCGGCGGCTGATGAGTCTGTGAACTACGTTGGCCTGGATTTCCGCCCGCTTCCCAGGCCCCGTTGGAGGAGGCGCCGGGCGCCTTCCCCTCTACCCCCCCCGCAGCACGACCCGCCCGGCCTCCAGGCGTTCGACCTGGGCCAGGGCGGCCACGGGCACGCCAAGGTCCTCCAGGGGGGCGCGCCCTCCCTGGAAGCATTTCTCGACCACGAAGCCGGCCGCCACCAGGGTAGCCCCGGCCTCGGCCACCAGTTCGGCCAGGGCCAGGGCGGTGCGCCCGTTGGCGAGGAAGTCGTCCACCAGGGCCACGCGCGCGGCGGGTGGCAGGTAGTGCGCCGAGATGACCAGGAGAGTCTGGCCGCCACGGGTCGGCGAGGGGACCAGGCGCGACAGGGCGGGGGCCTCGACCTCGGGGGCGTATTTTTTGGCGTAGACCATGGGCACGTCCAGCGCCAGGGCGGTGGCGAGGGCGGGAGCAATGCCGCTGGCCTCGGCGGTCACCACCAGCTCGGGGCGCAGGGGCGCCAGGCGTTGGGCAAGGGCCGCGCCGATCGCGCGCATAAGGGCAGTGTCGATCCGGTGGTTGAGGAAGTGGTCAATGCGCAGGATGCGGTCGTCGATCACCGTAGCCTCGGCGGCGATGCGCCGTGCGAGCGGTTCAAAAGGGGCATTGAACGCCTCACGCAACTCCTCTGGAAGCCCCATAGATTTGTGCCATCTGGAACGTAATTGCGCGGTTCATATAGCCATGGTACCATACACGAATGCGCCGTCGCATATTATGCGACGAGCGTTTTTGTATCGGGTATCCCCGGGAACGTTTCCGGGAGGGGCGTGGGGAAAGCCGGTTTCCCCACCTCAAATGACGGAGAGGGGGATGTGGACCGGCGTAGCCCACCCACACGCTCCCGTGCGGCTGGGGTGTGGGGAAACCTGGTTTCCCCACCTCGAAATAGAGGGGGACGTGGGCCGGTATAGCTCGCCCACATCCCCTGTGCGGAGCATCTTTTTTGGACGCAGGAGGAGAGAGGGTGCTTATGTCGATGGGAGTGGCCTATACCCTTACGCTACGCTGTCAGATCGAGAATCGTCCCGGTATGCTCGGCCGGCTGACCACCCGCATCGGCGAGGTAGGCGGCGACATCGGCGCGATTGACATTGTACGAGCCGAGCGCAGCGTACTGGTACGGGACATCACCGTCCGCGTGCAGGACGAGGAGCACGGGGCCACCCTCATCGCGGCGATCAACGACCTGGAGGGGATTCATGTGCTGCAGGTAAGCGATCGCGTCTTTCTCGCGCACCTGGGGGGCAAGCTCACGATGCAGAGCCGCGTGCCGCTGAAGACCCGCGATGACCTGTCGATCGCCTACACGCCGGGAGTGGCGCGGGTGTGCAAAGCGATCGCCGATGAGCCGGAGAAGGTCTTCGCACTGACCTGGAAAGCCAACAGCGTGGCGGTGGTGAGCGACGGGAGCGCGGTGCTGGGCCTGGGCAACCTGGGGCCGGAGGCGGCGCTGCCGGTGATGGAGGGCAAGGCCATCCTCTTCAAGGAACTGGCGAACATTGATGCCGTACCCATCTGTCTACGGTCGCAAGATCCGGAGATGATCGTGCAGACGGTCGAGCAACTGGCCCCGAACTTTGGCGGCATCAACCTGGAGGACATTGCCGCGCCGAACTGCTTTCTGATCGAGGGGCGCCTGCACGAGAGCCTGGACGTTCCGGTGATGCACGACGACCAGCACGGCACGGCGGTGGTAGTGCTCGCGGCGCTGAGCAACGCGCTGCGCCTGGTAGGCAAGCGCCTGGGCGAGGTGCGAGCGGTGGTGAACGGGGTCGGGGCCGCCGGCACGGCGATCATCCGCGGATTGCTTGAAGCGGGGATCGGCGAGATCACCGCTGTGGACCGTCACGGCATTCTGCGCGAGGGCGACGACGCGGCGCAGACCCCGATGCAGCGCATCGTGGCCGCGCAGACGAACCGCGAGCGTCGCCGCGGGCACCTGCGCGAGGCCATGGAGGGGGCCGATGTGTTTATCGGCGTTTCCAAAGGCAACCTGCTGACCCCTGATATGGTGCGGGGGATGGCGCCCGATCCAATTGTGTTCGCCCTGGCCAACCCTGTTCCCGAAGGCGACCCGGAGATGCTGCGCCAGTACGCCCGCGTGGTGGCAACGGGCCGCTCCGACCAGCCTAACCAGATCAACAATGTGTTGAGCTTCCCGGGCATCTTCCGCGGGGCCCTCGATGTACACGCCCGCCATATGACCACCGCTATGCGCCTGGCGGCCGCCGAGGCCCTGGCCGGTGCGATTCCGCCCGACGAGATCAGCGAGGAGTACATCATCCCCAGCGTGTTCAATCGCCATGTGGTGCCTGTCATTGCCCATGCCGTGGCCCTGGCGGCGATTGAGGAGGGCGTGGCGCGCCGCGACCATTTGCCCGCGGGGGGGGATTAGAACCCTGATAGAAATGATACGCTGAAAGCCCTGAACCGAGCCACAGGGTCTGCAATCCCTACCGGGGCTCAAACAGGGAACACGGAGGTTGGTTTCCAACAACGACGCGATCGGGCAAGGCCCGGCCTTCCTCCTTCAGGCGGCATTGATGCGCCGGGGGGGGCGTGGGGTGCGAGGTGCGCGCTCGCGGCGTTCCTGCACGGTTGCTGTTTGCGGATGCGCGGGCTTGATGATCGGCCCTTGCTCCAGACGGGTGCGACCCATCCAGCGCCAGTAGATCTGGTCACGCAACGGACGCACCGGTGGCGGTACGGGGTGCGGGTTGAACTCGCGGCTGCTGTACCAGCGACGTGGCTTCATCGGGGAACTCCACTGCGAACACCGGAACGCCTGGCGATACCCGTTGCAAATACTTTACACTGTACGAGTCGAAGTACTACGAGGTTGTATCGTACCAATCGCTTAAGGCGACAATGGGGAGGGGTTAATACCCCTCCCCATTGTAAAGTTGGGCGTGTATTATAGCGAGGCACAGCGGGATTGTCAAGCATTGAGTCGCGCTCCCACACCCTCCCGGCGGGCAAGGGTATGGGGAAACCTGGTTTCCCCACCTCCCCCACCATCCGGGGCGCGGCGCCACGCTACTTGCGATTGCGGTTCCGCAGGAAAGGAGGAATGTCGAGATCATCGCTGCTGCTGAAGCCAGGCGCAACGCGCGGCTGCGGCGCAGGTTGCGGCTGGCGCGCTACCGGATTGGGCTGCGGGTGGTGCGCGGTAGCATGGCCGGCGCTGGTGGCCGCGGTGGGGTAGGAACGCGAACGCTGTGCGCTGGCATTGGGCTTGCTCAGATCAAAGCCAGTGGCGATCAGCGTGACCTTGATCTCGCCGGGCGGGTAGGTCGGGTCAATCACCGCGCCAACCATAATATGCGCGTCGGGATCCACCTGCTTGGCGACAATGTCGGCGGCCTCGTAGACTTCGAGGATGCCGAGATCCTCGCCGCCGGTCACATTGAAGAGCACGCCCTTGGCGCCGTCAATGCTCACCTCGAGCAAGGGGCTGGCAATGGCCTGGTTCACCGCGTCAACTGCACGGCTGTCGCCCTTGCCGTAGCCAATGGCCATCAGCGCCGACCCCTGCTGGGCCATGATCGTCTTGACATCGGCGAAATCGAGGTTGATCAAGCCGCGCTGGGTGATGAGGTCGGCGATACCCTGGATGCCCTGGCGCAACACGTTGTCGGCCATCTGGAAGGCCTGGGTGAAGGAGGTGTTTTTGCTGGCCATCTGGAGCAGGCGATCGTTGGGAATGACGATCAGCGTATCAACCACGGGGCGCAACTGGTCAATGCCGGATTCGGCCAGTTTGCGGCGGTGGTTGCCCTCGAAAGTGAAGGGGCGCGTTACCACGCCCACGGTCAATGCGCCGAGGTCGTGGGCAATCCCGGCGATGATCGGCGAGGCCCCGGTGCCGGTGCCGCCACCCATGCCGGCGGCGACGAAGACCATGTCCGCCCCTTTGAGTTGCTCGTAAATGTCTTCCTGGTTCTCCTCCGCGGCCTTCTGGCCGATCACCGGGTTGCCCCCCGAACCAAGCCCGCGGGTCAACTTGTCGCCGATGCGGATGCGTGTCGGCGCCAGGGAGTGCATCAGGGCCTGCACGTCGGTGTTGACGGTGATGAACTCTACTCCCTGCACCCCGTCGGCGATCATACGATCCACCGCATTGCTGCCTCCACCCCCGACTCCCACGACCTTGATCTGCGCAAAATCCTCGAGCGCCAGGCCATTGTTGGTGCGGTCAACCATGGTATTCCTCCTGGTAAATGATGGTCAGATACTGTTGTGAACATGGGGAAACCGGGTTTCCCCATACCCCGGCCCGGCCGGGGATCAGGCACCCCAACACCGGTTGAAAGACGGGGAACCCGGCTTCCCCCACACTCCTGCTCGGGAACGGGGAAGTTCACGGCAGGAACTCGCGAATCCAGCCCTTGAAGCGTTCGTAGACATTGCCCCAACCCTGCCGCTCCTCCGAACGATGGGTGGGTCCGAGCATCGAAAGTCCGTGGCGCGAGCCCCAGCGCAGCAGGCCCACACCGGTGGCATAGGTCGGGCTGTCGAGGGAGTCGGCCAGGCCGCTGAGATCAGCGGGCACGCCAATGCGCACCGGTATACCGAGCATTTCGCGCACCAGTTCGTCGAAGCGACTCAACTGGGCCGCGCCGCCGGTAAGGACGATGCCTGCCGGGAGCAGGCCCTCGTAGCCGCTGCGCTTGATCTCGTTGTATATGAGTTCCACCACCTGCTCGGCCCGGGCCTGGATGATCTCGTTGAGCAGGTGGCGGCTTATTTTCTGCTTTTCGCCGACGGTCAGGGTGTCGATCTCGACCAGGTCGCCCTCTTCACCCTCGCGCGACGGCTCCTCGGCGATGGCGCTTCCGTAGCGGATCTTGAGGTACTCGGCGGTGTTGTGGGGTGTGTGCAGCACGTAGGTGATGTCGTTGGTAAAGTGATTGCCGCCCACCGAGATGACGCTGGTGTGCCAGACTCCGCCTTGCACGAAGATGGCGATGTCGGTGGTGCCGCCGCCAATGTCCACGAGCATGACCCCGCGATCCTTGTCCTCGTCGGTGAGCACCGCCTCACCGGAGGCCAGCGGTTGCAGCACCAGGTCGTCAATCTCCAATCCTGCCTTCTGCACGCTGCGGATGAGGTTCTGGATGGCCATCACCTCGCCGGTGACGATGTGCGTCTCCACCTCCAGGCGGAAGCCGCTCATACCGATGGGGTCGCGGATGCCCTCGTTGCCGTCCACCACGTAGGCGCGGGGAATGACATGGATAATCTCGCGCTGGGTGGGAATGGCGACCGCCTGGGCCGATTCGACCGCCCGCGCGACGTCGTTGCGGGTGATCTCGCGGTCGGGCCGCTGCACCGCCACCACGCCCCGGCTGTTGAGCGAGGAGATGTGACGGCCGCTCACCCCCACGAAGGCGGTGGCGACGCGGTAGCCGCTCAGGCGTTCGGCCTTCTCGACGCTGGCGGTAATAGCGTTGACGGCGTCATCGATATTGACCACGACGCCCTTATCGAGTCCTTTGCTCGGGGTGAGGCCAACCCCAAGGATGTTGAGCTTGCCTGCGTCGGACACCTGGGCCACGATGGTGCAGACTTTGGTGGTACCGACATCGATTCCAACGATGGTTCGTTGCATAGCGTTCTCTCGTCTTTTCGCAGTTGGCACGCAACCGCGGAAAGGGTTGCCCTCTTCCACGCCTCAGGTCTCTACGGGGCCGGAGCACTGACCGGGGCCGGCGCGGTGGGCGCCCGGTTCTGATAGAACGGGTTCGATGATCGTAGATCTAGATAGGTAAACGCAGTTTGATCTTGCAACAATACGTTCAATATGGCCAGTTTACGATCAAGATTCTCACTCTGTCCGAAGACGATCGTTTGCCCGAGGGGGCCGCGCACGAACACGCCCAGGCCGTAGTCCCAGCCGATCTGGGCCGGGGTAAGACCCAGTTCCACCGGCAAGCGCAGGGCCAGTTCCTGGGCCAGATGCACGGCGTCAACGTCCACCAGGTCATTGGGCTTCAACTCCAGGTGCGAGGTGTCGGCGATGACCAGCACGTCGTCGGTGGCACTTTCGCGGGCCGGGCCGAGGACCTTGCCGGTACCATCAACCAGGTAGTGCACCCCACCCGCCTGCCAGCGCACCTCAGGTCGGCGTTCGACGATGCGGATGCGCATAACGTCGGGCAGGGCCAGGTCAACCGAGGCGGAGGCGATGTAGGCGTTCTCGCGCAAGCGCGCGGCGACGGCGGCGGGTTTGACGAACCAGATAGGCCGCCCGAGGGCATCAGCCAGGTCGGTCACCAGTTCGGCTTCAAGGATGCGGTTGCCCTCGACACGGATCTGCCACACGCTGAAGCGCGGGGAGGTGAGGGTGTAGGCCAGGACGCCGAGGGTGGCAATGCAGAGCGCGAGGCTGAGGATCCGGCCCTTCAACAGCCAGGAGTTCAGCGAGCGCCACATACCCGGCACGGCCTGGTGACCCGGTGGCGGGGTCGCCGCCGGAGGCCGGCGTGGGGCCGCCGGGGGTGGCGCGGCCCGCCGCTGCTGGCGGCGCGCCGCGATGCGTTCACGGGTGTTGGGAGCGTTATACTCCATAGGCGTTGTACCGTCTGTAATTACGGGGCCCGCGCGGCTTGACCGCGCGACACGGGAATGACAAAGCGTTTTCCTGGGCGGGCCGCGACCTGCCAGACTCTCCCGCGCCGGGAAGGGCAAGCAGGGTTTACCCTGGCGCGGGCCATGCATTGCGGCGTTGCTGATGGCGTTCCAACGCCAGTTGAATGAGCCGGTCGAGCAGATCGGGATAGGCCAGCCCGCTGGCAGCCCACAACTGGGGGTACATGCTGATCGGCGTAAAGCCGGGCATAGTGTTCACCTCGTTCAGCCAGAGGGCGCCGGTCTCACGGTCGAGCAGAAAGTCCACCCGCGAGAGGCCGGCGCCGTCAATCGCCAGAAAAGCCTCCAGGGCCATGGCGCGCGCCCGTTCGGTCAGTGCGGCCTCCAGCGGGGCGGGAATCAACAGGCGTGAGGCCCCGGCGAGGTACTTGGCGGTGTAGTCGTACCATTCGCCCGACGGGACGATCTCGCCGGGCACGCTGGCTTCGGGCGCGTCGTTGCCGAGCACACTCACCTCGATCTCGCGCGCCGGGATGCCCTGCTCCACAACGATGCGCCGGTCGTAGCGCGCCGCCTCGGCCAGGGCCGCGCGCAGGCCATTGCGGTCCTGGGCCTTACTGACGCCAACGCTGCTGCCCATGTTTGCCGGCTTGACGAAGACCGGGTAGCGCAGCGCCGCTTCGACCCGCGCGCAGGCGGCCTCGCCATCGGCCAGCAGGTCCACGCGGCGCACCAGGCGCCAGGGGAGCAGCGGCAGGCCGGCAGCGGCGAAGGCGGCTTTCATCAGGGCCTTGTCCATCCCCACTGCACTCGCCGCCACACCGCAGCCGACGTAGGGCAGGCCCGCGAGTTCCAGCAGGCCCTGCACCGTGCCATCCTCGCCCATCGGCCCGTGGAGCACGGGGAAGACCACGTCAACCTGGCCAGCGGCATGGAGCAGGTCGAAGTCCTCGATTAACGGCCCGGCAACCTCGGTGGAGAGGGTCACACCCGCGGGCAGGCGGGCGCGATCAGCCGCGGCGACCAGGGCGGCGTGGGCGCCCGCGCCGGCCAGCCAGCGGCCCTCTCTGGTGATCCCCACCGGCAATACCTCGTAGCGCGCGGGGTCCAGGGTGGTCATAATGGCATGGGAGGAGACCAGGGAGACCTCGTGTTCGCCACTCTGGCCGCCGAAGAGCACGGCGACGGTCATTTTGCCGGACATGCGTTGCTTCTCCTGGGATCAGTCTGTTTCGAGATGGTTTCGCTGCACGAAATGGGGAGGTGCGGAGGGCTGCGCCCTCCGCGATCCGTACCGTTCCGCCCGCGGCGGGTACGCGCCCCGGCGCGGCCAGGACAGGGCTGCCGCCGGGGGCGGAAGCGGGGAGTGCAGGGAGGCTCCGCCTCTCCGCGCCGCTCCAGACGGTGGCGCCCTCATAACACGCACACCTCCAACTCGAGGGCCACGCCGAACTGGCGCAGCACTTCGCTCCGGGCGAGGTCAATCAGGGCCAGGATATCGGCGGCGGTGGCGCCACCGGTATTGACGATGTAGTTGGCATGGATGGGGCTGATGATCGCGCCGCCCGCCTGGCGCCCCTTCAACCCGGCACGCTCGATCAGGCGCCCGGCGCTGTCGCCGGGCGGGTTCTTGAACACACTGCCACAGGAGCTTCCGGCGGGAGTTTTACGCTTGCGTTCGGCAGCAATGCGTTGCATGGAGGCCATAAGTCTGGCCGGGTCGTCGCGGGTGAGCCGGAAGGTGGCCGACAGCACCAGGGGCGGGAGCGCGCCTGGCGCAACGGGGGCCTCTTTGAGGGCGCTGGCGCGGTAGCCGTAGGCCAGCCGCTCGACGGGCCAGATTTCGACCACATCGTCCACCAGCACTTCGGCGCTGAGCAGAACGTGGGCGGTATCGCCCCCGTAGCAACCGGCGTTACCGACCACGGCCCCGCCGACGGCGCCGGGCAGACCTTCAGCCCACTCCAGGCCGGCCCAGCCCATGGCGGCGAGCCGACGGGCCAGACCGGCCATCGGGGCGCCGGCTTCGACGGCCAACACGGCCGTATCACCATGCTCGTCAATCCGCCACTGTTGCGCCCGGTATACCGCGACCAGGCCCGGATAACCCGCGTCGCGCACCAGCAGGTTGGTGCCGCGCCCCACCCAGACCAGGGGGAGTGCGTGGTTGCGCACCCAGGCCGCCAGGGCCAGCGCCTCGGCGCGAGTGCCAGCTTCAGCGTAGTAGCGTGCGACGCCGCCAGCGCGCCAGGAGGTGTGGCGCTCCATTGGCTCGTATTCGCGGATGGGGAGCGGGGCAGTCGAAAGGTCCATTTTGGATCGGGGATGGCGCGTCTGGTTCAGGGCGATGACGCGCTGCGGCCCATTATCATCCGGCACGCAAATGCTCCAGCAGCAGGACCCCGACGCGGTCGCCGTCGCCGGCGCCGAGGGTCAGCACCACATCGCCAGGCCGCACCTCGGCGGCCAGGAGGCGCGCGGCGGCTTCGACGCCGCCAGCGTAGCGTGCGTCGAGGCCGAGGGCGGCAACCCGTTCGGCGAGGGCACGGGCCAGGGCCGGGGCGTCGCCCTGCTCGCGGGCAGCATACACATTGCCCACGCGCACCAGATCAGCGGCGCCACAGGCCACCGGCCAGACGTCGAGCAGGGCAGTGGTACGACTGAAGGTGTGCGGCTGGAGGTAGAGCACCAGCCGCCGCCCCGGAAAGCGCGCTCGCGCCGCGTCCAGCGTGGCGCGGGCCTCGGTGGGGTGGTGGGCGTAGTCATCAACCACCGTCACGCCTGCGGCTTCACCTTTAATCTCGAAGCGCCGCGCCGTGCCACGGAAAGCGGCCAGGGCGCGCACAGCGGCGTCGAGAGGCGCCTGGAGCAGCGCGCAGACGGCCAGGGCCGCCAGGGCGTTGCGGACGTTGTGGCGCCCCGGCAAGCGCAGGCTGAGACCGCCAGGGCGCTGCTCGGCGAAGCGTTGGCGGTTGTAGCGCCACAGGTCGAAACGCACGCCGCCATCGGCGGTGGGCGCCACACCGCTGGCCGACCAGTCGAAGGGCGCCAGGCGGCACGAGACCGGGTCAGTGGCCAGGGACTCTTCAATGCCGTAGAGCGTCGCCTCGGCCAGACCGAGGGCCAGGGCGCCCGGATCATCGCCGCAGAGCACCACGCGGTCGGGTGAGGGCGCCAGAGCGGCGAAGCGGGCGAAGGTAGCGGCGTACTCCTCGGCGGAGGGGTAGATGTCGGGGTGATCCCACTCCACATTGGTAATCACTGCGACCGCGGGGTGCAGGGCCAGGAAGACCCGTTCGTACTCATCGGCCTCGATCACCAGTGGCGCGTCTGGGCGCCCCCAGGCGGCATTGCCGCCCAGGTCGGGCGCCTCGGCGCCGATCAGGTAGCCCGCCTCGACGCCAGCGCCGCGCAGGGCCACGGCGATCATGGCGCTGGTGGTCGTCTTGCCGTGCGTGCCAGCCACGGCAACCACCGGGCGCTGGCGCGACCACTCGCGCCACAGGTCGGCCCGGCTGAGCACGGGAATGCCCGCGTCGCGCGCGGCGACCAGTTCCAGATGGTCGGGGCGCGCGGCAGCGGTGACCAGCACCGCGTCAGCGCCGGCAACGTGGGCCGACGCGTGGCCCTGGTAGATCGTGGCGCCACGGGCGGCCAGCGCAGCGGTAAGGCGATTGGAGTTCAGATCCGACCCGCTGACGCTGTGGCCCTGGTCGAGCAGGATCGCGGCGATGGCACTCATGCCCGACCCGGCGATGCCGATGATGTGGTAGTGCATGCCTGTTTTTGCGCGCCCCTTAAAGGTGTGGAGGGCCGGGCCCTCCGCGTTCCGCTGGTTCCGCCTGCGGCGGCGGCCCGGGCTGCGCCAGTGGGCGCGCCCACTACACGCGGAACGGTGGTTGTGGGGAGGCGAAGCCTCCCCGCGCCCCTCCAGATGGTAGAGTTAGAGAAGGGGGGGAAACCAGGTTTCCCCTTGCACCTGCCCGCTAGAAGGGCCTCGCCCTTCGACGCCTTGCCCATTCAAGGCTTCCAGACCTTGGGGAAGTTAACCACCACCAGGATAATTAAGATCAGAAAGAAGATCGTAATCAGCGACGGGATGAACGCGCCCACGTCGGGTAGGGCATTCAGAAAGCGTTCCAGCGGATCAATCAGCAGGCCCCCGCCGGCCCGATACTCCCTCCAGAAGCTCACCGCGGCGTTGGACCACAGCAGGACCACCAGGGACCCCACGAAGAGGCCCAGAGGTTGGGCCAGCGGCTCCTTGGGGCTGGGGTTGCCACGCCAGCCGGCGGTCTTATTGAAGAAGAAGCCCAGGAACACCAGGGCCGCGAAGGTAATCACCCGAAAGAAGAGCGGGATCTGCAACGTCGGACTGATCAGCGGATCGAGTTCCGGCGCAGCATTGGGGTCCTGTCCGAGCAAGAAGGCAATCAGGGCAGGGCCATTCTGCCAGAAGCGGTTGATGACCCCGATCACGAAGTCGCCACCCTGCACTGTGAGCACATAGGCGGCAATCGTCCAGAGGGTCACAGTGAGCATGTTGCGAAAGCCCTGCTGGAAGCCCCAGTACCCGCCAATGGCCAGCACGATCAACAAGAGGGTCACCCCGGTCAGGGTCAGGGTGATCGAAGTCTGGGCGAGTGGTATGAGTTGGCCTGCTCTGGTGAGATCCATCAGCCACCCCTCCTTGCGGCGAGACCAAGCAGCGCATCGGCCAGGTTGCGCGCGGCGTCGGGCCGGGCCAACGCCCGGCTCCGGTCGGCCATCCGCGCGCGTTCCGCCGGATCGTGAATCAGGCGGAGAACAGTCCGGTAGAGCGGCCCTGTCTGCGGCGATCCGCTGCCAAGCATTTCCGCGTCGGGCACCTTGACTGCCCCGCCCCGGCGCACCAGGTAATCGGCGTTCTCGTCTTGATGAACATAAGGATAGGGCACCAGGATGGCCGGGAGTCCTGCGGCAGGTAGTTCGGCCAGGGTGGAGGCGCCGCTACGACACACGGCCAGATCAGCCGCACCGAAGGCGCGGAGCATCGCGTGTGGCCCGGCGCCGTCACCGAGGTAGGGAAAGAGCCGGTAACGCGCCCGCAGGGTCTCCGGCAGGCGCCCGGCCGCCTCCCGCAGCCAGACCTCATCGCCTTCGCGGCCACAGACGTGGATGATCTGGCAGTGGGCAAGCAGATCCGGCAGCAGGGCCTCTATTGCCCGGTTGAGGCTGCGCGCGCCACGACTCCCGCCGTACACCAGCAGCACCGGAAGTTCGTCCACGAGGTCGAAGGCCCGACGGCAGGCGGCCCGATCCTGGGCGAACAACTCCGGGCGCACGGGGTAGCCGGTGACCAGGGCGCGGGGATGGCCGGGCCGCAGACCCAGGTGCGGCAGGGACTCTTCGACGCTGGTCGCCGTGCGAGTGGCGATGCGCGAGAGGAAGTGCACGGCCAGACCGGGCACGACGTCGGGCAGGTAGATCAATGTGGGCACACGGCGACCGCGGGCAGCGAGGAACAGCGGCACGCAGACGTAGCCACCGGTGCCAAGAATAGCGTCGGGCCGTAACTCGGCGAGCAGGCGCCACGCCGCGCGCACACCGGCGGCGATGGTCACGGCCCCACGGGCCAGTCCCAACGGCCCGCGCCCGCGCAGGGCCGCGGCGGGAAGCCCCCTGAAGGGCAACTGGCTCTCGGTGGCCACGATGCGTTCCTCCATCCCCCCGATGCTCCCCACGTACACCAGTTGCAGCGCGGTGTCGCGGGGCCTAGCGGCGGCGATAGCTGCGGCGACCGCCAGGGCCGGATACACGTGACCGCCCGTGCCCCCGCCAGACAAAACGATGCTGCAGGGCGAGGAAGGCGGGGAAGCGCCGAAGGGGCGGGGCATCGGTAATCTCCTGTGAGTGGTGGTGAACAGTGTGTCTCGAAATGTTCAACAGGATGCCAACGGCAATCATGCTCGTGTAGAGCGAGGTATTGCCATAGGAGAGAAACGGCAGCGTCAACCCGGTGAAGGGCAGCAGCGAGGTGGTCACCGCGATATTGAGCAGCGCCTGGAGGCAGATCCAACTGGTGATGCCGACGGCGACGAGGGCGGCGAAGGGGTTCGGGGCGCGCCCGGCGATGCGAAAACCGCGATAGGCGAACACCACGAAGGCTGCCATCACCGCCAGCGTGCCGATCAACCCCAGTTCCTCGCCGATGATGGCAAAAATTGTATCGGTGTAGGCCTGCGGCAGCCACTGGAACTTCTGGCGCGCCTGGCCCAACCCCTGGCCGAAGACCCCCCCGCTGCCCAGGGCCAGCATCGCGTGGATGGGCTGGAAGCCGAAGGTGTCGTAGTACTTCCAGGGGTCGAGAAAGGCCAGGATGCGATAGTTACGCACCCCCATAACGAAGACCAGGAACCAGAAGGCCCCCGCGCCCAGGGCGGCGGCGCCGGCCACGTGCCAGAGATTGGCCCCGGCGGCGAAGTAGATCACCCCGCCAATCAACACCAGCACGACGGTGGTGCCCAGGTCCGGCTGCATCATCACCAGGCCGCAGACCAGGCCGAGCATCACACTGAAGGGGATGAGACCATAGGTCACGTTGCCCAACTTCTCGCTGCGCCGTGAGAGCCAGTCAGCGAAGTAGATGATAATCGCCAGTTTGGCCAGTTCGGCGGGCTGGATGCTCACCAGGCCGAGCACGCCTTCGCCGAAGCGGATCCACGAGCGCGAGTTGTTGACCTTCGTCATCGAATCGGGCAGGATCAGCACCAGGAAGAGCAGCAGGAGCGCCACCCCCATCAGATGCACCGAGTACCGCCGCCAGATTCGATAATCGATCCGAATAGCGACAAGCATTCCGATCGTACCAATGACAGCGCCGATCGTCTGGCGCACCAGATAGTAGTACTGGTTTTCGTGATCGCGGAAAGCCTCAATAAAGCTCGCGCTGTAGACCATCACCAGGCCCAGGGCCACCAGTGAGCCTACGGTAGCGAGCAGGACGTAATCCGGTCGGGAGGTGCGTTCGGTCACAGGTTCCCCCTGATTGCCCGGGCGTGCTCACCTGGCCCCCGGCAGGAGCAGGGCGAGCGTGATCAACCCGATGCACAGCGCCGCCACGGCGGCCCATCCCCACGGGGGCGCGCTTCGCGCCAGCAGCGGCGGGTAGAAACGCGGGTCCAACGTCAGACGCGGCGCCAGGGCCAGCGCCGCCAGCGCGCCGGCGATCAACCCGCCCAGGTGCCCCCAGTTATCAATCACCCCGGCGGACGAAAAGCCGATGATCAGATTGATCACCGCGATCGCGACCATGCTCTGGAGTTGCGCGCGTCCGAACTCGCCGAGGGTGGCGCGGTTCAGGTAGTAGAACACCCCCAGGCCGCCGATCAGCCCGAAGATTGCCCCGCTGGCGCCGACGGCGGGTGCGGGCGAGAGCAGGTACGATGCCACGCTCCCGCCGATCCCGGCCAGGAAGTAGAGGACCAGGAAGCGCGGCGTGCCGTAGATTCGTTCGCTCTCAGGGCCGAGGGCGTAGAGAGCAAAACTGTTGAAGAAGATATGGATGAGGTTGGCGTGCAGAAACATCGCTCCGACCAGGCGCCAGTACTGGCCGGCGTCAATCAGGCCATTCTCCTTGGCCCCCAGCACAAGCAACACCAGCAAATCGGGCTGGAACAGGGAAGCGCTAAGCAAGGCGCTCAGACCGTACATCAGCAGGATGGCCGCCAGCAACACCCACACGGCCCGTGGCCGCCGGGCCAGCAACACCGGCGTCGGTGGGGGGGGCGGCGGGGCCTCCTGGCCCACCGGGTCGCTGCTCCCCGGCAGGGACCGGCGCGGGTCCTTGGGACCTTCGGCGGGCCAGCGCGCCCCGAACTCCCGTTCCAGGCGCCGCAGCACCCCGTCCAGGTCATCAGATTCGTCGGGTAGTTGTGTCATAGCGTACAGGATAGCCGGAACGGGGATCTGTGGCAACTGGAGGGCCAGGGCACTGTGCGGCCCCTCCCCCACCGGGGGTCACGCGCCTCCCCTCATAGGGAGAGGCTGGGAGGGGGGCGGCCTGAAACCTCGTCTTATATGAAGCCCGCGCAGCGAACCCGGATGGCAGTTCACAACTCATCCACCAGGCGGCGGAACTCCTCACCACGGTGGAACTCGTTGCGGAACATGCCGAAACTGGCGCAGCCGGGTGAGAGGAGCACCGTATCACCGGGCGCGGCGAGGTCGCGGGCCGTCTGGATCGCCCTGGCGAAGTCGCCATACGGCCCGGCGATGAGCGAGGGGCCAGAAGCAGCGGCGCGCACGGCCTCGCGCAGGCGCGGCGTGGCGCTGCCCTCCAGCAGGACCAGTGCCCTGACCCGCCGGGCGATCGCCGCGCCCAGGGCGGCAAACTCGAGCTGCTTATCGGCGCCCCCGGCGATCAACACCACCGGCGGGGGAATGGTCTCCAGCGCGGCCAGGGCGGCGGCGGGGTTGGTAGCGGTAGTGTCGTTGACATAGCGCACCCCGTCGAGTTCGCGCACCAACTCCAGACGATGCTCGACGCCGCTGAAGCCCCGCAGGGCGGCGCGGAGCGATTCGGCGGCGACCCCGAAGCCCCGTGCCAGGGCGGCGGCCATCATCGCGTTGGCGAGATTATGTGCGCCGGGCAGTCGCACCTCGTCGCGGGTGAAGAGCGCTTCGCCCTCCGGCGGCGAGGGCGGGCCAAGGACCCCCTCCGGGTCGTTCCAGATCACCCACTCATCACGCAACGCCACCGTCGCCGCCGGCTGCCGCGGCGGCCGAGACCAGCGACTGGCTGCCCGTGACCAGGCCGGGCCGGCGCGGACGCGGATCAGCCGGCCCCCCTGGTCGGATAGCGGAAAATACTCGACCGAAGCGTCATCGGCGTCATTCAGCGCCACGACCCCGTCGGCGGGCTGATGCCAGTAGATCTGGCGCTTGGCGGCGGCATAGGCCTGCATCGAGCCATGCCAGTTGAGGTGGTCGGGCGAGAGATTGGTGATCAGCGCGTAGCGCGGGCTGAGGCTGGCGGCGCCGAGGCGCTCAAGCTGGAAGCTCGACAGTTCCAGCACCACCGGCGTGGCGGGGCCGATGCTGTCGAGGGCCGCCAGTGCCGAGACGCGCATGTTCCCGGCCACCACCGTATCGAGGAAGGCTTCGCGCAGCATCGCGCCGAGGAGCAGGGCCGTGGTGGTCTTGCCCTTGGTGCCGGTGACGCCGAGAATGGGGCCGCGACAGGCGCGGAAGAAGAGTGTCATCTCCGTCTCGACGGGCGCGCCGGCGGCGTGGGCCAGGGCCAGCCAGGGCGAGTCGGGGCGGACGGCGGGGTTGGCGACGACCAGATCGTGGGAAGTAAAATCTTCGGCGCGGTGTTCGCCCAGGGTGTAGGCCACGCTGGCGCCGATCTGGGCAGCGGCGGCATTCAGGATGGCCAGCGGGGCGGCCAGGGCCTCAGGAGAGGCCAGGTCGGTGACGGTAATCGTCGCTCCCTGGCGCAAGAGCCACTGCGCGACACCCAGACCCCCGCCGTGGACTCCCAGGCCCATCACCAGCACGCGCTTGCCGCGAAGCTCCATCATTACGGATTAGTCTCGACCACGAGAGTGGTTGGATTCTGCTCGACCTGTTTTGGCGCCGGGGGCGCGAAGAGAATGGCCAGCGAGATGCCGATCATCGCCGCGACCGTAGCGATCAACACGAACCGCTGGGTCACCTGCACCTGGCTCCAGCCGAGCAACTCGAAGTGATGGTGGAGCGGGGCCATCTTGAACACTCGGCGGCCCTGGCCGTAGCGCCATTTCGTCCACTTGAAATAGCCGGTCTGGATGATCACCGACAGGGCCTCAACCACGAAGACGAAGCCGACGACCGGGAGCAAGAGCCACTGCTGGGATTGCAGAGCGACCACTGCCAGGGTTGCGCCGAGGGCCAGCGCGCCGAGATCGCCCATGAAGACCTGCGCCGGATGGGCATTGTACCAGAGAAAGGCCGCGCAGGCCCCGACCAGGGTGAAACTGAAGGCCATCAGGTTGGTGAGGCGCGGCTCGGCGAGGAAGGTCATCACGCCATAGGCGCCGAAGGCCAGGGTCAGGTTCCAGCCGGCGAGACTATCGAGGCCATCGGTCAGGTTCACCGCGTTGGCGATAAACACGATGATCAGCGTGGCGATGGGGATGAAGAAGACCCCGATATCGCGCTCGCCAACGAAGGGGATCTGCAAGCGCCCTTCGTGGCCGAGGCCGAACGGCGGCGGCAGGTAGAGCGCCAGCGAGGCGATGAAGGCCACGGCCATCATCAGCCAGAACTTATAACGGACGGTAAAGCCGTAGGTTTTGGAGCGGGAGCCGGTCAGGCTCATCCAATCATCTACCCCACCGAGCACAGCGAAGCTCAACAGCACGGCCAGAGGGAGCAGCATTGACCAGCGATCCACCAGATTGAACAGCACCGTGAGCAACACCACCGTGCTGACGACCATAATCCCGCCCATCGTCGGCGTGCCCATCTTGGTCAGGTGGCTCTGGGGGCCATCGGCACGGATCTGCTTGCCAAGTTTGTGCCGGCGGGCAAACGGCACGTACCACGCGCCGACGATCAGGGTCAGCGCGAACGCGGCTGCGGCAAGGAGCAGCGCGCGGGCCATATCCTGCACCAGCACCGCACGTAGGACGTCCACCTCACTCCTCCTCCGATCGCCGTTGCAGCGCTGCGACGATGCGTTCCATCTCCATGGCGCGCGAGCCTTTGACCAGCACGCGAACGCCGGGGGCCAGCAGCAGTCGTGCGGCGGCGACCACTTCCTCGTGACGGCTGCAGGCGAGCACCCCTTCGGGGGGCATCCCGGCCGCCAGGGCCTCATCAGCAATCCAGCGCGCCCGTGGCCCCAGGGTAATCAGTCGCTCGGCGACCCCGGCGACCCGGCGCCCGACGCGGCGGTGCCCTTCTTCCTCGAGCGGGCCAAGCTCCAGCATATCGCCGAGAATGGCAACGCGGGGACCATCGAGGTCGGCCAGCACATCGAGGGCCGCGAGAGTCGAGACCGGCGCAGCATTGTAGCTATCGTCAATCAGGGTCGCGCCAGCGGGGGTGGTCATCACATTGACGCGCGAGTCGGCTTGCAGGTCACAGAGACCCTCAATAATCTCGTGCCAACTCATACCGAGCACCAGGCCGGCGCTCGCCGCGGCCAGGGCGGTGTACACGTTATGTCTGCCGATCATGGGCAAACGGAGCGACACACTGGCGCCGGCGTGATGGACGACAAAGGCGATCCCCTCGAGGCCAAAGCTGGTGATCGCGTCGGCGCGCAGGTCGGCATCGGCGGAGCAGCCGTAGGTAAAGACGCGGGCCGACGTAGCCGTGGCCATAGCCCGCACGCGCGGATCATCGGCGTTGAGAATGGCCCAGCCCTCGGCGGGGAGACTCTCGGGCAACTCGCTCTTGGCCCAGCCGATGGCCTCAAGGCTGCCGAGGCGTTCGAGATGCGACGGGCCGACGTTGGTCACAATCCCGACCCGGGGCCGGGCAAGCGCCGCCAGGAAGCGGATCTCGCCCGGCGCCCACATCCCCATCTCCAGCACGGCGACATCGTGGTCGGGCGTCAACCGGAGCAGGGAGGTCGGAAGGGTGGCCTCGCTATTAAAACTGCGTTTACTTTTTAAGGTTCGGAAACGGCGGCTCAACACGGCCGCCACAACCTCCTTAGTGGAGGTCTTGCCCACGCTTCCGGTGATACCAACAACGGTAGGCGCGAGCTTTCGGCGATGGTAGACGGCCAGGCGCTGAACGGCCATCAGCGGGTCGTCTACGGCGATGAGCAGGCACGCATCGGGCGGCGCATCGGCCAGGCCCTCGGCAGTGGCGGGCTCGACGATGACCCAGGGGCGGGCGACCCCGCCGAGGGCCGAGCGTCGGGCCTCGACCGCAGCGCGGGTGACCAGAGCCCCCTTCGCGCCGCGCGCCAGCACATCGGCCAGAAAATTATGTCCATCGGTGCGTTCGCCCGCCAGGGCGAGGAAGAGCGTTCCAGGCTCCACCTCCCGCGAGTCGGTCACCACCTCGCCGAAGCTCAGCGTTTGCCATGCGGACGGGAGCGGCGGCGGCGTGCGCGACCAGCGCGGCTGCACCCCAATCAAGACATCAAACAACTGCAACACCTTGCCCTCCGAACCCCGTGGAAGCCAGGGGAAAGTCGAGGGCAATTATAGTCCATGTTCCCCTTCCTCATGCGCCGCGGCGAAACCGCGCCTGATGAGAAGAAGCTGATAGACCGGCGCCCGCTAGGACTGCCCCGGATCAACCAGGGCCGGATCGGGCGGGAGGCGTTCGTAGCGCAGCAACTCGTCCATCACCTTGTAGAAAACCGGGATGGCGGTGCCAACGCCCCAGATATCGTCTTTGGGCCGGTCAATCTTGACCAGCACGGCAAAGTGGGCATTGTCAAGCGGCCCAAAGCCCAGCACCGAGCCGATGGTATAGTTGGGATCGTAGCCCCCACCCTCGATCGGGATGCTGGAGGTGCCCGTCTTCGCTCCGACGCGATAGCCGGGCACGAGCCAGGTATCGGCATAACTGCCGGTGATCGGGGCCCACACCACGGGCGCGTAATGGTTGGCGGAATGCACCAGCATCCGCCGCACCGTCCAGGCCACCCCCGGCTCAACCGGCCGTCCGGCCTCTACCGGCTCAGTATCGGTGCAGACGGATCCATCGCAGCGGCGTTCAACGACGTAGGGCCGCATCATCACCCCATCATTGGCGATGGCCGCCATGGCCTGCACCATCTGCAAGGGGGTGACGGAGATGCCCTGGCCATAGGCGTTGGTCAGAAAGTTCAGATCGTTGTATGTCGGGCTGCCCCAACTATTGACCAGACCCTGCTCCTCACCGCCGAGATCGATCCCGGTAGGGCGCCCGAAGCCGAAATCGTGGAGGAGGGCATAAAACTTCTCGGGACCGGTCAGTTCACTCAGTTGCAGCGCGCCGACGTTGCTGGAAAAATACAGCACCTTTTCGGGCGTCAGGGCGCCATTGGCGCCGCTGTTCCAGTTGCTAAGCGAGTAGCCATAACGGTAGATCACACCGGTGTCGTTCACGGTGGTATCGGCGGTAAAGGCCCGCGCCTGCAACCCGACCGACACGGTCATAATCTTGAAGGTACTGCCTGGTTCATAAAGATTGCTGATCGCAGGATTGCGACCGTAGATCTCCGGAGCATAATCGCCATAGCGATTCGGGTCGAAGATGGGCCAGTTTGCCATCCCCCGAATGGCCCCGGTGCGCGGGTCCATCACGATAATCGAGCCGCCGTCGGCGTTGTGCGCCTCGATCGCCTTCTTCAACTCGCGCTCGATCATGTACTGGATAAAGGGATCAAGGGTGGTCTGGATATTGATCCCATTGCGCGGCGGCACGGTCCGAGAGGGCGCAATGGCGATGGGATTGCGGGCGCCGTCGAACTCGGCCTCCAGCGTGCCGGTTATCCCCTTGAGTTGCGAGTTGTAGAAGGCCTCGATCCCGCTGATCCCATCGCCATTGAAGTTGACTGCGCCGACCACGTGGGCCGCCAGCGTCCCCTGCGGGTAGACCCTGTGCGGCTCGTA
The DNA here is from genome assembly GCA_937918935.1 of uncultured Chloroflexales bacterium. Classification (GTDB taxonomy): domain Bacteria; phylum Chloroflexota; class Chloroflexia; order Chloroflexales; family Chloroflexaceae; genus JACAEO01. The sequence continues at coordinate 171,021 of CAKZSI010000028.1, read as the reverse complement.
CTCCAGCCGCAGGCCCGGTTCGTTGAGCGTCTCGATCTGGGCGGCCACCTCGGGTTCGAGCCAGCGAGCCACCGGCAGCCAGTAGCGATCGGTGGCGGTGAGGGCAGCCAGGATCTCCTCGGCGGGCTTGCCGACCAGGGTCGAGAGGGTGAGCGCGAGGCGAGGCGCCCGTTCCTGGTTCACCTGCGACGGCACCACCCAGAGGCTCTCGCGGTCAACATCAATGGCCAGAACGTTCCCCAGACGATCGGTGATTATGCCCCGGGTGGGCATGAGGGTGATCTGTTGGGCAATCTCGCGATTGGCCAGGTCACGCAACTCGGCGTGGCGCAGCACCTGCAACTCGCCGAGGCGCAGCACGATGCGGGCGATCAACAGCAGGCAGAGAAAGAGCAGCACATTGATGCGCCAGCGTGAGAGGCGCACCCACGATCTGCCGGCGGCAACCCCGGCGTGCTGGTTGAGGCGAGATGTGCTCTGGGCGCTCATAAGTCCTCTACGCTTGCGAGCCTGGATCCCTGTGGGTTGTCCCTGCCTTCTGTCATTTGGAACCAGCGTCAGGGGGAACCAGCGGCGGCGTCACTGCGGCAGGCAATTCGATGTAGCGGATCTGCCATTCTTGCACCGGCAGCATACCGATCTGCTCGGCGCGGCGGCGGATGCGCTCCAGCGACTGGGCGCGGGCCTGCCGTTCCTGAAGCCGGGTGCGCTCGCGCAGCAGGTTCACTTTTTGCGTCTCGAGGGTACTGATGGCGTACCCCCGGGTAGCGACCACGCCGGTCTGCACCAGGACGATCAGGCTCATCAGGCACAGGAGGATCACCAGCCCGAGCAGATAGCGCGCACCATCGAGGCGCAGGTAGCGAGGCAGGGCCAGGCGCCGCGCGCGGGCGCCTTCAATGGACGAAATGCGACGTGAATTGACGGCCATCTGCAAGCTCCTGTCTCCTGTGCCCGAGCGACGAAGCTCAGGCGCAACGTTCGGCGACCCGCAGGCGGGCGCTGCGGGCGCGAGGATTGGCAGCAACCTCGGTTGCGCCGGCCTCGATGGGTTTTCGAGTAATAATCGTCAGGCGCGGCGGGCGCTCGTTGGCGCTGCCGCCATAGCCCGACTCGGCGCGGAAGAACTGCTTCACAATACGATCCTCGAGCGAATGGAAGCTGATCACCGCCATGCGACCGCCGGGGCGCAACAACTCCACGGCCTGAGGCAGCGCCGCCTCGAGTTGCTCGAGTTCACGGTTCACGGCGATACGCAGGGCCTGAAAAGTACGCGTGGCGGGGTGAATCCGCTCGCGCCCGCCCCGTCCGACCGCGCGGAGCACGAGGTTGGCCAGGTCAGCGGTGGTCGTGATGGGCGCCTGACGTCGCCGCTCGACGATCAGGCGGGCGATGCGGCGCGAGGCGCGTTCTTCGCCGTAGCGGTAGATCAGATCGGCCAGTTCGTGCTCACCGAGCCGATTAACCAGATCGGCGGCGGTCGGGCCGCCAGTGGGGTTCAGGCGCATATCGAGCGGCCCCTCGGCGGAGAAGCTGAAGCCCCGTTGCGGGGTGTCAAGCTGGTGCGAGGAGACGCCCAGGTCGAGCAGAACGGCATCAACCGTATCAAAGCCGTGAGCCGTCGCGATTGCCCGAAGGTCGGCAAAGCGCCCGTGGTGCAGCACAAAGCTGCCGGGGGGCAGGCCCGCGGCGGTAAGGCGGGCGTGGGCGGCGGCGAGAGCGGCTGGATCGGCGTCAATACCCAGGAGCCGGCCACCGGGTTGCGCCGCGCGGAGGAGCGCCAGGGCGTGCCCGCCGCCGCCAACCGTCGCGTCGATCAGCGTGGCGCCCGGCGCGGGGCGCAGCCCCTCAAGCACCGCCTCTAACAGCACCGGAACATGGTGAAACGCAGCCGGTTCGGGCTGGTCGAGCGCCCATCTGACGGCGTGACCCGCCGGCCAGGACGCACAAGTGTGCGCCGGCCCCTCCACCGGCAGGCGTGAGGCAAGCGCCAGTTGCCAACTATTGCCCCTGACCAGCACCATATGGCCCTTTCACGTCCAGTACGCAGCTCTGAGGTCCACCCGGAGCACCAGGGTTATCTGGATTTCTTTCTGGGAGGGCGGAGCCATCCCAGATCCTGCCACGGCGAGCTGCGGTTCCCTTCCAACCGAAGGGACGCTTCCTCCCGGACCCTCCCGCGCGGAACCCTGGCGCCTCTCAGATCCCCAGATTGGCCCACTGCTCAGCAATCGCCGCGCCATTGTCGGCCAGATTGGACTGCACCTCGCGCCAGCGTTCGCTGGACCAGAGTTCGAAATACGTGTTCATCCCCGTAATCACAACTTGTTCGGCAAGCCCGGCATATTCGCGCAGGTTCTGGGGAATGAGGATACGGCCCTGACGGTCAATCTCCACTTCAGCGGCGGAGCCGAAGAGGATGCGGCGCATATTGCGCGCCTCGGCGCTGGAAATCGGCAGGCTGCTGATCCGATCCGAGAGTTGCTGCCAGATCGGGCGCGGGAACCCCTGCAAGCACACATCGAAGCCCCGGGTCAACACGAAGCCCTCGCCCAGCTCCTCGCGGAAGCGTGCCGGAATGGCGACGCGGCCCTTCTCGTCGATGGTATGCTCGAACTCGCCCAGGAACATTGACCTGGCCCCGAACGTTCGCATCGTCGCGCTGCGACTCCGACTCACACACGCCGCCGGAAAGACCTGTACGGCGTGGGGCCGTTTGCAAATGTGATACGAACGTGTGTTCTATCCCCACTTTGTCCCACTTTTCCCCACTGTGCCCCACATTATAACCCACTGCCCCCACCATTTCAAGCGTTTTTCGGCAACAATTGCCCTTCAGATGTAGATGTCATGTTTATGTTAACTTTACACGGTAACGACAAAGGGGCGTAATTCTACCTGATCACTTTACCTCTGGCGGAGGTTGCGCGGGCCGCAGGCCCCCGAAGTTCTGCCCTCACCTGGCGCAGCCAGTGACAACGTAGCGGTAATGCGCTATCACGGTGAGGGCGAAGATTTGCGCAGCACTCCGCTTACGCTGCCATCCTGTACCGAATCCTGGCCCAACAGGGGCAGGGGCGGGACTCCCTGCCCCAGGGGGGAAGGATCAGGAAGAGGGCAGAGCACGGCAAACCGTTACGAACCTGCGCACCGTGCCCAACCCTCCTTCAACCGGTGCTCAGTGGTTGATGCGGCGCTTTCACTTCCCGGCAAGACGAGGAGCGAGGGTCTGGGTGTGCAGAGCCCTCCCAAACCCTCGCGAAGGTGGTATCATGGCATTGAATAGCAGTTTCCGCGGATCAAGGGGACACGATCGTTATTCTGCACCGCGTTATGTTCCTGCCATTCGAGAGCGGGCCAGTGAGGATCTGATATGACTACGAGCAGCGAGCAAATTACCATTCTTATCGCCGATGACCACACGATGTTCCGCCAGGGGCTGCGCGAGTTGCTGGAGCGCAAGGGCGGCTTCAAAGTGGTGGCCGAGGTGAGCGATGGTCTTGCCGCGGTGTCCCGAGCCCGCCAGCACCGACCCGACATTGCCATCCTCGACATTTCCATGCCCGGCATCACCGGCATCGAGGCGGCGCGCCAGATCGCCGCCGTCAGCCCGCAGACACGCACCGTCGTGCTGACGATGCACCGCGATGAGCGAACCGTGCTCGAAGCCCTCCGCGCGGGGGCCAACGCCTACCTGCTCAAGGATGCTGACTCAAGCGAACTGATCGAAGCCATCCAGGTGGTCCATCGCGGCGAAGCGACGCTGGCCGGCAGCGCCGCCGCCCGCGTGCTCGACCTGCTCCGGCGCGGCGATACGGCCCCCGTCTCCGCCGATCTGCTCACCCCCCGCGAGCGCGACATTCTGGCCCTGGTGGCCCAGGGCGACGACAATCGCGCCATTGCCCTCAAACTGAGCCTGTCCGAAAAGACCGTCGGCAATCGCCTGAGCGAGATCTTCCAGAAGCTCGGCGTGAGCAATCGCACCCAGGCGGCCATTGTCGCCGTGCAGCGCGGTCTGGTTCCCCCGCCGGATATGCTCTGAGGGGCCGGTCGCCCTGTTCCGGTCAGGTTCACATCTCTGACGAAACCAACGGGTGAGATTCTCCCCCCGGCACGGGGGTAGCAGCGCTCTTTTGCCCATCACAAGCATCAGGTATAACCAGTATTGCTTACAACTTGATTTCCCCCTGCAGGGGAGGTGCGGAGGGGCCTGGCCCCTGCACCTCCCGTCAAGACGACGTCGCGTTATCGTAACAGACTGCTGTTCATACCGATGCTGGAGTGGTGAGGCTATGCGAATCTGGAACACCTTTAAGACAACAATTCTGCTGGCTGGCTTGACGGCACTGTTCATTGTGATCGGCGGCGCCCTGGGCGGGCAAGTGGGGATGATCATCGCCCTGATCATCGCCATGGCGATGAATATGGGCGCGTGGTGGTTCTCCGATAAACTGGCATTGCGGATGAGCGGCGCTCGCGAGGTCAGCCCGGCAGAGGCGCCGGAACTGCACGAGATGGTCGAGGTGCTTTCGCAGCGGGCGGGCATTCCCAGGCCGCGGGTCTACATTATCGAGACCGAGACGCCCAACGCCTTTGCCACGGGTCGCAACCCTGCCAATGGCGCGGTGGCGGTAACTACCGGCATCGCCCGCCTGCTCACCCGCGACGAACTGGCCGGAGTGATTGCCCACGAACTTGCCCACATCAAGCATCGCGATACGCTGGTCTCCAGTATCGCCGCGACGATCGCCGGCGCTGTCACGATGCTGGCCGATATAGCGATGTGGGGCATGATATTCGCCGGTCTTACCGGGCAGAGCGATGACGATAACGGCGGCATCGCCGAGATGGTCGGCGGCATTCTGATGATCATCCTCGCGCCCATCGCCGCAGTGATCATCCAGATGGCCATCTCACGTTCGCGCGAGTACCTGGCCGATGCCGGCGGCGCTCGCATCCTCGGCGATCCGCTGCCCCTGGCCAGCGCTCTGGAGAAGCTGGAGTGGGCCGCCGGGCGCCTGCCGATGGAGACGAGCCCCGCCACCGCGCATCTGTATATCATTAATCCGCTGATGGGCGGGCTGGCTGGATTGTTCCGCACCCACCCCGATACCAGTGAGCGGATCGCCCGACTGCGCAACATGGCCACCCGCAGCCCGATGATGGCCGCCTGAGGCCCTGCGGACAGGCAACACAAGGCGGGAGTGAGAGGAGAGTGTTCTCCCGCTCCCGCCTCTTTCGTTGGGAGGGCTTCGCCCTTCCAGACCCGCCTGCCTTGCGGGCCACGTGAAACCAGGTTTCTCCAAACTCTCCAACTAGCAAAAGAGATTTTCCTGGGAGGGCGCGGCCCTGCCAGACCCTCTCCGCAGGGTTCCCGAGAGGGTCGTGCCCTCCCGAAGCCTCCCCGCTGCCAGGGAAGGTTGGCCGAAGGAACGGACGGTCCTGGGGGGCAGCCGAAGCCTCCCCGCTGCCAGGGGAGGTTGACAACGGCCTTCCTCCCATGCATAATGCCGCCACGAAATCCTGGCCAGAGGAGGCCCTATGCGTGCATCCCCTACGCTCCGCAGCAAGCATCCCGCCCTCGTGCTGACCACCGTGCTGCTCCTCGCCGCCCTGCTCGCACCGTCCGCATCCCGCCCGGCGGAGGCACAGGCGCCGCTGGCGCAACTGCGCGCCTTCTGGGTGGATAACCTCAACCCTGGCTTCTACAACCATCCGCAGGTTGACGAACTGGTGGAAAACGTCGTGCGCGCCGGCGCCAATACGATCTTCGTGCAGGTCCGCCGTCACGGCGACGCATGGTACAATCGGTCTTTCGAGCCGCGGGGGGCTGACCCGCGCCTGGCGCCCGCCCACGAGTTTGATCCCCTTGAATACCTGATCGAAAAGGCCCATTCGCGGGGCGTGCAGGTCCACGCCTGGCTAGTCATCTCCGTAACCTGTCGCTCATCCGACCCGCTCTGGAACCACCCGCAGCACATCTGCACCAGTCATGGCCCGCGGGCCAGCGGCGCCGAACGCTGGACGACGGCAACCTACAGCGGGGTGCAGGTGGGCGATCTGGATTTCGGGCATCCCGAGTCTATCGCTTACCTGGAACGGCTGGTCCAGCATCTGCTGCGTGCCTACCCGGCGCTGGACGGCATCCACTGGGATTACATTCGCTTCGCCGGCAAGGAGTATGGTTACAACCAGGTGAGCGTGGAACGCTTCAATCAGGCCCACGGCCGCCCGCTCGACAGCCGTCCCGCGCCCGACGATCCCGCCTGGTCGCAGTGGCGGCGCGACCGGGTGAGTGAACTGGCTCGCCGGTTATACCTGCGCGCCAGGGCTGAACAGCCGACGATTCAGGTGAGTGCGGCGACAATCGCCTGGGGTGGGCTGGGCAACAACGGCGAGTGGTGGCGCTCCGCGGCCTACGATCGCGTCTTCCAGGACTGGCCGGCCTGGCTCGAGGAGGGCATCCTCGACTTCGCCGTGCCGATGTACTACTTTGCCGAGGGTAATGCCCGTTCGCGAGACTGGTACGACGGCTGGCTGCGCTTCAGCCGCGAGCACGCCGGGCGCCGGGCGATCGTGGCCGGCATCGGCGCCTGGCTCAACACGCCCGAGCAGAATGTGAGCCAGGTGCAACGGGCCCTGGCCACCGATGCGCAGGGCCGCAGTACGGCGGGGGTAGCCTTCTTCTCCTACGCCAACCCTATCGGCGGGTCCAACGACGAGGCGCGGCGGGCGTTTATGGATCGCTTGCGCGCAACGGTGTTCGCGCAGCCGGCCATGGCCCCCGCCTGGCCGTGGATCGTCGCGCCCACCGGGGGCCACCTGCAAGGCATTGCTGTGGTTGACGGGCAGGTGGCCCCCGGCGCGAAGGTGACGCTCTTTCACAACGGCGCGTGGCTCCGCGACCTGACCGCGGCGGGTGACGGATGGTTCGGGGCCGTGGAACTGCCGCCCGGTCGCTACACCCTTGCGTTTACCCACCCCGATGGACGGCAGACGTGGCGCGAGGGGGTGGTGGTACAGCCAGGGCTGGTTACCAGTCTGTAGCGCTTCACGCTCTACCAGGAGGGTCTGGGAGGGCTGTGTCCTCCCAGACCCTCCCTTTTTTACAGTAAAGCATAGTTGCGGAGAGGCAACGCCGCTTCGCAACCATACAAGAACTTAAAACTCCTGACAGAAATTCATGCGCCAGTACTGGTAAAGTTCTTATTCGTATGCTATAGTACCTACAGAAGTGTCAACCTTCACCCAGACAACCATTAACGAATATGAGCTCTGCTGTGATTCCCTTTCAGCTGAGCGTCAGCGGGCGCGGTCCGGCGAACTATGTGGTGCGTGCCTTTGCCGCAGGGCGTGGGGCCGAGGCGCCCCTGGTGCTGCCTGACGCTTCGGCGGAGCCTGAGGCGCTGAGCCTGGCCGTCGGGCGGGCGCTGTTTCCCAATCCGGTGCGCCAGTTGTTGATTGACGTGGCCCGGGGCGCCGATGAGGCCGGCGCGCGCATCCAGATCCAGCTCTATGCCGCGCCCGAGCTGGCCGGGCTGCCCTGGGAGTGGGCCACCCTTGGCCAGAGCCGCCCCTGGCGCCCCGCCGTGCGCGAGGATTACACCCTGGTGCGCTCGGGAGAACTGCGCTCGCCGCCGCGCCCCCTGCCCCTCAGCGGCCCGGTGCGCCTGCTGATCGCCTGCGCCCCCGACGCCGAAGCGGCGATCGCTCCGCTGGGCCACGCCCTTGCCGACGCGGCGCGGTCCGGGCGCATGGTGATCGATCTCCTGCGCGACAGTGACCCCCTTGCCCTGCGCGAGGCTCTGGCCGAAGAGCCCTGCCACATGCTGCACATCATCGCGACCGACGCCTGGGGCCAGGGCGACGCCGCCCGGCTGCGGCTCGGACGAGGGCTGGACGGGGGCGGTCTGGCCAGCATTCTCGCCGACCATCCCGATCTGCGCCTGGTTACGCTGGCCGCCAGCGCCGATGCCGACGCGGCGGCCCTGAGCGCGGTGGCCAACCGCCTGCACGACGATCTCGGCATTACCGCCCTGGCCCTTGGCGGCCTCGATGCCACGCAGGTCGCGAGCGTCTGCGGGCCGTGCTACACGGCCATCACCGCTGGTGACCCGGTCGATCTGGCGGTTACCGATGGACGGGCGGCGCTGGAGGGCCAGGAGGAGCCGTGGGGCGCCCCACGCCTCTGGCTCGTGCCCGGTACCGAGGCGCTGTTCAGCTATGTTCCCGGTCCGGCGCGCGTGGAACCGCCACCGGAGGTCGCTGCCGCGCCCCCGCGTATGCCCGTGGGCGCCCCGCTCCGCCCGCGTCGCGCCACGGCGGCGATGAATCACGCCCTGCAAACCGCGCGCGCGTTCGTTGTGGATACCACCAGGGTGGGCAAGCCGGTAAAACGGCCGCCACGATCCGCTCCATCCCGCAATCCACTGTTGCAGCCGCGACTGATCGCCCTGGCCGCGGCCATTCTGGTGCTGATCACCCTGGTGAGCCGGGCGCTGCCATCGAGCGCCGCCGGAGATGAAAAAAAAGGACCGACGTCTGCGCCGACGCCCAGCCCATCGGCTCAGCCGGGTCCGCCGCCAGGCCCCGCCAGCGTCCCCGAACCGCGGACCTTCTTCAGCACCGTGGTGGCCGCCGGCGACACGCTCGAAAGCATCGCCCGGCGCGCCGGCAGCGACCCCGCCGCCCTGGCCGCGCTCAATCGCCTGCTGCCTGGCGAAACGTTGCGCCCCGGGCGGCCCCTGGTCGTGCCGGTCTACCAGGACGGCGAGAGCCTGCCCCCAGCGCCGATCATCAAACAGGGCAACCTCGACCAACCCCTGGTGGCGCTGACCTTCGATATTGAAATTGACGACGCGAGTCTCTACGCCATCCTCGACGCGCTCGACGCGCGCCAGATCAAGGGTACCTTCTTCGTGACCGGCCGCTGGATGAAGACGTTCCCCGAGGCAGCGAAGGCGATTGTGAGTCGTGGTCACGAACTTGGTAATCATTCGTTGACCCACCCGGCCTTCTCGGCCATCGGCGCCGATGGGGCGGTCAACGAACTGGTGGAAACCGAGCGCATCGCGCGCGAGATCACCGGCGGCAGCACTCGTCCGTACTTCCGCTTCCCCTATGGCAACTCCACTCCGCAGATGGTCGAAACGATCGGCCGGGCCGGTTACATCGCCTATCACTGGAGCACCGACGACGCAGGCATGCCGGCCTGGCTGGAGCGCGTCGCGGCCGATCCCGCCCAGGCCAGGGGCGCCATTCTGTTGCTGCACGGCCGCCACAAGAGCGCCGCGGCGCTGCCTGGCTATCTCGATCGCATGAGGGCCCTGGGGTTGCAGCCGACCACGTTGAGCGCCGTGCTGAGGTGAGAAACGTCCCCGCGAGGGTTTTCGTATCATCGCTGTGCAGCGAAGCCGCATGGGGTCTCACGTGAACGCGGGGAAACCAGGTTTCCCCGCGCCACGGCCCGTGGGCGAGCGCCCGTGACCCCAACGCCGCCTGGAAGAAAAGGGGGAGAACCGGGTTCTCTATGCCCGCGCTTGCTGAAGGTTATTCTTCCAGGAGACGCCGCAAGAAGGCCTCGTCATCATCGTCTGGGGCGAGCGGCGCCTGGCGGACGGTCGTGCCGGTATGGGCCGTGGCGCGAGTTTCCCGGGTCTCGCGGGCAGGCACCGCCTGCACGGGCGCCTGGCCCAGCCGCTCGAAGGCGCTGCGCCGGCGCCGATAGGCGCGCCGCCTGGCGCCTTGCCGGCGAAAGGAGCGCCAGTCGGCCACGGCAAACCCGACCAAGGTCACCAGCACCACCAGCAGCGCAGTCAGGGCCAGCATCGGCAACCACCAGACGGTTTGATTGAACGTCCGGTCGAACAGGCCGCCGAGCCACCCGCGCCCGCCTTCTGATGCGCTACGCGGCGCTCCCCCGTCGGTCCGTCCGGCTCGGGTCGCTCCTGCCGGGACGGACAGGTCGGTCGCCGGGGACCCCGGGCAGAGCCTGGCCACCCCGCCGGCGGCGAGCAACTCGCGCCCGAGGAGGCCAAGGCGCACCTGCTCGGTCAGCGGCGCGCCGGGAGGGGCGCCGGGCGCCACTTCGAAGCGGGCGCGCTCGAAATACTGCGCTGTCACGGGTTCACCCGTCTCGGGATGCTCTTCGTTGAGCGGGCCAGAGATGGGGTAGCCAAAAACCGCCAGACCGCCGAACTGCTCGTAGAAGGCTCGAAAGCGCGGATCGGCGAAGGCGTCCGTAGCCGCGAGATCGGTGCGCCGCTGGAGCGCCACGCCAGGGTAGCGGCGGGTGAAGGCCTCGACCCCCAGAAGCGAGCCAGAAACGCGGAAGGGCCATGGCTCGGCGGCGTGGAGCTCGAGACGTTGCCGCTCGGTGTAGAGCACCGGCACGGGCGTGGCGCAGTCACCGGCAGGCTCGGTCACCGCCGGCCCCAGGGGCAGCCCCAGTACGGCAATCCCGTCGGTTAGAGGACGGGGGAGCGTTCCGCCGAGCGTGGCGTAGTGCTGGGCAAAGTCACCGGTGATTGGCGTCTCGGGCGTTTCGGCCAGGGCAATCGGAAGACACACCGGGATGATCGCCCCGGGCGCGGGCGGCTCCGGCGACACCTGGCGCAGGCCGCCGGGATCGCGCATCATCGTTCGGACGTGGGCGATCACGTCATCGGCACTGCCGGGCTGGATGGGCGCCGGGCGCGTGTCGTTGTCAATGTGAATGGTCGGTAGATAGCGGTAGCCCGTCACCCGCACCTGACCATCGGCGCCGCGGGCCAGGCCGACGTAGAAGATCACCGACGTGGCCGAATAGGCGCTGGCCTGAAAGGCCCCCTGGGAGGCCAGAAAGTTCGCCAGCGAGTAGATCACCAGGGTCCTGCGCCCGCTGACGTCAAGAATGTCCACCGGTTGCAGAGTATGCGACTGCGCCCCGAGGATCACATCGGCGCCGGCCTCGGCCATGCGCCGGACGGCATCGATCTGGCTCTCGTGGGGGTAGAACTGGTACTCAAAGCCGAAGTGCGCCGCGACCAGCACCAGGTCGGTCTCCCGATCGGCCTGGGCAATGGCGTCGAGGATGCGCTGGCGCACGCCCCCCTGCTGGCCATATTCGCTCGACTCGTAGAGCAGATTGACCTGCCCGTGCGGATCGGGGATGCCGTTGGCGCCCCAGGTGGCCGAAATGAAGCCGATTGTCAGACTGACGCCGTCGCGGGTGAGGGTCAGCGGCAAATACGGCGGGCGGACGGCGCCGATCGGGGATGTGCCGTGTTGCAGGATGCCATTGGCCTCCAGCACGCGCAGGGTGGCATCAATGCCCTCGGGGCCGCGGTCGAGGATGTGGTTGTTGGCGGTGGAGACCACGTCGATCCCCGCGTTCCGCAGCGCGGTGGCCAGGGCCGGATTGAAGTTGAACAGGGGATAGCCGCTGATCGGTGAGCCTTCAAGCATGGCCCCATCGAAGTTGGTGTAGGCCAGGTCAGCGGCCTGGAGGAAGGGACGCACAGCATCGAAAAGCACATCGTAGCCCTGGCTCTCGCCCACGGCCTGGATGTTCTCGTGGGGGAAGGTGTCGCCGGTGGCGGCAATGGTGAAGTGGGTCTCCGAGCCATCCCCCGAACCACACAGGTTGGCAGCGAGCAGCGGCTGGTCGAGCCCATCGGCGCGCTGGGCGCGAGCGGTTGCGCCCGGCGGCAGGGCGACGAGCAGCGTGAGCAGCAGGAGTACGAGGGAGATGGGGCGAGCCATGCGCGCCTCCTCAGGCAGGGAAAAAATTAGCACATCTATGCTATAATACCATACCGAAAGATATTGTTCGGGCAAAAACCCGGGGTCCGGGGCTTGCCCATTTGCATCAGGCGTGTGATACCATCCTGGAGGGGTGTGGGAAGAACTACGCCGCCCCGGGAACACCTCACGTTGTCCTGATGGCATAGAGTGCCCGAATGTCGCTGCGAACCGTCCATCAGATTGCCCTGGCGCTCCTCGCCACCCTGGGGGCATACTTCCTGTTCGTGCGGCCCGCGGCTGACGCGACGGTGATCTCGCGCTGGGCGATGACAGCGGCTATGGCGAGCCAACCCGTGACGAAAGGTCTGGTTGGCCGTCTGGCGCCACAACCGGCGCCCCCTGCCGCCCACGAACGCCTGGAGGGCTTCAACCGCGAGAGCGCCCTGCAGGAGCGCGCCAGCGAGGGGCTGGTCGAGTTCTACCGGCGCGGCGTCGGGGGCGGAGAGTTGCTCTACACCGTGGCGCGCCTCGATGAGCGCGTACACATCGAGGTCATCAACGCCGACGGGGCCATCCCCGGCAGTGATGCCAGCGGCGACACCGTCTGGCGCGATGGGCAGCGGCACCTGCAACCGGTGGTGGAGATGGCCAACGCGCCCTTCGCCGCGCGCGAGGACATGGACCTGCTCTGGGCGATGGCCTTCGGCTTCCACGGCGCGGTACGCACCTCCAACGAGGGCAGCGTGGTGATTAACGGCGTGGTGCATCGGGTGAACCCCTGGCGCAGCGCACTGTGCATCACGGCTGACCGGCGGGCGATGATCGGGCTTTTCGACGCCGAGGAACTGCGGAGTTGCCAGCAGGCCGTAGGCGGCGGGCCGGTGATCCTCTGGAAGGGCAAGATGGCCAATCCCGCCGTCGGCGCCGAGACCGACGAGTTCCTCCCCTTCAACCCGCTAGGTGAGGACTTCGTGCAACTCGACTGGCGCATGACCGTGTACAGCGGCGCCTATCCCAAGACTGCCGTCTGCGTCGGCGATCTCCCGGGCGGGCGTTCGTTTCTGGTGCTGGCCAATTCCGCTGGCATCACCGGGGTGGAACTGGCGCGCGCCCTGCGCAATATGGGCTGCCACGACGCCCTCGGCGGCGATGACGACACCTCTACCCAGGCGGTCTGGCGTGGCCAGGCCCTCTGGCCCCGCCCGCAGCGCCCCGTCCCCGACGCCATCGCCGTCTATCTGCGGCGGTGAGCGGGGCGCTCACTCCGCTCCCTGCACAAACTGCGCCACCAGGGTCTCCACCGCGCCGGGCAAAGGCAACGTCGCATACGGGTCGCCCGCGATGCCCCCCTCGTAGACCCCGTTTTCGTCGAGGGCATAGCGTTCCACCATCTCGGGCGCGACGTCGCGGAAGGCCCAGGCCAGGCCGATCATCTGCTCCAGGCTCAGATCGGTCTGGATGTGGTCGCGCAGGGCCGTGGTCAGATTGGCCAGCATCTCCACCTGACCGATCAGATTCTGGTCGCGCACACGCTGGAAGGCGGCGACGAGCACCTGTTGCTGGCGGCGATTGCGGGCATAGTTGCTGTCCATGTGGCGCATGCGGCTGTAGATCAGCGCCGTCTCGCCGTCCATGTGGTACGGCCCGGGCAGGAAGTGCGCCACCATGTAGCCGTAGTCCATGGTAGGATAGGCCGGATCGTACAACTCCTGCTCCACCACGACGTCCACCCCGCCGATGGCATCAATCGCGGCGATGAAGGCGCTAAAATCGGCGCGGACCACGTGGTGGATGGGCAGACCCAGTAACTCGCTCACCGTGACGCGGGCCAGCCCCATCCCGCCGCCGAGATGCGGGTCTGACTCGCCGTACACCGTGGCGGCATTGATGCGGGAGTAGCCATAGCCGGGAATGTTCACCACCAGGTCACGCGGAAGCGAGAGCAGAGCGATACGCTGCCGTGCCGGATCCAGGCGCACCACCACGATCGCGTCGGAGCGGGTCTGCCAGCCCTCACCGGGGCGACGGTCGCTGCCGAGGAGGAGGATGTTGAGCGGCTCGCGGGGAACCGGCCGCACCGGGACGGTCGGCATCAGAGTGGGGATGGGCTGCCCGCCGATCACCGGGGGGTGCGGCGGCGCGGCGCTGATAACGGGCAAAGCAGGGGCGGGCTGCCCATCAATCGCCGGCAGGCGCACCGGCGTGGCGCTGGCGCCGATGGAGGGAAAAGCGGTGGCAGAAGGGATCAGACCCGGCGCCACGGCGGTAGCGAGGCCCGTCTTGGCGGGGGCAATGCCGGCCGCAGGGCGATCGGGACGCGCCGACGGGGCAGGCGGGAGCGTTGCGGCCCCCGGCAACACCGGTGTCGCCACGACCAGGGGTGCGTCGGCCACTCGTATCGCCGGAGTGGGAAGGGGCGCACCGGTCACCCGCATAGCCGCCAGGTTGCTCTGAATGGTGTACGCGGCCACAGCGATGCGGCCCGCCACGAGGCCCAGCCCGGCCAGCAGGGCGATCGCCACGGCCCAGGCCGCGTAGCGCCACCAGGTTGAAGGGGGGCGCGCGCGGCGCGTCCGCGGCACGGGGGGGCGCGGACGCGCAGGTGGGGCGGGCGGCGGCGCCTCCAGCAGCAGCGCAGCGAGCAACCCCAGGTCCCCCGGATGCTCCCGATAGGCGCGGCAGGCGGCACAACGGGCCAGATGGAACCCCAACGCTGCGCGACGCGGATCGGTGGACCCCGGCGCCACCCCTGCGTCGAGCAACTGCCGCGCCTCGGCGCACTCCATATCAACGCTGCCTTCGCGCCCCCGGGCAAAGGCAACCCGCCGGGGGCAACACTTGCCGGTGTCGCGGAACCGTAAAGACTATTCGCAGCATAGTATACCATTTTCCTCAAAAGTTTGATATTATTTATTCAATTCTGCTTTACACTGTTTCAGCATGTAAGGAGCACATCTCTATGCACCTCCGGCGGTGGTTCCCCCTGTTGCTGATCCTCGCCTGCGTGGCAGTCGTCGGCCCGGCCCAGGCCCAGCAAGCACGAAACAATGTCCTCAACATTGACTCCTCGCGGCCCGGCCAGCGACAGGACCTGCTGGAACCCGAAGAGGTTGAGCGTCTCGAACGGATCCAGAAGGAAACCAAGCTCTACCTGCCCTTCAGCCCGCCCAGCCCCGACGACCAGACGATCTTCATCGTCTCCGAGGAGCAGGTAGGTTTCATGAACCTGAGCGACGGGACAGTACGGACGATCGACCCGGAGGCGTTCGGGAGCCTGACGCCGCTGCCCCTGGTGGGCTTCTCGCGCTTCGTCTGGCTCGACGGGCAGCACCTGGGGGCGCTGGCGATTGATGAGCGCGCCGACACGCCTGAAGAAGCCGTTGTCAAGTTGCGCATCAACCGGGATACGCTGAAGGTGAGCGGCGAGCGGATCACGCTGCCGCCGGACAGCGGGATCGTCACCGTCGCGCCTGATCTCGACCGTTTTCTCCTCGTGCTCCTGCCGGCCGAAGCCGAGGAGGAGGCGCAGATGGCGCGCCCGATCCGTGTGCCGGTTGCCCGCGTGGCCCCCGGCGCCAGACTTGCGGCGGCGATCCCCCTGCCCCCCAGGCTGCAACGGGCCGTCGCGCGGGTGCGCGGTCACCCGGTCTTCGATCGGCTGTGGATGCGCCAGGACGGCGAGGGCGAGACGGGTGAGATTGCGGCCACACCCGAAACCCTCGACCTGACGCTTTTTGATCGACGCGATGGCAGCCTGCGCTACATGACCACCGTACCTGCTGCGTCGGTGCTCTTCGGTGACACGTGGACACGCGACTCGTCGCGGCTCGCCATATCGATCTTTGGCCTCTTTGATCCGGATCAGGAGCGCCCCGCGCTCGACGGGGCCCTGCTCTCCGAGCAGGTCTACCGCGACGTGACCGGCAACCTCGCTCCGTCCGAGAACCCCATCCTGCAGTACAACAACACCTACATGGTTGACTGGGCGAGTGGCGCGGTGCAGATCATCCAGCCCAGCGGAACGCTGCCGCCTATCCTGTCGGCCCATGCCTGGTCGCCCGACCAGGGCACGCTGCTGGTGCAGGCGTGGCACCCGGCGCGCCTCAAGGGCCGGCGGCACCCGATCTACACGCCACAGTTCTCGGAACGGACCTCGTTCCGCTTCTACGACCTTTCCGGCCGCGAGGTGGGCCGGCTGGAGAGCGATCTGTTCAGCAGCGGGGCCTTCTCGCGGGCGGCGGCGGAGTTCGTCTCCCCCGACGAGATCATCTTCCGCGCCCAGAAGGGTACCGACCGCCACCCCTACTACTACAATCGCGTCAGTGGAGAGTTGCGCAACCTGGCCAACCGGGCCGGCTCGTACTACAACGTCTACGCCACCAACACCAGCCGCGAGATCGTCTTTATGTTCAGCTCCTACACCGAGCCGCCGGAGATCTACCGGCTCGGCTGGGACGGGCGGGGCCTTACGCGCATGACCTGGTTCAACGAGGAACTGCGGCTGTTCGCCAATCTGCGCCAGGACCCGGTGCGCTTCACCCTGCGCAACGGCCAGACCCGCGTGGGGGTGCTCGTCCAGCCAGCCGACACCCCATTCCCCCCTCGTGACACACCGCTGGTGGTGTGGCAGGAGGGCGGGCCAGGCGTGGCCATGGTGAACCGCTGGCTGGTCAACGTCGAAAACCCCTCGACGCTCCTGCCGGCCATGGGTTTTCCGCTGCTGATCACTCCGCTGGCCGGGCGCGCCGGCTATACCCCGGCGGTCTTCAACGCCCTGGCCGACAGCAACAACTTCGGCGCGATTGACATTGACGAGCAGGCCGAGATCGTGCGCCAGATGGTCGCCCGTGGCTGGACGCGGCAGGGCAAGGTCGGGATTACCGGCTGTTCCTACGGGGGCTACTTCACTTTGCAGAGCGTGGTGCGCCACCCTGATCTCTACGCCGCGGCCAACCCCCAGTGCGCGTTCATCGATTTGATTACTGACTGGACACGCGGCTACGACCGGCTGGTCCCCTACCTGCAGGGCTTGCCGCCCTACAACATCCCGGAGGAGTACCGGCGCGACTCGCCGGCCTACAACGCCGGGCGGATCAAGGCGGCGGTGCTCACCTTCCACGGCACCGAGGACTTCTTGCCGATCACCCAGAACGAGAATCTGCACCTGCAACTGGTGAACCGGCGCCTGCCGGCGCGGATGCTCCGCTTCATCGGTGAGGGGCACGGCCTGGAAGATCCGGCCAACCAGCTCTACGCGGCGCAGGAGCAGGTGGCCTGGTTCCGCAAGTACTTGAAGTAGTGTTCCCGCGGTTCATGGCCACGGCGGTTGCAGCCGTGGCCACACGAGGTAGCCGGTATGTGCCAGCCAACCGCTCGTCGGCGGCGCATGCTACGATGGCGCATCGTAGCACTGTGCTGCGTAAGCCTGATCCTGGCCGGTTGCGGGGCGCCGGGCCGCCAGCCTACGGCGACGCCCGCTGGCGCGGGCGTCGCGACCCAGCAGATTACCATCCTCACACCGTTGAGCGACTCCACCGTAACCTCACCCATCGCGGTGAGCGGTACGGTCGCCCTGCAACCCTTCGAGCGCAACCTCAACTACCGCCTCTTCGGCCCCGACGGGGCGCTGCTGGCCCAGGGCTACTTTACCACCACAGGGCCGGAGAACGGCCCCGGGGCCTTCAGCGGCGCCGTCCTTTATACCCTGGCGCAGTCGGGGATGGGACGGCTCGAGGTGGTGGAGATCAATGCGGCCAACGGCTCGATCCGGGCGCTGGCCTCGGTGATGCTACGGCTCAGCGCGGCCCAGGCCCCCACCCCCGGCGCCGAGACAGCCACGCCGGTGGCTTCGCCCACGCCGCCGGCTTCGCCCGCGCCGCAGCAGGAGATCGTGATTGACACGCCCCCGCCGCGCACGGTGGCGGGCAGCCCGGTGGTGATCACCGGGCGCACCGCGAAGCCGCCTGCCGGCAACAGCCTGAGCTACGCCTTCCGCGACGCGGCCGGCGGGCTGCTTGGCAGTGGCGCCTTCCCGGTATCGGCCACAGCACAGGGCACAGGCGTCTTCAACGCCTCGCTGACCTTCAACCTGCCCCCCAGCGCGGGCGACATTACGCTGGAGGTTTTCGAGCCGGGCGCTGGCGGCGCGCCACCGGTAGCCCGCGCCAGCCTGGTGCTGGTGATCGCGCCGCCACAGGCGATTCTCATTGACACCCCGCCGCCGGGCACCACCGTGGGCAGCCCGGTGGTGATCACCGGGCGCACGGCGCGCTTCCCCTTCCAGGGCGCACTGGGCTACCGCATCCTCAACGCCACGGGCAACCAGATTGGCCAGGGAGCCTTCCCTGTCGCCGGAGCGCCGGACGGGCCAGGCAGTTTCAACGCCAGCCTGACCTTCGCTGTGCCGCCGGCGGGCGGGCGCATCACGGTCGAGATCGTAGACCAGGACGCGACCACGGGCCAGATCGCCGCCAGCGCGCGCATTGACCTGAACGTCGCGCTGCAGCAGCAGGCAATCATCATCGAATCGCCGCCACCCAACCAGCAGGTGGGCAGCCCGATGACGGTGGTGGGGCGCACGGTACGGCTCCCCCAGGGCAGCCAGTTGACGTACCGGGTACGCGACGCGCGAGGGCAACAGATCGGTGCGGGTCAGTTCGGTGTGGCCGGCACCCAGGAGGGCGGCGGGCGCTTCACCGCCCAGGTGTTCTTCAACATGCCGCCAGGGGGCGGGCCAATCACCCTTGAACTGCTGGAACTCGACCCGGGCAACGGCCAGGTACGCGCCAGCGCCACCCTGCCACTGGTGGTGGCCGGGCCGCCCCCAACCGCCACGCCCACACCGCTCCCGACGCGGCAGGCAATCACCATCGAAACCCCACCCACCGACACCGTGGTCGGCAGCCCGGTGGTCGTCACCGGCCGCGCCGCCCTGCCGCCGCAGTTCGGCGAGTTGTACTACGTCATTCGCACTCCGGCGCGTGAGAACCTTGGCCAGGGCAGCTTCCCGGTGCGCCCGGCCCCCGGCCAGACCACCAACGTGCCCTACGTCGCCTCGCTCAGCTTCGCCGAGCCGCCGCAGGGCGGAGCGATCATCGTCGAGATTTACGACCGCGACGGGGCGGGCCAGATCATCGCCAGCGCCAACGTGCGGCTCCAGGTGCGGCCGCGAGCCACGGCCACGCCAACCACGGGGCCGGGCGGGCAGGGCGACAATCAACGCATCATCATCACCGCACCCGTCACCGATACACTGGTCGGCAGCCCGGTGACGGTTGACGGGCAGCTTGCCGTGACACCGTACCAGGGAAAGCTCAACTATCGAATCACGAACGTGGTCAACGGCGAACTGGGGGCCGGCGAGTTCCCCGTCCTCCAGCCGCGCGTTATCGGCGCGCCGATCACCTTCAGCGCCCAACTCACCTTTACCCTTCCGCCGCAGGGCGGCCCGATCGTGGTGACGATCTTCGATCGCAACGACATCACCAACGTCATTCTGGCCGAGGCGTCGGTGCAGCTCCAGGTAGCGCCGCAGCCTTACCCCAACCCACGCCCGATCCCACGGACGCCGTAGGGGCGTAGGGCAACCTTGAGGCAAGGGATATGGGGAAACCCGGGGTTTCCCCATATCCCTCGAACCGGCAGGGACGTGGGGAAAGCAGGTTTCTCCACCTTCACCTAATCGGCCAGCCGGCGGGCAACCTCCAGGACGCGGGCACGTTCGCGGCGGTAGACGAACAGGAAGACCACGAGCAGGAAGGGGAGCAGAAGCGGCCAGCGCTCGCGCTCGTAGCCAAGCTGGCGCGCCACGGCGCGCATCTGAAACAGAAAGGGGCGCCGGGCGATCTGGGTCTCGATCACCGCCCGAAACTGGCGCAGCCAGAGGCGATCCTGTTCGCTCTCGTTCGGTCCGGGGCGTTTGAACATAACACAGGCTCCGCGCGGGAAGATCCGGGAGGGCGACGCCCTCTCGATTTGTCGCGTCTTTGTGCGGCAAAGCCGCGTGGGTACCCAGATGGCCGGTTGGAGGGCTATGGGGAAACCTGGTTTCCCGAGCCCCTGCCTGACAGGGGCAACCTGATAGGCAACCCGGACCCGACAGGTCTGGCAACGCTGTGAGGTCTGGGGCGTCAGATCACCCGGTTAAAGTTGCCCGATTGTACCGACGTGAGGGTGCAATGTCAACCCGGCGCGCCGGGGGCGGCGGGGCTATCCGCCGCATTGCGCACCTCCGGCGCCCGGGGGGCCACGCGCAGGGTGCGCTCGGCGCGGTAGGTGACCAGGCCGGGGGGACCACCGGGCAGCTTGCGCACCAGGGTGCGGCGGCAGACATCCACCTCCACCGCCGGCTCGGCGCGGGCCGGGCTGAAGTAGGCCGCCAGACCGGCAGCTTCCATCAGGGTCGTCTCGGGCACGGGGCGCCCGCCGCTACGCACGATCACGTGGCCGCCGGGGAGGCCGCGGGCGTGGAGCCAGAGATCGTCGCCCCGGGCCAGGCGAAAGGTGACGTGCTCATTCTCGCGGGCACTGCGCCCAACGGCGATCTCCAGGCCGTCACGGGAGAGGAGTTGCAGGGGCCGCAGGCGCGTCGGGTGGGCCGCGCGGCGCGCGGGGGCCGCGCCAGCGGCTTCGTAGAGGTAGCCCAGTTCCTCGGCCTCGCGGGCAAGTTGCTCGATCTGGTCGTAGCCGTCGCTGAGTTGCAGAAGGGCCTCCAGTTCATCCAGGCCGCGGATGCGGTTCTCGACACCTTCGAGCCGCTCGGGGAGGCCGCTGAGGGCGCTGCGGGCCTTGTCGTAGGCGCGGAAGCGGGCCCGGGCCTGATCGACCGGATTCTGGCGCGGGTCGAGGGCGATGCGGCGCCCTTCCACCTCAAGCGTCTCCTGTCCAGGGCGCAGGGTGTGCATAAAGGCGAAGATCATCTCCCCCTCCCAGCGCAGGGTTTCCACCTCACGGGCCTTCTCCAGTTCTGCGGCGATCTGGGCGCGCTGGCGCTCGAGGCGCGCCCGCGCTGCCTGAAGCTGCCCGCTCAGGGCCTCGCGCCGCTGCTGGTGGCCGGTCAACTGCTCATGGGCAAGGTAGAAACGCTCCAGGGCCTCGCTCATACTGGCGACGGCGACCACGCGCGGCAGATGGGTGAGGGCATAAGGCGCGTAGGCCACGGGCCGACCGTCCTCGTCGAGGGCCAGGGCAGGCTCGGGAGGGGCAGTAAATAACTCGCGCAGCCGCGCCGCCAGGGTGTAGTGGGGCAGCGGCTCGTCCACGGTGGCCGTGACGCGCCCCAGGGCGCGGAAAATCGCCTCGCGGGCCACCTGAGGCGAGACCCCGCGGTAGGCCGCCACCAACGCCCGGGCCAGGTCGCGCTCGCGGCCGGTGGCGAGGGCAGCGATACCGGCGGCGGTAGCGCGGGTCGGATCGCGCTTATCGGGCGGGGGCGGCAATTCGTAGACGTGGCGCGGCAGGACCACCCGGCTGCTCATCCGCGGGGTGACGCGCTTGACGCTATCGAGAATGCGGTTATCATCATCCACCAGGACAATGTTACTGCGGCGGTCCTGTGGCTCAATCACCAATTCGCAGCGCAGCGTTTCGAGGGTGGTCATGGGAAGGGCATCAGGCTCGCTGGCTTCAGGTTCGGCCTCGTCAACGTCGGGGGCGCCGGCGGGCGGATTGCTGTTGCATAAGGACACCGGTTTGACTATACTTAGCACAAGCACCCGTTCGAGCACTGGCTGCTCGACGCCTATGATCCGCCCGCCCAGCACATACTTGCGCAATAGCAGGAGCAGTGGCGTCTCCTGAGCGACTCCCCGTGTGAGCCGTCCGCGTACCAGATGCACGCGGGCCACTTGCGGATGGGCCGAAGCGAGCACCTGCACGCGCTGGCGATTGGCGTAGACCTCCAGGCCCAGGCTGAGCGGACCGGTAAGGATCACCCGCTGCACGCGCCCGCCGAGGACGCTCTCACGCAATTCATCGGCAACCGCGGCAAGGGTCAGAGCGTCAAAGTACATACCTGATTCCCACTAGGATGATACCCTGATGGTATCATAGCAAATCGCGAGTGATCGTGGTCATGTCTGAGGAGGCTTCGCGCGGGCGCTGAAGCGGGCTACGGCACACCTGAAACGAGGACGCGCGGTACCGATGTCACCACTTCTCCGCAATCCCCAGCTTGATGGGAATCCACCCGTGCCGCTGCTAGTCGTCATCTCGGGGCCATCGGGGGTGGGGAAGGACTCGGTGCTGATGCGCATGCGTGAACTGGCCTTCCCTTTTCACTTCGTGGTCACGGCGACGAGCCGGCCCATCCGTCCGGGAGAGATTGACGGCTACGACTACCACTTCGTTTCGGTGGAGCGTTTCGAGCAGATGATCCGGGACGACGAACTCCTGGAATGGGCAAAGGTCTACGGACAGTACAAGGGTATTCCGAAGTCCGAGGTGCGCCAGGCGATGGCCAGCGGGCGCGATGTGTTGCTGCGGATCAACGTTGATGGCGCGGCGACGATCAAACGGCTGGCGCCGGAAGCGGTGTTCATCTTCCTGGCGCCCGCCAGCCCCGAGGAACTGCGCCGGCGGCTGACCGTGCGCCGCACCGAGAGCCCGGAGGAGATCGAGCGGCGCCTGGCGATGGCCAGCGAGGAGATGGAACAGGTGCGGCACTTTGACTATGTAGTGATCAACCGGGAGGATCGGCTGGACGAGGCGGTCGGGCAGATCCGGGCGATCATCATTGCCGAGAAGCAGCGCGTATTTCCGCGTCAGGTTACGTTGTAGAGGTAGGGCCATGACGATCGACGAGCAACTGGCAGCCGATCTGAAAACAGCGATGAAAGCGGGTGACAAGGTGCGTGTCGACGCGATCCGCAGCGCCCGCGCGGCCCTGCAGAGCGCCCGGCTCGAGGCGGCGCGGGCGCGCTACGAAGCGGCGGCACGGGCAATTGAACAACAATTCGCCCACGATGCCGCCGCTCGCGACGCGGCTCTGGCAGCGATTGAGACCCGCGGGCAAGAAGCCCTCGATCCGGCCGAGCAGGTGGCCGTGATCGCCAAAGAGGTCAAGCGCCGCCAGGAGGCCGCCGAGATGTACCGCAAGGGAGGCCGGCTCGATCTCGCCGCCCAGGAGGAGGCTGAGATCGCCGTTCTCGAAGCCTACCTGCCGCGCATGCTGAGCGCCGAAGAGCTGCGTCCCGAGGTGGCCGCGGTCATCGCGGAGCTGGGCCTCAGCGGCCCTACCGCCATCGGCAAACTGATGCCGGTGCTGATAGAGCGCTTCAAGGGCCGCGCCGAGGGGCGCACGCTCAACCAGGTAGCGCGCGAATTACTTGCAGGAGCATGAGTGTTACCTGTGGACGCGGCCCGCAGGCCGCCACGCGCCGGAGAGGGACCGTGCCCGCGACCGGCGACACGGGAATATGAATATCACGCGACGACGCTGGGTTTCCAGCCTGCCACGCTTCCGGCCTCTCCAGCCGGCTGAAGCGTTCTCCCGCCGATTGCGCCTGATCATGACCCTTGAGGGTTTGTTGTTGTTCGTCGGGATCTGGGCGGCGCTGACCCTCAGCCTCCCCGGTGAATACGGGCGCCTCGAAGTGGGCCAACCCAGCCCGACGAGTATCTGGGCGCCCAAAGAGGTGACCTACGTCAGCGAGGTGCGTACCGCCGAACGTCAGGCGCAGGCCGAGAATAATCCCGATAACCTGGTCTATGTCTTCGATCCGCTAATCCCGGTGCAGCAACGCCTGGACCTCAGCGCGCTGCTCGAGACAATTACTCGTGTGCGTGACGACCCTTCGCTCCAGCGTGCCGATCAAGTGGCCAGACTGGCGGCACTGCCCAATGCCGCCCTGCAGATCTCGGAGAGCCAGGCCGAGCAGATCCTCGCCCTGAGCGATAGTCAGTGGGAGCAGGTGCGCCGGCAAACCCTGGCCCTCTACGACCGGGCGATCGAACGCTACGACTACGCCGTAGATGAACGGGCCCTGATCCAGTTGCGTGAACGCTGGCTGGCCTACTGGCTCGCCACTACCGACCTGTCGCCTCAGGAGCGCGATCTGGCCCGCTTCTTCACCGAGGCCTTTCTGCGGGTCAACCGCACCCTCGATGAGGCCGCAACCGCCGAGCGTCGCCAGCGCGCGCGCGACAGCGTGCCGCCGCAGCAGGTGCGTGTGCTGGCCGGCGAGGCCATCGTGCGCGAGGGCGAGATCATCACCCCCGAGATGATCGAGAAACTGCAACAGACCGGCGCGATGCCCACACCCCTGAGTTGGGCAGGCATCTCCGGTCGCGGTCTCTTTGCCGCGCTGATGAGCGTAGGCTTCATGGCCTACGTACTGAGTTTTGAAACCTCCATCGGACGGCGCCCACGCGGGTTGCTGGTGATGATCACTCTGATCATCTTCACGCTGATTATCGCCCGCCTGGTGTTGCCCGCAGTTGGCGACTGGACGTTCTTCTTCCCGCTGGCGGCCGTGGCGATTACCCTGACGGTCGTCTTCAACGGGCGTGTCAGCCTGGCCGCCGCCGCACTGATGAGCGCCACCATCGGGGTGATGGAGCACAACGCCCTGGGATTGGCCCTGACGCTGTTCGGCAGTTGCCTGGCGGCTGTGCTGATGACCCACGATGCCGAGCGTGTGGGATCCTTTTTGCTGGGCGGGGTGAGCGTTGCGGTGGTGGTGCTGGTGGCCGAACTGGCCTTCTGGCTGATCCGCCAGCCAACGCTGCTGGCCGGTGGCCTGATGACCTATCTGGCGCCTGTGGCCGTCTTCGCCGGTATGAACGGGGCCCTCTCGGCGATCTTCGCGATCGGCGTCTTCAACCCGGTGAGCCGCGCAGCCGGGCAGGTGACGCCGCTGCAACTGATGGAACTGGCCCATCCCTCGCGCCCGCTGCTGCGCAAACTGATCCGCGAGGCCCCGGGCACCTACTACCACAGCGTCGCCGTAGGCAACCTTGCCGAAGCCGCCGCCGAGGCGGTCGGCGCCGACGCGCTGCTGCTGCGGGTCGCCGCGTACTACCACGACATCGGCAAAACCATCCGCCCCTATTTCTTCACCGATAACCAGATGGGCCGGGAGAACGTGCACAATGACCTGGATCCTGTCACCAGCGCCCAGATCATCATTGATCACGTGCGCGAAGGCATCAAAATGGCCCGCAGCGCGGGTCTTCCCGAGCAAATCGTGGACTTTATCGCTACGCACCACGGCACCGGCCTGATTCGCCACTTCTACCAGCAGGCCCTCCAGGAGGAGGATAGCGTGAGCGAGACCGATTTCCGCTACCCCGGCCCGCGCCCTCAAACACGCGAGCAGGCAATTCTGATGCTGGCCGACTCGGTGGAGGCTACAGTGCGCTCAAAGGCCCAGAATGGGAAACTGGTCGCGGCCAATGGCAATGGCGGTCACAACGGCGCCCCCGCCGGGGTGCAGGTGTTAGAGGAACTGGTGCAGTCGATCATCGAGGCCCGCGTGCGCGAGGGTGAACTCGACAACGCTCCGCTCACCATGCGCGAACTGACCCAGATCAAACAGGCCTTCGTCAACAGCCTGCAGTCCATCTACCATCCGCGAGTAGATTACGCGCCGCAACTGGTCAAGTAGCCCCCAGACGCAGCGCAGGGGTCACATCGAGATCCCAGTCGCTCTGCACCCCGGCGGCGAAGCGGTAGAACGCGGCTCCGGCCACCATCGCCGCGTTGTCGGTGCAGAGGGCCAGGGGCGGGTAGCGCACCGGAACCGGCGCGCGGCGCGCCAGTTCTTCCCGCAGGCGCAGGTTGGCCGCGACGCCCCCCGCCAGCACGATTTCGGCGGCGCCGTAACGCCGGGCCGCGTCCGCCGTTTTGGTCACCAGCACGTCCACTACCGACTCCTGAAAGGCCCAGGCCATCTGCCGCACGAACTGCGGGTCGAGCGCCGGCCCTGGCGCGGCCCCTTGCGCGCGGGGTAGCCGTGCCTCGCGCGTCTGCCGCTCCTGCACGCGGTGCAACACCGCGGTTTTCAGGCCGCTGAAGGAGAAGTCATAGCTGTCGCGCAACCACGCGCGGGGCAATGCCGGCGCGCCGGTCACCCCCGCCGCCGCCTGCTGGATGGCCGGCCCGCCAGGGTAACCCAGACCCAGAATGCGCGCCACCTTGTCGAAGGCCTCGCCAACTGCGTCGTCGCGGGTCTGCCCCAGCAGCGTATAGTCGCCGTGGTCGCGCAGCAGCGCGAGCACGGTGTGGCCGCCCGACACCACCAGGGCGATGAGGGGGAACTGTGGCGGGGTCGTATCGAGCCAGTTGGCATAGATGTGCGCTTCGAGGTGGTTCACCCCGACAAAGGGCAACCCACGCTGCCAGGCCATAGCCTTGGCAGCGTTGAGTCCAGTGAGCAGCGCCCCGCTCAGGCCCGGGCCGTGGGTAGCGGCCACGGCATGCACAGCGTTCCACCCCCCCGGCAGGACTTGCAAGGCGGCCTCCACCACCGGAACGAGGGTCACGATGTGCTGGCGCGAGGCCACCTCCGGCACCACCCCGCCGTAGCGCTCGTGCATATCCATCTGTGAGGCGACGATGTTGGCAAGCACCTCGCGTCCCCCGCGCACGACCGCTGCGGCAGTCTCATCGCATGAGGTCTCCAGGGCCAGAATGGTAAAGGTGGGGGGGAGTTCATTCATGAGTATGCGTCCTTTATGTGAAAACAGGTCGTGGATGGAAGGGGCTGGCTCTCCCAGGAGAACTCTTTTTTTCATCCCGTCGTTGTGGAGCGAGGCCAGATGTTCCTCACCCGCCTCTAACCTCCTCCCTCTCTGGTGGAGCGGGAAGGGGAGAAGCAACACCCACTGCCGGTTGGCGGGGGCGTGAGGAAACCAGGTTTCCCCACACCCCCGGTCCGCAAACATGCTTTGGGAGGGTGCGCCCCCCAGAATAGCCTTTAACCTCCCCCAAAGATCGGCCTGGCGGTCAGGGTCGCCAGGGCCGCCACCTCGGCGATCTCACACAGGGCGCCGTAGGTATCACCCGTCAACCCGCCGAGATCGCGCGTCCACCAGCGGGCGAGCAGATGCGTCGCTGCCCAGACGGCCAGCAGCGCCGCCAGGCCCGCCGGGCCTGCCACAAGCGCCGCCAGCAGCGTGGTGGCGGCGCTGGCGACAATCACGTCGGCGCGCCGCGCCTGGTCGTGAAAGGCGCGCCCCAGGCCCCCTGGCGCCGCCGCCGGGAAGAAGAAGATCGCGTAGCAAACGGCCCAGCGCCCGAGTACCGGGGCCAGGAGCGCGGCCTGCCACCAGGCCGCGCCGCTGCCGGCGAGCAGGACGACCTTCAACAGCAACACGGCGATCAGGGCCAGCACGCCCATGGCCCCGACGCGGCTGTCTTTCATGATCTCCAGTTTACGCTCGGGCGAGCGCCAGCTCAATACCGCGTCGAACGTGTCGCTCAGACCATCCAGGTGCAGTCCCCCTGTGATGGCGCCCCAACTCACCACGATCAGCGCCGCCGCCACGAGACCGCCCCAGATCCAGCCGGCGAGCCAGCCCACCAGGCAGAGCAGCGCGCCGATGACAAGTCCCGCGGCGGGGAACCAGGGGAGGGCCACAATGGCGCTGCGTTCGTGCGTGGGTGGCAGCCAGGGCTGCGGGATGATCGTCAGGAAGCGGATGGCCTCGCCAAGACCCACCACGACTGACCAGGGGTTCCAGCGCCGGTCGTGGTACGGGTCGTGCTGCATGGGGTTCTTCCTTTCGCCAGGGCCACGTCGTTTCCCGCTACCGCGGAATGCGCGGCACTTCGTTGACCATGCGCACGATGGGGCCTGAGGGATAGACATCGATTGCGGTGATGCTGCCGAGGTCAATCCGCCAGTGCCACTGCGCGGCAGGGGAAAGGCCAAAACAGATGCAGAGCGCCAACTGGATCGGCGTGGCGTGCGTGACCACCAGCACGCGCCCTCCTGCATGCTCCTGGAGCAGGCGGCCCCAGGCCGCCGACACGCGCGCGTACACCTCGGCGAGACTCTCGCCGCCCTGGGGCCGCCCATCAAGACCATCGGCCCAGCGTGCGCGGGCCTCATCGGGGTAACGCGCCAGCACCTCGCGGTAGGTCAACCCCTCCCAGCGGCCCTGGTGCGCCTCGGCCCACTGCGCTTCCAGGCGCGCCTCGATCCCGGCCCGTCCCGCGAGGATGGCCTCCGCGGTGAGACGCGTGCGTTCGGTCGGGCTGA
This sequence comes from uncultured Chloroflexales bacterium, assembly GCA_937918935.1. GTDB lineage: Bacteria > Chloroflexota > Chloroflexia > Chloroflexales > Chloroflexaceae > JACAEO01. The sequence goes on along the minus strand of CAKZSI010000028.1, from coordinate 143,095 downwards.
CCAGGGCGACGCGAAAGGGCACAGGGCGCAGGCGGGCCGCCAGCGCCTCGATCTGCAGGCGCCCGTAGTTGGTGAGCGGGCTGTCGCCGAGGCCCTGGTAGCGCCGCTCCAGATTGGCGCGGGTCTGACCGTGGCGCACGAGCCAGACGCTGGTTCGCATACCGGTGCACCTCCTGATGGAAACGCGGCCGTGCCGCTTCTCACCCTCCCGCGCCTCGCCGCGCTCGACGCCTGCTCCTCCTGCACCTGCGGTGGGAGTGGGTTGCGGGAGAGTGAGGAAAACAAATCACCGTAACGTCACCTCAACACCCAGCGCCGCCGGCAGGCCCTCGCGGTACGAGGGATAGCGCAAGCGCACCCCCAGCTCCTCGCGCATGCGCCGATTCGCCATACGGTGCGATACCGAAGCCATGGCCACCAGATCCACCGGCAGCGGATTGGGCCGCGCGCGCAGGCGGCTCGCGGCGCCGAGCAGTCGTACCAGGGCGCGCCCGGCAAGGGGAGGCATGGAGGGCGGGGGCGGGGCGCCGAGCAGGGCCGCCAGGTAGTCGTAAAACTCGCGAATGGGCGCGGGGCGATCATCGGCCAGATTGTAGATCCGCCCGGCCTGACCCCGCTCGGGCATGGCCAGCAGGGCCTCGACCAGATCATCGAGGTGGATGTTGGAGGCATAGCCCTTCCCGCCGCCGATGAGCGGGAAGCGCCCCCGCCGCACCTGCTCGACCATCAACGCCGGGCTATCCGGGCCGTACACCGCGGCGATGCGGGCGATCTGCGTTGGCGTGCCATCGCGCCGGTACGCCTCTAGCAGCACCCGTTCGGCCTCGGCTTTGGCCCGGGCGTAATGAAAGGCCGGCGCCGGCGGCGTCTCCTCGGTGAGCCAGCCCGAACCGCTGGGGTAGAGTGCCCCACTGCTGGCGAAGACTACTGCCCGCAGCCGCCGGCCCGCGCAGGCCGCGGCCAGGGCTTCCGCGCCGCCCACATTCGAGCGCCGGATCGTCGCCGGGCGCCCCAGGGCCGAGCCGGCGAGATGGTATACCACTTCCACACCGTTCAGGGCCGCCGCCAGCGCCGAGGCGTCACTGGCATCGGCGAGCAGCGGCTCGACCCCCAGGGCGACTAGCGTCTCCAGCGCGGCGCCATCGCGGTCGAGACCACGCACGGCGGTCCCGCGGGCGCGCAGGGCGCGGGCAAGGCTCCGCCCGATGTAACCGCCCGCTCCGGTGATGAGGATCACGGACACGCTCCCATCCTCTCAGGGGAGGTCTCGGCAGACCCGGCCCTCCCAGACCTTCCCGGCTCGCGGGGGTGCGGGGAAACCAGGTTTCCCCACGCCCTTCCATCCGGCCTGTTTCACGTGAAACACTTGTTCGGATGACATCATATCCCCGTGGGATGCAAAAGGATTTTCCTGGAAAGGCTTCACCCTCCCATCTGGCAGGGGCACGGGGAAACCCGGTTTCCCCACATTCAAGTTAGCCCCGCCAGAACCTCGGCTAGGACGGCGATGGCCCGCCGGAACTCAACGAGGTCCAGATGCTCATCGGGCGTATGGTCAAGCCGCGAGTCGCCGGGGCCGTAGGCGACGATCGGGCAGCCCCAGGCCGGACCAACCACATTCATATCGGCGGTGCCGGTTTTGTGGAGAAAGCCCGGCTGGCCCCCCTGAGCGCGAATGGCCCGCACGAAGGCGCTCGCCAGCGGCGTCGTGCGCGGGCCGCGAAAGGCGGGACAGGCGCCCTCGAAGCGCAGCGTAGCCCCACCGGCCAGAGTGGAAAGCGTCTCGGCCAGGGTCGCCGGGTCCACCCCTTCGGGTAGACGCAGGCCCACCGTGGCCTCCACCCAGTCGCTGAGACCATCGCCACCGCTGGCCACGCGCCGCAGCGAGGGGATCAACTGGTCGAAGAGCCGCGCACGCCCGGCGTTGTAAGCAGCGCAATGGACCTCCACTGCCCGCCAGAAGGCCACCATCGCCTCGGGCGCGGCAGGCAACTCGCCGGCGCTGTGGGCTGCGGGTTGCTCGAAACGGTAGTGTATCAGCAAGCGTCCCTTGTAGCCCAGGGTCACCCGATCCCAGCCGCTCGGTTCGCCAATCACACAGAAGGCCGGGGCGTACTGGTCACGAGCGTAGTGCGCGCCCCGGGAAGTGGCGGCCTCCTCCTCCGTGGCGCCAATGAGCGCGACGCGGCAGCGCAGGCGCCCGGCCAGCTCGGCCCGGCGCGTCGCGGCGATGAAGGCCACAAACGGCCCCTTGGCATCCACCGCTCCACGACCGTAGAGCTTGCCCGCCTCGATCCGCACCGGAACCGCGCCGGGCACTGTGTCAATGTGCCCCAGCAGCACGACCAGCGGCCCCGTCGTACCCACCAGCCCCACCGCGTTGCCCGCAGCATCAACAAAGGCCTGCCAACCAAACGAGCGCATCTGTTCCACCAGGAAACAGGCGGCGGCCTCCTCCTGCCCGGAGGGGGAAGGGATGCGTAACAGAGCTTCGAGCAAGCCAGTCTCATCCAAATAGTGATGATCGTCGCGCATTTCGTTAACAAACCTCGCTTTGACGCTCCGGGAACCAGATGTTATGATACGCAAGAATTCCACGGCCCGAAGCTCTAGAAAGGTGCAGCGGCACCATGCAGCAAGAGCAAGTCATTGCGCTCCGCGAGATCTACTGGAACATCCCCCAGCCGTACGGCTCGCTCTTCCTCTACAGTCTCATCCTCGTCACCACAGTTGTGATGTCCTGGGGCATTATCCGCGACATTGGCCGGTGGCGCAAAGGACGCCCCGATCCCCGGCTCAACCAGGTTTCCTCGCGGGCGGCGGAGTTTCTGGTGCAACTGTTCGGCCAGAAGAAAGTGCTCCGCGACCGCCGGCCCGGCTCCATGCACGCGCTGATTTTCTTCGGCTTCCTGGCGCTCTTCATCGGCACGGATATCATCGCCGTGGAAGAGGATTTTACCGTCCCGCTGATGGGCGAGGAAGCCGGCAAGATCCTGGTCGGCGGTTTCTACCAGACGTATGAGATCATTCTCGATACCCTGGGCCTGGTCTTCGTGCTGGGGTTGCTCTGGGCGGCCCTGCGGCGCTACCAGCGCAAGGAGCCACGCCTCGACAGCCGCCGCACCGACGCCTGGGTGCTCGCCGTGCTGCTGTTCCTCGGCATCGGGGGTTTCCTCATCGAAGGGCTACGCATCGCCAACCAGTGCTGGCCCAGCCACGAGCAGTGCCTGACGTTCACCTACGAGCAGAGCTGGGCGCCCCTGGCCTTTGTGGGCTTCGGCCTGGCCGGGCTGTTCCGCGCCATTGGCCTCGGCGACGGCAGTCCCGTGGCCCTGGGGCTGCATCAACTGCTCTGGTTCACCCACGCCGGCGCCACCGCCGCCTTTATCGCCACCCTGCCGTTCAGCAAGTTCAAACATATCTTCTACACCCCTCTCAATACCTTCTTCCGCGACACCACCCCACAGGGCGCCCTTGACCCCATCCCTGACCTGGAGGCGGAGATCGAGAAGGACGAGCCGCGCCTGGGTATCGCCACTCTCGCCGACTTGAGCTGGAAGCAGCGCCTCGACCTCGATGCCTGTATGCGCTGCGGGCGCTGCCAGGCCAATTGCCCGGCCCACGCCTCCGGCGCCGACCTGTCGCCGAAGTATATTATCACCAAGCTGCACGACCTGATGCGCCAGGAGCCGATCCGCTTCAAAGACGGTACGGTGAAGCAGGTCACGGAACTGGAGGCGGGCGAGGAGCACGGGAAGAGCAACGGCAATGGCCACGCCGCGATTGACGTGGAGACCATACCACTCTACGGCAACCTGTTCACCGAGAATGAACTCTGGAGTTGCACCACCTGCTACGCCTGCGTCTATGAGTGCCCGGCGATGATCGAGCACGTGGACGATATTGTTGGCGCCCGGCGCCACCTGACGATGATCGCCAGCGAGGTCCCCGCCGGAGTCAAACGGGTGCTCGAGGGCATCGAGCGGGCCGGCAACCCCTGGCGCCTGCCCCAGCGGGAGCGCACCGCCTGGGCCGAAGGGCTTGATGTGCCCGTGATGGCCGAAAAGGAAGAGGCCGAGGTGCTCTACTGGGTCGGCTGCGCTCCGAGCTACGACGAACGCAGCAAGCGCGTTGCCCGCGCCTTCGTCCAGCTCATGCAACTGGCAGGCGTGGATTTCGCCATCCTCGGCGATGAGGAGACATGCAATGGCGACCCGGCCCGGCGTATGGGCGAGGAATTGCTCTACCAGTCCCAGGTTCAGCAGAACATCGAGACGATGAAGCAGTACCGCTTCAAGCGTGTCGTGACGACCTGCCCCCACTGCTTCAACACCATCAAGAACGAGTATCCCCAGTTTGGCGGTGGGGCCGGCACCGAGTACGAGGTCGTGCACCACACCCAGTTGCTCGACGAACTGGTGAAGAGCGGCAAGCTCAAACCTGTCCGCCCGATCAACCAGACCGTGGTCTACCACGACCCCTGCTACATCGGGCGCTACAACGATGTGTTCGAACCGCCGCGCGAGGTGCTGCAGAGCATCCCTGGCGTTAAGCTGGTCGAAGCCCCGGAGCGCAACCGCGAGCGGGCCATGTGCTGCGGCGGCGGTGGCGGGAACGTGTGGCTGGAGGGCTGGGGCAAGGAACAGGTCAACTACATCCGCCTGGAGCAACTCACCCAGAACCAGCCCCAGACCCTGGCGATGAGCTGCCCCTTCTGCATGGTGATGTTCGAGGATGCCGCTAAGAACACTGGCCGCGACGAGACCCTGCAGCGCCGTGACATCGCCGAGTTGCTGCTGGAAGCGGTAAAAGAAGCCCCGTAGGGCGCGACTGCGAATTGCCATCGGCCCCCGGAACTGCACGCGATCCTTCCCGCCTGAAGCTACAGCAGAGAGGGGATCACGCTCCCCTCTCTGCCACACCTCTACACTGCTCATCCCTCCCTTAACATCGCCCGCACTATCTCCAGGGTATCGGCCTCACGCGGCGGTTTGTCGCGGCGCCAGCGCAGGATGCGTGGGAAACGCACTGCAATGCCCGCCTTGTGGCGCGTTGAGGGCTGCAGCCCTTCAAAGGCCAGTTCAAACACCAGCTCCGGGCGCACCGTTCGCACCGGACCAAATTGCTCGACGGTGTTGCGGCGCACGAAGGCGTCCACCTCGCGGATCTCGGCGTCGGTCAGCCCGGAGTAAGCCCTGGCGAAGGGTACCAGTGTATCGCCCGCCCAAACCCCGAAGGTGTAATCGGTGTAGAGACTGGCCCGTTTGCCGCTGCCGCGCCGGGCATAGATGAGCACGGCATCCACTGTATAGGGCGCGACCTTCCACTTCCACCAGTCGCCCCGCACCCGCCCGACCCGGTAGGGCGAGGCGCGACGCTTGAGCATCAGCCCCTCGGCGTTTACCTCGCGGCTACGCTCGCGCGCCGCAGCCAGTTCATCCCAGGTGCTCCCTGATACCAGGGGCGAAATACGAATAGCATCATCCCCCGAGTCAAGTATCTGCTCGAGCCGCGCGCGGCGCTCGCGCAACGGTGCGCCGCGCAGGTCACGGCCCTCTACCTCGAGCAAGTCGTAGGCAAACAGCGCCACCGGAACCTCGGCGAGGATCTTGCGGGTCAGTTGCTTACGCCCGATGCGGCGTTGCAACTGGCCAAAGGGCAGCACCACCCCATCGCGGAAGGGCAGTACCTCACCATCGAGCACCGTGCCGTCGGGGAGGCGCGCGGCTGCCTCGGCCAGTTCAGGGAAGCGTTCGGTGATCAACTCCTCGCCGCGCGACCATAGAAAGCTCTGGCCCGCGCGGCGGATGAGCTGAGCACGAATGCCGTCCCACTTCCATTCGGCCTGCCACTCCTCGAGCGTGCCCAGACTGGCCGGATCATCCTCCAGCGAATGGGCCAGGAAGAAGGGGTAGGGCCGGCTCACATCGGCGTCGGCGCGTTGGCTGACGAACAGGCCGCGGTACCAATCCGCGGACGGCGCCCAGTCGCCCATCAGGCGATGAGCGATCACCGTATCCTCAACTCCGCTCACCTGAGCCAGGGCACGAACCACCAGTCGCTGCGATACGCCCACGCGGAAGCCGCCGGTGATGAGCTTGTTCCACAAGAAACGCCGGGGTTGATCGAGTTCGGACCAGGCCTGCAACACCGCCGCCCGCTGGGTGGCCTCATCAGCCTCTCGCAGGGGTAGCAGGCGCTCCTCGATCCAGAAGGACAGGCTGGCGGGCTCGCCCGCAGCGACGGCGGACGGCGTATCGGCCAGGAGCAGGGCCACCGTTTCGGCGAGGTCACCCACCGCGTCGTAGCACTCGCCGAACAGCCACGCGGGCACCCCCGCAGCGTCGATCGCCCACTCGCTCAGCCGACGCGAGCCAATCACCTGGCGCGGCTTGCGCCCGCTGAGGAAGTAGAGCGCCCACGCCGCATCCGCCGGCGGCGCAGCGGCAAAGTAGCGCGCCAGGGCGGCGACCTTCTCACTGGTCCGCGTCGTCTCGTCCAGTGCAGCATACAATTCGGCTAAGGCCCGCATTCAGGGATCTCCTGCACTGTTCCCATGGGAAAACCAGGTTTCCCCACGCCCCTCCACCTGACAGTGGAGGGTGAAATCACTCTTCCTCACCCGTTGCCGCGCCCTGCTCGCCCTCAAAGGGCGTGGTGATCGGACGGGCATCCAACCCCTGCTCCGTCAGCCAGCGCGCCAGTACGGCGCTGTAGCCGTGGGTCACCCAGACCCGCTCGGCGCCAGTGGCCGCGATAGCGCCAAGCAGACCGGGCCAGTCGGCGTGATCGGAGAGCACGAAACCGCGATCCACGCCACGGCGCCGACGCGCACCCCGGATACGCATCCAGCCCGAGGCGAAGGCAGTGGAGACCTCGCCGAAGCGGCGCATCCAGGCGCTGGCCTGTGCCGAAGGCGGGGCGATGATCAAGGCGCGGGACCAGTCCACTTCACGCGTGGCTGCGCCGGTGTAAGCGGTAGGGGGCAGCGCAATACCGGCGGCGCGATAGATGCCGTTGAATCGCTCGACTGCCCCATGGCAGAAGATCGGGCCAATTGCCGGATCAAGGCCCGCCAGCAGGCGCTGGGCCTTGCCCAGCGCGTAGCCAAACAGCAAACTGGCGCGCCCCGCGTCCTGATTCGCCCGCCACCAGGTGTGGATGGCGGCAAGGACCTCGGCCTGGGGGCGCCAGCGGTAGATCGGCAGGCCAAACGTCGCCTCGGTGACAAAGGTGTGGCAGCGCACCGGCTCAAAGGGCGCGCAGGTAGGGTCGGTCTCGGTCTTATAATCGCCGGAGACGACCCACACCTCGCCCCGATACGCGACGCGCACCTGGGCCGCGCCGAGCATGTGCCCGGCGGGATACAACGACAGTTCTACCCCATTCAGGCCCAGCGGCTCTCCGTAGGCCAGCGTCTGGATAGCGGCATCGGGGCCAAGGCGACCGCGCAGCACCGCCTGACCCTCGTGGGTGGTCAGGTACGCCCGCATACCGGGGCGTGCATGGTCGCTGTGGGCATGGGTAATAACCGCGCGAGACACCGGCTGCCAGGGATCGATGAAGAAATCGCCCGGCGGGCAGTACAGACCACGTGGAGTCAGGTGGAGGAGCGTCTCGGTCATACCAGTACTATAAGGCAAAGTTCGCGAATATGGTACGGTTCGCAGCATCCCCCGCTCCCAGCCTCCCCTCAGCGCGGAAGGCGCCCGACTCCCTCCTTCTGCTGAACACTTTTCCAACGCGAAAAGCAATGCCCATAAGAAAAACCCCCTGTCGTTCGACAGAGGGTGGAGGTGCAGACGCCAGGGGGAACTGGCCGAGGCGTATTCCAGTTCAATCAGGGCGACTAGTACCGGCGTGCGCCGCCGTAGCCGCCGCGTTCACCGCTGTCACGGCGGGGACCGCGGAAGCCGCCCTTATCTTCGGCTTCGTTGACACGGATCGGCCGGCCCGCCACGGCCAGGCCATCCGTCGCACGGATCACTGACGACACGTCCTCAACGTCCATCTCGACAAACCCGAACCCGCGCGAGCGGCCTGTATCACGATCGTAGATAACGCGCGCGCTCTGGACATCGCCGTGCTGGCTGAACACACCCTCCAGCATCTGATCATCGACGCTCCAGGCCAGGTTGCCGACAAAGAGCTTCACTTGCATTCCGGTCCAACTCCTGCGTGCCAGGCCGTCGCCGTAGCACAGCAATGGCAGGGAAATCCCCTGCGCTCCTCACTTCAGCCTATGCCATACGGCGCGCCGCGCATGCCTCGCCTCGCCTGGCGTGCAACGGCGTCACAACGTCCCGTGCTGTGCCTCGGGCCTGGAGGTCGTGCGGGCGGGGAGACCGGGGATACCGGGGAAACTCGCGCTGCTACGTGACGCTGCTTGTAACGGAAAGTTTACCACAGCCATGCCCATTTGAGAAGTCCTTTTTTCAGACTAATTGCAAAAATTGTGCAACACGTGACACTCAGTGGAGTATTAAAGGATGATTGAACAGTAATACTCTGGCGAACAGTTGCATATGCAACTGAGTAATCAGGTTACTGCAAAAGAACCGGCCAGGGAACGCACAGAAAATACTATTCTCTGTGATGCATGACGCGAAGAATACGTATGCGAGTGTGGCATGCCTCGTTGAGTCTATGTCCTTTTGCAATAACGCTCGAACCAGTCCAGTGTTCGGCGCAAATGGTCGGCACGATGGTCAGGTTCGCCGCTGCGCGTAAGTTCGTGACCTTCGCGAGGATAGCGCACCAGTTCCACGACCTTTCTCTGGCGACGGAGAAAGGCAAAGAGTTGTTCAGCCTCGCTGATCGGCGCACGATAATCGAGTTCGCTGTGCAGCAGCAGCAGCGGCGCGTTAATCTTGTGAGCATGCGCCAGGGGCGAATGCTCCCACAACTCCTCGGCCAGTTCCCAGGGATAGCCTTCAAACTCGATCTCAATCAACTCGTGGGCATCCGAAGTGCCGTGGAGCGTGATAAGATTGTAGACGCCACGGGCGGCCACGCCGCAGGCGAACCGATCAGTGTGGCCAAGCAACCAGGCGGTCATGTACCCCCCATAGGAGCCACCCGTCACCCCGATTCGCCGCGGGTCCACCCGTCCGGTAGCGATGAGCATCTCCACCCCGGCCAGGATATCCGGGGCATCGGCTTCGCCCCAGCGCCCGCGAATGGCGTCGCGCCAGCCTTCACCATAGCCGTCGCTTCCGCGAGGGTTGCAAAAGAACACGATGTAGCCGGCAGCGGCCAGTGTCTGCCACTCGTGCCACATGGTGCGAAAGCCGGGCCCCCACATCGTATGCGGGCCACCGTGGATGCAGACGATCAGTGGAGCGGGCAACCCGCCATCCTCAACATCTGGCGGATAGAGCACCCACCCCTGTACTTCCTGCTCATCGGGCGCCAGGTAGCGCACCTCCTCGATCGGCGCGATAATGCGCTGATCGAGGAGCGGCTGGTTTATTGTCGTCAGGCGGCGCTCGGCGCCGTCGGGCGTGCGGAGGTAGAGATCACAGGGGTTGTCGGCGCTTCCGGCGATGAAGGCGATGGTCCCGTCGCGGGCCACGTCGAACTCGCTCACGATGCGCCGGCCGCTGACCAGGGTTTCACCGCTGCGGAAGGTGGTCGTACCCGGCAGGCCAATACTGTAGATGTGCGCATCACCGTACCAGCCGGCGGAAAAGAGAACCCCGGCCCCGTCGTGGCGCCAGAGGAAGCGTTCCACGTCCAGGTCGGCATGGGCGGTCAGGTCGGTGATCTCGCCGCCCGCGGCGGCAACGATCGCCACCCGGCTGCCCTCGCCCAGCAGCCGCGCCTCGCTCAGGCGGCGGAAGGCGATCAGGCTGCCATCGGGCGAGGGCTGCGGATCGAAGTACGAGAATCCAGGTGCAGTGAGCGCCATGGGCCGCTCACCCGTGAGAGGTATTCGGAGCACGTCGTAGTAGGCAAAGAGCGAATCGGCCTCGGGATCACGCGTGGCGGTCGTCAGCAGGGCCGCACCATCGGGCATCCAGGCCGGCGGGCCAAAGTGCAGGTCGCCATCGGTGAGGCGCCGCGGTGGGGGGCAGGCGCCAATATCTCCCTCGGGAACCTCTACGACATAGATGTGGCGGCGCCGCCCGTCGAAAAAGCTCGTCCCGCCACGGTAGGGCAGCCGGGTGATGACCCGCGGATCGGTCTTCCGCTCCTCATCGCGCTGGCGCTGCTCCTCGACGCGCTTCGCTTCCCAGTCATCGGCGGGAGGCGGCGGGCGCTCGCCACTCTCCTCGCGGCGGCGTTCCTCCTCGCTCACCGCCGCCAGAAAGGCGATCATCCGCCCGTCAGGACTCCAGACCGGATCACTCGCACCGTTGAGCATGGCGGTGAGTTGCTGCGCCTCACCGCCGTCACGGGCAATCACATAGATCTGCCCCCGATCGTCGTGCCTGTCGGAAACAAACCCCAGACGCCCCCCGTCCGGACTCCAGCGCGGCTGTCGATCCTGCGAATTGCCGGCCGTGAACCGTCGGGGCGGCCCGCCGCCGGCTGGCGCCAGGTAGATCGCCCGGCGGTAACGATTGGCCCGTCGCTCAATCGTTACGTGGACATACGCCACCGTTTGCCCATCCGGGCTGATGCGCACGTCCTCCAGCCACCCCAGTTCGTACAGATCGTCTACGGTAAAGCGTGAGCGTGTCATTGTCTCCTGGAGGTGGGGAGTCTCTGCCTCCCCGCAAACCCCTGTTCCGCCCACAGCGGGCGGAAAACGAAACAGGATTTCTGGGATGGCCTTGCCCTTCCAGACCCTCCCCGCAGGTAGGGGCTTGAGAAAACCGGGTTTCCCACCCTCCTTACAACCGGTGTTGAGGCGCCAGCGCCCCTCCAGGGGTAGCGGCAACCTGGTTTCCCCGGGTTCACATCAGGCGCACTGACAGTCAGGGCTGCGCCCATAAGACAAACCGATTGTAACACAGCCTGAGCCATAATCGTAGACCATCCTTCAGTACGCCCCTCGAAGCAACAATGGCGGACCAGGCACAGAAAACCGTGTTTATCAGCGACGGGTATGGTGTTTCTATGAACATAATCCTACCCAATACTTGACAGGATAGATCTGTTGACGTATACTGCCAATAGTTCGCGATAATAGCTAATACTATCACCTTAGAACCATTAGTGTAAGCATATCGCGACCAGGTTAGACTACGCGCGCCGAGATTTGTGGCCTGTGATCGATCCGTTGTCTATACTCGGCCTTGTTTTAGCGTCGCTGGCGACGTGCAATGCCAGGTCGTCGTGTTCTATCTGCGGGGAGGTTCGGAGGGTCCAAAACCGGCTGAACGACATACCCTCCCCCGCTTGCAGCCGCATGGCCGCGAACTGGCAACGTAGCGGTGATCGCCAGAATGGTGGACAGGTGGTATCAGGTTCCCGTGATGCTTTGAGGTCGTTCGTGGCTTGTTAGGAGTCTGGCTATGCCACACAATGGCACTATTCCGGAGAATGCACCGCTGTCGGTATTGCTCTTTTACGCGGCAATGGAGAACGGTCAGTCGCTCAGCAATTATGCCCAATCGATCAATGTTGGCGCGATTTCGCTCCGCCAGTTTATCAGCGGCACCTCCCAGCGCCCTCGCCAGCGCACCCTCGAATTGATCGGCGAGGCCCTGGATATGCCCGTGGAGGAAGTGCGGTGGCGCATGCAACTCGCACCCACCGCTGCTCCTAACTTCGGGGAGTGGCTCCAGGCGAAAATGGAAGGCCGTTTCTCACGCGCCAAACTTACCCGTGCGACTAAAATCAGTGATGGGGCGCTGCGCAACTATCTGCACAACCAGACCCTGCCCGACGCCGATCAGGCCCGGCGTCTGGCTGAGGTGCTCGGCGTGCCGGCCTACGAAATGGCCAGCGTGATTATCGCCAATACCGTGCAGCAGCACGGCGGCGCCCTCGCGCCGGCCCGGCCCGCCACCGAAGAGCGCCCCGCGGCAGTCCCCGCTCCGGCGACCGCGGAGCTTGCCGCCGCACTGCCCGGGTCAAACCACGCCCCCCTCCCAGGCGCTCCCACAGTGCCTTCCCTCACTCCGACGGCTGTCGGCGCGTCCGACGAGCTTCGGCTGCTCGATCTGTGGCGCCAGTTGCATCCCCAGGCCCGCCGCGCCACCCTGAACTACATCGCCATGCTCCTGGCCGAACGCTGAGCGCGCGGGCTGTTCGTTCCGCATGGCGCGCAGGTGAGTGATTGCGGGGAGGATGCAGCCCTCCCCGCATGCTCCATGATGATGCCCCCCCTTCACAACCCCCGTATAATGGACTCACGACATGACGCAGTGAGCCAAAGGACGGTGGGGTATGCAGGAGTTTTTCGAGTTCGGCCTGAGGGCGCGGGTCCAATATAAGGCGGGTCTGGCGCGCGAGCTGGGTTCGCTGGCACAGGAACTCGCCGCGGAACGCGCGTTTATCGTCGCCGACAAGGGGGTGGTGGCGGCCGGCTTGCTCGAACCGGTGCTGGCGGGTATTGAAGGCTTCGCCGAAGTGGTGGGCATCTACGATAATGTGCCCCCCAACTCGTCACTGGCAACCGTCAACGAGGCCACCGAGGCGGCCCGCGCCGCGCGTGCCGACTTACTCATCGCGCTCGGTGGCGGCAGCCCGATTGATACGGCCAAGGGCATGCGTATCTTGCTTACCCTTGGTGGCGAGATCCCTCAGTATGAAGGCTATAATACGATCATCCAGCCGCTGACACCGATGATTGCCGTCCCCACTACCGCCGGCACCGGCAGCGAGGTGACGGTGGTCGCCGTGATCAAGGATGAGGACGAAAACCGCAAGATCAGCCTCGCAAGTCGCTATCTGATGCCTGATATCGCGGTGCTTGACCCTGAGTTGACCCTCACCCTGCCCCCGCGCCTGACGGCTGCCACCGGGATGGACGCCCTCTCACACGCGATCGAGGCCTATGTCTCCACCGAGAACAATCCCTTCAGCGATAGCCTGGCCCTGGCTTCGATTGACGTTATCGCCAACCATCTGCGCGATGCCGTGCACCAGGGCGGCAATCTCGAGGCACGCAGCCAGATGCTCCTCGCCTCGTGCATGGCCGGCGTGGCCTGCTCGAATAGCTGGTTCGGCGTGGTGCACGCCATCTCTCACGCCATCGGCGCGCACTATCCTGTGCATCACGGGACGCTCAATTCGATCATTTTGCCCTACGGCATGGAGTTTAATGCCCCGGTTGCACCCGAACGCTACGTGCGCATCGCCCGCGCTATGGGGGTGAATGCCGGCGGGCGCAGCGACGAGGAGGTTATTGCCGACGGGATCACCGCGGTGAAGAACCTGGCCGCCGACTGTGGCCTGCCCCTCCGCCTGCGCGACGTGGAGATCCCCGAATCAGCGCTGCCTGAACTTGCCGCCCTTTCCATCGTCGAGGCGGCAATGTTCTGGAACCCGCGCGACGCCACCGAGGAGGACCTGCTCAACCTCCTCCGACAGATGTGGTAGGGGATTTGAGCACTCAGGCATCGGCGAAAAACTGGTCGCCCTGATGCTACAACGAGACTGCGTCTCGGCGGAGGTTGCGGGGGCCTGCGGCCTCCGCAGGGTTGCCCTTTCCGGTGCGACGCGGCTTCACCGCGCCGCACCGGAAAGGTGCTTTCGGAGAGGCTTCGCCCCTTCGAACCTCCCCTCTTGAGGGGAAGTCTCATTTCCCAGCCCGATCCGATCAGGCCCTGACAATGCTTCCCGGCGCGATCACCACCCCGTCGGGCACGCTAACACCCCGCGCCAGCACTGCACCGCGGGTGATCAACTGCGTGCGGCTTAGCATCCCCCGCGTCTCGGCCACGGGTTGCACCTCCTCGAAAACCTGTGCTTCCAGACTGGCCCCCACGCCCACACGCGATCCATCGTCGAGCCACGAGTACGACACTCGCGCCCCGGGACCAACGATCGCGCCAGCGCCGAGCACCGAGGCGGCAACCACCGCGCCGGCGTGCACCACGCAGCCGGAGTCAATCGCCGCCGGGCCAATGATCCGCGCCCCTGGCTCTATCCGCGCCTCGGGGTGGATCCAGACTTGCTCCCCCCCCCGCTGCGTCAGCAAAAACTGCGCCGCACTCAACGCCTCCCAGGGAGTGCCTACCGGAACCCAGTGGCCCGTACAGATGTGAGCCTGCACCGGCTGCTCCATCGCCAACGCGCCAACCAGGTCCGTCAGTTCCAACTCCCCGCGTGGCGAGGGCACGATCCGCTCCAGAAGCGGAAAGACCGCCCCGTCGAAGTGGTACACGCCTGCATTGGCGAGCGCGTCGGGCGGCGGATCGGCCGGCTTCTCGACGATCCGGCGCACGGTCCCATCAACCATCTCCAGCACCCCGAAGGAGCGAGCGTCGGCCACACGCAACCCGGCCACGCTGTAATGCGCGCAACACACCCCCACGATATCCTCGTGGGCCACCAGATTATCGCCGTAAAGCAGGAAGAACGACTCATCAATCGGGCCGGCCGCCAGCAGCGCCCCCGCCGTGCCGTTCATCACCTCCTGACGGGCATAATGCAGGACCATTCCGCGGTATGCGCTCCCGAATGCCGCCTCGACCATCTCCGCGCGGTAGCCGACCACAAGAGTGACCCGCTCAACCAGACCTACCAGCGCATCCAGGATATGGGCCAGGAGCGGACGCCCAAGCAGCGGGATCAGGGGCTTCGGGCGGTGGAGGGTGAGCGGGCGGGTGCGGGTCGACTCGCCAGCGGCCAGGATCACGGCATGGCGCGTCAGACAAGGCTGGTGTGGGGCGATGTGAGCCATGGTGGTCTTCTCCTTCGCTTCCTACGCGAGGTGAGCATACCATAACTCCACTTGCCCGCACCTTTACAACACGGTGAAAGAAGAACGCGAGTGTATTCACCATCAGGCGCTCAACTGCCTGGCGAGCAAAATGGCCTGCGCCACTTCACGCATCGTCTTGCGACTGTTCATCGCCAGTTGCTGGATCTTGCGGAAGGCCTCGGCCTCACTCAGGCCCTGGTGATCCATCAGGTAGCCCTTGGCCCGGTCCACCAGTTTGCGCGTCTCCAGACGCTCCTGCAGTTGCGCCAGTTCCTTGCGGCGCTGAATCCGTTCCATCCAGCGCGCCACAGTCACTTCAATCAAGGGCATCAAATCAGCGTCGCGCACTGGTTTGATCAGGTATCCCAGCACGCCGGCAGCCCGTGCCTGCTCAACCAGTTCGCGCGAACTATAGGCGGTGAGCAGCAACACCGGTGCCAGGTGTTCGTCGCCGATCATCTTCGCCGCGGTGATGCCGTCCATGTGCGGCATCTTCACGTCGAGCAGCACTAACTCCGGGCGCACCTGCCGGGTGAGGTTGACCGCGCTCAACCCGTCGCCGGTCTCGCCCACGACCAGGTAGCCCTGCTCTTGCAGCATCTCCCGCAGGTTCATACGAATAAGCGGATCGTCATCGGCAATTATCAGTCGCGTCGTCATACGCTACGCTCGCAAAAGACAACAAGCCCCTCGCTACGCCGGCCCCGGCGCGAGGGAGCTTCGGTGCGATCAGATCTGGTATTCTTTTCAGTATAGGGGGGCCGAACGCGCGTGACTATGGTAAGAAGATCCAAGCGTAGCCGGTTGATCTTGGATGGAACTTCTACACCATGGCTGCCTTTGCCCGGCAGAGGGGAGGGTGCGGTCTAGTTCCCCTGTGTCAGTTCATCGTGGCGCCGCCACAGGCAGAGGTCAGGGGATCACAGGCCCCGACGGGAATCCTGTTCGTTCGGAGGGGCGCGGCCTCTCCGAACCTCCCCGCCGAGGAGAAGCAATAACGTAGCGACGGCTTGCCTCAACCTCGCGGCTCCACCCCGTGTCCGGCCGCGATGTGGTCAAGACTGAGCCGGGCGCCGTGCTGGCGGAAGCCGCCGTCAAACGGGTTTTCGGCCAGGAACATCGGCGTATCCAGATCCACAAAGGAGAACCCGCCCAGCCCGGCGGCGAAGTGCGCCGACATGGTCATCGCGAGCATGGATTCGACCATGCCGCCGATCATCAGGCCCAGACCGGCGGCACGGGCAATCGCCGTGATCTCAAGCGCCTCGACCACCCCGCACTTCATCAGTTTGATGTTGATCACGTCGGCGGCGCGCTCGGCAGCCAGGCGCAGCACGCTGGCCGCGCTCGCGGCGCTTTCATCGGCGGCCACGGGCACGCCGGACCAGCGCGTGAGCTGCCGCAACCCTTCCCAGTCGTCGGCGGGCACCGGCTGCTCCAGCAGCGCCGGACGCAGGCCCTGTACCCGCAACGTGCCCAGCAGCGCCAGGGTCGTATCGGCGCTTATCCCGCCGTTGCCATCGAGGATCAGCGGCGCGTCGGGCGCAACGGCGTGAATGGCGCCGATCCGCGCCAGGTCGAGGGCCAGGTCGCCCGCGCCGATCTTGACCTTGATCACCCGAATCCCGCGCCCGAGGATCTCCCGCGCCGCAACCGCCGCCGCCTCAACCGTGCCGGTGGTGATAGTCATATCCGTCTCCAGCGCGTGGCTCGCGCCGCCGAAGAAGACGTACAGCGGCATGCCCGCGCGGCGGGTGAGGGCGTCGAGAACGGCGGTTTCGATGGCGCAGCGGGCGCTGCCCACGTTTCCGATCGTCTCGCGCAGCATTGCAGCGATCGCGCGCCATTCACGGGCGTCCGCCCCCTCGATGCGCGGGCGTACCGCCTCGATTGCGGCAAGGGCGCCGGCCTGCGTCTCGCCGTTGAAGGCCGGGAAGGGTGCAGCTTCGCCATAGCCGCGCGTGCCGTCGGCGAGTTCCAGCGTCACCAGGAGGTTGCGGGCCAGCTCTTGCGCCCCGCCAGCGATGCCGAACGGCGCACGCAGGGGGATATCCAGACGCTCAACGCCGAGGGCGCGGATGGTGGTTGCTGCTGCCATGGGTTATTACGCCAATTCTTGTTCAACGGCCCACACACGCAGGGTCGTCAGATCTCACCGGAATGCCACATACGGCAATCCAACATGGTATCACGGCTCATGCGTAGCGACGCCCTGCCGCTGCCGCGAAAGGTAGATGGTAATGGTGACCAGGACGATCCCTGCCCCCAGGACCTGCCAGAACGAGGTCAGGCGCTCGCCGAGCAGCAGCGCCGCCAGCGCCAGGGTGGCAATCAGCCGCCAGGCCATCGTGCTGCTGACCCGCGGCGCGCCCAGACGCCGCAGGGCGGCGATCTGCCCCACGTTGGCCCCAAGCAGCACGAAGCCGACGAAGGCGCCAAACACCGCCCAGTCGCTCGCGCCGATGGCGGTGAAGCGCCCCGCATCCTCGCCCAGCAACACGCTGATTGCCCCGGTGGTCAGGGTCAGAGCAATCAACTGCACCAGAAGCACCGCTTCGCCCGAAACGGCCTGCTTCGCCGCGCGCGGCACCAGGAGCATGTAGAAGGCCAGACACAGGGCCGAGGTCAACGCCAGGGCCAGACCCGCCAGGTCGCCCCTGCCGATACGGAACAGGGGGCCTTCGCCACCGAGATCGCCACTCATCATCAGCAGCGAGCCGGCGAACGAGAAGCCTATCGCGGGCCAGGTGAAGGGCGGCAGGGCCTCGCGAAACAGCCCCGCGCTGAGCAAGGCCACCAGCAGGGGCGTCATCAGGGTGATCAACTGGACGTAGATCGCCAGCGTGTAGCGGGCGGCAAGAAGATTGGTGATTGCTCGAAGCACCACGACCAGCGCGAAGGCCCAGATCACTCGCGAGCACAGCACGCGCCTGTCGACATGCCGCAGCGCGAACGGCGCATACACCAGCAGGGCGATCAGGTTACCGAGGGATAGCAAGGCCATACTGGGCAGGGCGCTCACGGTCTGGAGGTAGCGCGCCAGCACCGGATAGGCGCCCCAGCCGGTGTGGGCCAGCAGCGCCACCCCCATCCATACCCAGGTGGCCCGCTCGGCGCGCCGCGCGACGGCAACTTCGTTCATTGGAATGCCTGCTTCGATATTCGATAGAAAGAATGTTTCTGGGAGGGCTTCGCCCTCGCGGACCCGGCCGTCGGGCAGCGATGGGCGTTGGGAGACATTATAATACCCGGCATGATTGCGCTTGACGAATTGCTCGCCGCGGGTGGGCGCCTGCATGCCGCTCCCCGTGCGACCACCTTCGCCGACTGGTCCTACGACTCGCGCCTCACCACGCCCGGGGCGTGTTTCATCGCTCTGCGCACGGCGCGCGCCGACGGGCACGACTACATCCCTGCGGCGCTGGCCGCGGGAGCTACCGGTGTGCTCTGCCGCTGGCCCCCCGCCGACCCGGGCGCCGCCACGGTGGTGCTCAGCGACGATCCCCAGGCCCTGCTGCAACGCTGGGCCGCCGCTCGCCTGGCCGCCGTCGCTCCACGGGTCATCGGCGTGACCGGCAGCGTCGGCAAGACCACTACTCGCCGCGCTATCACCGCCGTGCTGGCGACGCTGGCCCCCACCTTCCAGACCCGGCGGAGCTTCAACTCGCTGCTGGGCCTGCCCATCGCCCTGGCGCACCTGGAGATGCAACACTGCTTCGCTGTGCTGGAGTACGGCAGCGACCGCCCCGGCGAGATTGCCCGGCTCGCGGCCCTCTTTCCGCCTCATATCGCCGTGGTCACCACCGTGGGCGAGACCCACCTGCGCGGCCTGGGGAACCTCGACGGCGTCGCCGCCGAGAAGGGCGCCCTGGTCGCGGCCCTGCCCCCTGACGGCATCGCGGTGCTGAACGGCGACGATCCCCGGGTACGCGCCCTGGCCGGAGGCGTGTCGCACACCTTCTTCTACGGCCTCACTCCCGGCCTGGATCTGTGGGCCGAGGCGCCGCGCTACACTCTCGAAGGCGCCCGCCTGCGCCTGCGGCGGGGCGCCGAGACGGTTGAGGCCCACGTGCCCCTTCTGGGAGAGCCGGGGGTGTATGCCGCCCTGGCTGCCGTCGCGATCGGTCTGGTCTGTGGAATGGATCTGGCAACCTGCGCAGCGGCTCTGGCACACATTGAACCGCCCGCCGGGCGCCTGCGGCCCCTGCCGGCAGCCAGCGGGGCCACGCTGCTTGACGATAGTTTCAGCGCCACGGTCCCGTCGGTTCGGGCTGCCCTGCACGCTCTCGCCGCGCTCCCGGCCCGGCGCCGAATCGCCATCCTGGGCGCCCTCTCCGACCTGCCGCCAGAGGTGGAGAACGCCGTGGCTCGCGAACTCGGCGCCCTGGCCGCCCGCTGCGTTGACAGGCTGATCCTCAAGGGTGACTGGGGGGTCGCCGCCGCCGATGCCGCACGGGCCGAGCGCCCCGATCTGCCCATCAGTGTGGTTGATACCAGCACCGCCGCTGTCAGCGCCCTGCCGGCCAACCCTGGGCCGGGCGACCTGATCCTTGTTAAGGGCAGCGCCGAGGCGCGCATGGAGCGCGTTGTCGCCCGGCTGGTCGAACCCGGCGCCAGCATGCACCTGGTGCGTCAGGAGCCCGCCTGGCACAGCGTGCGCGTTGGCGCTCCCGATCGCCCAACCTGGCTGCGCATTGACCTCGACGCCATCGCCGGCAACGTGCGGCGACTGCGCGCCCTGGCGGGCGTGCCGCTGATGGTCGTGCTCAAAGGCGACGGCTATGGCCACGGCGCCGCGCGCGCGGCGCGAGCCGCCCTGGGAGCGGGAGCGGCGGCCGTGGCCGTGGCTACCCTGGGGGAGGGGCGGGCGCTGCGGCAGGCCGGTATCAGCGCGCCCATCCTTGTGCTGGGCTATCTGCCCCCCTGGCAGGCCGAAGAGGCTGTGGCCCTGGGTCTGGAATGCGCCCTCTTCGACGCCGCCGCCGCCGAGGCCCTCCACACCGCGGCCGTGGCCCTGGGCCGCCCGGCGCGGGTGCACGTCAAGGTAGACACAGGCATGGCCCGCCTGGGCCTGCCGCCGGCGGAAACCGGCCCCTTCCTGGCCTGGCTCCGGGCGCTGGCGGGCCTGGAGGTGACCGGCATCTACACCCACTTCGCCAGCGCCGACGCCCCCGACCTGCGCCAGACCGAAGCGCAACTGGCCGTTTTCATCGGCCTGCTGCGCGAACTCGCCGCAGCCGGGCTGCGCCCGCCCACGGCCCACGCTGCCAACAGCGCCGCGCTGCTGCGCCTGCCGGCAGCGCGCCTCGATATGGCGCGCCCGGGCATCGCCTGCTACGGCCTGGCCCCTGGCCCCGGCATCTCACTCCCGGAGGGCTTTCGCACCGCTCTGAGCTTCCACAGCGAAGTGGCCCGGGTGCGCGAATACCCGCCCGGCACACCCATCTCCTACGGTGGCGCATTTGTGACCACGCGGCCAGGCTGTATCGCCACCATCCCCGTGGGCTATGCCGACGGGCTGCGCCGCACCCCCCCCTGGCGCGAGGTGCTCATACGCGGGCAGCGCGCGCCAATTGTCGGGCGTATCTGTATGGATTACGCCATGGTGGACGTGACCGGCATTCCCGGCGTGCGCCGGGGTGACGCGGTGACGCTGATCGGCGCGCAGGGAGAAGAGGCCATCAGTGCCGAAGAAGTGGCCGCCTGGCTGGGCACGATCACCTACGAAGTCGTCACCGGCATCCTACCCAGAGTCCCCCGTGAGGTTGGCGAGGAGTTAACGGGGTGGGGTTGACCGCTGTACCCCTTATCCTTCTGTGGAGCTAGAGAGCTGGAGAGCTGTTTTTTTCATCTCCACACCTCCACAGCTACTCCAAACCCAGATACGCTTTCTGCACCATCTCATTCTCACGCAGGGCGTGGGCGGTATCTTCGAGCACGATTTCGCCGCTCTGAAGCACGTAGCCCCGATGGGCGATGCCGAGGGCCTGGAGGGCATTCTGCTCCACCAGAAGCACCGTGGTGCCCTGGGAGTTGATCGTCTTGACGATCTCGAAGATCTGCTCGACCAGCACCGGGGCCAGGCCCATCGAAGGCTCATCGAGCAGCAACACCTGCGGGCGAGTCATCAGCGCACGCCCGATGGCCAGCATCTGCTGCTCGCCGCCGGACAGGGTGCCGCCCTTCTGCGCGGTGCGCTCACGCAGCCGCGGAAAGAGGGTAAAAACGCGCTCGAGATCGTCCTGATAGGTCTGGCTGCGGGTATCGTGCAGGTAGGCGCCCATCTCGAGGTTCTCCAGCACGGTCAGTCGCGGAAAGATCCGCCGACCCTCGGGGGCCTGGGCGATGCCCAGCCTGACGATCTCGTGGGCGGGCAGCCGGTCAATCCGCCGGCCATTGAAGTGCACCTCGCCCATCCGCGGCGTCAACAGCCCGGAGATGGTGCGCAGGGTCGTACTCTTCCCCGCCCCATTCGAGCCGATGAGGGTCACGATCTCGCCTTTTTCAACGGTGATCGAAATGCCCTTGAGGGCGTGGATTTTACCGTAGTAGGTGTGGACGTTTGCTAGTTCAAGCAGGGCCATAATTTCTTTATGTCAGGGCCGAATCCCTGGCTTCGCCAGGGATTCGGCTACCGAACGGGGGACACATCTACGCCGCGGCGCCGGCGGCGCCCTTGCCCAGATAGGCCTCGATGACCCGGGGATTACTGCGGATGGCCGCGGCGTCGCCTTCGGCGATTTTGGTGCCGTAGTCAAGCACCGTAATGTGCTCGGAGATAGCCATCACCAGGCGCATATCGTGCTCGATCAGCACCACGGTGAGGCCAAGATCATCCCGCAGGCGGCGGATCAGGCCCGTGGCCGCATCGGTCTCCTGGGGGTTCATTCCCGCGGTCGGCTCATCCAGCAGGATGAGCTTTGGCTCGCCGGCCAGGGCGCGGGCGATCTCCAGGCGCCGCTGATCGCCGTAGGGCAGGTTCTTGGCCAGTTCGTCGCGCTTGTCTTCCAGCCCCACGTATGCCAGCAGTTCCCGGGCCTTCTGGCGCGCCCGGGCCTCCTCGCGGCGCACCCCCGCGGCCCTGGCGATGATCCCCCAGAAGGGCGCGTGCAAATGGGTGTGCATCCCCACCAGCACGTTCTCCAGCACAGTCATGTTGTCGAACAGTCGAATGTTCTGGAAGGTGCGGCGCATACCCAGACCGGCGATGATGTCGGGACGGGCCCCGGCGATGGAGGTGCCATCGAAGACCACCGTGCCCTTATCGGGCTTGTAGATCCCGGTAAGGATATTGAAGAAGGTGGTCTTTCCGGCGCCATTGGGGCCGATCACACTGACGATGCGGCCCTTTTCCACAGTCAGGGTGACATCGTTGACCGCGACCAGGCCGCCAAAGGTTTTGGTCACATTGCGCGCTTCGAGGATATGTGCCGCCATACGTTCGTTATGCTGCAAATGGAACGGTCCGGGAGGGCTGCGCCGTCCCAGGAACCAGCGTACCCATAGGGGCAACCAGATTGCCCCGGACCCCTGCCTGCCGCCCGGGTCCGGGAGGGCAAAGCCCTTCCAGAAACACCCTTATGCTGACTCGGCGGCTGGACGCGCCGCGGGCGGCGTCTCTTCTTTCGACGGCGGCTCGTCGCCGACGTGCAACTCCTCGCTCCGCCGCTCGTCGGGCAAAATGCCCTGAGGCCGGAAGATCATCATCAGCACCAGCAGAATCCCGAAGAGCAGACGCTGGTACTGGGTCGGGTCGAAGGCCGCGGGGATGGGCACGCCTGCCCGCTGGGCATCGCGCAACACCGTGGCCATGCGCGGGAGGATCTGCAGGTCAAGCAGCGTCACAATGACTGCCCCGAGGATCACGCCGGGAATGGAACCCATTCCCCCCAGGATCACCATTGCCAGAATGTTGATCGAGCGCAGCAGGTCGAAGGTCGGCGGATTGATGAACAACTGCTTGGAGGCGAACACCACCCCCATCGCCCCGGCAAAGGACGCGCCGACGGCGAAGGCCATAAGCTTCATGCGCACTCGCGGAATGCCCTGGGCCACCGCGGCGGTCTCGTCCTCACGAATGGCCTCCCAGGCCCGTCCGATCCGCGAGTTCTTCAGACGGCTCACCACCACTACGGTGAAGAGCACGATCAGCAGCACCACGAAGTAGAAAAACTGCTGGTAGAGCTGGCTATCGCTCAGATTCCAGCCCAGGGTATCGCGGACGAAGCTGGCCATGATCAACGGTGGACGTTCGATCTCGCGGATGCCCTGCGAGCCATTGGTAATGTTGATCGGGCGATCGAGGTTATTGGCGAGCACACGGATCACCTCGCCGAACCCCAGCGTCACAATCGCCAGATAGTCGCCCCGCAGCCGCAGCACCGGCAGGCCGAGCAGAATGCCGAAGACCGCGCCGAGCGCCAGCCCGAGCGCCACGAAGGGGTAAAACATGATCGGCGGCACCGGACTCCAGGCCGGGTTGATCTGGGAGATCTGGGGCGTGCTGAGAATACCCCAGAGGTAGGCCCCCACCGCAAAGAAGGCCACGTAGCCCAGGTCGAGCAGACCGGCGAAACCCACCACCACGTTCAGCCCCAGAGCCAGGGCCACGAAGATGCCCGCCTGGGTGGCCACGTCAATGTAGAACGGGTTAAGCGTACCGAAGATCGGCATCACCACCAGCAACAGCGCCGCCGCGAGCCCGCCTCGGAACCAGAGCGGCGTGGCCGACCGGAAGACCAGGAACACCAGCAGCAGGAACAGCACGAAGACAATGTCAGTTCGCAGGCTGGTGCGGGGGTTGGTAAAGAGTTGCCAGGTGCAGATCGCCGCGTAGAGACCAAAGAAGGCATACGCGCCCGGGCCGCTTGCCAGGGTCGCCTTGATCCGCTCCCAGAAACTTTCGGTTTGCGTCGTAGGCGTCATAAGAATGTTGCTGGGAGAGCTTCGCCCTCCCGTGCCTGCGTGGATTTACACCAATTCCTGTTGAAAACGACACACGGGATGCAGCAATCGAAAATAGGATTACACCTTCTGGGTTGTCGCCTCGCCCAGCAGGCCGGAGGGCCGGAAGATCAGGATCAGGATCAGAATGCTGAAGGCGGCGATGTCGGCATAGGCCGCGCCGGAGAAGGCGCCCCCGGTGAAGAGCGACAGGTAGGAGGCCACGAAGGCCTCCAGGAAGCCCAGCACGATTCCGCCGACCAGAGCCCCGGTGATGTTGCCGATGCCGCCGAGCACCGCGGCCGTGAAGGCCTTCAGCCCGGGGATAAAGCCCATGTAGGGGTTAACCGTGCCCACGTACATCCCGAACAGCGCCCCGGCCGCGCCGCCCAGCGCCCCGCCGATGAGAAAGGTGAGCGAGATGATCTGGTTGACATTGATGCCCATCAGGCTGGCGGTGGAGCGATCCTGGGCCGTGGCGCGGATGGCCTTGCCGAGTCGCGTGGCGTTGACCAGATAGTTGAGCACGACCAGCATAACCACCGCGGCGCTCACGAAGATCAACGCCTTGGGGCTGATAATCACCGGCACCGGGCGCTCGCCGAGGTTCATCTCGAAGAGGCGGATGGGGGGACCAAAATCGGGCGTATTGAAGCGCGCGTTGAAGCCCAGCGGGGTGCTGGTCATGATCAGGCGGGCAACATCCTGCAGCACCAGCGACACGCCGATGGCCGATATCAGCGGCACCAGGCGCGGCGCGCCGCGCAGCGGCCGGTAGGCCACCCGCTCGACGGTGACCGCCAGCGTGCCGCTGACCAGCATGCCTGTGGCGATGATCAGTAACACAAACAGCAAACCGGGCATGGCCCCGAGGAGACCCGACGCGGCGAGCGCCAGTGCCACGCCCGCACCGACGACGCCGCCAACCATGAAGATCTCGCCGTGAGCGAAGTTGATGAATTCGAGCACACCATAGACCATGGTGTAGCCCAGAGCGATAGAGGCGAAGAGGAACCCGCGCACCAACCCGTCAATAAGCACCTGGGGCAGAATCGTCCACGTGCGCACCAGCACATCAGGGCGCGCGCCGATCTGTAGCAGCGCCAGCAGCGTAACCAGCAGACTCAGGGCAACGGCGCTCCCGATGACGAACAGGAGCATCTGCCCTACCGGACCGAGCACCGTTCGCAGCACCTCGGCAAGGGAGCGCTGACCGGCCTGTGGAGATGTGGTTGCCTTTGCTTCCGCAGCCATAACCCTCACCGGGGCGTCAATCGCGTGGCGCAAGCCTCATGCTGCGCCGCTTCGCCACAAACTATCAAGAATTAAGAAAAGCTGCCTTTATTACGGCATAATGCAGGTTGGGGAAAAGCCGGTTTCCCAGGAAAATCTTCGGGAAAGGGTCTGGGAGGGGCCACACCCCTCCCAGACCAACCTCAGTCACTACGGGGCAGGGATGTCCAGACGCGCCACCAGTTCGTTCTTGTTCCAGTCGTTAATGTCCACTACTTTGAGGACGAAGTAGGTGGCCACTTCCGGGTCGCCTTTTCCATTGAACTTGTAGGCGCCGGTGATACCCAGCAGTTCCGGCAGGCTCTTGAGCGCCGCCAGCACCTGAGCGCGGGTCGGCTTACCGCCGGCATCAGCGGCGGCCTTGACGATGGCGGCCACACAGAAGTGCGACGCATCGTAGGCCTGGGCCGAGAAGGGCGGCGCGTCGGCGTTATAAGCCGCTTTGTAGTCCTCGGCGAACCTGGCCGCGTTGGGGAACTGGCTCACCGGTGCGGCTACCGAGGTGTAGTGCATATCCTTCACCGCGTCGCCCGCCAGTTTGCCCAGATCCGCGGCATCCAGCCCGTCTGGCCCGAGGAACTGCGCAGTGATGCCACGGTCGCGGGCCTGGCGGAAGAGCGGGCCGGCCTGGTCGTAGATCCCGCCGAAGTAGATCAGGTCGGGGTTAGCGGCCAGGATGGGCGTGAGGATGGCCGAGAAGTCGCTCTTCTCCTCAGTGCCCTCGAAGCCCAGCACCTCCAGACCATTCGCCTCGGCCGCCTGGCGGAAGAACTCGGCCACGCCCTGGCCGTAGGCCGTAGTGTCGTGGATGATATACACCGACTTCACCTTAAGCTCTTCGCGCGCGAACTGCTCGCCCACCGTTCCCTGCACATCGTCGCGACCCACGATGCGGAAGGCCACTTCATAGCCGCCCTCGGTGATGTTCGGATTGGTGTTCGCCGGCGAGACCATCGGCAGCGAGGCGCTCTTGTAGTCAGGCAGCGAAGCCAGGGCCACGCCCGAGTTGAGGTGCCCCACCACGCAGAGGATATCGGCGTCGGAGACGATGTTCTTGGCGTTGGCCGTGCCAACCTCGGGCTTGGCCTGGTCATCGAAGGGCGCCAGTTCAAACTGGATGCCGGCGTCCTTGAGCAGTGCATTGGCCTGGGTAATACCCAGCTCGGCGCCGTTGCGGATGCCGGTGCCCAGGGCAGCCTGCCCGCCGCTCAAGGGGCTTTGCGAGGCGATCTTGATCGTGCCGATTTCGCCGCTCAACCTGGCGGCCCACTCGCCGACGTAGTCAACTATCGTACCCGAGGCCGCCTCAGGGGCCTTCGTCGGAGCAGGAGCGGCGGTCGGCGCCGCAGTAGGAGCTTCTGTAGGAGCCTGAGTTGGAGCTTCCGTAGGCGCCGCCGTAGGCGGCTCGGTGGGCGCGGCAGTCGGCTGTGCGACAGGGGCGCCGCCGCAGGCGGCAAGCAGCGCGCCCAGCAGCGCAACCAGCATCAGCAAACTCAATCGTCGCATCATGGCGTGATCACTCCTTACGACTTGCAGAGCATCTGTGTCGGGCGCAACCGGCCCGAACCTTTAATCCTTACCGGCACGAACCGTAGCACCGCGGGTTCATGCCTTGCCCGAAGGCAGGCGCGTCGGCCAGTGTTTGTGGGGCGCCACCCCATGCCCTATGCGCGCCATCGCAACAATAGCGCATCCCACCCCCTTTCGGAGCTTTGTTCCCTACCGGTGGGCAGGCCTCAACTCTGAGCGTGAGAGCTGTCCGTGGAATGCGTCACGGCATCACACGTTACCAAATATTATATACATTTTTGGATGGTAACAGTTGCGCAGTCTAGCGGATCGGCGGGAGATTGTCAAGTTGCGGGCCTCTTGTCGAGTTCGTACAAATGTGCTATACTCCTTACACACCTGCCCGCAGGCCGGACGACAGGGAGGAGGCCGCCTCCTCACCAACCCGGGTGATAAACGCGATCGGATACGGAGCGTCGGAGAAATAGATACCGGCAGCGGCGCCCCCCTGCTGGCGCCCCTCCAAGGAGCGCAGCTATGACCACCCCCCATGGCGACGAGCGTACGGTCACGCGTACCTATCGCGCGGCTGTACGCCTGGGCGAAGACTATATCACGCTTGAAGAAACGATTACCCTGCCCATTGACGCCAGCGATGAGGAGGTTCAGCGGGCCGTTGACCTCGGCTGGCGCATCTACCGTGCGCAACGCGAGGCGATCGAACAGCAGGTTGCCAGTGTGCGCGAGGCCCAGGGGGCGCATCCGGCGATCATGGTGCGCGATCCCGACGCGCCCGCCAGCGAGAAGCAGCGTAACTACATCGCAACGCTCCAGGACCAGTTGAGTTGGACGAGCGATCAGTTGGCCGCCTTTGCCGGCGAGCATGGCGTGGACCTGGTGACAATGACCAAGGGCCAGGCTTCGACCTTCATTGACGGCCTGAAGCGACTGGCCGAAGAGCGCGCCCGCTACGCCGTCGAACCGCGGCCCCGCGGCCCCGAAGAGGTGCGCAGCGTCACCAACGGCGCCCCGCAGGCGACCGAGAAGCAGTTGCAGGCCCTGGCGCGACTGGCCCACTCGCGCGGCCTTGACCTGGAAGAGGAACTGGTTCGCCGTTTCGGGGTTGACAGCAGCGCCCTGAGCGCCGATCAGGCGCGGGTGCTCCTCGGCGAGTGGCAGAGCCGCCCTGCCCGTGTTGCTGGCCCCCGCCGCGAACCGGCCCCCGATGAGCAGCGCGAGGAGTGATGGCGCATGCCCCCGCTCCCGCATGCGGAACGGCTTGCCCTGAGCGGCGCCGAAGGGGGGCGGGGGGCGCTCAAAGGTGGGGAAAGCGGGTTTTCCTACCCCCATCCAACCGCCCATTTTCACCGTCGAACCATGGTATGATGGCGGCCATGGAATCCTTACACCACCCCGACGGCGTGGCCGTCATTGACACGCATCACATGGGCCGCGCCCATGTGGTGGCGAGTTTCGTCCTTCTGGGTGATGAGCCCGCCCTGGTGGATCCGGGTCCGGCGGGCACCCTGCCCAGCCTTGAGGCCGGGGTCCAGGCCCATGGCCTGACCCTGGAAGACTTTCGCCATGTGGTGCTGACCCACATCCACCTCGACCATGCCGGGGCCACCGGCATGATCCTCGCCCGTAACCCCCACGTCCAGGTCCACGTTCATCAGAAGGGTGCGCCGCACCTGATTGACCCTTCCCGGCTGGTCAGCAGCGCCGAGATGCTCTGGGGCGATCGTCTGGAGGCCCTCTGGGGCCGTACCATCCCCGTGCCGGCAGGGGTCATCTCTACCCTGGTAGGTGGCGAGAGCCTGCGTCTCGGCGGGCGGACACTGCGGGCCTACGATGCCCCCGGGCACGCCAAGCACCATCTGGTCTGGTTCGATGAGCAGAGTGGCGCGGCATTCGTGGGCGACAATACCGGTGTGCGCCTGCCAGGCAGGTCCTTCACCCGCCCGGCCACGCCCCCCCCCGATGTTGATGTCGAGGCCTGGCTGCGAACGCTCGATATGATCGCCGCCCTGACGCCGCAGTGGCTCTGCCTGACCCATTTTGGCGCCTTCAACGACGTGGGGTTCCACCTGGCCGACTTTCGCGAACGGCTACTGCAATGGGCCGAACTGGTGCGCGACGGGCTGCGCCATGGGCGCAGCGAAGCCGAGCAGATCGCGGCGCTGGAAGCCCTCGGCGCCGCCGAGATTGCCAGCCTCAGCGCGCCCGAACGGGCCGTGCTGGCCCAACAGACGGGCGACCTGGCGTTGAGTTGGCGTGGCCTGGCGCGGTACTGGCAGAAGCGCGGGTCTGCGTAGGGCCGAAGGAGTGCCTGCGCCACTCCTTCGGCCTTACTTGCGCGCTGGCACGTGAACCGGTATCATAGGCGCGCTCGTGGGCAGCCGCGTCCACGCGCTGGCGAAGGCGAACGTGCCTCGCCGACAACTCGCGCGGAAAAGCAGAGGAGAATCTTCGATGCGTGTGCTGATCCTTGGCGGCGACGGTTACCTGGGGTGGCCTACCGCAATGCACCTGTCGGCGCGCGGTCATGACGTGGCGGTGGTTGACAACATGGCCCGCCGCGGCTACGACAATGAACTCGGCGCCGAGAGCCTCGTGCCCATCGCCTCGCTGCAAGAACGCGTCGGTCTCTGGGAAGCGCTGACCGGCCGGAAGATTGCCGCTCATATCGGCGACATTTGTGACTACACGTTTTTCGGACCGGTGGTGCAGGAGTTCCAGCCTGAGGCGATCGTGCATTACGGCGAGCAACGCGCCGCCCCGTATTCGATGATCGACCGCCGCCACGCCGTCTATACGCAGGTGAACAATGTCGCAGGGACGCTGAACGTGCTCTACGCCATCGCCGAGTACGCGCCCGATTGTCACCTGATCAAGCTTGGCACCATGGGCGAGTATGGGACGCCAAACATCGACATCGAAGAGGGTTATATAACCATTACGCACAAGGGCCGCACCGACACGCTGCCCTACCCCAAGATGCCCGGTTCGTGGTACCACGCCTCGAAGGTGCACGACAGCGTCAATATCCATTTCGCCTGCCGGATCTGGGGCCTCCGCGCCACCGATCTCAACCAGGGCGTGGTATACGGGGCAGATACTGACGAAATTTTGATCGATGAACGGTTGCGCACACGCTTCGACTACGACGCGGTGTTTGGCACCGTGCTCAATCGCTTCCTGGTGCAGGCCGTTGCCGGCGTGCCGCTCACGGTCTACGGCGAGGGTGGGCAGACCCGCGGGTTCCTCGATATCCGCGACACTCTGGCCTGCGTCGAACTGGCTATGCTCAACCCCGCCGCTCCCGGCGAGTTCCGGGTCTTCAATCAGTTCACCGAGCAGTTCAGCGTGTTGCAACTGGCCGAGGCCGTGCAGACGACCGGGCGCGAACTGGGCCTGGAGGTCGCCATCCATCACCTTCCCAATCCCCGCGTCGAGAAGGAGGCGCACTACTACAACGCCGTCAATACCAGCCTGCTCAGCCTTGGCCTGCAGCCGCACTATCTCAGCGATACGCTGCTCGAGTCGGTCATTCATGTGGTGCAGCGCTATCGCCACAACATTAAGCCTCACCTGATACTGCCTAACGTCAACTGGCGCGAGACCGGCGCCCGCCCCGTCGAACGCGAGGCGACGGCAGATTAGCTGCTGCCCGGCCCTGACGCTGATGTGAACATAGGCCCCGCATGGAAGGGACTGGGAGGGCTTCGCCTCCCAGTCTACCTTTTTTTTGTCACCGGTGGTGTTGAAGCGAAAGCTGTTTCGCCTCAACATACGGTCAACCATGTTGCCCTATGCCCCTGCCCGACAGGAGGGTTTGAGATGGCGCAACCTTCACCCCGATGGACGAAGGAGCGAAGCAACGCCATTTATGGCCTCCTCCTGGCCGCGGGGCGCTCGACGCGCATGGGCCGCCCCAAGCAATTGCTGCCCTGGCACGGGCGTCCGCTGGCGCGCCACGTCGCCGAAGTCGCGCTGGCGAGCCGCCTGGCGGGACTGGTCGTGGTGCTGGGGGCCTATGCTGAGGAGGTGGCCAGGACGCTAGAAGATCTGAATGGCGCACTACGGCAGGTGGTATGTGCGGAGTACGCCCACGGGCAGGCGGCTTCGCTGCGTTGCGGCCTTGAAGCTCTGCCCGCCAGCGCTGGCGCCGCGGTGGTGCTGCTGGTTGATCAGCCTCGTGTCACCGCAGAGTTGATTAACCGCCTCATTGCCGCGTTCGAGGCCGCGCCGGAGGCCGTGACGGTAGCGCCACGCTACCGGGGGCAGCGGGGCACACCGGTGTTGCTGGCGCAGCGTCTGTTCGCCGAGGTGCGCTCCCTGGAGGGAGACCTGGGAGCGCGTCCGGTGCTGGCCCGCTACGCCGATGCAATGCACTGGATCGATGTGGATGACCCCGCAGTTCTGGAAGATGTGGACACGCCCGAAGATTACGCGCACCTCTTGAGGGAAACCCGGTAGCGCATTCAGCGACATCTCCGCCTACACGACCTTGAGACTTTGCCTCGATGGGAAGTGCGGGGACCGCAGGCCCCTACAATGTGTCCCGTTCCAGTGCGGCGCGGCTTCCCCGCACCGCACCGGAACGGGATTGTCAGATGAGCCAGGCACCCCCCGGACTCCCCTGAAGAATCGTGTTGGGAGGGCTTCGCCCTCCCAACCTATCGCGGCTATAGCCTGTGTTCAGGCGCCAAAGAAATTGCGGTTCTTCTCGATATAACTCTTCCACTGCTCCGGGACGGAGTCGTCGGGGAAGATGGCCTCGACGGGGCACTCAGGCTCGCAGGCGCCACAGTCAATGCACTCGTCGGGGTTGATGTAGTACTGATCCTCACCCTCGTAGATGCAGTCAACCGGGCAGACAGCCACACACGACGCGTCCTTCGTTCCGATACACGGCTCAGCAATGATGTACGCCACGGCTCTACTCCTCCAGGAACACTATACGGTGACGCCCGACGGCGCTCCCTGATGGTTGTTCAGACACAGATTACTAAGTTCAGCGGCGACGATCTACTACTAAAGTCTCATTCCGGTTCCTGGGAGGGAGCGGCGCTCCCTCCTCCCTCTGGAGACCAGCGTTGCGGGTCAATCGGGGGGCCGCCAGGGGGGCGGAAATGCCAGGACACTGACTTCCCAGATTACTGAGGGGAGTTCCCCCACCCATACCCCTGCGGAAAAGTGCGCGCGGCCTACTCCTCAACCACACGGGCCAGGCCCACCGGGTCAAGCACGATGACTCGGCCACGTTCGAGGCGCACCAGGCCCTCCTCGGCCAGGCGGCGTAGCGCCCGCCCGACGATCTCGCGGACGGTGCCGGTGCGTTCGGCGAGTTCCTGATGGGTCAGTTCGGCGGCGCCCTCACCGGCCTCGGCCAGCAGCAGCCGGGCCAGGCGGGCCCGCACCGAACGGAAAGCCAGATCCTCCACCAGGGTCACCAGCTCGCGCAACTGCCCGGCCATGGCGCTCAGGGCGGCCAGCGCCAGGTCGGGATGGCGGCGGATCAGGGCCAGTAGATCCTCACGGGGCAGCAACAGGCAGACCACGGGGCTCATCGCCCTTGCCGTGGTGGGATTGGGGCCGCCGTCGAAGAGCGGCACGGGGTTGAAGTGCTCGCCAGGGCCGACCATGGCCAGCACCTGTTCGCGCCCGTCGGGTGCAGTGCGGGAGAGCCGCACGCGCCCGCGCAGCACCATGAACAGACCGGGCGCCGGCTCGCCTTCAAGCATGATGTGCTGTCCAGGGCGAAAGGTACACCGGCGCACCCGGCGCGCCGTGTCGGCAAGGGTCGGCGCGTCGAGGCTGGCAAACAGGGCGATGAAACGCAATTCGTCTGTGGTCGCCATACTGCTCATGATACACGAGAAACCTGGCGAGCCGCTGCGGTGCTGGTTCAGGTTCACCACAGAGCACGCTGGCGGGGCGCAGCGGATCTGGAAATAGCCTGTCCCACTCCCGTTCGGCCTATTTTTACCTGAAGAACATCTGCTATCATAAGGCTGTGTGATCTATCGCTCCGTTCACAGCCCCTCACGGCAGGTACTGGTGGGAACGGAGCTTCATTTGCAGTCTTATGCCTGATTTCCCTCTCCTCGACCAGGTGATCCTCGGCAATACGCTGCTGCGCTGGTTGCTGGCGCTGCTGGCTGTGGTCCTCGTGCTGCTTGGCTTCGCCATCGGGCGCTGGATCTTCAGCCGGCGCCTGCGTTTCGGCCCGCCGATCACCAACGTCATCCTTGACGACATAGGCCACGCGGTAACCCGAACCACGGCGCAGCCCATCGTGTTCTTGCTGGCCCTTTACGCCGGCAGCCTGACGCTGGCCTTCGATCCGCGGGTCAAAGCCTTCCTCCGCGCCGGGGCGATCATCCTCTTCCTGGTGCAACTGGGCATCTGGGGCAACACGCTGATCGCCCGCTGGATGGCGCGCTACGAGGCCCGCCAGCAGGACCCGGCCGCCGCCGGCACGGCCCGGCTGTTCGGTTTCGTCGCCCGGCTGGCGCTCTACGTGCTGCTCTTTTTGCTCATCCTCGATAACATTCCCGGCGTCGAGGTGACGGCCCTGCTGGCCAGTGTCGGCATTGGCGGCATCGCCATCGCCCTGGCGGTGCAGAACATCCTCGGCGATCTCTTTGCTTCGCTCTCCATCGCGCTTGACAAGCCGTTTGTCGTGGGCGACTTCATCAGTGTGGGGAGCGAAACGGGGACGGTCGAAGAGATCGGCCTGAAAACCACCCGCGTGCGCAGTGTTTCGGGCGAGCAGTTGATCTTCTCGAATACCGACCTGCTGGGGAGCCGTATTCGCAACTTCGGGCGGATGCAGGAGCGACGGATCGTTTTTTCGATCGGTGTTTCGTATGAAACCGGCATTGACACCCTGCGGGCCATTCCGGGCATCATCCGTTCGATCATCGAGACCCAGGAGCAGGTGCGCTTCGACCGGGCCCATCTGGCCCGGATTGATGCGTATGATCTGGTCTATGAAGTCGTTTACTTCGTGCTCTCGCCAGAGTTTCAGGTGTACATGGATGTTCAGCATGCGATCAACCTGGCGCTGATTGAGCGTTTCCGCGCCGAGGAGATTGACATTATTTATCCGACCCAGCAGGTCTATCTGTACGATCAGACGCCGGGCCGGAACGATCGCGCTACGGGAGACAGGTCACAGGCGACGAGCGAGCGCGAGACCTAGGACCAATACCTTGCACATAAGCCAGGGCTCACGGCATGGCCCCCCTTCCGCCCCCCCCCCCGCTGGAGGGAGGAGCACGGCTACACGCGGCGGGTACCCGCTGGCGAGCCGTCGGTATGCCTCCTGACCGCTCAACGGGGAGCGGAGCCGGAAGCCCTCCCCCAGCAAGGGAGGTGTGACAGGGGGCAACGCGCGTAGGTGAAACGTATTGCGCCCAGGACGATTCTGGACTGTGGAGCTTTGATTTTGAATGAGCCGGCGTAGGAATGGCCGGCGTCCTATGATGCTCGAACAGATCGCCTGGAAGATTGGCACGCAGACACGCGGTAATGAGCCTTCTCGACGTGTTGCGCCGCTGCCCGCGATGCGGGTGCTGCCCGGTAGGAAGTCTCGGTTCAAGGTACGTGAACAATGTTGAGAACGTCTATCTCATTGTTGCGTTGGGCGGGGTACTGCACCCTGACGGCCGTGTTGCTCGCGGCCTGCGCTCCCGGGTTGCCCGCCGCGCCCGCACCGACGCCGGCGCCGGTCGCCACCGTCCCGCCACCGTCACCAACGCCGATACGCCTCGACGCGACCCTGCGGCTGGAGGAGGCCGGGGTCGCGTTGGGTTACCCCGATGGGTGGGCAACCCGGGTGCTATCGTCCACCGCGACCCTGGCCCCCAGTGCGACCACGCTGGCCGGTGTGGCGCCCGGCGACGAACTGCTGGTGACGGTTGACGCTACGCCCCTGGAGGTGCTGGCGACCCGCTTCGGGCCGGGAGCGGTCGAGAATCCGGAAAGTTTCTTCGAGGTGAGCAGCAGCGCGGCCCAGGAGGCCGGCTATCTCCTCAGCCCCACCAGCGCCATCAGCGTGGACGGTTACCCCGGTCTCTCCGCCGAACTGAGCGCCACCGGGGGCGCCGGGCGGCTTACGGTGCTGATTGGCCCCAACACGGCGGTGCGGGTGCTCGGGCAGGCGGCGCCTGAAGCATGGGCTGCTGGCGGCGCCGAGTTGTACGCGGCGATCCTCGCCAGTGTGCGCTTCTTCCAGCCAGTGACCGCAACACCTCCAGCAGGACAACGGGCCGAACAGCCGCCGATCCTCACCACCGGGCCGGCGGGGTTCGTGTTACGCCTCGGCGGTAGCGATGGGCCGCCCCGAGGGCGCTTCGTTTCGGCCCGGGGTCTGGCTACTGCCCCCGATGGTACGCTCTATCTGGCCGAGAGAAGCCAGGGCGTGTGGGTCTTCGCCCCCGACGGCGCGCTCATAGGAACCTTTGGCGGCGAGGAGTTGCTCGAGGCCTATGATGTGGCGCGCGCCCCCGATGGCGACCTGTTCGTGGCCGATTACGGGCGCAACGCTGTCGCCCGTTTCCGCACCGACGGCACGTTCGTGGGGCGCTGGGGCGGTCCCGGCAATGCCCCGGAGCAGTTCGGCTTCTCGTCGCCCCAGCGCATCGCCCTGGGGCCGGATAGCAGCATTTACGCCCTCGATACCCGCCCTGGCCCGGAGAGCGGGCGCGTGGTGAGCAGTGTGGCGCGTTTCGACCCGGAGGGCAACCTGCGCGAACGCATTGAACTGCCCGCCGATCTCGCGCCCGCCGACCTGGCAGTGGACGGCGCGGGCTTTGTCTACCTGGCCGATAGCTTCAGCGGCGTGGTGGTCAAGCTCGACCCGCGCGGCGCGGAGGTGGCCCGCTTCGGCGATCCCGCCGCCCGCGAGAGTTTCGCCGGCGGCGCGATTGACCTGGATGAGCAGGGCAATATCTACGTCGCCACCTACGCGGCGGGGGTGCTCAAACTGGCCCCGTCGGGCCTGGTCATCGCGCGGGGCGGGGGCGCGGGCGCGCCGGGCAAGATCCCCGCGCCCGGCGCGTTCAGCCTGCCCAACGGCATCGCCGTCGGACCGGGCGGCGTGGTCTGGGTCAGCGACAACAGCGGCGAGTACAGCGCCGTCACCGCCCTGCGTCTCAGCACCGACGAGGCCGCCGTGGCCACCGCGCTGGCCCAGCCGGCCACGGGCACGCCTGGCGTGGCCCTTCCCAGCGAAAATCTGCTGCGCCAGTGGGCCGGCGAGGCCAGCGCCAGCACGTTCTACGCCCCTGATTACGACCCCGCCGGGGTCACCGGCCCGCCCGACGTGGAGGGCTGCCAGGACAGTCCCAATGCCTGGGCCGCCGCCGCGCCGAACACTGTCGAGACCCTCGAGGTGCGCTTTGCCACCCCGGTGTTCGCGGTCGGCATCAACGTCCACCAGAGCTACAACCCCGGCTTCATCAGCAAGATCGACCTGCTCGACGAGCGCGGCGAGGCCCGAACCGTCTACACCGCCACCCCGGCCCCGGCGGAGACGTGCCCCGGCGTACTGAGCGTCACCTTCGCCCAGACCCTGACGCGCATCGTCGGCGCCCGCCTGACGGTGGACCAGCGGCCCGGGGCTACCTGGGCGGAAATAGACGCGGTGGAGCTGCTTGGCGTTCCCTAGTTTGGAGAGGTGTGGGGCGGCGTAGCCCTCTCAGGTGGAGGGTTTTTCGAGCGAGGAGGGGTTTTCGGCCTTCCAATGCGTTGCGATCCTCACCCCACCCACTCCCGTTCCGCCCACGGCGGCAGGGGGGTGTCCTTGCTTCGCCAGGCGTTTACCCGCCGCGGGCGGAACAATCGCAGAGGGCCGCGCCGCGTGACTAGGGCCGCGAAGACGTTTTAGGACGCGGCGCGGCATACTCCACCGGCCTGAGCAGCCGTATGCAGAGCAACAGACAGACCAGCGTGACAAGCAACGACAATGCTACGTAGACCATCCAGGGTGAAGGCACAACCACCTGGCCCGTGCGGGTAGGGATGTCGAAGAAGAAGGGATTTTCGCCGCCGGCGAGCGATGCCGCGGTGATGCCGAGGGCGATAAAGGGGTGGATGGAGAGGAACAGGCCCATCACGTAGACGTACCATCGATCAAAGGGGCCGTTGAAAGCATCGGTGAGCGTGGAGATGACCACGTACAGAAACGGCACCCCCAGTAACAGGGCGATCACGATGCCCTGGGCCAGCACCGTGGCCGAGAGTGTCGAGCGCATCAGCGCCGATGCCAGTAACCCGACGGTGGCGTAGCTCACGGCGGTGACGAGGATGCCGATGACGCCGATGATCAACTCCGCGCCGCTGACGCCGCCGAAGAGGAAGGCCAGGCCCGCCAGCGGGAGGGCGGCGATGATCAGCAGCAAGGCAAAGCCCAGCGCCGCGACCAGCTTGCCCACGACGATCTGCCAGGGCGAGAGCAGCGAGATGAGCAGCAGATCGTAGGTCTGGCGCTCCTTCTCGCCGGAGATCGCTCCGGCAGTGAGCGCGGGGCTGATCACACAGACCTGCACGAGCGTCGCCACCATGACAGTGAGAAAGATGCCCTTGCCAATGCCGCGACCGGCCTCGGGGTCGTTGATGCCGCGCTCGAACGCGCTGGCCGACGCGGCATAGACCAGCAGGGTGACAAGGGCGGTGATGGCGAGGTAAGCCACCAGCATGACCATCGCGCGCTTGCCGCGGATGCGTCCGCGCAACTCGCGCGTCAGGACGGGGTTAGAAGAGAGGCGCATAGAAGCTCCTTTGCGCGACCTTTTGCGTTACCATGTGCAGTAAGGTGCGGCGGGCTGCGCCCGCCGCGACTCCCCTCCGGCAGGGGGGTGAGGAAACCTGGTTTCCCCGCTCTTCTCCAGACGAGCGAGGAAGGAGCGTTCCTGAGAAGGCAGCGCCCTCCCAGACCCTCCCAGGGAGGTTCCGGACATGCTCTTAATCTGAGTGTGAACCCGTCTTCGTAAACATCGGGAGATGCCTCCTATGGCTGGTGTGCGCTGGCGCAAGGTCAAGCGTGACCTCATCCACACCCCTACTCGCACCCTGCTGGTGGTGCTCTCAATCACGGTAGGCGTTTTCGTGTTTGGCACGATTATGGCCACGCGGATCACCTTGCAGCGCGAGTTGCGCGCCAGTTTTCTTGCCACCAACCCCCCCAGCGCAATCATCACCACCGTGCCCTTCGATGATGAACTGGTCGAGGCGGCACGGGACGTCCCCGGCGTGGCCCAGGCCCAGGGTCGCCGCGCGGTCCCGGCGCGTATCCAGGTCGGCCCGAACGCCTGGCAGGAAGCCGTATTGTACGTGCTGCCCGACGATGGCGCAATGGAGGTGAGCATCGTCAGACCCTACGCGGGGGCCTGGCCCCCTCCTGATCATGCTGTACTGATCGAGCGCGCGTCAACCGCCAGGGCGCGGGCCGCGCTCGGCGACACGCTCCATATCGCCCTGCCGGGCCAGCACGCCCGTGAACTGCCGGTGGCCGGACTGACCCATGACCTGAGCCTGCCGCCAGCGGTGATTAGCGGTCAGGTCTTCGGCTACATCACCTTCGACACGCTCGAATGGCTCGGCGGAACGCGGGGCTACCAGCAACTCGCCATCGTTGTGGAGGGGGACCGCACTGACCCGGAGCACATTCGCCACGTCGCCGCCGCCGTGGAGCGCCTGTTGAAACGCAGCGGCCGCGAAGTCCACACCGTCGAGATCCCCCCGCCGCTCCAGCATCCCGTCGAGATCCTGCTGCCGACGATGATGGCGATTATGACCACCATCGGCTCGCTGGCGCTGGTGATCAGCACCTTTTTGATTATCAATACCATCAATGCGATCCTGACGCAGCAGACGCGCCAGATCGGAGTGATGAAGGCCATCGGGGCCGGCGCGGGGCAGATCGCCCGGCTCTACCTGGGACTGGCGGCGGCCTTCGGCGCCCTGGCCTTGCTGCTTGCGGCGCCGCTCAGCGCCCTTGGCGCCAGGGCGCTCTCGCGCTTCCTGGCCGGGCAACTCAACGTTGACCTCCACGCTACCAGACTGCCGCCCGAGGTGCTGGTGATCGAACTGATCGCCGCGCTGCTCGTGCCGCTGGTCGCGGCCGGGTTGCCCATTCGTGCGGTGGTCAGGCAGCCCGCGCACGCGGCCCTGGCCGGCGCCACGACCGCGCCGGTGACCTCCACGCCCCTGGACGGGCTGATTGGCCGGCTCACGTTCCTCGGGCGCCCCACGCGCCTGGCGCTCCGCAACACCTTTCGCCGCCGGGCGCGCCTGGCGCGCACGGTGTTTGCCCTGGCCCTCGGCGGGGCGGTGTTCGTTGCGGCGATGACCCTGCGCCTGTCGCTGTTCGCCACTCTCGACGCCAGCATCGCCTCGCAGCGCTACGACATCGAGATCCAGTTCAGCCGCCCCTACCGCGCGGAGCGGATCGCCTCGGTCGTGGCGAGCGCGCCCGGCGTGACCGAGGTCGAGAGTCTGCTCCGCACTACGGCCTTCCCCATGCGGGCCGATGGCAGCACCGGCGAGGCCATGGCCGTGCGGGCCATGCCCGCCGACACGACCATGTACGCTCCACGCATGGCCGAAGGGCGCTGGTTGCGCCCCGGCGATACCCAGGCCGTGGTGTTGAGCACCAACATCACCTACAAAGAGCGGGGCATCGGCGTCGGCGATCCCATCCACCTGGAGATTAACGGCAAGACGTCCACCTTCCAGGTCGTGGGCCTGATCGAAGAGATTATGCCGCCGGTCAACCCGGTCTGGGTGTACATGACCCTCGACGGCTACACGGCGACGCAGGGCGGGGCGGGTCGCAGCGATACGCTGCGCGTGGCCACCACCATCCACGACGCCGCCGGCCATGGCGCGATGGTCACGGCCCTGGAACGGCGGCTGGCCGATGCCGGTTTCGACGTGCGGGTCATCCACAGCCGCTCGGAGGATCGGGCCATTCTGGCCGAGCGGTTCAACCTGATCAGCGTCGTTCTCTCGATCCTGGCCCTGCTCATCGGCCTGGTCGGCGGGCTGGGCCTGGCGGGGACGATGAGCATCAACGTGCTGGAGCGCACCCGCGAGATCGGGATCATGCGCGCCATCGGCGCCAGCGATGGGGCGATCCAGCGCGTCATTGCCAGCGAGAGCGTGGCGATTGCGCTGCTGGCCTGGCTCGTGGGCACACTGCTCTCGATGCCGCTGAGTTACGCCATGTGCTACGGATTCGGAAAAAGCCTGCTCAACATACCGCTGCGCTGGGTCTACGCCCTGCCCGCCGTCGGGGCCTGGCTCGTGGCAGCGCTGCTGATCGCCATGGCGGCGAGCCTGCTGCCCGCACGGACGGCCACGCGCCTGACCGTGCGTGAGGTGCTGGCTTACGAATGACGTTCCCACGCTAGCTCTACCCGGTCACGTTGCCCCTGGCGCGGGTTGCGGGGTCCGCCTGTTCCCGGAACCGCGGGTTTGACGACGATCGGCCAGGCGCGTACAATTGGCGAATGCGGCGCTTCATCGGCAAAGGCCCGCTCTCCTAGGTGCACGCTACCACGATCATGCCCCGTACGTCTTCCCAAAACCAGACTGACCGTTCGCAACTCCCCCTCAATACCATTATTCAGGGCGACTGCGTCGAGGTGTTGAGGACCTTTCCCGACCGGTCGGTGGATCTGATCTTCGCCGATCCACCCTATAACTTGCAGCTTCGGCATTCCCTGCTGCGCCCAAACCAGACGGTGGTTGACGGGGTTAATGATGAGTGGGATCGGTTTGCCGGCTTCGCTGACTATGACGCCTTTACGCGCGCCTGGCTCGGTGAATGCCGCCGTGTGCTGAAGGACGATGGGACGATCTGGGTGATCGGCTCGTATCACAATATCTTCCGTGTCGGGGCCATCCTGATGGATCTGGGCTACTGGATTCTCAACGATGTCATCTGGCACAAAACCAACCCCATGCCCAATTTTCGTGGCACGCGCTTCCAGAATGCCACCGAGACCCTGATCTGGGCCAAAAAAGCGGCCGATCAGAAGCGGTACATCTTCAACTACCACGCCATGAAGCATCTGAATGATGAAAAGCAGATGCAGAACGTCTGGCGCATTCCCCTCTGCACCGGCCCGGAGCGGGTGAAGCTCAACGGCAAGAAGGCCCATTCCACCCAGAAGCCTGAAGCGTTGTTGTACCGGGTGATCCTGGCCTCCAGCAACCCCGGCGATGTGGTGCTCGACCCGTTCTTCGGCACCGGCACCACCGGCGCAGTGGCCCGCAAACTCGGTCGCAACTTCATCGGCGTTGAACTCGAACCAGCCTACGTTGAGATTGCCTGGCGCAGGCTGGCGAGTGTGGCAGTGCGCCTCCCTGGCGAGGCCGAACTGATCACCCGGTCCAGGCGCACCGCGCCGCGCGTCAGTTTCGGGCAACTGGTCGAGGCGCAGTACCTCGCGGTGGGCCAGCGGGTCTTTTCCAGGGATCGCCGGGTGGCGGCGACAGTCAAGGCCGACGGGCACCTGTTGTGGGGCGATACCTCCGGCTCGATCCACCAGATCGCCGCCCTGGCGCAGAACAAGCCGGCCTTCAACGGCTGGGAGTTCTGGTACTGCGAGGATGAGGCGGGCAACCTGGTGAGTATTGATGCGCTGCGCGAGCGGTACCGGCTGGAGCACGACCCGGATCAGGTCGAACAGCCGCACATAGTGCATGCCTGATGCTCCTTCCTCTTCCGGCAGGGGCGTGGGGAAACCTGGTTTCCCCATTTTCACATCAGGATAAACCTATGAACAACCCCCGTCTCTGGCCCTGGTTGATCGGCGCAGCGACGCTGGCGGCGCTGCTGGGCGCGGGGGGCCTGAGCGCCGTGCTGGCGTGGGAGTTGCGCGCCGGGCTGGAGCAGGAGGCTCCCTTTCGGACGGCGCTGTGCATGGGTTGCACCATAGTCGCGGCCCTGGGCAGCGCGGTCGGGCTGCTGGTGGTGATTACGCGTCGCTTTATTGACGGGCGCGGGCCGCAGCGGGTGGTGCTGGTCAGCGGCCTGGCCCTGTTGATGGGCCTGGCGCCGCTGGTGATGATCATGGTGGTCTACTTGCTGGTCAGCGGGCAAGGGCCGTAGAAGATATGGGGAAACCCGGTTTCCCCCTGCTCACACCAGTTCCTCGGCCACATCAATGGCCCGCAGGAGCGCCGCGGCCTTGTTGCAACTCTCCTGGTACTCGGCCTCGGGGTCGCTGTCGGCCACGACGCCGCCGCCGGCCTGCATATAGGCCACGCCGTTCTGGATAACCAGGGTGCGCAGGGCGATGCAGGTGTCCAGGTCTCCGTTGAAGCCGACATGGCCCACGCAGCCGGCGTAGACGCCGCGGCGCGCGCCTTCGAGTTCGGCGATGATCTCCATGGCGCGGATCTTGGGCGCCCCGCTCACCGTGCCCGCCGGGAAGCAGGCCCGCAGCGCGTCGAGGGCGGTCATGTCGCTCCGCAGACGCCCGGTGACGTGGCTCACCAGGTGCATCACGTGGCTGTACTTCTCGACGATCATGAAGGTGGGTACGCGCACCGTGCCCGGCTCGCTCACCCGCCCGATGTCGTTGCGCCCCAGGTCCACCAGCATCAGATGCTCGGCGCGCTCCTTCTCGTCGTTCAGCAACTCCTCAGCGAGGGCGGCATCTTCGGCCATGTCGCGCCCGCGGCGGCGCGTGCCGGCAATGGGGTGGGTCTGCACCTCGCCCTCCTGCACGCGCACCAGCAACTCGGGCGAGGCGCCCACCAGGTCGCCCTCGCCGGTGCGCAGCAGAAACATGTACGGCGAGGGGTTGATCGTGCGCAGGGCGCGGTAGATCGTCACCGGGTCGGCACCGGTGGGGCGGGTGAAGCGTTGCGAGGGCACCACCTGGAAGATGTCGCCGGCGAGGATGTACTCCCTGGCCCGCAGCACATTGGCGTGGTACTGCTCGCGGGTGAGGTTGGAGACGGGCGCGGGCCGCGGGTGCGGCGGCTCCACCGGCGAATGGGGCTCGTAGTTGCGCGGCTCCAGTTCACGGGCCCCCAGACGCGCGGCGGACGGCACGGGTTGCCGCAGGCGGG
Source organism: uncultured Chloroflexales bacterium (assembly GCA_937918935.1). GTDB lineage: Bacteria > Chloroflexota > Chloroflexia > Chloroflexales > Chloroflexaceae > JACAEO01. Next base: position 100,431 of record CAKZSI010000028.1, on the reverse strand, counting down.
CCACCAGGGCCTCGATCCGCGCCGTGGCGCGGCGGTACTCCGCCTCCAGGTCCTCGGCGTCCAGATGGACGTGCGAGAGCACCTTGAGCTTGTGGCGCAGGTGGTCGAAAATCAGCAGCGTGTCCACGAACATCCAGAAGCCCTCGGGCATCTGGTAATCACAGGGTTCGGGCACGGGCAGCCGCTCGAAGTAGCTCACCGTCTCGTAGCCCAGGTAGCCCACCGCCCCGCCGACGAAGCGCGGCAGGTCGGGCAGGCGCACGGGCCGGTAGGCGCTGAGGTAACTGCCCAGCACCACCAGGGGGTCGCTGAAGTTGAGCGTCTGCTTGTAGCCCCCCTGGACGGCCTGGGCCACGCCCCGGTCGAGGCGCAGGGTCAGATAGGGATCGCTGCCGATGAAGGAGTAGCGGGCGATGTGCTGCCCGCCCTCCACACTCTCCAGCAGGAAGCTATGGGCGCCCCGGGCCACCTTGAGGTAGGCCGAGACGGGCGTCTCCAGATCGGCCAGGATTTCACGGTAGATCGGGCAGAGGTTGCCCTGACCACGCAGGGCGCGCACCTCTTCCAGTGTCGGGGTGTACATAGGTATGGCTTTCCAGCGTCACGCGCCATCAACGGAAGTACGTCAGCCCCATGGCCTCCTCGACCATGTGGATGGTCTCGCGGGCCACGGCGCGGGTTCGTTCGTTGCCGGCGGCGATGATCTCGTCCACGAGGCGCGGGTTGGCCTCATAGTGGGCGCGGCGCTCGCGGATGGGCGCCAGGAAGTTCTCCAGGGCCGTATAGAGCTTGCGTTTCACCTCCACGTCACCCACGCGGCCCTGGCGGTAACGCTCCTTCAGGTCGTTGACCTCCTCGACATCGGGGTTGAAGGCGTCGTGGTAGGCGAACACCGGGTTGCCCTCCACCCGCCCGGGGATGTCGGCGCGGATGCGGTTAGGGTCGGTGTACATCCCGCGCACCTTTTGCTCCACGGTCCTCGCGTCATCGGAGAGGAAGATCGCGTTGCCGGCGCTCTTACTCATCTTGCCCTGGCCATCGGTGCCGGGGAGGGTGCCCACCTCGGGCACCAGGGCCTCCGGCTCGGGGAAGACCTCGCCGTAGAGGTAGTTGAAGCGACGGGCGATCTCGCGGGTAATCTCCACGTGGGCCTCGTTATCTTTGCCCACCGGCACCAGGTGCGCCCGTGGCATCAGAATGTCCCCGGCCTGCAACACCGGGTAGCCCAGCAGCCCGAAGGGCAGTTGTTCCTCGTCAATGTTGGCGTTGCGAGCCATGTCCTTGATGCTCGGCAGGCGCGTCAGGCGCGGCACCGTCACCAGCATCTCGAAGATCAGGTTAAGCTGGTAAATCTCCTTCACCGCTGATTGCACGTAAAATGTGACCTTTTCGGGATCAATTCCCACCGCAAGATGATCCAGCACCAGATCGCGGATGTTCTGGGGAATCTCGGCAATATCCGCGCGGGTGGGTTTGGTGGTCAAAACGTGCAGATCCGCGATGATAAAGAAGCACTCGTAGGTATCCTGCAAAGCCACCCGGTTCTGCAACGAGCCGACGTAGTGGCCCAGGTGCAGCTTGCCGGTGGGCCGATCTCCAGTCAGAATGCGCTTTCTCGTGGTCATCGAGCGTTTGTTCCTCCCTGTTACGGTTCCAGTTGCAGCGCGAGGGTGATACCGTCCTGCAAGGTCGCCCGGGTTTCAATTTGCGCCCCCCCAACTGCGCCCATGGTATACTGGCCGCGCATTACGCATCAATGCTCGCCTGTGTCTGGAAAGGATGTGTTGTGCCGCGCCCGCGCCGTACCCTTCTGGCAGCCCTGCTGGTGGTGTTGCTGACCATGGGATTCCCCCTCGTTCCCGTCCGCGCCCAGCGTGGGGCCTCGTTCGCCAGCGCCCGGCCCGTGGTGGAGCCCCTCACGCCGGTGGTGGTCAATGTGAACGTTCAAGACTATAGCGGCCCCGCCACGCTGCTGGTCTTCGACGCGCGCGGACGCTTCGCCGGCAGCTTCGCCTTCACCCTGGCCGGCGGCTTCGGGGCGGTCGAGGTAACCCCGCGCGGAGCCCTCGGCGCCCACTGGGGGGCGCTGTACCTGCCCTCCGGCGCGCAGGTGGCCGCGGGGCCGCTCTACCGTCTGGATGCGACTACGACCGTGCGCGCCGGTGCCGCCGCCTTTGATGGTCTCTACGACCGCGTGCGCGGCTTTATGGCCGCCAAGCGACTGAGCTACCAGCTCGAGGGCCAGACCGTCACCGGCTACCGCTCGCCGGATAGCCCGCTGCTCTGGCTGCGCGATCACTACTATCAAAACCGCGCCTTCCGCTATTTTGAAACGGATCTGACCAGCCTGATCGAGGCCAATGCCCGCGCCCAGGCCCCTGATGGCAGCCTGCCCGATTTTGTCGCCCGCCCGGAGTGGAACATCGCCGCCCTGCGCACACCGGTCGAAGCCGACGTGGAGTACCTCTACGTCCAGTTGATCTACGAGACCTGGAAGACGACCGGCGACACCGCCTGGATGCTGCGCATGCTGCCCTCGGCGCAGAAGGCCATCCACTACACGCTGACCTCGCCCCTGCGCTGGGAGCCAACCCTGGGCCTGGTCAAGCGCCCCTTCACGATTGACACCTGGGACTTCGAGTACGGACCCACGACCCGCGATCCGAATACCGGTCAGGCGGCGCCGCGCCACTGGATTGACGAGCAGACCCGCTGGGGCATTTTCCACGGCGACAACACCGGCCTGGCGGAAGCCCTGCGCTCGCTGGCGGCCATGGAGGAGCAGGCGGGCCAACGCGAGCTGGCGGCGCAGCGGCGCGCCCTCGCCAACGACATCATGGTGCGCCTGAACCGGTTGAGCTGGAACGGCGCGTTCTACACCCATCACGTCAAACTCGTCCCCTTCGATGTGCCCGGGGTAGACGAAGGGCGGCAACTCAGCCTCTCCAACGCCATCGCTCTCAACCGCGGCGTGCTGACGGCGGAGCAGGGGCGCGCCATACTGGCGGAGTACCAGCGGCGGCTGAACGACCCGGAACGCACCGCCTTCGCCGAGTGGTACAGCATTGACCCGCCCTTTCCCGTGGGGGCCTTTGGTCTCGCCGGGCGGCTGGGGGAGCGCCCGGGCGAGTACGTCAACGGCGGTGTGATGCCCCTCGTCGGCGGCGAACTGGCGCGGGGCGCCTTTCGCTTCGGCTACGAGTCCTACGGCTTCGATATTCTCTACCGCTACCACGAGTTGATCAGCCGCACCGGTTCAACCTACCTCTGGTACTACCCCACCGGCGGAGTGGCCCCGGCGAATGAGTTCCTGCCCACCGACGGATGGGGTTCGAGCGCCATGCTCGGCGCCTTGCTGGAGGGCGCCGCCGGGTTGAGCGACGACGGAATCGCCTACAACGCCGCCACTATCAGCCCGCGCTGGCTGGCCGCCCCCCGTGACACGATCACCTCTGTCTATGCCTCGGCGCGCTACGCCGCTTCCGATGGCTATGCAGCCTACCGCTGGAGCTACGCGCCCACGACCAGCCTCGCCGAGGGCCGCATCACCCTGGAGGCCACCGGCTCGGGCGAGACGCTGCGGGCGCGCATGCTGCTGCCGCCCCTGGCCCGCGAGGCGCGCGCCGTAACCCTCAACGGCCAGCCCGCGCCCCTGCGCCTGGAGAGCATCGGCCCCAGCCGCTACGTGGTGGTGGAAGCGCCCGGGCCGATTGTGAACATACAGGTAACCTTCCGCTAACGCGAGGTTCCGGGAGGGCATGGCCCTCCCGGACCGCTTCACTACCCCACAACGGGCAGCCCGGCCAGGGCCATGGCCACCTCGGCATCGGAGTACTCGAAGTCGTGGAGCTTGCCGGCCCGGTAGTCCATGTACGCCTGCATATCGAAGTGACCGTGGCCGCAGAGGTTGAAGAGAATGGTGCGGCTGACGCCCTCTTCCTTGCAGCGCAGGGCCTCGCGGATCACCCCGGCGATGGCGTGGTTGGCCTCGGGCGCGGGAAGGATGCCCTCGGTGCGGGCGAACTGAATGCCGGCGGCGAAGGTCTCGAGTTGCTGAACGGCAATCGGCTCAATCTGCCCCAACTGCACCAGATGGCTCACCAGCGGGGCCATGCCGTGGTAGCGCAAACCGCCGGCATGGAAGCCCGAGGGGACAAAGGTGCTGCCCAGGGTGTGCATCTTCACCAGCGGGGTGAGGTGGGCCGTATCGCCGAAATCGTAGGCGTATTTACCCCTGGTCATGGACGGGCAGGCCGCCGGCTCCACGGCCACCGCACGCACCGCCCGTTCGCCCCGCAGTGCTGCGCCGATGAAGGGGAAGGCGATGCCGGCGAAGTTGCTGCCGCCGCCGGTGCAGCCGACCACCACATCGGGGTAATCGCCGGCCATTTCGAGTTGCGCCATGGCCTCCTGGCCAATGACCGTCTGGTGGAGTAACACATGGTTGAGCACGCTGCCCAGGGCATACTTCGTATCTTCACTCTGGGCCGCCACCTCAACCGCCTCGCTGATGGCGATGCCGAGGCTGCCGGTGCTGTCGGGATGTTCGGCGAGAATGGCCCGCCCCGCGGCCGTCTCCTCGCTGGGGCTGGCGACCACGCTGGCGCCGTAGGCCTCCATCAGCGCGCGGCGATAGGGCTTCTGATCGTAACTGACCCGCACCATGTAGACCTTGATCTCCAGGCCGAAAAGCGCCCCGGCAAAGGCCAGCGACGAACCCCACTGCCCCGCGCCGGTCTCGGTGACGATGCGCCTGACACCCTCCTGTTTATTGTAGTAAGCCTGGGCGACGGCGGTATTGGGCTTGTGGCTGCCCGCCGGGCTGACGCCCTCGTACTTGTAGTAGATCTTCGCCGGCGTATCGAGGAGCCGTTCCAGGCGCCGCGCCCGGAAGAGGGGCGTCGGGCGCCACTGCCGGTAGATCGCCTGCACCTCCTCGGGGATGGTGATGGCCCGTTCGGTGCTGACCTCCTGCATAATCAGGGCCATGGGGAAGAGCGGCGCCAGGTCGGCAGGGCCGATGGGCTGGCCCGTGCCGGGGTGCAGCACCGGGGGCGGCGGCACGGGCAGATCGGCGGCGATGTTGTACCAGGTGGCGGGCATTTGCTCTTCGTTGAGTAGATACTTGACGGTGTCCATCGTTGGTGCGTTCCTCCTATCTAAAAGTGGGGCAACCAGGTTTCCCCATGCCCCTGCCCGCAGGGGAAACCGCAGGACCGTGCCATCGGGGTCTGCCGGGATGTCTCTGCGCCCCTACCCACGGGGGCAACCTGGTTGCCCCAGGCGCCCCTGCCCGTTGGGAGGCGCAGACGGGCTGCGCCCTCCCAGGAACATCACTGTCCCAACAAAAACGCCCCTCGGACCCACTGGCGGGTCGAGAGGCGATCAGGGATCGCGGTGCCACTCTCTCTTCGCGGGCGCTCACGCGCCGCGCGCTCTGTGGGTACTGTCGCCGCGGCCCGGGGGCCTTGCGCGTTCCATACCCCTCGCCCTGATAACGGTGGCGTCTCCGGCGGCTCCTACCAGGATGCTAGCTTCGTGATGTCACACTGCTCACATCCGTTCGCTCCGCAGCTCCCGGGTCCATTCCACTGCGCCGTTCGCTCCGGCCTCGCACCATCCGCCGGCTCGCTGGGCCGCCGTGCGCTGTGTACTCTTCCCGATCATGGCCGTTGCTGTATGTCTCGCGAGGGAGTATAGCACGCTGGAGGCGGGGGTGTCAAACGAGCCGACCGGGGTGTAAGGAAACCCCGTTTCCCCACACCCCGCCCATCTACCGAATAAACTCATTTGTAAACGCATCGGCCACTTCCACCGGGCCGGCCAGCAACCCGGCATCGCGCATGAACTGCTCCGTTGCTTTCCACAGGTCGGCATCGGTGTAGCCCAGCCCTTCGGTGCTGGTCTTCTCGCTGTACCAGTAGGGCAGGCTCTCCAGGAGCACCTGGCGCTGCAGATCGACGTCGCCCAGATTGGCCTCGGGGATGAAGCCCAGGCTGACCTCGAAGGCTTCATCGGGGTTGTCCAGCGTGGCGCGCAGGCCCTTCAGCGAGGCGGTGACGAAGCCCCGCACCACCTCGGGCGCCTCGGCGATAAGGCGCTCGCTGACAACGATGCCGTTCGCGGCCAGGTTGTACACATCGGCGACACGCAGCACGTCCACCTCGACGCCCTGCTGGCGCAGGAGCACCGGCTCGTTCATGGCGTAGCCGGTGGCTGCCTGCACCTTGTCCTCCAGCACTGCCTGGGCCTGGGTGAAGCCGATCTCCTGCACCGTGAAGGCGCTCTCATCGAACTGGTTGGCGTAGCGCAGGGCCAGCAGGCCGTAGAAACTCTCGCCAAAGTTGCCGGGAATGCCCACGGTCTTGCCCTTGAGGTCATCGGCGCTCTTGAGACCGGTGCTCGATTTAGCGAAAAAGACGACCGGGAACTGCTGGTAGAGGGTCAGGACCGTTTTGACCGGCAGGCCCTGCTGGCGGGCCAGAAGGGTGGAGGTGCCGGAGGCGGTGGCGAAATCAACGCCGCTCTCGGGCCAGCTCGCCACCCGTTGCACCACGTCGCTCTCAAAGTTGTAGTCGAAGACCACCTCAAGCCCGGCCTCGGCGTAGTAGCCTTTGGCCGCGGCCATATAGTAGGGCGCGAACTGCACGTTGGGAATGTACGACATCGCCAGGGTCACCTTACGCAGCGCCGAGGCGCCTGTGGCCGCGGGCGTCGCTGGTTCGGTCGGCGTGGCCGCGGGCGCCGCCGGCTGCCCGCAGGCAGCGAGGAGCGCGGCCAGGGTGAGGATGAGATAGAGACGCTTGAGCATATCACTCCCTTTTTCAGATTGTGGAGGAAAAACACCTTATGACCCCAACTCCCAGCGCACCAGGGCCCGTTCAAGGAGCGATGCGGCGAGGTAAAGGCACAGGGTAATGGCCGCGAGGGTGATCAGCGCCACGAAGATCAGCGGCGTATCAAAGAGGCCGCGGGCGATGTTGATCAGCGCGCCCAGGCCCTCGCGCCCGGCCACGAACTCGCCGACCACCGCCCCGGTGGTGGCCAGGGCCAGCCCGGTACGGATGCCGCCAAAGAGCACCGGCAGGCTGAGAGGCGCCTCGACGTAGCGCAGCATCTGCCAGTGGTTCGCCCCACTGATCAGGGCCATTTCGCGCAACTCGCGGGGAATGGAGCGGAGCGCCACCACCGTGCTGATCAGCACCGGCAGGAAGGTGATCAGCGCGGCGATCAGCAACTTGCCGATCACGCCCGGACCGAACCAGAGGATGATCAAGGGCGCCACCGCCACCACTGGAATGGCCTGGCTGGCTGCCAGCACGGGGGCCGTGGCTCGCTCCAGCCAGGGCAGGTGGGCCAGGACGTACCCCAGGCTCAGCCCGACGACCAGGGCCAGGCTGAAGCCGCCCAGGGCCACCAGCAGCGTCGCCGCGGTGTGCTTCCAGAGCAGGCCGCTCTGCGCCGCTGCCGCGAAGCGTTCAGCGACCAGGGCCGGGCCGGGCAGAATGAAGGGGCGGTAGCCCCCCAGGCTGACCAGCGCCTGCCACAGGAGCAGCAGGCCCATAATCGCCGCGGGCAGCCCCGCCCACTGCAAGCTGCCCAGGGCCGCCCACGGCGCGCGCGCCGCCCGCGGCGCCCCGATCTCCCGCTGCATCGGTAACGTTTGCTGCATGCTCACCCTCCCAACAGAAAGCCCCGCTGTGCATGAGCACACCGGGGCAGAACTAACCAGACAATGCATAACAGCACGGAACGCCGTATGCACCGGATGACAGCACACGCGAACGAGCTCCAGCTCCATCGCGCGCCACTGCGTCGTCTGGATCTTCTTTACATCCGGACTGTAACCGTCGGCCCCGGAGTTGCACCGGATCCTGCGTGCCTCGCAACACGCTCGTGGGCTGTACCACCGATCGGGAATTTCACCCTGCCCCGAAGATCATTTGTTAATGGTACATTACCGCGGTCACGGCGAACTGTCAAGCGCGTCAGGTGGTGGTGCGACAACCGAGGTGAAAGTGGCCGCCTGGGATGGGCATGGGGAAATCTGGTTTCCCCATGCCCCCGCCCGTGGGAGGGTCTGGGAGGGCTTCGCCCTCCCAGGAAACCATGGCCCCCCGCACGAGAGGGAGGGAGAGTTGCACCCTGGCAAGAACGTTACTCGTCTCATACTTAAGGCCGATTGGCCTGCCGCCGAGGACCGGCCAGACCAGCCCCCACAACCCTACCAGAGACCCATGCCGTCGTTGACGGCATGTGATACCCTGGTGGCAGGAGCGTACACTGGTCGCACCAGAGGAGAAGACAATGTTCGGACGCTGGCTCAACCGAAACGGCGCGAACAGCTCGCGAAGCGATGCTGCTGGTAACCATCTGATCGATCTGCGGAACGTCGTCAAGACCTACCAGAGCGCCGCCGGGAGCTTTACCGCCCTCAAGAACGTCAGCCTCACGGTGGACGCCGGTGAGTTTGTGGCGATCATCGGCAAGTCTGGCTCCGGCAAGTCCACCCTGATCAATATGATCACTGGCATTGACCGGCCCACCTCCGGCGAGGTGTTCGTGGGCGATACGCCGGTGCACACCCTCGGCGAGGGCCGCATGTCGGTGTGGCGCGGCAGGAATCTGGGGATTATCTTTCAGTTCTTCCAGTTGTTGCCCTCGCTCAGCGTTATTGAGAACGTCATGTTGCCGATGGACTTCTGCAACATGTACCGACCCTCCGAGCGCCACGCCCGGGCCGTGCACCTGCTCGAGCAGGTCGAGATGGCCGATCAGGCCCACAAGTTGCCGTCCGCCATCTCTGGCGGCCAGCAGCAACGCGTCGCCATCGCCCGCGCCCTGGCCAATGACCCCCCCATCCTCATCGCCGACGAGCCGACGGGCAACCTCGACAGTAAGACCTCGGAGGCGGTGTTCCAGCTCTTCGAGCGCCTGGTGAGCGAGGGCAAGACGATCGTGATGGTCACCCACGACAACGACCTGGCCCGGCGCGCCACCCGCTCGGTGATCGTCTCCGACGGCGAGATTGTCAACCAGTACCTGGCCAGGGCGCTGCCGCGCCTCAGCCTCGACCAGTTGATCACCGTCACGCGCCAGATTGACCGGCTCACCTTTGAGCCGGGCCAGCCGATTGTGTGCCAGGGGGCCGAGGCCGAGTACTTCTACATTATCACCAGGGGCCGGGTCGAGGTGATCATTGACCAGCCCGGCGGCGGCGAGTTGATCGCCGAGGTGCTCGGCGAGGGCCAGTACTTCGGCGAGCAGGCCCTGCTCGGCGGCGGCGTGCGCAACGCCACTGTGCGGGCGGCCCACGACAATGGCCTGGTGGAGGTGGTGGCCCTCGACCGCAACGAGTTCCACGCTCTGCTGGAGGAGTCGGCGGGCACGCGCGCCGATGTCGAGCGAGTGGCGGCTGAACGCCGCGCCGCCAACAGCGGCGCCCACGCGCTATCCTGAGAGGGGAACCACCGATGCTCGCACCACGCTGGCGCAAAGTGCTCGGCGATCTGTGGAGCAACAAGACCCGCACGCTGCTGGTCGTGCTCGCCATCGCCATCGGCGTCTTCGCCATCGGCATGGTCTCCGGCGGGCGCGCCATTCTGATGCGCGACCTGAACGGCGACTGGAACGCGACCAATCCGGCCAGCGCCTCCATCGCCGCCAATGATATTGACGACGCGCTGGTGCAGTCCATCCGGCGCATGCCTGGCATCGCCGACGCCCAGGCCACGCGCAGCGTGACCGTGCGCGCGTTGACACCCACCGGCGAGTGGAAGGACCTGCAACTCCAGGTGATCGGCAGGGTCGAGGACCTGCGGATGTACGTCCCCACGCCCCTCAGCGGCCAGTGGCCGCCCGCCCGCCGCACGATCGTGCTCGAACGCTCGGCCCTGCCCTTCCTGGGCGCCGCCGAGGGCCAGATGCTGCGCGTCGAACGGCGCGACGGCAGGCAGTTCGACCTGCCGGTGAGCGGCGTGGTCTACAACCTCGGCAGCGGCTTCCCCACCGCCCTGGCCAGTATCGGCTACGGCTACATCAGCGACCAGTCGGCCGAACTGCTCGGCGCGCCGGGCGGCTACAACTCGGTGGATATTCTTGTGGCGGAAAACCCCTACGACCAGGCCCACGTGCGCGCCATCGCCGAGGAGGTGGAGGCGAAGATCGAGAAGAGCGGGCGAGTCTCCGGGGGCATCTTCATCAACAGGCCAGGCGTCTACCCCGCCGATGATTTCGTGCAAGCCTTCACGCTGCTCCTCAGCATCATCGGTCTCTTCGCCCTGTTGTTGAGCGGCTTCCTGGTGATCAACACCATCAGCGCCCTGCTCACCCAGCAGATCCGCCAGATCGGGGTGATGAAGGCGATCGGGGCGCGCAACAGCGATATCGTGCAGCTCTACCTGGTGACAGTGCTGGCCTTTGGCGCCCTTTCGCTGCTCATCGCCATTCCCCTCGGCATTCTGGGGGCCTGGGGCCTCGCCGCCTTCTTCGTAAGCCTGTTTAACTTCAACATCTCCACCGTGGCCCCCACGCCCGCGGTCCTCGTCCAGCAGATCGCCGCCGGCCTGCTGATCCCCGTGCTGGCAGCGCTGATCCCGGTCATCAGCGGCACGCGCGTGACCGTGCGCGAGGCCATTGGCAGCTACGGGCTGGGCAAGGGCCGGTTCGGGCGCAGCCCGCTCGACCGGCTGCTGGAGCACATTCGCTTTCTCTCACGCCCCATGCTGCTCTCGCTGCGCAACACCTTTCGCCGCAAGGGGCGCCTGGCGCTTACTCTCTCTACCCTGACCCTGGCGGGCCTGATTTTTATGGCCGTAATCAGCCAGCGGGCGAGCCTGTACACGACCATTGACCGCGTCTACCAGCAGCTCAACATTGATGTCTTCATCTCCATGAGCCGGCCCTATCGCACGACGGCGCTTGATCAGCTCGCCACGCTGCCTGGTGTGACGGACGTGGAGTACTGGAACAGCTACAATGCACGGATCATCGAAAGAGGCGACCGCGAGAGCAGCGAAACCTACAGCATCATCGCCGCACCCGCCGACGGTGATGCGCTGCAGGTGCAGATCGACGAGGGCCGCTGGCTCCTGCCCGACGACTACGGGGCGGCGGTGCTCACCAGCGGCTACCTGACCGATTACCCTGACACTCGGGTGGGCGACGTGGTGCGGATCAAGGTCGCCGGCAGAGAACTGAACCTGACCGTGGCGGGCCTCTCACGAACGCCTTTCCCCCTCGCGGCCATGTACGTCAACCTGCCGACCTTCAGCCGGCAGATGGGTGACACAGGCATGGCCACCGAAGTGCGCCTGATCACCGACCAGCGCGACGCGGCGACCCAGGAGCGGGTGGCCGCCGCCGCCGGGGAGTTGCTCAAGCGCCATGGGCTCGAGGTGGGCTTTACCCGCACCCTGGCCCAGTTTCGCGCCCAGAACAGCATCGGTATCGACATGCTCATCCTGTTCCTGCTGCTGATGGCGGGGCTGCTGGCCCTGGTTGGCGGCCTGGGGCTGATGGGCACCATGAGCATCAACGTGCTGGAGCGCACCCGCGAGATCGGCGTGATGCGCGCCATCGGCGCCGGCGACCGGGCTATCCAGCGCATTGTGATCGTCGAAGGCTTGCTCATTGGCCTGATAAGCTGGATCATCGGCGCCATTCTGGCCGCCCCGGTCAGCTTCGCGATGAACCAGGGACTGGAGACGATCTTCCAGGCCGAAAACGCGTTCACCTTTGTATTCTCGTTCCTGGGTGTGGCCCAGTGGTTGGGGATCGTGGTCGTGCTGGCGACGATTGCCAGCTTCCTGCCCGCCTGGAATGCCTCGCGGGTCACCGTTCGCGACGTGCTGGCCTATGAATGAGCAGCGCGCGGCGCAGAGGGTTGCGCCGTACCGGTAGGGGCGCGGGGAAACCTGGTTGCTCCACCCTCCTCCAACCGATGGGTCCTGGAAGAGCCTTGCCCTCCCGGACCCTCCCGAAGCAACGTTCCGGCTTCTGGTACGGGCGCAGCGCCCGCATCCACAAGAGCCGCCCCCGGAGGCGGCAATCTAACATCGGCAATCCCATACGCGGCTACCCCGGGTAGCCAGAGAAAAGGAGCCTACCGCAATGCGGAAGATCCTCATCGGGACCCTTGCCGGCCTGGTCCTGGCCGGCCTGGTAGCATGCGCCGCCCCCACCCCTGGCGCGCAGGAACCACAGGCGACCGCGCTGCCGGCAGTGCAGGCGCCGAGCACGGTCATCGCCGAGGGCAAGGTCGTTCCGGCCAGCACCGTCAATCTGAACTTCGAGACCAGCGGCACCGTCGCCGAGATCCTGATCAAGGAGGGCGACACGGTACAGGTCGGCGCCCCGCTGGCCCGCCTCGATACCCGCGACCTGAGCCTGCGGGTCGAGCAGGCCCAGGTCAACCTGGAGCAGGCCCGGGCCGACTACGACCGGCTGCTGGAGGGGGCCACCCCCGAGCAGATCGCCGCTGTCGAGGCCGAGATCGCCCGCGCCCGGGGCCAGTTGCAGGCCACAGCCGGCAGTGTCACCCCCGCGGACATCGCCGCGGCCCGCGCCGAACTGGAAAGCGCCCGCGCCCGCCTGGCCGAGTTGCTGGCCGGCCCCAGAGACCCCGACATCGCTTCGGCTCAGGCCGCGGTGGACCAGGCGCGCATCGGGTTGCAGCAGCAGCGCAACGCGCTCTCGCAGGCGCGGGTCAACGCCGAACTGAACCTCGAACGGGCCGCCAACGCCCTGCGCAACACCCAGGACGAGTACAGCCGGGTCTACTGGCAGAACCGCGAGCGTGAGCGGCTGCCCGGCGAATTGCCCCAGGAGTTCCGCGACCGCGAGGCCGCCGCGCAACGGGCAGTGGCCGACGGCGAGACCGCCCTGGCCCAGGCCCAACTGACCCTGGAGCAGGCCCGCCAGGCCGAGATCACCGGCATCCAGGCCGCCGAGACCAGCGTGCGCGACGCCGAGGCGCGCTACGAGCGCCTGGTCAGCCCCGCCGAAACCGATGCCATCGCCGCGGCGCGCGCACAGATCGCCGCAGCCGAGGCCCGCCTGGCGCGACTCACCGGCGGGGAGCGAGCGGGCAACGTGGCGGCCGCCGAGGCCGGGGTGCGCAACGCCGAGGCCCGCCTGGCCGAGTTACAGGCCGCCCCTACCGATGCCACCCTCAGCGGCGCGGCGGCACGGGTGCGCGGCGCCGAAGTGGCCCTCAAACAGGCCCAACTGGCCCTGGAACGGGCCACCCTGGAGGCCCCCATCGCCGGCACGGTGGCCGAGTTGAACCTCAAGATCGGCGAGGTCGCCAGCCCGACCACCCCCGCAGTCGTGCTGGCCGACCTGAGCAACTGGCAGATCGAGACCGAGGATCTTACCGAGTTGAGCGTGGTGCAGATCCGTGAGGGCGACCCGGCGCGGATCACCTTTGACGCCCTGCCCGGCTTTGAACTGCCCGGTGTGGTGGAGCGGATCAAGCCCCTGGGCAAGAACCGCCAGGGCGACATCGTCTACACCATTGTAGTCAAGCCCACCACCTGGGACGAGCGCCTGCGTTGGAACATGACCGCTTCAGTAGCGATTGGAGGGTAATACAATCCTGGATTTTGGATTGGTGCGCAGCGCCGTATTCTAATGCCAATTCCGGTTGAACAGAATGCATATGCATCATCGCCGGGTAGCATTGAGACGCCCTATACGGCAATCCAAAATCCAAAATGATATAATCGAGGTTCCTGGGAGGGCAGCGCCTTCCCAGACCCCGGTATGCACCGATACGCCACATCCAGCAATCCACAATCCAAATCCTATGCCCTTGAACCCCTACACCGAAGCCGCACGCCGGGCCATCGCCGCCCACCTGCCGGAACTGCTGCCCGTGTCGCGCGAACAGGATGATGGCTCGCTGCTGGTGGAGCTGCAATCGCCGTCCGGACGGCAGTTCTGGCTGAGCACGAGCGGCGACGAGATCACCGTGGGCTTTGACCTGCACCACGGGCATTTCGGCAGTCCCCTCGACCCTGACGCCGAGGACGACGTGGCACAGGCTACCGCGTACATCCGCAACCTGATGAGCGGACGCTACCGCATCGCGGTCTGGAAGCGCGGCGAGCGTTTTGTGATGTCCGAAACGATAGAGGGTGACAGCGTTCCGCCGGTCGAGTCCCGTTCGTGGGTCGAGCGCAGGTTGCTGCGGAGTTGTTCCGTGGAGCTATACGGCTGGTAAGCTGTGCAGCGCCTCAAGGCGTCGTATCCGGGGGTCCGGCGAAGAAGCGTTGCGACCGTCAGGGGCAGCCCTACTCGACCACGAGACGGTACAGGCCCCCGCTGTGATCGGTCAGGTAGAGTTCGCCAGCCTCGTCCTCGCCAAAGGAACTGGGGCGAATGTTCAGGACGCCCAGCAGCGCGCCGCTCCACCCGGCGCCGCTGGCGCGCAGCCCCCAGAGGTTGCCGCTGCAGTAATCGGCGTACAGGTACGTCCCCACGAGCCGCGGGAAGGCCGCGCCGCGATAGACGTAGCCTCCGGTGATCGAACAGCCCCCAGCAGGCGAACCGTGGCCGTAGACCGCGATGGGCAACTCCAGGCCGCTCTGGTCGCACTGCTCGGCGCGAAAGCAGGTCTCGCCCTCCATGATCTTCCAGCCATAGTTCTCGCCGCCACGGCTGCCGGCGGGCTGAACGTGCACCTCTTCCCAGGCATTCTGGCCCACATCGGCGATGAACAGGTCGCCCGTGGCGCGGTCGAAGGAGAAGCGCCAGGGGTTCCGCAGCCCATAGGCCCAGATCTCCGGACGGGCGCCAGCGCGGTTGAGCATGGGGTTATCGGCAGGAACGGCGTAGGGCGCGGCGCCGTTCACATCAATACGCAGCAGTTTGCCGAGCAGCGTATCGAGGCGCTGCCCGTTGTTCCAGGGGTCGCCCGCGGCGCCGCCGTCACCCGTGCCGATGTAGAGGTAACCATCGGGGCCGAACTTCACCAGGCCGCCATTGTGATTGGCGGCGGGTTGCTCGATCGTCAGCAGCACAGTGGCGCTGGACGGCTCGGCGCGGTCGGGGTCGTCCCGGCTGACGCGGTAGCGCGCCACGATGGTATGGCCGTCATGGTTGGTGTAATTAACGAAGAACGTCCCATTCTCGGCGAAACGGGGATGGAAGGCGACGCTGAGCAGGCCCTGCTCATTGCCGCGCGAGCCAACCAGGGCCGCGATGTCGAGAAAGGGGCGGGGCAGCAACCGCCCATCGCGCACGATGCGCACCTGTCCGGCCTGTTCGACCACGAAGAGCCGACCGCTGCCGTCACCGGCGCTGGTCACATGGGTGGGACGGCGGAGGCCCTGCACAACTGGCGCGAGGCGGAAGGAGAGCCGTTCGAGATCATTGGCGGGCGCGGCGGGGGTGGCGCGGGGCGCGGCCGGGGTCGCCGGAGGGCGCGCCGAGGACGTGGGCGTGGGAAGCGTTGCGGCGCTGGAGGCCGCCCCACAGCCGGCCAGCAGGGCCATGATCAGCAACACGACAATGAGCCGTCCTGGCATGAGGTTGAGGTATCCTTTCCAGATGATCGAGCCTGGAATCAGGATACCACAGCGCCAGCGGCGGGGGCAGGGGCAATCTGCCTGGCCGAATAGCTTCTCTCCTCGGAAGGTGGGAAAGGCAACCTGTTTCCGACCTTCCGAGGAGGAACCTAAAAGACCATCTTCCGCTCGGCCAGTTTCGCGTCAATCGTCGCCTGGATACGCTCGCGGACCAGTTCGGTCAGACCGAGGACAGTCAGGGGATCATCGGCCTCCGAGGGATCGTAGGTATCGGTGGGCAACGGCTCGCAGAAGGTAATTGACCAGCGCGTGGGCAGGGGAATGGCCCCGAAGATGCCCAGCCAGGGGAAGAAGGGGGTAATCGGGAAATAGGGCATCCCCAGGAGCCTGGCGATCGGCTGGGCATTGCCGAGCATAGGGTAGATCTCTTCGGCGCCCACCACCGCCACGGGCACAATGGGCGACTGCGCGCGCAGGGCGGCCTGCACAAAGCCGCCGCGACCGAAGCGGGCGAGTTTGTAGCGATCCTTGTAGAGCTTGCCCACGCCCTTGAGGCCCTCCGGGAAGACGCAGACCAGTTCATCGTTTTGCAGCAGGCGGATGGCGTTTTCGGGCAAGCCGGGCACCTGCCCCATCGCCGCCAGCATCGGCGCGACGAAGGGCAACGTGCTGAACCAGTGCAGGTGCAGGCTGCGAACGATACGGTCGTTCTGCGCCGGGTGATCCTCGGCCACCGCCGCGGCGATCATAGCCCCGTCCCAGGGCAACACACCGCTATGGTTTGCGACGAGCAGCGCGCGCCCCGTGGCGGGCACGTTCTCCAACCCCTCGGCCCTGACGCGCCACCAGGTGCGGTACATAAAATTCAGGAAGGGCCGGACCACCGCGATCACCTCTGGGTCCATACCGAAGGGGTCGGTGGAGTACTCCCCGTTGAGCCGGCGCTTGATGAAGCCGACCTGCTCATCAATCTGGTAGCGCAAGACCATCCCGATACCCTTCCAGAAATCGGGGTCAAGATAATCTTTCAGGTCAATGTTCCGCAGAATCTCATTGGCCCGCTCGACCTGCCGGTCGGTCATGCGGCGCATGTTTTCACCCACCAGGCGCAGCAGGCCAGCGGCCATGTTCTGCATCTCGCTCACTTCGCTGGTAACGCTCTCAGCGACATTGTTGCGCACCTCCACCTCGAACTCGAAGCGCGCATCGGCCGGCCCGGCGGCGCGCTCGGCATTGGAGGCCTCATAGAGGCTCCCGGCGGAGGGAGGCGTCGCGAGTTCAATGGGGCGTTCTGACCAGAATGACGTGGTCGGGGCGGTGGATGGCGCGGCGCCTGACGCCGGGGTGGCGTCGGCCACGGGCACATCGAACCAGCTCGGGGCAGAGGGGGGCGCGGTCTTCGTCTCCCCGACGGGCACGTCGAAGCCCCCTTCGGCAGCGTCTACCGAGAGGGCGCCTTCCGCCTCGGCGGAGGGCGCCTCCATCACCGCCGGAGGCGCCTGTTTCGCCCGGCCGCTGGTCCTGGCCCGGCTGGTGGTGCTGGCGGCCGACGCGGCGGCGTTCTTGCGGCTGCCTTTGCCGCTCGCGGCGGTGGAGGAGGGTGCGCGCCGGGCACCCTTCTTCGGCGCGGCGCCCTGGGCAGGCGGAGCGTCCGCCACAGGGGCGGCCTCATCGGGGCCGGCGGCAGGCTCCTGCGCGACGGCGGGCACGCTTTCGGGAGGAGGCGCGCCCTCAGAACTTCCAGGAATGGCCCCCTGCGCGGCATCAGGCGCAGGTTCTGGCGGGGGCACGCGCTCATCGGGGCCGACGACGGCATTGTTCAAGGCCTCGGGCGCGGCGACCTGATCGGCGCCAGCGATGCCCGGATCAGGCTGACTCTCGGTCGCCTCGGTGGGGCGCCCATTGGGGCTGGTATCATCACTCACGGGCTAGCTCCTTCGGGCGAGGAACTCGCGGAGCGCCGCTTCGGACTCCGCGCGATCCTCAACAAGGCGCCCATTGGCGCGCAGCATCTGGATAAGTTCGGCGGCGCTGCGCGTGGGCGCCCAGCCAAGCTCACACTTCGCGCGCTGCGTATCCACCACACAGCTATAGCGCAAAAAGCTCGGGCCAAACGGCCAGTGACCAAGGATGGCGTGATTACCCAGCGAGAGCGCCAGCTCCACCACCGGTTCGAGCAGGGCCGCGGGCTGCTGGCCGGCCAGGCGGATGGCCTGGGAGAGACGCAGCACATCATCAGAGGCCAGATTAAACGGGCCAGCCACGGTGGACAGGGCGGCCCGCGCGAAACCCTCAGCGGCGTCATCAAGCCCCAGCAACTGGATACGCGGATCGAAACCCACCAGCATCGGCGGGCCGGGATTGGTCAAATAGTCAACCATGGGCGACCAGCCGCCGATGAGGGAAGCCAGGCGCAGAGGCACGACCTGTAGCATTGGGCGCCGGGCGACGAAATCGATTGCGAACTGCTCAACCTCGGCAAAGTCGCGCAGGAGACCGCTGAGGGTCGCAAGGGCGATAGGGCGGTCCTCGGTGATCATGGCAGGGTTGAGGGCGCTGGCGCCATACACGCCGACGTGGCTGAGCAGCACGACGCGCCGCACCCCCGCGGCGGCGCAGGCCCCAAACAACTCCATCGAGCCAATCACATTCTGCTGGACCGCCTGTTCGCGATCCTCGGCGGGCCGTTCAGCACCGGCAAAATCGAGGTGCACCACTACCTCGATCGCCTCGGCACGCAGCAACTCAACGAACTGCTTCCCCGAAAGCCTGGCAGCGAACCATTCGGCACGTCCGACGGGGGCGGGAGGGCGGGCGCGCCCCAGGCCAACGATACGCGCCTCGCGATCACGACTGATCAACTCCGCCACTCGCGCGCCGAGCAGCCCATCAATCCCGTTAATAAAAACCCGGGTCATGGCCTTGCTCCTACGCAACACTGTCGCGCAGCCACCGCTCGAGACCCTCTTTGTCCATATCGGAGTTGCTCAGCGCCCGGAAGACATAAGCAAGTTCACTGGAACTGATCTCGGGTTTGAGCGCAACCCCGTTCACTTCAAGAAACCGTAGTAGAGCCAGCAACGCCGTCGCTTCATTTGCTCCTACGAACGGATGGCTCTTAACGATCAAATAAACCAGCGCCGCCGCCTTGGCGCACACATCGGGATACAACTCGGCGCCAAACATCTCCTGACGCGGGGCATTCACCACCGTCAGCAAACGATCCTGGCTCTTGATCCCGAGCAGGCCCCCATAGCGTTCCACGGCGTAGGCGTGCAGGTCGAGGAGCTCTTCTCTGGTCAGGTAATTCATACTACGAACCATCTACCGAGGCGACGCTGCCACGGCAGCCCATACGCTTACAGCCCGGCGATCTGGCGGAAGGCCTTGTCGTACTTATCGCTTACCTCTTTGGCCCAGGCGCGGAGCTGCGGGCTCATGGGGCGGCGCAGCAGCACTTCCTGCTCGGTGAAGACGATTTCGACGATCTCCTCCTCCCCCAGACCTACGGCGCGCAGCCAGCCCTGCACCACGGGCGGCAGATTCTCGCGCTCGATCGTAAACGAGCGGGGCATCGGCATACTCCTTATATCGGTCAACCATACGACGACGCAGACCCCGTCGCAGCGCCTCGGCACATCGGACGCCAGGCGACTGCACGGTTCAACATCCGGATGCAACAGCGTTGTTGCAGCAGGGCACGACCATCCCCGTCCATCCTGGAGGGATGTGGGGGAAAGGGGATCGCAACCTTCCTTACTCTTCGCGTTTGCGCATATGGGGAAAGAGGATCACCTCACGGATGTTGGGCCGATCCGCCAGCACCATCATGATCCGATCAATACCCATCCCCAGGCCGCCTGTCGGCGGCATGCCATAGAGCAGCGCGTTGAGAAAATCCGTGTCCATCTGGTGGGCCTCTTCGTCGCCGGCGGCGAAATCACGGCCCTGCTCCAGAAAGCGTTGTTCCTGGTCAAAAGGGTCGTTCAACTCAGTGAAGGCATTGCCGACTTCCATCGCGGCGACAAAGGCCTCGAAACGTTCGGTAAAGGCGGGATCATCGGGCTTGCGTTTCGCCAGCGGCGACAGTTCCACCGGGTAGTCGAGAATGAAGGTCGGCTGCACCAGGTGGGGCTGCACATACTCGCTGAACAACTCATCAACCTGTTTGCCCCAGGTCGGTTTCGGTTCGAGCTTCAGATTGGCCGCCGCGACGGCCTCGCGCAGGGCGCCGAGGGTGCTGACCTCGCGGATATCAATTCCCGTTCGCTCCACAATGGCCTCGGCCATGGTCATGCGCACCCATGGACGCTCAAAGTCAAGCTCCTGGCCCTGGTAGCGCGTGCGTGGCGCGCCGGTGGCGGCGACCGCCATCTCACGCATCAGCTCCTCGACCAGCAGCATCATGTGCGTATAGTCGGCGTAGGCCTGGTAGCACTCCATCATGGTGAACTCAGGATTGTGGCTCCGGTCAACGCCTTCGTTGCGGAAGTTCTTGCCGATCTCATAGACCCCGGGGTAGCCCCCGACGATCAGGCGTTTGAGGTAGAGTTCGGTGGCAATGCGCAGGTACAGCCCCTGGCCCAGCGCGTTATGATAGGTCGTGAAGGGTCGCGCCGCGGCGCCGCCATAGACGGGCTGAAGCACCGGCGTTTCCACTTCGAGGAAGCCGCGCGCATCGAGCACGCGCCGCATCGCAGTAATGGCCCGCGCGCGGGCGCGGAAGATCTCGCGCACCTCGTGGTTGACAATCAGATCGAGGTAGCGCTGGCGGTGGCGCTCCTCGACATCCTGCAAACCGGCCCATTTTTCGGGCGGCGGGTTGATCGCCTTTGCGAGGAGCGTCAATTCGGTGACGAAGAGCGAGGCTTCGCCCGTCTTTGTGCGGCGCAGGGCGCCGCTGGCCTGCACGATATCGAAGGTGTCAAGCTCATCACGAAAACGCTCGAACCAGACCTCACCCAGATCGGCGCGGCTGATCCAGAGCTGTATCGTCCCGGTGCCATCTTCGAGGTGCGCGAAGGCGATCTTGCCCATGATGCGACGCGCGCCGACAATGCGCCCGGCGATGGTCACCGGCATAGCGGCGGCGGCAAACTCATCGAAGCGCGCGAGCACCTCGGCCACCTGATGGGTGGGCGCGGCGCGGGTAGGAAAGGGGTCAACGCCCGCGCCGCGCAGCCGTTCCAGCTTGGCAGCCCGCTGGGCCTGAAGATCGTTGAGCTCCATGGATCCGTATGGTCAACAGAAGCATGCAAAAAGGCCACTGCACCGAGCGTGGCGCACTCGCTTCATTATACCATCGCTTGCGTCGCTCGCCGCGCAGCGAAACCACGCCTGAGGAAAAAAGCTCCACCTCTCCGGCGGAGAGGTGGAGCAAGGTGGGCCATAGACAACAAGCGCACCAGGCGAAACTGGAGAGGCTTTGACTCAGGTATAGACCCCGGGGCCGGCAATCCGTCTAGCGCACCCTGACGATGGTCAGTTTCATCACGCCAGAGGGAGTTTGCACAGTGACCTTCTGGCGCGGGCGCTTGCCGAGAATGGCGGCGCCGATCGGCGACTCGTTGGAGATGCGACCCTGACGGGGATTGGCTTCGGCGCTCCCGACGATCATCCAGGTCTCCTCTTCACCGTCTTCATCAAAGCGCACGGTCACCGAGGAACCGACGCGAACCTCGCCATTACTGGTCTGCTCGTCGTCGATCGTTTCGGCACGGGAAAGGAGGCTCTTCAATTCGCGGATGCGACCTTCAAGCAGGGACTGCGCCTTTTTGGCGTCTTCGTACTCCCCGCTCTCGGAGATGTCGCCGAGCTCTTTGGCGGCGGCAATACGCTCCGCAACATGTTTACGCTCAACCGTCTGGAGGTGCTCGAGTTCTGCCTCGAGCCTGGCGCGGCCCTCACGTGTGAGGTACGTTGTCTTGTCTGTCATTGTGTGGCTGCCTCTGTGCTGACCAATCGCCGTAGGAGCTACAGCGTGGAAGGGCCGCAGAGGGTGCGAACCCTGCTCCAGGCGACGAAAAGAAGAAACCGAGAGCGTTGCTCTCAGTCAGGTCAACGATCGCAGACCCCATCGGCTACGCTATTGTTTACCGTTGACACAACGATTATAGCGGATGATATACGGCTTGTAAAGAACCTTGACGGATATGCCCCGATACGTTAGGATCACGCGTAGTCAGTGGCTCCCAGGAGCGCGCCATGGGTGTATCGCTCAACCCGACGATCTTTCGCGCCTATGACATCCGCGGCGTTGTTGGCAGCGACCTCGACGAGGCGGCCTATGTCCGTCTCGGGCAGGCTGTGGGGGCCTATTTTGGCGAGCAAGGTCTACGACGCATCGTGGTCGCGCGCGATGCCCGGCTAAGTTCGCCGCAGTTCCAGGCGGCCTTGATCCAGGGCTTGCGGGCTACCGGATGTGACGTGATCGACATCGGCCAGGCGCCAACGCCGGTGATGTATTTTGCGGTCGAATACCTCGGCGCCGATGGGGGCGCGATCGTCTCCGCCAGCCACAACCCCCCTGAGTTCAATGGGCTCAAGTTGCGCCGCGCGCATCCGCGCTACGGCAGTGAGCCGTTGAGCAGCGAGGAGATCCAGACGATTGGACGCATCGCGCTCGCCGGCGTGTTTCCCGGCAGTATTGGCAGCCTGAGCCACGTTGATGTGAGCGCGGCCTACGTAGCGAGTGTCGCCAGTGTGCTGCCCTTCAGCGGACCACGACCACGGGTGGTGCTCGACGCCGGCAACGGGGTCGCCGGACCGATCAGTTTGCGCCTCTACGAAGCCCTCGGGCTGGAGGTCGTGCCGTTGTTCATTGAACCTGATGGCGCCTTCCCCAACCATCACCCTGATCCACTCAAGGCCGAGAATCTCCAACACCTGATCGCCGCCGTGCGCGCGCACGAGGCCGACCTGGGTGTGGGTCTCGATGGCGACGGTGACCGCCTCGGGGTGGTCGATCGCGATGGCGCCATCGTGTTTGCCGACCGCTACCTGATCGCCCTGGCGACCTATCTCCTCAGACAGCGACGCGGGCCGGTGGTCTTCGATGTGAAGTGCAGCGCCGTGCTCACCCGCGCCATCGAGAACCTCGGCGGCACCCCGGTGATGTGGAAGACCGGCTACCCCAATCTCTCGGCAAAGATGCGCGAGACCGGCGCCGTCCTGGGCGGAGAACTCAGCGGGCACATCATGTTCCCCATCCCGCGCCATTTCTACGATGATGGCGCCTTCGCCGGCGCGTACCTCCTCTATGCCCTGACGCAGTTGGGAACAACGCTCGCCGAGGTGCTGGCGCCGTACCCACAGTTGCCCTCGCTCGATGAGGGCCGCATCCCCTTTCCGGAGGAGCTCAAGTTCCAGGCCATCGAGTACGTGCGCGAACGGTTCAGCGCCACATATCGGGTGATCGATGTGGACGGCGTTCGTGTTGACTTCGGAGACGGTTGGGGGCTGCTCCGCGCCTCGAATACCGAGCCTGCGCTCACCAACCGCTTCGAGGCGCAGACCATGGAACGCGCTCTTGCCATTCGTGACCTGATGATGGGCGCGGTGGAAGAGTTCCGAAGGCGCGTATGAGTGTGCGCTATCGTCCCTACGCCCAGGTGTGGGCAGCGGTTGTCGCTGCCGATTTTACGCTCGATCAGGTGCGCCGGCGCGGCCTGTCGATCGCCGGCCAGCTTGTCGAGCGTGGCCTGAGCTGTCTGGTCGCCTACGATACGCGCTTTATGGGCAGCCTCTTCGCCCGTGACCTGGCTACCCTGCTGCAAATGAACGGCGTCCGCACTGCGCTTGCCACTGGCCCGGCGCCACTGCCGGCGGTGTACCACGCCCTTGATCAGCGGGTTGCCGATGCGGCCCTGTGCATCTCGGCCGGGAACCGGGCCTACTACTATAACGGCTTGATGCTTCTCGCGGACAAGGCCGACCTTTCGCTCGATCCCGTTGACTCCGCGCCGCCACCCGTGACCTTCCCGCCGGTTGGTGATCCGCCCGCCGAGGGGATGGTTGATGTGCGCGGTCTGTATCTAAAAGCGCTGCGCGATGCGGTTGAAGTTGATCTTATCCGCCGGACGTCCATGACCCTCTTTGTTGATGCGATGAATGGCGCTGGCGCCGGCATCCTCCCTGCCCTGCTCGGCGAGAGCGGGCAGACCCGGGCGATCGAAATCAACCGTGAACCCGACCCCTTGTTTGCCCGGGTGCCTCCGACGCCGGTTGAGAGCAGTCTCAACCGGCTGAAAAAGCTGGTGCGCGAGAGTGACTCGCACCTGGGTCTGGCCATCTCCGCTGATGGCACGGCGATGGCCCTGGTTGACAGGCACGGTGAGCAACTCGATCCGGCCGAAATGGGGTTGCTGCTCGCCGCCTACCTGGCCCGCCAGCATCGCCAGCGTGGAACGGTTGTCGTTCCCGCGCCAGCCGCCGGGACGCCACTCGCCGGATCGGCTCATCTGACGGCCTGGGAGGACGCAACTGGCCTGAAGATCGAGATCGCCGGTGATCCGGAAGCGCACCTTGCGACGCTCCTGGCTCGCGATCGCACCCTGCCCGTTCTGGCGGCAACCATCGACGGGCAGTTCACACTGGGACGCTATGCCGGCTATCCTGATGGCATTCTGGCCGGCTTGCTCTGCGCCGAGATGGTCGCCCGGAGCGGCGGCAATCTGCGCGATCTGATCGATGCTCAGCGAAAACAGTTACTGCAAGCCTGATCCGCTGGCGTCCCCGGTCTCCAATAATCCTCACACCCCTTCCAGGAATGTATGCAATCAGTCACCCGTCGCCTCTCGTCTCTGAGCCATCTTACCTGGCCCCTCGCATTCACCTTCGTCGGCGTCGTGTTGCTCTCCCTCGGCGTCGCTTATCTGTTCATCCATATCTATCGAACGGTTGAGGGATTACCCCCTTACGTCTCCATATTGACCCTGCAATTCCTCCCGCGTCCGCTGCGGGGCGTGCTCCTGATGCTGGCAGGATTGGGGGTGCTGGCCTTTGGGATCTGGCGCCTGAGCGGGGTCGTGGTCATCCCTATGCCTGACCCGCAAACTGAAGGCGGTGATGATCTGGTGCTCGGCTACCGGCGCGACGCGCCGCCGGCCATTACGGTGCTCTCGGGCGGGCCAGGGCTGCTCGTCCTCAGCGCGATGGGCGAGCAGGTGCGCCGGCTGACCGGTATCGTACCCGTACAGGACCCGGTTGAGTATTACTATCGGGCCGCCGGCCTCTTCAATATGCAGAACGTCTACTATGTGGTGCCCACCCCCGAACCGATCGGGGTCGTCGCTGAACTTGACGATGGGACGCGCATGGACGTGCGGCGGCTTAACCTCGACCCGAGCATCGCCGAGCGTCACGTGGAGCGGCTGTTCCTGGAGCACACCAGCCCCGAACCGCCCCGGCTTACTCGCCTGGCCGCTGAAGCCATTCGCGACGCCGACGCAATCGTGCTGGGGCCAGGCAGCCTGTTCGAGAGCATCCTGCCCAACCTGCTGATTGATGAATTGCGCGAAGCCATCGCCAATAGCCCGGCGCGGAAGATCTACGTCTGCAATCTCATGACCGAACCCGGCCGCACGACCGGATTCGGGGTCGCCGAGCATATCGCGGCGATCAAACGCTTCGGCGGCTTCACCCCCGATTATGTGCTGGTGAACGCCCAGCGCATTGACCCGGAGATTTACCATCTCTACGCAGCGGCCAACCAGTCGCCCGTCTACCTCGACCCTGAGGAGTACGAAGAGACCACCCTGCTGCCCGGGGGCAAGGTCACGCACCAGCAGGTGATGATCGAGGGCAGTGTGGTCATTGAAGCCGACCTGGCCTCATCGGTCATTCAATACACTGCCTCGCTCAGCAATCCGACGGAGAGTCGCGCCGTGCGCGTGCTGCGCCACGATAGTCAGAAACTTGGCCATGCTATTCTGGAACTGATCCGGCGAACGTAGCACGACGTCGTGGAGACTCGGAGGGGCTTCGCCCCTCCAAAACCCGGTTTTCACATCTGGAATGGCTGCCCCCCGCAAACTATGACCATCATCGTTTTCGAAGACGAACTCTGGCGCAACTTCGCCACGCTGACACAGGCCCGCCCGGTTTTTGAGATGCGCTGCGGCGCTTTTTCCACCCGTGAGCGGGCCGCCGCCGTCGCGGGCGCGATCCAGGCCAGGGAGTGTGAGACCCTGGGGCTGGGCCGGTCGTACCTGATGGGTTTCTACGGGCCAAAAGAAGGGATGGCGGCGTTCCTGCGCGTGGGCGAGGCGATCGTGCTGATCAATGGCCGCGCGCTCGACCTGAGCTGGCTGGGGCAACTCCTTGCCGAACCGCTCAATACGGTCTACCTTGCCGGTGAGACGCTCCTCGGCGCGCGTCTTTCACCAGGGCTGGCCTCGGCGGTGTTGTATTTTCTGCGCGACCAGGCCGCCGCCGATGCCCGCGACGAACTGCTGCGCTTCGCCCGCGCGCGCGAGATCGGCCCCGACGAGCCGCCGCTGCTGTTACGCTACCCGTGGGATCTGATCGCCCACTGTGGCGAGCAACTGATACGTGACCTGCCCACCCTGCAGCAGCGTCTGCCACTCTATACAGGCGATGACCGGCAGGTGGTCGTGCGTGGTGAACACGTCTATGTCGCGCCTGACGCGCGCCTCGACGGGCCGCTGGTGCTTGATGCCCGTGATGGGCCGGTATTTATCGACGCCGGCGCGCACGTTGAACCGTTCAGCTTCATCCAGGGGCCGGTGTACATCGGCCCGGGCAGCCTGATTGCCAGCGCCCGCATCCGCGGCGAAACCGCTATCGGCCCGGTCTGCCGCGTCGGCGGCGAGGTGGAAGCCAGCATCATCCATGGCTACAGCAACAAGCACCACGATGGCTTCCTGGGTCACTCCTGGCTCGGCGAATGGGTCAATATCGGCGCGATGACCACGAACAGCGACCTGAAGAACAATTACGGCCATATCCGCGTGGTGCTTGAAGGTCTGGGCCAGTTCGACAGCGGTTTGATCAAGCTGGGCTGTTTTCTGGCCGACCACGTCAAACTCGGCATCGGGTTGCACCTCACGGGTGGCACGGTTATCGGCACGGGCAGCAATGTCTTTGGCCTGCACAGCGCGCCAAAGAATGTGCCGCATTTCACCTGGGGTGGCGAGGTCTTCCGCGAGTACCGCATCGACAGCATGATCAGCGTGGCCCGCACGGTGATGGGCCGGCGCAAGCGGCAACTGGCCCCGGAGTACGAGGCCGTGCTGCGCGCGGCGTTCGAGCACACCCGGCCGGGCCGTGGCGCGACGCCGCCCTCGACGCCCGAAAGCGAAGCGGCCCTGGCCCGCGCCGAGGCCGAGGCGGTGCGGGGGTAATACCATTCTGGATCGTGGATTGCCGTCGATAGCGGCCCTATGAAGCCTGGTGATGATGCGTGTGCAGTCCGTTCAACAGAAAATCGAATAAGGCGCCGCGATGACCCACCTGCGCGATCTGCCCAGCGTTGATCGGCTCATGCTTGCCGCGCGCGCCGAACTGGATGAAGCGACGCCACAGGCCCTGTTGCGCGCGGCCGCCCGCGCCGAACTCGACACCGCTCGTCGCGCCCTCCAGCAAGGCGAGGCGCCCGATCCGGAGGCCCTGTCGATCGAGGCCCTGGCGCGCGGCGTGCGCGCCCGCATCGAACAGTGGCTCACCCCCAGCCTGCGCCCCGTGATCAACGCCACCGGCGTGATCATCCAGACCAACCTGGGTCGGGCGCCCCTCAGCGCCGCGGCCCTCGCGGCCATGGCCGCGGTGGGCGCGGGCTACTCGAACCTGGAGTACGATCTGGAGCGCGGCGAACGGGGTAGCCGCAACGTCCACCTGGAATGCCTGCTGACTCGCCTCAGCGGCACCGAGGCGGCCATGGCAGTGAACAACAACGCCGCCGCGGTCTACCTGGCGCTGATCGCCCTGGCAGCCGGACGCGAGGTGATCGTCTCGCGCGGGCAGGCGGTGGAGATCGGCGGCGGGTTTCGCATCCCCGACGTGCTGCGCCAGAGCGGCGCCATACTGGTCGAGGTCGGCACGACGAACCGCACCTATGCCCGTGACTACGCGGACGCCATCAATGAACGCACCGCTCTGCTGCTGCGCGTTCACAGCAGCAACTTCCGCCTGACCGGCTTCGTTCACGAACCGGCGCTGGGCGAGCTGGCAGAGGTGGGCCGCGCCCACGGCGTGCCCCTGCTCGATGATCTGGGGAGCGGCACGTTCCTCCCTACCACCCCCTACGGCCTGGCGCGGGAACCGACGGTCCAGGAAAGCGTGGATGCCGGGGCTGACCTGGTGACCTTCAGCGGCGATAAGCTGCTCGGCGGGCCACAGGCCGGCCTGATCGTTGGCCGGCGCGATCTGGTTGAGCAGTTACGCCGGCACCCTCTGGCCCGCGCCCTGCGCGTAGACAAGACCACCATCGCCGGTCTGGCGGCAACGCTGCAGAGCTATCTGCGGGGCCGCGCGACCGACGAGATCCCGGTGTGGCGCATGATCGGCATTCCCCTGGAAACGCTCCGGGCACGTGCCACGGCCGTAGCGGCGGCGTTGAGCGCAGCCGGTCTGCGGGCCGAAGTCGTCGCCTGCCAGAGCGCCGTGGGTGGCGGCTCGCTGCCCGGGGAAACCCTGCCCGGCGCGGGGGTGGCCGTGGCCCCCGGGCCGGAAGGCGCCGAACATTGCGCGACGCGGCTGCGTCGCGGCGCCCCTGCCATCGTGGCGCGCATCGTTGATGAACGGCTGCTCTTCGATCTCCGCACGGTCCTTGCCGAAGATGAGCCGGCACTCGTGCGCCGGGTAATTGAGGTCGTCGGGGCAGGGTAGAGGTGTGGAGGGAGGGGAACATCTCTCCATTGCTCGCCCATCAATAAGTAAACAGAGTTTTTCGCTGAACCCCCGCCCCTTCCCACCTCCTCGCAGGTAGAGAGTTTTCTGGCGCATCATCCCGAAAAACTCTCTATCTGAGAGGGGTCCCCCACCCGCCTACATAGCACCCGCCAGGCGCCGGCGACGCGCCTGCGAACATTGAAACACCCGCGTCGCCAGGCGATAGTACTCGATTAACTGGTCCATCGTGGCCTGCCAGGAACGCCCGCGGGCGTGAAGCACACCACGCTGAGCCAGCCCGTGCCGCAGATCCGGATCGTCCTTCAGACGCCCCACCAGGGTGCCGATCTGTTCGGGGCGCTCGGGGTCGAAGAGCAACCCGTTTTCCCCATGGGTAATAATATCGAGCACGCCGCCGGCATTAGCGGCAATCACCGGCACACCGCAGGCCATCGCTTCCAGGGCCACCAGGCCAAAGGTCTCGGTGGTGGAAGGGAACAGAAACACATCGGCGGCTCGGTAGGCCGCCACCAGATCGTTGCCGCGCAAATAGCCGGGGAAGGTAGTCGCGGTGCCGCGGAAATGACGCTTGAGTTGCTCTTCGCTGGGACCGCCGCCAACCATCGCCAGGCGCACGCCCGGCACGCTGAACAGCGGGTCGCGGATGGTCTCCAGGCGCTTCTCCGGCGAGAGGCGGCCCACGTACACTACCAGCAACTCGTCGGGGCGCCCGCCGCTCAACCGCTCGCGCACCGCAGGGTCGCGCGGGCCGGGGCTGAAGCGTTGCGTGTCAATACCGCGCTTCCACCAGCGCACCCGCTCGAAGCCGTGGTGGCGCAGATCTTTGAGCGTTTCAGTGCTCGGGCAGAGGTTGAGGTGCGCCTGATTGTGCAACGTGCGGAGGTACGACCAGACGACCGGCTCGATGAACGCGCCGCCGTAGTGGCGCACGTAGCGCGGCACGTGGGTGTGGAAGGAGGCCAGGATCGGCACGTTCAGGCGGCGCGCATACGAGAGGCCAAACGGTCCGAGGAAAAACGGAGCGACGATGTGCACCAGGTCGGGCTGGAAGCTGCGTACCCGCTCCCAGACGAAGCGCCGGGGGATATTGATGCGTAATTCGGGGTAGAAGGGCAACGGCGGCCCTCCCACGCCCACGATCTCAGCCCCGGCATACTCCTTCGGCCCCCCCGGCGGCCCGAAGAGCAATACCTGATGGCCCTTCTCCTGCAGGCGTTCCAGCGCCTGGCACAGAATCGTCACCACGCCGTCGATTTTGGGCAGAAAGGTTTCGGTGAAGATAGCGATTTTCATTCCACGCATCCCTCGGCTGCGCCACACACCATCAGATGAAACTAAGTGGTCGGTAAACGAAGTTTGCTTGCCTTTCCGCCCCTCCTCCCAACCTCCCCCCGTTGCGGGGAGGCGCCGGACTCCCTCTCCCAGCGGGGGGGATTGGGGAGGGGGCCGGGGTTCAGCGAAAGACGTTGTTTACCGGCTGCTAAGGATGTCGCTGGGAGGGCGTAGCCCTCCCGGACCCTCCCGTCGGGCAGGGGGATGGGAAAAGCCGTTTGCCCCTGCGACTTACAACTCAAAGCTCTGATGAATGACCCGCACGGCCCGGTCGCCCTCCTCTGCGGCTACGACGAGCGAGATGTTGTTCTCGGTGCTGCCCTGGGCGATGGCGATGACATTGATGCCGGCTGCGCCCATCGCGCCAAAGAGGCGCCCGGCGATCCCCGGCGTGCCGCGCATGCCCGAGCCAACCAGGGCGACAATCACCACCGGGTCCTGCACATCAATGTGTTCAACATCGTGGGCCGAGAACTCGCTGGCGAGTTCGTGGCGCAGTTCGGCTACCGCCGCGGGGGCCTCGGCGCGCGGCACGGCCAGACAGACGCTCTGTTCGCTGCTGGCCTGGGAGATGAGCAGGATATTGGCCCCGGCGCGGGCCACGGCCCCGAAGATGCGCGCGGCAACCCCCGCGACGCCGAGCATGCCCGGCCCGCCCACGGTGATCAGGCTCACGTCCTTGATCGCCGTTACCGCCTTGGCTGCCCCGGTGCTCTCCTCGGCGCTGATCAGGGTGCCGGGATGATCGGGGTTGAAGGTGTTGCGGATGCGGATGGGAATGCGCCGTTGCACCAGTGGCAGCACCGTCTTGGGATGCAGCACATTGGCCCCGTAATAGGCCAGTTCGGCCATCTCGCTGTAAGTCAGGCGCGGCAGGGTGCGGGCCTCCGGCACTACCTTCGGGTTGGTGGTAAGCACCCCGTCAACTTCTTTCCAGAACCAGACCTCGTCGGCGTCGAGGGTCGCGCCGAGAATGGCGCAGGAATAGTCAGAGCCGCCGCGCCCCAGGGTGGTGGGCACGCCGGCCCGCGTGGCGCCGATAAAGCCGGTGACGACCGGTACGACCCCCTCGGCCAGCAGGGGCAGGAGGCGCTCGCGTGAACGCTCGCGGGTTTCGGCCATCAGCGGCGAGGCGGCGCCGTAGCGTTCATCGGTGATGATCAGCCCGGTGGCATCCACGGCCTGGGCCGGGACACCGGCGCTCCGCAGCGCAGCGGCGATCAGGCGGGCGTTGAGGCGCTCGCCGAGGCCGCTGAACAGGTCGAGGGCGCGCGGGGTCAATTCGCCGAGCACTGCAATGCTCCGCGACAGGTCGCTCATGTAGTCGAGCATGGCTTGCAGTTCGGGGGCCAGGGCCTCGCGCTCCTCGGCGCTGACCAGCTCGGCGGCGACCTGCATGTGCAGGTCAAGCAACCGCGGCGCGGCCATGGCGGTCGCCTCGCCGTCACCCTCGGCGGCGGCGCGCGCGGCGGCGATCAGGGTGTCGGTTGTACGCAGATCCGGGGCGTTCATTGCCGACACCACGACCACCACCTCGTGCTCGCGGCGGCTCTCGGCCACGATCCTGGCCACCTGGCGGATGGCGTCGGCGCTGCCGACCGACGTGCCGCCGAACTTCATCACAACCCGCATACGCGCTCCCGATGCAATGGCGATTGCTGTTGTAACAAAACTTCGTCTCGGCGAGGGTTGGGGGCATGCGGCCCCCACAAGATCCCCCTATCGGATACGGCACGCTGAAGCCGCATCCGATAGGGGCCTTCGGAGGGGCTTCGCCCCCGTGAGCCTCCCCTGTCAAGATCGCGCTAAGGAACAATCAACACCTTCCCGGTCGTCTGGCGACCCTCCAGGGCCCGGTGGGCCTCGGCGGCCTCAGGCAGGGGGTATTCGCGCTCCACGTGTACCCGCAAGGCGCCCGCGGCCATCCAGGCGAACAGATCGCCGGCGCGCCAGGCCAGTTCCTCGGGGGTGGCGATGTAGTTGGCCAGCGTGGGCCGGGTGAGGTAGAGCGAGCCTTTCACGCTGAGCAGCAGGGGCTCGATCGGCGGCACCGGGCCGCTGGCGTTGCCAAAGAAGACCGCGTAGCCCCGCGGGCGCAGGCAGTCGAGGCTCTGCTCCCAGGTACTCCGCCCAACCGAGTCGTAGACGACATCCGCCCCGCGCCCGCCGGTCAATTCGCGAACGCGCTGGTCAAAACGTTCCTGGGTGTACAGGATCACCTCGTGGGCGCCGGCCTCACGGGCCAGGGCCGCCTTGGCCTCGGTCGAAACCAGCCCGAACACCCGCGCGCCCAGGCGACTGGCCATTTGCACCAGCAGCAGACCCACGCCCCCCGCCGCCGCCGTAACTACACAGGTCTCGCCAGCTTTCAACGGGTAGGTGCTGTGGGTCAGGTAGTGGGCGGTGGCGCCCTGCAACATCACCGCCGCGGCGAGTTTCAGGTCAATCTCGTCAGGGACGCGCACCACCTTTGCCGCTGGCGCCAGGGCATACTCGGCGTAGCCACCAATACCTGAGGCCGTCGCCACCCGGTCGCCCACGCTCCACCCTTGCACCTCGGCGCCGACGGCGTCCACAATTCCGGCGAACTCCGAGCCGGGGATGAACGGCAGCGGCAGTTTGTACAACCCGGTGCGGTGGTAGGTCTCAATATAGTTTAGCCCGGCGGCGACCACCTTGATGCGTAACTGGTCGGGCGCGGGTTCTGGAACGGGCGTCTCCTCGTAACGCAGGACCTCTGGACCGCCGGTCTGATGAACTCGAATTGCGCGCATACGCTTTCTCGCCTCATTGCTCTGACGCCGCGAAGCGGCTAAGGTTTCGGGAAAACCGGGTTTCCTCACGCCCCGGCCCATTGACGGAGCGGGTGATTGGCGGGGGTGCGCTTCCGGCGCACCAGGCGACGTTGCCTACGCCCTGCCTGATAGTGGAGCCTCCCTTGCGTCGCGATCGAAAGTCGGCCTATACTATAACAGGATTCTTGCCACATCACGCCGCCATGGGCGGCGCCTCCGGCAAGCTCCCGCACACGACTGATTGAGGAAGACCGTTTCTGGGAGGGCTTCGCTATCCCAGATGCTCCTGTCAGTCCAGTCGAGGTCGTGCTGACGCCCGAAGAGTTGCCTGGAACCGTACTAAGGAGATGCCGTGCGCCGGGAGAATCAGCTTCCCCGAAGTTATTTTGTGCGCTACGATGAGAGCGATGATCGCCTCTTTTACACCTATCCCCGGCTGACGGCGCATATTGATGAGGCCGCCTGCGCCGCTGTGACCCGGTTGTTCCGCGAGGAACTGCCCCCAGGGGGCCGCATCCTCGACCTGATGAGCAGCTATGTTAGCCATCTCCCGCCAGAGGTGCGCTACGACCGTGTGGTGGGTCTGGGGTTGAACGCCGAGGAACTGCGGCTCAACCCGCAACTTGACGAATACCTGGTTCATGACCTGAACCAGAACCCCACGCTGCCCTTTGCCGATGCCTCGTTCGACGGGGCCGCCTGTACCGTCTCGGTGCAATACCTGGTCCATCCGGTCGCCGTCTTCGCCGAGGTGGGGCGTGTGCTGCACCCCGGCGCGCCATTCATCGTCACCTTCTCGAACCGGTGTTTCCCCAGCAAGGCGGTGCGGATCTGGGTTTCGACCGGCGACCGGCAACACGGCCAGTTGGTGCAACGCTATTTTCAACTGGCCGAATGTTTCACCGACATTCGCTTCCTTGACCGCTCGCCGCGCCGCTGGCTCAGCGATCCGCTCTACGCGGTCATCGGCCGCGCCAGATAGCCCCTCCCGTTTTGTGAGGTTGGCCGGGTTGCCAGGGTTGGTGCAGAGTCCGCGGGGCATACCGCAATCCCTCACCGGCGACACATGTTAGCATCGGCCCTGGAGACGATGAAAGCTCTGCACACGATCACAAAGGGTTTGTTATAATCACCACAGCGTTGCGGATGTGAATATCGCCAGTTGAAGTGGTGCCGGGAAACCGGATTTTCCCGCGCCTCTGGCCGTAGAAGCATATGCGGGGCCAGTGAGTGGAGCGGTCTGCCTGCTGCCCTTCGCCTCAGGGAGAGAGTGTATGCCTGCCGTTGCCCCTCAGCCCGTTCAGATCACCTGCCCCGCCTGTGGCACCCCCTTTCGCGCGAATATCTACACCCTGGTCGACGCCACCGATCAGCCTGCCCTCAAGGTAGCCCTGCTCAGCGGCCAGCTTAACGTGGCCGTCTGTCCGAACTGTGGCACGGGGGCTATGCTCGGCGCGCCGTTGATCTACCACGACGCGCGCAAGCAACTCTGCCTGGTCTACTTTCCCCAGGAATTGAACGCCCGCCCGGAGGAGCAAGAGCGCTTCATCGGCGAGGCGACCAGTTTCTTGATCCGCTCGCTGCCGGCCGATGCTCCGCGGGCCTACCTGCTGGCCCCGCGTCGCTTCCTCACGCTGCCTTCGCTGCTCGATGCCATTCTCGAAGCCGATGGCGTCAGCCGTGAGACCCTGGAACGCCAGCGGGCCTACGTCGATCTGATCAGCGAACTGGCCACCGTCGTGAAGGATGAAGAGCGTTTCAACGCCCTGGTTGCCGAACGTCGCGCCGAGTTGACCCCGGAGTTCTTCGCCACTCTCGAAGCGTTCATTCAAGCTGTGCCCGACTCGCAGGCTGATTCGCGTGAGTTACTGCTCGAGGTGCATGAACGCCTCAACGAACTGGTGGGCGAAGCCGGGGCCGAGGCCGGCGCCGAAGAGGTGCGCCAGGCCCTCGAACGGCTGCTGAGCGTTCCCGATGATCAGCTTGAAGAGGCCGTGACCGAATTGCGGCCGGTGATTGACTATGGCTTCTTCCAGGCATGGACGGAGCGCATCGAGGCGGCGCAGGCCGCCGGACAGACCGAGGAGGCTGACCGCCTGACCGGGCGCCGCGCGCGCATCCTGGCCCTGGTGGAGGAACTGGACCGCGAGGCGCAGGCGCTGTTCGAGGCGGGCAACGCCCTGCTCGCCGAGGTGCTCGAAGCGCCCGACCCGCTCGCTGCGCTCCACGCCCGGGCCGACCAGGTGGACGATGGATTCTTGATCGCCCTCTCGGCCAATGCCGCAGCCGCCCAGCGCTCCGGACGCGAGGACCTGGCGCGGCGTCTGGAACAACTCGCCGCAGCGGCAGTTGAGATCATTCAGAGCCGGCTCTCCCCCGAAGAGCGTTTCATCAACGAACTGCTCCTCGCTGAGACGCCGAAGGAAGCCACGGCCCTGCTCCGCAAGAACGTGGCGAAAATCACGCCCGAGCTCGTTAAGAAGCTCAATGAACTGGCCACCCAGGAAGAGCGGCGCGCCAACTCCGCGGGGGCCGAACGCCTGCGGCAACTCGCCCGCGAGGCCGGGGCGATGCTGTTCTAAGCGCAATACCTTGCAAATACGACAAGGCTCACGGCACGGCCCCCCTCCCAACCCCCATTGGGGGGCCCCCCTCCCAGCCTCCCCCCGCTGGGGGGAGGAGCGCGGTTCCTTCCCCGGCGGGAGAGGGTTGGGAGGGAGCAACGCGCGTATGTGAACCGTATTGGTTCTAAGCGGGTATGAAGCTGATCTTCCTGCGCCTGCTGGCGCTCCTTGCGCGGCCATGGACGCGACGAGCCAACCCTGGCCTGCCGCGCCGTGTGTTAGTGATCAAGCCTGACCACCTCGGCGACCTGCTGCTGGCGACACCGGCCCTTCAGGCCCTCCGCACTGCGCTGCCCGAGGCCCACATCGGCGCCCTGGTCGGCCCCTGGTCCCGGCGGATGTGGCAGGGTCTCCCCGAGGTGGATACACTGGGTGAATTGCCCTTTCCCGGCTTTGAACGCGACACCGCGCGCCGGCCCAACCCCCTGCAACCTTACCTGATGCTGCTGCGTTACGCGGCGTTGCTGCGCCGCGAAGGCTACGACGCCGCGTTGATCCTCCGCGACGATCACTGGTGGGGGGCGCTGCTGGCGCTGCTGGCGGGTATCCCCCGGCGCATCGGCCATGCCTGTCCCCTGTGCGCGCCGCTGCTCAGCGAGGCGCTGCCCTTCGAAGGGCACAAACACGTGACCCGGCAATCGCTCGACGTGGTGGCCCGGCTCACCGGTGTGACGCTACCCGCTTATCCTGGAACCCCGCCGCTGCGTTTCGCGCCCACCCCCGCCGAACGGGCCTGGGCCGACGCCTGGATCGCGGCCCACCTTGCTCCCACCGAACGTCTGGCGATTATCCATCCAGGGAGCGGAGGAGTGACCAAGCTCTGGCCGGCTGAACGCTGGGCAGTCGTGGGTGACACCCTGGCGGCGCGCCCCGGCGCGCGGGTGCTGCTGACCGGCGGCCCCGGGGAGGAGGGCCTGGTGCGCCAGGTAGCCAGCGCCATGCGCCATCAACCGCTGGAACTGGTGGGCGCGACCCGTATCGGCGAACTGGCGGCCCTCTTCGCGCGGGCCGACCTGGTGCTGGGGGTTGATAGCGGGCCGTTGCATCTTGCCGTGAGCCAGGGGGCGCCGACGGTGCACCTCTTTGGCCCTACCGATCCGGGGCGGTTTGGGCCGTGGGGCGACCCGGGGCGCCATCGGGTGTTGCGGGCCGGGTTGGTCTGCAGCCCGTGCCATAGCATCAATCGCTGCCCACGGGGCACCACCGGTCCGGAGTGCATGCATGCCATTTCGGCTGAGATGGTGGTTGTAACAGCATGTCAGGGGCGTGCCATGGCGCGCCCCTGACCTCGAAATACGGGGAAACCGGGTTTCACCCCTACTCCTGCCTCCAGGAGCACAGACTCGGCAACCGGGTGGCGTTACGACACGCGGGCCTGCAGCAACGCGCGCGCGACGGCGTCGAGCACGGCGGCAGGCCGGTTGGCCGCTGGCAACCCGATGCGGCGAATGAGCGCGCGCCGGTAGACATGCAGCGAGGCGGGGGCGAACGAACAGAGGCGCCGGCAGGGGTGGCGGTGTGGGGCAGGTTCAGGGAAAAGGTGAACGATCATAGGTCGCTCGCTATGCTCGTGTCTTCTCTCACAAAGCCATCATAGCGGCTATGCCGCGCTGCGTCAAGCAGTAGTTTCTGCGCATTTGCTGTGCATTATATTGCACAATATCCTGAGCGCCCATCCAGATAACCCGGGGCAGCCGATGGCATTCTGGGAGCTCCTCGCCCGCCCGGCCCCTCCCGAAGGAGGCGTCCAGACAGGCTATTAAGGGGCGCCGGGCGCGCAAGACCCATCTCTTTGTAGCAGGCGAAGGGGGTGCGGCGAGAAAACAACCCGCAACGCCGCGGTAAGGAACGGCTACAGAGCCACGTAACCCGTCCGGGCGCATGGGATGGGGTCGGCGCTCGCCCGGTAAGGCCGAAGCACTGGCGCTGCCAATGCCTCGGCCCAACAACGAGCGCAACCCGACAACGAAGCTCGGACGGAGGGCGCGGCGAGCCTGTGGGAGGGAACGCAGGGTCAGGGCATGACCCTTTCCAACCCGCCCCGACGTTCCTACATGAACGCCAGGGCCTGACGCTTCATGTAGGCCAGGATGGCGCTGATGCCGTTGAGTCGCTGGGGACTGAGGATCTGGTGCAGGCCCATCTCGACGAAAAAATTGGCCGGCACGGCCAGCACCTCGGCGGGGGTGGCGCCGCGCAGCCCTTCGGCGAGCAGGGAGGCATAGCCGCGGGTCGTGGGGGCCTCGGGGGGCACATCGAAGTGAAACACCAACCCTTCACCCTGGCGTTCAGTGTGGAGGAACACGGGACTGGCGCACTCATCGACCTGCTCCATGCCCGCCCGCCCGCGTAAGTGCTCGGGCAGCGGCGGCAGCCGGTCGGCATACTCGAGCATCAACTCGAGCTTCTCGTTCCGGTCGCAGCCCTTGAACTCTTCGATAATCGCCTGGAGACGCGGCGGAATGGCACTGGTGTCGCTCATAGCTCAGTCAATCTGCAGAATGTAACCCTTGCCGCGCACGTTGAGCAGATAGCGGGGCGTGCTCGGATCAGGCTCGATTTTCTGGCGCAGGTGATGGATATGGGGCTTGATCAACTCGCCCGCTTCCATATCGCTGGCCTCGTAACCCTGGGCGCAACGGACCAGTTGGGTGTACGAGAGCATCTGACCGGCGTGCTCGGCCAGACACAGCAGGAGGCGGAACTCCGTCGGGGTAAGGTTGAGCGAGCGACCGCCGAGGGTGGCCGTCTGGTGCCAGGTGTCGAGTTGCAACTGACCAATGGTCAACTGGCGATCGCTATTCGGGGTGCTGGAAGCCGTAGCCGGCGGAGTTGCCGGCGCGGGACCGGGCTGCGCGCCACCAACCAGTTGATCGAGCGGCTCTGGCACCGGGCCGCCACCGGTGAGCGCCTGGGCCGCCGCGCTGATCGCCGAGATCAGTGCGGACTGGCGCAGGCGCCTGGCCCGCTCGGCCAGACCTGCCGCGACCCGCTCGAGGATCTGTTCCGGATCACTGGTCTTCAACATGTAGTCGAAGATGCCCTGGTGCATCCCTTCGATCGCCGTCTCGAGCGAACCGTGCCCGGTCAGCACGATCACCATGGTATCCAGGTTACGCTGGCGGAGGGCCTCGACCACCTGAATACCGTTGATCCCGGGCATCTGCAAATCAACCAGCATGAGATCGAAGCGCTGGCGGTCGAACAGCGCGACTGCCTCTTCGCCGGTGGCCGCGGCGGTTACCACGTAGCCCGCGCGACTCAACAGGGCGCTCAAGGTCAGGCGGATATTCTGTTCGTCATCAACGACAAGGACCTGGGCAGGCTGACTCATGCTGTTTGCGCTCCGTGCCGAAAAGCACTATAGTTGGGACATCTGGCATTGCAGGCATTATAGCGCGCTGATCTTCAGAGTGTCAACGTAAGGCGCTTCCGGCATTCCAGCGCTGTCTACCCCCCTTAAGCGATGCGGAGATAATGGTATGGGTGAGTTGGAGACGCTGCGGGCCCGTGTGGTACAGTTGCAGGCGCAGTTGCAGGAAGCCGAGGCCCGCGCCGAGCAACTGGCGTGCGAGGCCGAGTTACAGCACAATCGGGCCGTTCACCTGCAGGCGCGGCTGAGCGCCATCCTCTCGATCTCTGCGGCATTGTTGCTGAGCCGCGATGTTGACGCGATTGTCCACCTGGTGGTCAACGAGGCAGTAAATCTGTTCCCGGGCACCAGCGCGGCCCACCTCTACCTGATGGATGGCGACACTGAACGCCTGACACTTCGCGCTGGCGGCAACGCGCATGCCTGTGACCAGATCGTTGGCCTGGCCAGTCTGGCGGTGCTCTCGCCCCGCGCAATGTTACTGGCGGGTCCGGAACTGGAGTTCGCCCTTGATCAGTTGAGCGACGCCGACCGCGAGGCCCTGCGGGCATCGCTGCCGCACTGGCCGCCCTCGAGCGCCCTGATCACGCCCGTGCGGCTGGAAACGCAGCGCCTGGGGGCACTGGTGCTCTACGGCGGGGTCAATGCTCACCTGTACCATCCGCGCGACCTGCCCTTCGTGCAGGCCCTCGGGGACCTGACCGCCATTGCGATCGACGAAGTCACCCAGCGCGCGCGGGCCGCCGCGCTCCAGCGTGACCTGGCCATCACCCAATCGCTCCATGCCGAGGCGCAGGCCCGCCTCAACACCGCGCAGGCCCAGTTGCTCCAGAGCGCCAAACTGGCCGCGGTCGGCGAACTCTCCGCCTCCGTCGCCCATGAGATCAACAACCCGCTCTACGCCGCCCGTAACAGCCTCTACCTGATCGAGCAGGATCTGCCGCCCGATGCGCCACAGCGCGGCTACCTCGCGATCGCCCAGCAAGAACTGGGGCGCATTGCCCGCATTATCACCCGCATGCGCGATTTCTACCGGCCCTCGCGCTCCGAACTTGCCAGCACCAACATCAACAGCATCCTCCGCGAAACGCTCGAACTGGTGCAGACGCACCTGCGCCATGGCCGGATCACCACCACCACCAGCTTCGACCCCGATCTGCCCCTGAGCGTAGCCCACGCCGATCAGTTACGCCAGGTGTTCCTCAACATTATCCTCAACGCCTGTGACGCTATGCCGCGCGGCGGCGAGTTGCGGGTGACCACCCAGTTGATCAAGGCGCGCCAGGATGCGCCCGATACCATCGGGGTGATCATCAGCGACACCGGCGTTGGCATCGCTCCTGAGCATCGCCCACACCTTTTCGAGCCGTTCTACACCACCAAGCCTCAGGGCACCGGCCTCGGACTGGCCATCAGCGCCCACATCGTCACCCAGCACGGCGGGCGCATCACCGTCGAAAGCGAAGTGGGCAAGGGCACCACCTTCACCATCCTCCTCCCCGTCAACGGCGATCCCCGGGAACCACCTTCGACCTGATGGCGATCGCGGTTCGGGCCAGGGCGCGGCGGGGCGCCCCGTATGGGGGCCCCGGCCGGGCGTTTTTGGCATGCACGCACCCCGGCGCGCAGAGGCGCCAGGGCCTGAAGAACCTGGATTCCCCCACATTTCTGGTAGTTGACATGCGCCGTTATTTCGCATCTGGGCGCTGTAGAGACAAGTTCTCGTGTAATGCATCACAAGTTGTTGCTTCGCCACTAGTAGTTGTCACCTCGTCCCATCACAGGTAGCGGTGAGACTGCTACGATAGGAGCGATCGACCGGCGAGAGTTGTAGCTCTGATCCTTTGCGCCGGAGGAGTGATCGCACCATGCCACCGAGGCAGATCTACATTGTTGATGACGATCCGATTGCCGCGCTGATCACCCAGCGCGGGTTGCAAACGTTGCTGGGTGAGCAATTCACCATCACGGTGGCCCCCTCCCCAGATGCGGCCTGGCTGGCCTGTGCCGATGGTCGGGTGGATCTGTTGATCGTCGACCCAAGCCCCTATCTGAGTGGGGTCATCTCACTGGTACGGGCGGTACGCACCTTTCGCCCGTCCATTCCCGTACTGGTGCTCACCGCCTACGATACGCCCGGGCTGCGTGCCAAAATGCGCGACCTCGGCGTGGATAAGTATGTCGCAAAACCGATTGATCTGCACGACCTCTTGCCGGTGGTGACCAGCGCCCTGGCATCGCTCCCGCCTCGCCTTTCCTCCGGCCCCTCCCTCGCCACCATCAGCGCTGGTCTCGTCCACGGAAAATAACCCGGGCTCATGCAACGTCGTACAAACCTGTCAGGTGTGTCCTTTCAGGTCAGCGCCTGCTAACCAGCTTGCCGCATTGCCGCACCTGACAGGTTTCGATCTGTGCAAGCCCTGGAAGGTAGCCGCTTCGCGCCCATACGCACCGCTCTGTGGTATGATGGGTGCAGGGCGTCGAAGAGGCTATTATGCGTGGATTCCGTTTTGACTGGCGCTGGCTGGTGCTCATCGGCCTGATCGCTATCCTGGCGAATGCCCGATCCCTTCCCTGGTTCGTCATCGCCCTGGCCCTGGGTGCGCCCGGCGGCTATCTACTTATGCTGGCCTGGCGCGCCTGGGAGGATGCCAGTGGCCGGGGTGGCAATAACGGCCGCCGCGTCACCTACTGGCGCGGCCAGCGCATT
Organism: uncultured Chloroflexales bacterium; assembly: GCA_937918935.1. Taxonomy (GTDB): domain Bacteria; phylum Chloroflexota; class Chloroflexia; order Chloroflexales; family Chloroflexaceae; genus JACAEO01. The sequence goes on along the minus strand of CAKZSI010000028.1, from coordinate 59,197 downwards.
GAAATGCACGGGCCTCCCCGCCGCGTTCGCCCGGAGACCTGGAGCGCGATTGCGCCGATCCTGATCTACGGCATCGGGGGGCTGGTCCTTGTCCTCGCTGCGCTCGCAGTGGCGGCGCGGGCGCTCTAATGCGATGTGAGATTGTAGATTTGAGATTGTAGATTTGGGATGCTAGATTGCCGTCTGTGGTATCTTAATCGAGAGCTGGCGATGTTCCACAGGCAGGCTATTGTACAGGTATCTGGTAGCCAATACGTTTCAAATACGCCCTTTGCCCCCTCCCAACCCCTCACCCGGGCAGGGGTATGGGGATATGGGGTAGACGAACCGAGAAGGAATCCACAGGGGTGGCGCCGTGAGGCGTCACCCCTGTGGAGAGAGGAGAAGGAGATGTGAAGAGTATACCACGTTTTGTTACGCCGTGGTGTGTTCCAGATTACAAATTTCATAACTCTGGCTTAATCTTTTGCAACGAGGCTTAATCAAATGCCCTTCATGGACGGCCTGCTCCAGCGCAGGCGGTTGACCACCGCGCGCCAGGACGAACTCCTGGCTGAACTACGCGGCCTGCTCGAGAATCTCGACACGGCCTTTGAGCGCTTCGGCGCGGATGTTGACCCCGGTGACCGGCGGGCCTTGCGTGAGACGATCGATCACCTCGAGGAGCTCTTTCTGATCGTGATCGCCGGGGAGTTCAACTCCGGCAAGTCGAGTTTTCTCAATGCCCTCCTTGGCGAGCAGATCCTTCCCGAAGGGGTGACGCCGACGACCGATACGATCACTCTGCTCCAGTACGGCGAAGAGGTGAGCAGCGCGCTCCGCTCCAGCGGTCTGCGCGTCACTGCCTACCCTGCTGAGGTGCTACGCCAGCTCAGCATCGTGGATACGCCAGGAACCAATGCGGTCATCCGCCACCATGAACAGTTGACGCGCCAGTTTATCCCGCGGGCCGATCTGGTCCTGTTTACCACCTCGGCCGACCGCCCTTTCACCGAGAGTGAGCGCGGCTTCCTGGAGTTGATCAAGGAGTGGGGCAAGAAAATTGTCATTGTGCTGAACAAGATTGATATCCTCAGCCCGGAGGAACTCGAGCAGGTGCTCGGCTTCATCAGTACGAACAGCCGCGCGCTCCTCGGTCTGACGCCGGAGATCTTTCCCGTCTCGGCGCGCCAGGCCACGCGCGCGCGCCAGCAGGATGGCGAGGAACGCGAGCGGCTGTGGGCCGCCAGCCGCTTTGGCGAGGTTGAGCATTACATCATCAACACGCTCGATGAAGAGACCCGCGTCCGCCTCAAGCTGCTCTCGCCCCTCGGCGTGGCCCAGAAGCTGACCGCGGCCTACCTGGGGGTCACCGAGAACCGCCTGGCCACTCTCCGCGAGGACCTGGCCACCCTCGATAATGTCGAACAGCAACTTGGGCTGTTCAAAGACGATCTGCGGCACGACCTGAAGTACTACCTCGGCGAAATTGACCAGATTTTCGAAGATCTGGTCCAACGCGGCGAGGCCTTCTTCGACGAGCATATCCGCCTGAGCCAGTTGCCCGTTCTGATGAACAGTGAGCGCCTGCGGGCCATGTTCGAGCAAGAGGTGCTCGGAGACCTCGATCAGCAGATTGATCAGAAAGTCAACACGATTGTGGACTGGATGGTCGAGAAGAACCTGCGCCTGCAACAGAGCGTAGACGAGTACATCAAGCGCCGGGCCGGCCAGCACAGCGAGAAGTTGATTGGCAGCGTAGGCGGGAGCTTTGAGTACAACCGGCGCGCCTTGCTGGATACAGTGGGCCGGGCGGCTACCGAGGTGGTGGCGAGCTACGATAAGCAGGCCGCCTCGTCCGAACTGGCCGACGAGGTGCGCTCTTCGATTGCGGCGACGGCGATCACCGAAGTGGGCGCTGTGGGCCTGGGTGCGATTGTCGTGGCCCTGGCCCACGCCGTCTGGCTTGATTTTACCGGCATTCTGGCCGCGACGGCAGTGGCCCTGGGGGGCTTCGCGCTCTTGCCGGCCAAGAAGCGGCAGGCCAAAAGGTCCCTGCGCGAGCGCGTCGAGGGCATGCGCGGGCAGTTGCGCACAAGTGTGGAGCGGCAGTTCGAGCGCGAGGTGGACCGCTCGGTCGGCCAGATCCGCGAGCGCAACGCTCCGTTCACGCGGTTCGTGCGCGCCCAGCAGGGCCAACTGAGCGAGTTGCAACAGAAGTTCGCCGAGATTGATACCGGGCTTGGACGGCTACGTAAGGAAATTGAGGGGTAGAGCGCACGGTCTCCCCATATCTTCGGGGCAAGCCCCAGATCCCACGAGCGGGTACGCAACGGCCCGCCCAGCTAAACCAGGCGCGCCCTCCTCCATCTCAGAACCTGTTCCCAACCTTTCAATTCGGTGAGAAAAGTTGACAGAGCCACCGCCCAACGCTACCCTGTAGGGGCACGCGAGTGGTTGCCCCTGCACGCAGGTTGAACGGGCTATGCTGGACTCTGGCTGATTATGGATCTTTCACGTCTCTGGGCGCGGCTCAATCCCCTGACCTCGCCCTTTGCGTTGATCGACATTCTGGTGGTTGCGCTGCTCGTCTACTGGCTGCTCGGCATCGTGCGCGGCACCCGGGCGGTGCAACTGCTGCGCGGCATCGGCATTGTGCTGGCATTGACTATCTTCGTGGGCACGGTTGCGCGCGATCAACTTCAGACGCTCTCGTGGCTGCTCAGCACGATTGTCACGCCGGCCTTGATCGTCGGCGTGCCGGTGCTGTTCCAGCCGGAACTGCGGCGCGCCCTGGAGTCGCTGGGGCGCTCCAGCGAACTGCTCAGCCGGCCACTCTCCGGGGCCAACCGTTCCGAACTGCTCGAAACGATCAACAGCATCAGCCGGGCGGCCATCCAACTCTCGCAGCAAGGGGTCGGCGCGCTGATCGTGATCGAGCGCAGTTCACGGTTGCAGGAGTACGCCGAACGGGGGGTCATCCTTGACTCGCGGATCTCTACGGCCCTGTTGCTGAACATTTTTTACCCCAACGCGCCCTTGCACGATATGGCAGTGATCGTGCGCGGCAATCGCATTCTCGCCGCGAACGTGGTACTGCCGCTCAGTGAAGATGTGATCGGACCACGACGCTACGGGACGCGCCACCGGGCCGCCAAGGGGATCAGTGAGCAGACCGATGCACTGGCCGTGGTCGTCTCGGAGGAGACGGGGGCGATCTCGCTGGTGCAGGACGGACGCATGGCCAGCTATCTGACCGAAGCGCGCCTCCGCACTATGCTCGCCGGATTGCTGAGCGTGCCGCTCGAAGCCGAGGGGAAGTGACTTTTATAGCGGAGTCTGGAGGGGACGCAGCCTCTCTAAAAGCTCTGGATGCAGGTGCGTGCGGCGCGCTGATGAGGCAGGAGCGGCTCGGCAGGTGCGCCCCTCCAAAAGCCCGGCCGAGCGAGCGTAACATCGAAACCTGCTCACCATGGGTATGAGGCGGGATGTCTAGCTTTCGCGCCATGCTCTTGCGGGTCGCGCTGTCGGTCGGCCTCAGTTTTTCCCTCTGGGCCTTCGTCTCGTTCAGCCAGAACCCTGAAGAGAGTGTGACCTTTCCTGATTTGCCACTGGAGGCCACCGGCCTGGAAGAAGGTCTGGTTATTGTTGACACGAATGGCGTGCCAACCCAGGCGTTGCCGCAGGTGGATATCACCCTCGTGACCGACCGTCGCCAACTGGCACAGTTGCGGCCAGTGGACGTGCGCGCGGTGATCGATCTGAGCAATCTGGGGCCGGGCGATCATATCGTGCCGGTCAATGTGCGACCAACCCGCAACAATATCTCCTTTACTCCTCGCCTCGTCGATCCGTCGTCGGTGCCCATCCGTCTGGAACAAATCAGTGTTCGCCAGGCGCCGATTAATCTCCAGGTGCAGGGCAACCCGCCCTTCAGCTTCGAGCGCGGTGAGCCGAAGATCACCTACACCGGCCAGCCAATCGAACTGGTCGAGGTACGGGGGCCATTGAGCCGGGTGGAGCGGGTGATCGCCGCGGTGGCCACGGCGAATATCGAGCAGTTGCGGGCCACGTATCTGGCGCCCCTGGCCCTTACGGCAATTGATGTGCGCGGGCAGGCGGTGGAGGGGGTGCAACTCACCCCGGCGACGGTTACCGTGGAGATCCCGATTAATCCGGTGGTGGGGCTGAAACTGGTGCCGGTACAGCCCACAGTGGTTGGTCTGCCGGCGCCTGGCTACGTGATTGCCGGAGTAAGCGTCAACCCGCCGCTGATCGCTGTAGCCGGTAGTTCCGGGCCCCTCGATCTGGTGGACGTGCTCCGTACCGAGCCGATCAATGTCAGCGGCGCCCGCGCATTGGTGGAGCAAACGGTGCCGATCATCTTCCCCGAGGGCACCTCGGCCCGCGAAGGCGAACCAGATCAGGTGCGGGTCACGGTGCAAGTGGCGCCCATTACCCTCCCCCTGCAGATCCAGTTGCCGGCGCCGGTGACGCTGGCGGGTGTTGCGCCAGGGTTGCAGGCCAGTGTGAATCCGCTGGCGCTTGAGTTGACCCTGGCGGGCACGAGCCAGGCCCTGGCAACGTTGAGCCAGGCGCCGCTGCGGGCGGTCGTTAATGTGAGCGGTCTTGGCCCCGGCAGCTACCGGTTGCCGGTTCGCGTAGATTTGCCGCCAGGCGTCAGCTTGAGCGAGACGCCGCCAGAGGTACAGGTCACGCTCCTGTTGCCTCTTGCGCCCACAACGACGCCCGAGCCTGGCGGCCCTGAAGCGACGCCCACTCCGGAGCCCGCCGCCACGCCCACGCCGGGCGCCACCCCGGAGCCCGCCGCCACGCCTGAGGTGACGCCGACGCCGTAGGGTCGGGGCGCCCGGCGCTACCAATGCCAGCGGTTTGACACCCTCCCGGGGCCGTGTTAGAGTCGCACGTATCTGCGATATTTCTCACACAGTGCAGGCGCCGGTCCGCGCAGCCAGGCGCGGCATCAACCGGCATGGGTTGGTTAGTCAGGGTAAGCAGAATCGAGATGTACAGCACGTGAAGGAGAGAGCCGTGAGCGAGCGATTGGGAACCCCTGAGCGTCCGTTGCGGGTTGCAATTGTCGGCGCAGGACCTGCCGGGTTTTATGCCGCCGAGGCCCTGCTCAAGCAGAAAGATCTCGCTTGTCGGATAGACTTCTTCAACCGGCTGCCTACCCCGTATGGGCTGGTGCGCGAGGGCGTCGCGCCCGATCACCAGTCCATCAAGTCGGTGACGCGGGTGTATGATAAACTCGCCGCCGCGTCGAACGTGCGCTACTTCGGGAACGTGACCTTCGGCAGGGATGTGCTGCACGAGGATCTCCGACGGCACTACGATCAGATCATCTATGCCGTGGGCGCCCAGTCGGATCGCAAGATGGGCATTCCCGGAGAGGATCTGCAGGGGAGCATGCCGGCGACGATCTTCGTTGGCTGGTACAACGGCCATCCCGATTACCGCGACCTGCCGATCGATCTCTCCTGTGAGCGGGTGCTGGTGGTCGGGAATGGCAATGTGGCGATGGATGTTACGCGCATTCTGGTGAGCGACCCTGAAGAACTGGCGAAAACCGATATTGCCGATCACGCCCTGGAGGTGCTGCGGGCGAGCAAGGTGCGCGAGGTGGTGATGCTGGGCCGCCGTGGGCCGGCGCAGGCGGCCTTTACCAATCCCGAGTTGAAAGAGTTCGGCGAACTGCCCGGTGTGGACGTGATTGTTGATCCCGCCGATCTCGAACTTGATCCGCTAAGCGAGGCCAGCCTCGCCGAAGACAAGACCGCGGCGAAGAATGTCGAGATGCTGCGCGCCTACGCCGCCCGGGGGAACACCGGTGCGCCGCGGCGGATCGTGATGCGCTTCCTGGTTTCGCCGGTAGAGGTGATCGGCAAGGACGGCCGGGTCGCTGCGGTACGCATCGAGCGCAACCAGTTGTTTCAGGCGTCCGATGGGAGCCTGCGCCCCAGAGGCACCGGCGTGTACGAGACGATCGAGTGCGGCATGATTCTCCGCTCGGTGGGCTACAAGGGCGTGCCCCTCCCCGGGGTGCCCTACGATCAGGCCACCGGCACCATCCCCAATCGTGGCGGGCGCGTGATCGATCCCGCCACCGGTGAACCGGCGCCCGGCGAGTACGTGGTCGGTTGGGCCAAGCGCGGCCCCTCGGGGGTGATCGGCACCAACAAGCCCGATGCCGCCGCCACGGTCGCCCTCATGCTGGAAGATGCGCCGCACCTGACTCCGGCGCCCGGCGATGGCGACATCGAGAGCCTGCTGCGCGAGCGCGGCGTGGATTTCGTGAGCTACGCCGATTGGAAGACGCTCGATACCCACGAGACCAGCCAGGGCGCAGCCCAGGGTCGCCCGCGCGTGAAGGTCACGCGGGTGGACGAGATGATGGATATTATTCACGCCGGGCGGAAGAGATAAGCGGGCGAGACCTTATGGATCTTTAAGACGTCCATGTTCAGATTTACCGCAGAGCACGCAGAGGAACGGAGAGGATGAGCTTTTTGAAGCCCTTTGCGCCTCTCCACGCCCTCTGCGGTATCAATCTGTTCGGTAGATGTGAACACTAGCTTAAAGAGCCGTGAGGTCTCCTTACTGCCTTCATCCCCACGATGCGCATCGTCATGCTGGCGCCGTTCGGCATTCGTCCCAGGGGGACGCTGCTGGCGCGTATGTTGCCGCTGGCCCGCGCCCTCGTCCGTCGCGGTTACACGGTAAGCATCGTGGCACCCCCGGTGCATAACCCGGAGGATGCCGGCACGCGCGTGGTGCACGACGGCGTGCCGGTCGTCCACACGCTGCCCCTTGGCCCCGGTCTCGCCGGGGCGCTGCGGCAGCCCGGCGCGATGCTGCGCCAGGCCCTGGCCGAGCAGCCCGACCTGCTGCACCTCTTCAAGCCGCGGGGCTTTGGCGGCCTGGCGGCGCTCTTCGCCCGCGCACTGCGGCCCACTCTGCCCCTCGTTGTGGACGCTGATGATTGGGAGGGGTGGGGCGGCTGGAATGACCTGCTGCCCTACCCGGCCTACGCCAGACAACTCTTCGCCTGGCAGGAACGCGATCTGCCGCGCCACGCCGCCGCGGTGACGGTCGCCAGCCGCACGCTCGAAAGCCTGGTCTGGGCCATGGGCGTCGCGCCAGCGCGGGTCTTCTACCTGCCCAACGGTCTGGCCACACCTCAGGCACCGCTCGCGCGCGATATGGACGACGCAGCGTCGCCGGCCCTGGTCCTCTACACCCGCTTCTGGGAGTTGGACATTGCGGAACTGGCCGCGGCGCTGGCGGCCATTCACCTGCGGCGCCCCGACGCCCGGCTGATCGTGGTGGGAAGGGGCGAACGGGGCGAGGAGCGGGAACTGCGCGCCCGCGCCGAACGCGCCGGTTTCGCCGCAATGCTCGACGAACGGGGGTGGCTCGACCCGGCACAAATCCCGGCGACACTGGCCGAGGCCGGCATCGCCCTGGCCCCTGCCCGCGACACCCTGATCAACCGCGCCCGTTGCTCGGCCAAACTGCTCGAACTGCTCGGCACCGGGCTGGCGGTGGTGGCAAGCGATGTGGGCGAAGCACGCACATTCATCGAGCACGAACGCAGCGGCCTGCTGGCCCCCCCCGGCAACCCGGGCGCCCTTGCCGCCGCCGCCCTGCGCCTGCTCGACGACCCGGCCCTGCGCGCGCGCCTCGCCGCCGGGGCGCGCCAGGCAGCGGCGCACTATGCCTGGGAGAACCTGGCAACCGTGGCGGAGCGGGCGTATACTGTTGCAATGAGGTGAAGACAGATACGGAACTCACACCTATATTGACGGGTGGAGGGGCGCGGGGTAGCTGTGCCTCCTCCGAACGGTTACGCAAACCTGTTCGCCTGGGAGCGTGAAGCCCTCCCAGACCCCCCGTAACATATGTTTGACTGGCTCTTCGGTAAACGTCGCCCGTCCCCTCCTACGGCGCCTTCCGTCTGGGAGCGCCCGGCCAGCGTCGCGCCGATCGACCTGCGCGTGGCGATGATCGTTCACGACCCGGTGCTGGAAAGCCGCGGCGGTCGGCGGCTGCACGCGCATTTTGGCTGGCACGACCCCGAAGCCCTGGCCCGGCAGTACATCGCCGACCTGCACGCCTGCTCCGGCGGCATCGCGAGCTACACCATTGTCGAACACCATCTGGTGGACGGCTACCCGGTAAAGGTTGACGGCTTCGCCTACGACGACGAGCACTACCTGGCCTGCTGGGCCCACCGGGGCGGCTTTCACCATCCCGATGCGGCAGATTACCATCGTCTGCTCGACGACTTCGCCATCCCCCAGAAGGTGCTGGCAGGCGAGATTGACGAGGTCTGGCTCTTCGCCTTTCCCTACGCCGGCTACTATGAGAGCCACATGGCCGGCGCGGGGGCCTTCTGGTGCAATTCACCGCCCCTGGACGGCAGCGAACACTGCCCGCGGCGGTTCGTGGTGATGGGCTTTAACTACGAACGTGACGCTGGCTGTATGCTGGAGAACTTCGGTCACCGCGTCGAGTCGATCATGGCCCACATCTACCGCGGGCGACGCGGCGAACGCAACCTGTGGGAACGCTTCACCCGCTACGACCTGACCCACCCCGGCCGCGCCGAGTGCGGCAACGTCCACTTTGCGCCCAACAGTCTCGCCGACTACGATTGGGGCAATCCGCGCCCGGTGCTGTGCCACGCCGATGCCTGGTACAGCTTCCCCGACCTGAGCGCCCCACCCCGGATGATGGACGCCAGCGAGTGGGGCGGGGGCGATATGCGCCTGCATCACCTCTGGTGGCTGGCGCACCTCCCCCGCGCCGCTGGCGAGACCGATGGCGTACTCAATAACTGGTGGGTCTATGTGCTGCGTCCGGACATGGTTGCCGACCCGCCCCCTCCCTGCCCCTGCACCTGAGAGGGGTCAGGGAGGGGGCGGGTCGGCACAAGACGGCAACGCGGGCAGGTCACGGGGAAGCCGCGAGTTCCCGTTCAATCACCGTGGCGGCGCGGAGCAGAGTGGCTTCTTGCCAGGGGCGCGCCACCAGTTGCACGGCGAGGGGCAACCCGTCGCTGCCGCGGCCGGCGGGCAAGCTCAGGGCCGGCCACCCCAGGCAGTTGAAGGGAATGGCCAGACCATTGTTGGCCGGTACGCCGCGGGCCGGTATGGATCCCGGATGGATGGGCAGCACCAGCAGGTCCAGGCCGGCCAGCCGTTCGCTGATCGCCCGGCGCAAGACGGCCCGAGCCTGCTGCGCCCTGATGAAGTCCCCGGGCGCATAGGCGAAATTGGCCAGCAGCCGCTGGCGCGGAAACTCGCCGTAGGCGTCGAGGCGCGTTCGCAGCCAGGGCAGGTGCAAGGCCGACGCTTCCATCCCCAGCAGGGCCGTGCCGAGCACGCGCAGCCGGTCGAGTTCGGGCACGTCGAGTTCGACCACCTCGGCCCCCGCCGCGGCGAGCATCTCGGCGCCGCGCCGGGCCGCCGCGCGCTGCTCCTCCCCCGCGGGAGGCTTTCCCGAACCATCTTCTCGGACCAGGCCCACCCGCAGCCCGCGCGCCTCCGCCTCACCGTCTTCGTAGGCAAAGGGCGGCGCCGGGCGTAGCGTCCGCCCATCGCGCGGATCAGGTCCGGCGAGGATCGCCAGGAGCGCGGCGGCATCGGCGACGCTGCGCGTAAGTGGGCCGAGATGGTCAAGCGACCAGGAGAGGGGAACCACGCCGGCCAGACTGGTGCGGCCCCAGGTGGGTTTCAGACCCACCAGCCCGCAGAAGGCCGCGGGGACGCGAATCGAGCAGCCCGTGTCGGTACCCAGGGCGGCCAGAGCCATGCCTGTGGCCACTGCCACCGCCGAGCCGCTGCTGGAGCCGCCGGAGTCGCGCGAGCGGTCGAAAGGGTTGGCAGTGGCGCCGTAGTGGGCATTGTTTGAACCGGGCGAGTAGGCGAATTCGGAGAGGCGCGTTTTGCCAACGATGATTGCGCCAGCGGCGCGCAGGCGAGCCACTGCCGTGGCGTCGGTGGCGGCAATGGATTGGGCCAGGATGGTCGAGCCGGCGGTGGTAGGCAGCCCGGCGACATCCAGCAGATCCTTCACCGCCACGGGTAGACCGTGGAGCGGGCCACGATCCTGGCCGGCGGCCAGTTCGGCCTCGGCGCGCCGGGCATCGGCCAGGGCTTGCTCGGCCAGGACGAGTTGAAAGACGTTTAGAGGGCCGTCCAGGGCGGTAATCTGTGCCAGAGCCGCCTCGAGCAGCGCCGTGGGGGTGGCGGCGCCTGCGCGGATCGCCGCGGCGGCGCCGAGCAGGGTATCGGTACGCGGTGACACCGGCGCGGCGCGAGGCGCCGGCAGGGCGGCAACCTCAGTTGAGGCGGGCAGGCTGCCGGCATCCAGATAGTCGGGCACGGTCTCGGCGGGAATACCGGCGACGATGCGCTCGAAATCCGCCAGCCGGTTCAGAAAGCCCCTGGCCTGAATGCCTGTCAGGTCGTCGTCGGTGGCGGGAATGGCCGCAGCGCGCAGATTGGCCCGCAGCCGGTCAATAGGGTCGGTCATGGCGCCACTCTTTTTCATTATGTTGGATTGGGGTCCATGGCAATCCACCATGACATCAGGTATCAGTCGGGTGGGTTGGCAGAAGGTATTGTACTCTACTACGCCCCTGGCGTATCCGGGAACTGTGGAGGGCAAGGCAACCGTGGAGGGCCAGGCTTTCTCAGATAGAGCCTGCCGTTCAGGAAGCTGCCGAGGAATGATGTGTCCGAAGACGATTACGCCTCTTCAGGAGGATCGGCGTTCGATCCGAGCGCCAGAGGAGCGCGGATAATGGAATGGGGATAACCTTGCCGGAGAACGATCACCAGGGCCGGCAGGTAGATCAACCAGATGAACCAGGGAATACCGGGAAGCGGGAGCAGGAACCAGCTCAGGTAGCATAGCCAGCTACAACCGATCAACACCAGCAACTCGCGCCAGGTGCGCACCACCCCGAAGACGAGCAACTGGTCGTAGAACGTCCATTGCGGCGCCAGTGCCAGGATGAGCAGGAGGCGGGCTTCGCGGGCGCGCCAGCGCAGGGCGGCCAGCAGGAGCATTGCGCCAGGCAGGCTGAACACTGGCGGACGGTAATCGCCTGGCGCCCCGACACCGCCGAGCATGGCCAGGGGCCAGGCCGGCATCCAGAGCAGGCTGAGCAACCCCAGCAGCATGGTTACCATAACCGGCCAGCGCCGCCAGGGTACATTTAGCGCCACTGCCGCCCCGACGTGCGGCTTCGCCAGCGTAAGCGCCAGCAACGCGGGCCAGAAATAGACGGCCAGCAACAGCGGCGCCCACTGTACTGTCTGAACGGCAGCCCAGAAGGGAAAGGCCAGGAAGGTCAACAGCCGCCAGGCTTCCCCGCTGCGGGTAAGCGCCCAGGCCAGAATGGCTGCCGACAGGCCGAGAAAGACGCCGGCTGCGACGAGGCGGGGCAGCGGCAACAGGAGCAGTGTGATGATCGCCGTTGTGACCGGGTTGAGGGTGTTCGGCGTCACGCCGTCGCTCTGAAATCCACGGCACACAATGTATGGATCATCGCCCCGCCATAACGCCTCCCCCATACAGAGCGGCATGGTTATATCACCCGCGCCGCCATTGGCAAATGCCAGTTGGTACCAGCCACCTACCAGACCGGTGATCACCCCGATGATACAACTGATAATGAGACGCTGCCGAAATGACATACGTAGGTTTCAGCATCTGGCTGCCAGGACACGCCTCACAGGGTTGGGCGGCGCGGTCAGCGGACAATGTGTCCACCTCCAGAGCATAGTACCCGTCAGATATTACCCGCCTGGAGCATATCCGGCCAGTGGCTCGCTAACAAAGGGGTAACGAAGCATCTCTCCTGTGAAGGGTCGGTTCCCTCAAGACCCTCCTGGATGAACCCGTGTACGATTGTAACTGTTCAGACCCGGATGAGGGGAGTCGCAAGATGCAGCCGCCTGCTTGAGGAGACGGCTGCATTCGTTCGAAGAGGTTGAAGCCGCACGTGCCGGACCTCGAAGCCTGGTACGCTATGGGCCGGACGTGTGCATGCGAGACGCCCGCGCTCCCGGCCCGCCCGCCTTCCCAGAAGCAGGGTGAATACCTGGCGCGCCATTCCTGTTGCATAGTGCTGCAATGAGACTTTTCCCTGTAGGAGAGGTCTGGAGGGGCTCAGTTCCTCCAAAAGCCATGCCGGATCTCATCGGGAGGTCATATGCAGCAGGCTACAATCTACTATCCAACATAGTACTGGCGCGCCGGATCCTCCATGGCCTCGGCGTACACAGCCTCCATGCGGTCGAGCATACGCTCCAGGCTGAACTCGCGTTCCGCGCGCGTGCGGCCCGCGGCGCCGAGGGCGCGCGCCAGCGCGGGATTGGCGATGAGTACGCGCAGGGCGCGCGCCAGCGCGGGCACATCGTCGGGCGGCACTACGAAGCCGGTGCGCCCGTGGAGTGTCACGTAGCTGGTGCCGCTACCGACCTCGGTGGTTACCACCGGCAACCCGGCGGCCTGGGCCTCAACCTGGGCGATGCCGAAGGCTTCGCTCCGCTCCACCGCGGGCAGGGCGAAGACATCGGCAGCCTGGTACCAGGCGCGCAAGTCATCCTCAGATTGCTCACCGACGAAGTGGACGCGCCCCGTAAGGCCCAGAGCGGCGGCGAGAGCCTCCAGGTCGGCGCGGCGCATCGTGGCATTCCCGCCGACAAAGACGGCCCGCCCAGGCACGTGGGCCATCGCCCGTACCAGCCGGTCGGCGCCCTTGTAGTAGCGCAGCCGTCCGACGAAGAGCACCAGCGGCCCCGGAAAGCGCGCCCGCAGCGCCGCTACTCGTTCTGGATCGGCCATGGCGAAGCGTTCCAGCGGCATCCCGAAGGGCACCACCCGGCAACGGGAGGCCAGCGGCGCCAGCAACGGCGAGGTGCGAATATATGCCGGGCTACTGGCGACGATGCGCGCCGCCCGCCGCAGGGTCCGCCGAAACAGCGGGGCCAGGGTTCGTGCCAGACGGCGCTGGCGCACGATGTCGCTGTGGTAGGTGACCACCAGCGGCACGCCGGGCGCGGCGATCAGCGTCGCCAGATCGCCGGGCGGAAAGGGGTGGTGCAGGTGAATCAGGTCGGGCCGCGCGCGGGCCAGGAGCAGCGGCAGGGCCGGGCTGAGGGGTGTCGAGGCCAGGGTGGCCAGGCGACCGGCGCGGATCACGCGCACGTCTCCCTCCTCCGCCACCTGGGTACGGCGCGTGGCGCCGCTCACCAGCACCGTGACGCTGTATCCCCGCGCTGCCAGGCCCTCGGCGAGAAGGCGCAGGTGGTTCTCGATGCCGCCGATGACGGGGGGATAGTCTTTGTAGAGCAAGAGCAGACGCATCGGATTTTGGATTAAGCCTGGCAGATCTGGATAGGCCCGGCTGCGCGCCGGTGGTCGAACAGGTCGCCGGGAACTGCATTATACCCGCCACGGCGTGATACAATGAGTAACAGCGCAGACGACCGGGCAATCAGTTGTCGCCACATTCTGGAGAGTTGCAGCCCGGTTTGTTGCCCTTTCCGGCGCGGCAAAGCCGCGCCACACCGGAAAGGGACGTTTTGCGATAGGCCGCGGCCCCCGCAACTCCCGCCGAGACGAAGTCTCGCTGGAATGTTAGAGGCACACAGAGGAATGGACGCAGTACTCGTACTCGAAGATGGAAGGGTCTTTCCGGGGCGTTCGTTCGGTGCGCCGGGCCAGTGCATCGGCGAGGTGGTCTTCCATACCGGAATGACCGGGTACCAGGAGATCCTGACCGATCCCTCGTACTGCGGCCAACTGGTCACCATGACTGCGCCGCACATCGGCAATACGGGGGTCAACGATTTCGATCCCGAGTCGCTCCGCCCCCAGGTAGCCGGCTTCATCGTGCGCGCCTACAGCGAGAACTTCAGTTCCTGGCGCGCCCGTGGCAGTCTGGCCCAGTTGTTGCGCGAGCACCGTATCGTCGCCATCAGCGAGGTAGACACGCGGGCGCTTACCCGGCACATTCGCACCGCCGGGGCCATGCGTGGCATTATCTCGACCACCGGCGAGCCGGTTGAGACGCTGTTGGCGAAGGCTCGCCAGGCCCCGCCAATGGAAGGTCTCGACCTGACCCGCGTGGTTACCTGCGAAGAACCGTACCACTGGGCCGAAGGCTCGGCTCCGTTCGGGCCGGTATACCCCGGCGGCACACCACCCCTGACCTACCACGTCGTCGCCTACGACTTCGGTCTCAAGCGCACCATCCTGCGCCGCCTGGTTGACCACGGCTGCCGGGTGACGGTGGTGCCGGCCAGCACCCCGGCGAGCGAGGCCCTGGGGCTGCGGCCCGATGGCATCTTCTACTCCAACGGCCCGGGCGACCCCGCCGCCGCAACCTACGCCTTCGAGACCCTGCGCGACCTGCTGGGGCGCGTGCCGGTATTTGGCATCTGTCTGGGCCACCAGTTGATGGGCCTGGCCCTGGGGGCGCGCACCTACAAACTGCCCTTCGGCCACCACGGCGCCAACCACCCCGTGCGCCACCTCCCGACGGGCCGGGTGGAGATTACCTCGCAGAACCACGGCTTCGCCGTGGACCCGGAGACTCTGCCCCCCGAGGTGGAGATAACCCATATCAATCTGAATGACCAGACAGTGGAGGGCCTGCGCCACACCGGCCTTGGCTGCTTCAGCGTGCAGTACCATCCCGAAGCCGGCCCTGGCCCCCACGACGCGACCTACCTGTTCCGCGAATTCACGGCGCTCATGGCTTCCTGGCGGTAAGACGCGGTTTCGCATGGACGACCCCACCGACACCTCCGGCGTGGACCCGCGCAACCGTCTCAACGACCTGACCGGTCGCGAGTGGATCTACGCGCTGCGCTCGGTGATCAGCACGCGCTATCCAACCAGAGGGCCCGAGAGTTACGCCCATGAGTTGCGGCGCGCCCATCCCTCCCCCAAGCCTCCGCAACTGCTGGCTGAACTGGTGCGCTTCTTCACCCGCCGCGGCGGTCACGTGCTCGACCCCTTCGCCGGGGTCGGTGGCACGTTGATCGCCTGCTCGCTGGAGGGCCGCACCGCCGTGGGGGTGGACCTGTCGCCGGAGTACGCCGGCATCTACCATGCTGTCTGTGCGCGCATCGGGATCGCACCCCAGCCCTACCTGGTGGCCGATGCGCGGGAACTGACACGCCTCGAAGAGGTGCGTGAGCGCCCCTTCGACCTCATCCTCACCGACCCGCCCTATGCGGCGATGCAGGCCCGCGAGAAGACCGGCGAGCGCAAGAAGCGCGGTGCGAGCGCACCAACACCTTTCACCACCTCCCCCGCCGATCTGGGCAACCTTGACTACTGGGAGTTCCTGCGCGAACTGCGCCGGGTCCTCGAAGGCGCGCTTCCGCTGCTCAAGCCCGGGGGCCATCTGGTGCTCTTCACCAAGGACCTGCAACCGACCGCCGAGCATCACAACATGCTGCACGCCGACATTGTGGCCTCCCTGAGCCAGACGCCAGGATTGGAGTTCCGCGGGTATCGCATCTGGCACGACCAGAGCCTCAATCTGTACCCGTTTGGCTATCCTTTTGCTTTTGTGGCCAATCAGGTGCATCAGTTCATTCTGATCTTTCGGTATGTGCCGCGGGGGCGATAAACACCACCGGGACAGCAATTGTCCTGGAAGGGCTTAGCCCTCCCGGACCCGCCCCCGTGGCGAGGGATGGCGGAGCATGCCGTTTGCGCCTGTTTTACGGTGAACCATGGCCGAGGAACAGTTCCCCGCGGGCAAACCCGACACGCCACTGCAGCCGCCGCGAACCTACGCAGCCTGGCCGCTGGGCTGCGCCGTGGCCGGGCTGAGTTTGCTGGTGATGGTGAACGCTTTCGGGCTGTTCGGCATCCTGGCCGCCACGGGGGGTGCGCCGTTCTGGTTGCAACTGGGCGCGCCGCTGTTCTTCAGCCTGCTGGCGCCCCTGGCACAGATCGTCGGGTGGTGGTTCGCCCGCCGCCGTAACCCCTACGCTGCCCGTGTGCTGCTCTGGAGCTTCGGTCTTACCCTGGCGTTCGGGGCAATCATCACTGCCGTGTTGAATGTGATCGATATGTTAACCCTGCATAGATGACCGCGGGCAAGGCGCCTGCGCGGTCTCACCACCCAACCCTGAGAAGGGCCAGACCCTCCCAAACCCTCCCGGCGGGCAGGGGCGTGAGGCTGCCGGATTGCCCCGGGCGCAACCCGGAGGGTTGGGTTGCCGCCTTCCGCCCGCGGGCAGGAATGTGGGCAACCGGGTTGACCCACGCCCCTCCAACCGGCAATGTTGATATCAGGACCCTGGTACTATTGACGGCCGTATCCGCCCCAAAAGTCCTTTTACAGCATCAGAATCGCCAGATTCAGTACTCACATATGCACAGTACCTTCTGACTATTGTCGTCTTGCGTCGTACGACCTATACTACCAGGGCGTAGAGCAAAACCTCTACCAACAACACTCGTATCGGAAGGGAGGTGAAACAATGCTTCGCAGCTTCTTCGCCAGGGAAGAGGGCCAGGGCCTGGTCGAGTACGCGCTCATTCTCGTGCTGATCGCTATTGTTGTTATCGGTATCCTGACGCTGCTCGGCAACCGCGTGTCGGAGGTCTTCTCGCAGATCGACAGCGGTCTGAGACGCTAGCCCCTTCACATCGGTTCATCTCGAAGCGCCCTGCCGAATGTCGGCGGGGCGCTTTGCGTTGGGGCGCGATCGGCTCGTGCAGGCGTTGCTCCAGACAGGGTGGCGAGACGGTGGGGATTATGCAAAACGTTTCGCCGCACCCGGACCTCCCGGCGTCCTTCCAACCGGTGCTACAATACGGCAACCTGGCCCGACCGTGACGAAGGATCTCCGGTGAACGACTATTCGCGCAAATGGTGGGCGCTGGCGGCGGTGGGCAGCGGCGTGCTGCTGTCAACGATAGACGGTTCAATCGTCAACATTGCTCTGGGCACACTCGTTGCGGCGTTCAACAGTAACCTCAACGTGGTCGAGTGGGTGATGCTGGCGTACCTGCTGACCATCTCCTGTTTGCTGCTGCTGATGGGCCGGCTGGGGGACATGTTCGGCAAACGCCGGATGTACCTTGCAGGTTTTGGGGTTTTTACCCTGGCATCGGCGCTGTGCGGGCTGGCGCCCACCATTGGCGCGTTGATCGGCTTTCGGGTGTTGCAGGCGGTGGGCGCGGCGATGATCCAGGCGGTGGGGCCGGCGCTGCTCGTTACGGCGTTTCCACCACGCGAGCGTGGCACGGCGCTGGGCGCGATCGGCTCGTTCGTGGCCGCGGGGATTCTGATCGGCCCGGCCCTCGGCGGCGTGCTGCTGCGCTACGTCGGTTGGGAAGCGATCTTCTTTGTCAACGTCCCGGTGGGTATGGCGGGGATCTGGCTCTCTCTGCGCAGCATCGCCCCCGATCGGGCGCCGGCGGTCGGGCAGGTCTTCGACGTGGTGGGCGCCCTGCTGCTGATGGCCGCCCTGCTGGGCTTGCTGCTGGCGCTCACCGAGGGGCCGATCTGGGGGTGGGACGATCCGCGCATCGCCGGGCTGTTCGCACTGTTCGGCGCGGCGGGGGTCGCCTTTCTGGCCTGGGAGTGGCGCTTCCCCCATCCGATGATCAGGCTGCGCATGTTTCGTGTGCCAGCCTTTTCCCTCAACCTGCTGGCAAGCTTTTTGCTCTTTCTCGGGCTGGCCTTCAATCTGATTCTGACCCCCCTCTTTCTACAATTCGTGCTCAAACTCGACCTGCAAACCACGGGACTGGCACTGATGGGCCTACCGCTGGCGCTCTCGTTGAGCGCACCGATCAGCGGGCGGCTCTCGGACCGCATCGGGCCGCGGGCGCTCACTCTGGCTGGCCTGCTGATCACGGCGGCCAGTTTGATCGGGCTGAGTTTTGCCAGAGTAGACACGCCCTTGACGTACCTGATCGGCTGCCTGCTCGTTCTTGGCGTCGGTGTGGGCCTGTTCCAGAGCCCTAACAACAGCACCGTGCTGGGCAACGCGCCGCCCGAGGCCCTGGGGGTGGCCAGTGGCCTGCTTGCAGTGATGCGCAACCTGGGCCAGACGGCGGGGGTGGCCATCGCCGGGGCGGTCTGGGCCTCGCACGTGTTCGCCCTCCACGGCGGCCCGATCTCCCCGATAACTGCCGCGCCACCCGCCACCCTGGCCGCCGGCTTCGACCTGGCGATGCGGGTGGCGGCGGGCCTGGTGCTGCTGGCGCTCGTGCCCTCCCTGGCGGGCGGGCAGGCCCTGACGCGCCAGGCGCTCCCGGCCCAGGCGGATTAGAGTAATGATCAGGCCCTCCCTGCCGGCAGGGGCGTGGGGAAACCCGGTTTCCCCGCCTTCCTCCAACCGGCGATCAGCGGGGCGCAGGGCCGCCGCGCCGGCCCCCGGGCTATCCATCACGTTCTGCGACGACATCGCCCTCCCTGCCGGCAGGGACGTGGGGAAACCCGGGTTACCCGCCTTCCTCCAACCGGCGGTCAGCGGGGCGCGGGGCCGCTGGGCCTGCCCCCAGGCTATCCATAACCTTCTGGGAGGGCAAGGCCCTCCCAGGCCGTCCCATCAGGGAGGGGGCTGGGGAAACCTGATTTCCCCTCCCTTCTCCAACCGGCGGTCAGCTACTCGCACGGTGAGGAACGAGGATTCCTGGCAGGGCTTCGCCCCCTCAGATCCACCCGGCCAGGTGGACAGGGGAGCGGGGAAACCGGGTTTCCCCGCTCATCAGGCTTCGCGGAAGACGAAGGGCAGCGCGGCGAGTACGCGGGTGCGCAGGGCCTCCTCCAGCAAGGCGGAGAGGAAACTCGGCGGTTCGGCGGGCGGAAAGGGGCGCGGCAGGAGATCACGCCGGCCCCCGCCCCGCACCATCAGCAGCGGAGGGCGTGGATCGGGAGGCAGGCTGGCCAGTTCGCGGGCGCGGGCCACTGCAGCGGGCAGGCCCCCCAGGTCGTCCACCAGGCCGAACAGGGCCGCCTCGCGCCCCGTCCAGACGCGCCCGCCGGCGATAGGCTCAAGTTGCTCCTCCTCGATGCCCCGTCCCTCGCGGACCCGATCCTTGAAGATGGCGTAGGTCTCGAACACCGTGCGGGTGAGGGCGTCGCGTTCGTTTGCCTCAAGCGGGCGCAGGGGCGAAAAGAGACCGCTGTTGGCCCCCCGGCTGATCACCCCCACACCAATGCGCGCCCGTTCAAGCAAGGTGGCGCCATTCGGTCGCACAGCGAGGACGCCAATACTGCCGGTGAGGGTAGCCGGGCGAGCCACAATCACCCGCGCCGGAGTAGCGATATAGTAGCCTCCCGAAGCCGCCACATCACCCATACTGACCACCAGCGGCTTGCGCCGGCTGAGGCGTAGCGCCTCGCGCCAGATCAGGTCGGAGGCAAACGAGTCGCCGCCGGAGGAGTCGATGTGCATCACGACGGCGGCCACGCGGTTGTCGCGCTCGGCACGGCGCAGAGCCTGGGCGATGGTGTCGCTGCCGGCGAGGTTGCCGCCAAGAATGGGCAGCGGCAGCGGCGAGCGCCGGCTCGTTCCAGTGGCGATGGCGCCGACGACGGGAATGACACCCACAAAACGGTGCTCGCGGCGGGCAGGGGGCAGGGGCAGCCAGCGGTCGGCCTGCAGCCAGTCAATCAGCGCCAGCCCGTCGCCGCCTTTGCCGGGCGTCGTGGTCTCTGGAGTGGCTGTCTCGTCGAGACGCCGCAGGTACGCCTCCAGTTCGTCCTCGTAGAGCGCGGCGTCGAGCAGGCCGGCCTTGCAGGCGGCGCCAGCGCGGAAGGGGGCGCGATCGATCAACGCCCGAACCTGTTCGTTGCCGAGACCGCGCGCGGCGGAGATGGTCTCGACGAGCATCGTAAAGCGGTCGTCAATGAGCCGTTCGAGTTGCTCGCGGGCCTCGGGCGAGAGCGAGGCGCGGGCCAACTGGTCGCCAGCACTCTTGTAGGGCGACACGGCGATGACCTCGGCCTCCAGCCCGGCCAGGCGCAGGGCGTCGCCGAAGAGGGTCACCTCGACCCGCAGGCCGGTCAGATTCAGATAGGCCGTTGGCGGCATCACCACCCGGTCGGCGCCACAGGCGGCGAAGTAGGCGCGCGTATCGGCAGAGGGCAGATAGGCCACCACGCGCTTGCCTGCATCGCGGTAGATGTGGAGGATCTCGTGGAGACCCTGAATGCCGGCCCAGCCCGCAGCGAGATCGCGAATGACCAGCACCACACCGCGAATGTGCGGGTCATCGGCCAGGCGCTCGAAGCGCCGCCGGAGGATCTGCAGGCTCACGGGGGTGGCGACGCCGCCGAAGCGGCTCTGCCACCAGACCAGCGGCTCGGCCAGTTCGGGCAAGGCGCCGCTCACCTCCATGCGCACCCAGTCGATGCGGCGGCGGCGCAGCCGGCGCCAGAAGTTCACGCTTCCCCGCCAGAGAGCGGTCAGCAGATACATGAGTGTTGCCATAGAGCACTGACCGGAATGCTTGATGCACTGATGACACTGCGCCGTATGGTTCGCTGTGCTCGGGCTGCCATCGTTCCGGGTCAACCCTTTCGAGAAACGCTACAGACCAATCGCGGCGTGCGCACCACCGGGGTGGAAAAAAAGAACGTCTCTGGGAGGGCGGAGCTCTTCCAGGCCCTCCCCTACGGCGCAAGTTTCCTGGGAGAGATCCGTCCTCTTATGCGGGGTCTGTGTGCATTACAGGCATTATACCAGGCGCGCCCGGCGCCAGGGCGGCTTCACCTGTTCCTCATTCTGCGCCTCGCAGAGAGGAGACGGTTGTGTGGTAGACTTTCATGAAGTTGCACCGCAAGGATATACGGATGACTCCGCCTTACCCCTCACCCTCCAAAAGGCGACACAGCACGTAAGCGGAGGGTTACGCTACATAATGGCTATGACTCGAACTGCATGGATACTGATTACCCTTGTGGCCACAGCACTGCTGCTCATCGGCTGCGGCGGCGGCCCTCTGCTCGGGGACGTGACGCTCAGCGCCGACACCTTTGCCCCCACGGAAGCGAACGCGCCGCTGACCATCGCCTATACCGTGAGCCACGACGCCACGGTGGACATCTACGTGCTCGATGCCAGCGGCGCGCGCTACGATCTGCGGCGCGCCCAGCCGCGCGTGGCCAGCCGTACCCCCTACGTGCTGCGCTTCGATGGAACTGCGCCCACCGGCGACCCGGTGCTGGTGCGCCGCCTGCTGCCCCCCGGCGCCTACACCATTGTCGTGGCCGCTCAGACCAACGCCGGTCAGCGCGAGGAGCGCCGTCTGGCTCTCACCATTACCGGGGACGAAGCGCCGCTGCCCGACATCGAGAACCTTACCGTCATGCCGGCGATTATCTCACCCAATGCCGACGCGATCGACGACGTTGCCGAGTTCACCTACCGGCTGCCCGTGAGCGCCACGGTGGACATCGAGGTGATCGCCCCCGACGGCGCGATCATCCCTGTGGTGACGCGCGAAGACGAAGGCCCTTATGAGCAGCACCACGTCTGGAACGGTAAACGTCCTAATGGCGCACTGCTGCCAGCGGGGGTCTACACCTACACGGTGCGCGCCGAGGACCGCTTCGGCAACCTGGCGCAACGCCAGGGATCCATCGAACTGGCGAACGTGGGCCAGCCCGAGGCGCGGATCGTCTCGGCCTACATCGCTCCGCAGCGCGTCATGCTCGGCGAGGTAATCACCGTCACCGTGCGCGTGCGGAACACCGGCACCGTGCCCATCCGCACCTATGGACCGCCCAGCGGCTTTGAGTACACCACCGATGAGGTCTTCTCCTCGATTGAAGGCGGGCGCTACGCTGCCCAGGCCGGCGGCTTCTGGCGCCTGGGCATGGACTGGGACGCCAACAGTGGCGGCGGGGCCAAACGCTACCCCTTCCGCTGGGCGCTCAGCGCCAGGCCCCCCGAGCAGTGGAGCGCGCCCGGGGTCGAGGATTTCTTCATGCCCGGCGAAGAGATCACTATCGTCGGGCGGGTGCGCGTCCTGCAACGCGAAACGAAAATGGGCTTCTACGTCGGCCTGATCCAGGACGGAGTGGGCTTCTTCCAGGATCGCACCGGGCGCACTATCGTTGAGGTGGGATTCTGATGTGAAAACAGGCCAGGGAATGGGAGGGTCTGGGAGGGCTTCGCCCTCCCAGGAAAGTCCTTTTTCGTTCCGGCGTTGTGCGGCGAAGCCGTGTGCGGCCTGATGTGACCTGGCCGGTGAGAGGGTATGGGGAAACCAGGTTTCCCCAATCTCCCTCACAACCATCGCACGGGCAGGGGCGCGGGGAAACCTGGTTTCCCCGCGCCCCTGCCTCACCATGCGAACAAGAACGCCAGATCATTCACATTGGTTGTCGTCGGGCCAGGGCGCAGCAAATCATCTATGGCCTCGAAGAAGGGATAGGCATCATTGCGCGCCAGGTGGGCGGCGGGGTCGAGACCCAGGGCACGGGCGCGGCGCACCGTGTCGCCGCTGGCAACGGCGCCGGCCGCATCGGTGGGGCCATCGCCGCCATCGGTGGCCAGGGCGACCAGGGCCACATCGGGTGTGCCGGCGAGGGCCAGGGCGGCGGCGAGGGCCAGTTCCTGGTTGCGCCCGCCCCGTCCGTTGCCGCGAAGAGTCACCGTTGTTTCGCCGCCGGCCACCAGGCATGCCGGACGGGGCAGCGGCCTGCCGCTGGCGGCGAGTTCGCGCAGCACGGCGGCCAGGAAGCGCCCGGCTTCGCGCGCTTCACCCTCAAGAAACGTGGTAAGCAGCAGCGCGTGGAAACCGGCGGCCTGTGCAGCGGCGAGAGCGGCATCGGCGGCGATAGGGTTGCTGCCCACCAGGATCGTGCTGGTCTCAGCCAGCGCCGGATCGCCGGGCCCGGGCGTCTCGGGAACGGCTCCGGCCATCCCGGCGCGCAGATACGCGGCAATGGCCGTAGACACGCGCTCGATCAACCCGTAACGCTCCAGAACGGCCCAGGCATCGGCAAAGGTGCTGCTATCGGCCACGGTCGGACCAGAGGCGATCACATCAAGGGGGTTGCCGACCACATCGGAGAGCACGAGCGTTACCAGTGAGGCCGGGTGGACCATACGCGCCAGGCCGCCGCCCTTCACCAGGTCGAGGTGCTTGCGCAGGGCGTTGATCTCGCCGATGCTCGCGCCCGAGGCGAGCAGATCGGCAGTGAGAGCCTGCAGATCGGTGAGAGCGACCCCCGGAGCGGGCAGGGTCAGCAGGGCCGAGCCACCGCCAGAAATAAGGGCGACCACCAGGTCGCGCAGGCCAAGGTCGCGGAGCATGCTGGCCATGCGACGGGCGGCGGCGACGCCACGTTCATCGGGCACGGGGTGCCCCGCCTCAACCACGGCCACGCGGGGCGGTGGCGCACCGTCGAGGTGGCCGTCCTTCACCACTACCAGACCCTCGGTCAGGTGCGGGCCAAGCACGGCAGCGGCGGCGCGGGCCATGGGCGCGCCGGCCTTCCCTGCGCCAATCACGAAGACCCGGTCGATCGTTCGCAGATCGAAGACCCGCTCACCCGCGACGAGGGTATCGCCATCGCGGCGCAGGCAGCGGCGCACGGCAGCACCAGGCTCGACGGCGGCAAGGGCCGCGGCCATGACCGAGGTGATGGCCGCGCCGCAGGGCGCGGCGCGCAGCGATGCCGTCCAGAGACGTTGCGGGTCCATAGGTGCGTTTGCTTTCGGATGAGGAACGTCGGTGCCGCCTTGTATCGCAATCCGGAGGGTGGCGCTACAACCTTTCCCTGTGGGCAGAGAAGTGGCGAAACCAGGTTTCGCCGCATTTCTGCCCGCATATGCGCATCACTCTTCGGTCGTTTCAACCTGAACCGGAGGGCAGTACCCCAGGCGGGCGCTGCACTCATCGGCGGCCTGGCGGACCAGCGGGCCGAGGGCGCGCGCCCGTTCGAGCGACAGACGCGCCGTAGGACCGGAGATGCTGATCGCGGCGACGCAGCGCCCGAAGCGGTCGAAAATCGGCGCGGCAACACAGCATACTCCCAGTTCGCGCTCCTCGTCGTCGAGGGCGAAGCCCTGGGCGCGGGCGGCTTCCAGCTCCTCGCGCAGGCGCTCAGCGTCGGTGAACGTGCGGGGGGTAAAGCCCTGGAGCTGGGTCTGCTCCAGGTAGGTGTCGAGTTGTTCGGAGGAGAAGGTCGAAAGGATCGCCTTGCCACTCCCGGTGCAGTACAGCGGAGCGCGTTGCCCGACCTCGGTGAACATGCGCACCATGCGCGGGCTGGAGACCTGCTCGCTATAGACCCCCTCGTGATGCTGCAGCATGACCAGATTGCTGGTCTCTTCGGTGAGCTCGGTGAGGCGCTGGAGTATCGGGCGAGCGATGCGGCTCAGGTGAAAGCGGCGATTACTGGCGGCGCGAGCCGCTACCTGCAGCAAGCGTGGCCCGGGACCGTAGAGGCGTGTATCACGATCCTGGGCGGCATAGCCACGCGCCACCAGGCTTCCCAGCAGGCGATGCACCGTGCCCAGGGGCAAACCGACGCGCTCGGTTAGCTGCGAGAGACTGATATCGTCCTCAGCCTCGGCTAACGCCTCAAGCACATCAAAGGCACGATCAAGCGACTGGACCATAACGTTTTCGTAGACAGCGGGGATTTACCACAATAGCTGCACTATAGCCCACAGGTGGGGCAGATGTCAACAAATACGCAACCTTCCAGGTTGCGCGACACCCGCGCCCGGTGGCAGGGGCATGGGGAAACCAGTTTCCCCGGCTTCATGCCAGTTAGATATGGTTCCCACCTACGTTAGCGTTTGGAGGGGCGCGGGGAGGCTACGCCTCTTCGCATGTCACCCCGGTCCCTCCTGCGGCGGCGGACTCGTCGTGGCTTCGCCAGGGCGCGTACCCGCCGCAGGCGGCACAAAAAGCATCCCGCAGGGCTGCGCCCTCCACAACGCCCCCGAACGGTAACGCACAAGGCCATGCATACTACCCCATTTGACCCGTTTCCTGATAGGAAGTTAACGCATCACCATCATCAGTTGCCAGGGCTTTACCGTATTACTTTCGCTCTGGAAATATACTCTGGCCTGTAACTTGTTCCTTCGAGCACAAGCAATTCTATGCGCCCCCTGAAGCTGGTCCTGGCCCCCGAGCGGATCCCCCACAGTGCTCCGCGCCTGAGCCACAGCACCCGGATCACGATGTACAGCCTTGCGGCGCTGGGCCTTGCACTGCTCATCCTCACGTTCTGGTTCGCCGTGGCGCGACCGGTGAAAGTGCTGCCGCGCATTGCCCCGTTGCCCGCCTTCACCCTGGAGGACCAGTACGGTTTGCCCATCAATTCGAATGACCTGCTGGGACGGACAGTGTTCATCAACTTTACCTACACCCGTTGCGGTGAGGACTGCGCCGCGCAGCGCGAGCAGCTTGTGGCCCTGCGCGAGCATCTGCGCGCCGAGGGCAGCCTGGGAAGCGAAGTGCTCTTGCTGACGATCAGCTTTGATCCCGAGCGCGACACCCGCGAGGCGCTCCAGACCTACGCGGCCCAACTGGCCGCCGACCGGCGCTCCTGGCGCTTCGCCACTGGCGATCCCCCCGAGTTGAAGGTGCTGATCGGCGGCGAACTGGGCTTCTACTACGGCCAGCCCGATACAAATGGGATGATCAAGCACGATCAACGGGTGATCCTGGTGGACAGCAACGGCATGATCCGGGCCAGGTACGCCGCCGAGCGGCTGCACGTGCGGACCTTTCTGCGCGACATTAACCTGGTGCGCCAGGAACTGGGCAGCAGCGGCCTGATGCGCCAGGTGTACGAAGCCTCGCACCTGTTCCTGTGCTATCCCGATTAACAGCCTGTCCGGATACCCGGGATATCCGATTGCGTTCTGTGAGGGCTTCGCCCTCCCGGACCTTCTCGCAGGCAGGGGGAGGGGAAAACCGGTCTCCCTACGCTTCCCCAAACGCCCGAGGAGCGAGCGTTCCTGGAAGGGCTGCACCCTTCCACTATCTGCAAAGGGTATGGTGAACTAGAGAGGAGCGCACCGACATCCATGGCAACCCAGAATACGCCTGATCGCGAACGTTGGGCCCGGACGCGGCCCGCCGCTGAAGAGGAAGACGACGAGAGCCACGAACCGCCCAGGGGCGCGCTGCTGATCATCTGTGGCTATCTGGTGCTAATCGTCAGCCTGTGGTTGCAGGTGTATCTGCAACTGTTGAGCAATGGGGGGATCATCCAGCCATGATACTGAAGAACCCCGAGAAGTTCATGGGCTACCTGTTCGAGGTGGCCTGGATCTTGCCGAGCATCGCCATTCCCGTCGCGGTGATTACCGCCGTGGTTCTAACGGCGTTCGCCGTCGGCTTGCGCGTGCCCGATGTCGCCGGGCGCATCGAACCAAAGGCCATCGCCGTCACCGAGCCCTTTGATGAACCCGGGCTGCGTGAACTGGCCCCGGGCAAGTACCAGGCAGCGATGATCGCCCAGGTCTTCCTTTTTACGCCGAACGAGATCGAAGTGCCCGCCGGCTCCGAGGTGACCTTCATGCTTACCAGCCGCGATGTCATTCACGGGTTCAAGATCGTCGGCACATCGGTCAACATGATGGTCGTACCTGGCCAGATCTCCAAACTGACCGTGCGCTTCGACCGGCCCGGAGAGTACCTCATTGTCTGTCACGAGTACTGCGGCAGTGGCCATCATGTAATGTCAGGCAAGGTGATAGTGCGTTAGCTGAGGCGTCAGCGGCGCCCCAACGAACCCTGAGCAAGAGGTTTCATCATGGCTGTGATTGCTCGACCACGCGCCGCAGCGCGTGCAGATGTCGCCGATCGATTTGCCACCGAGAACCGCGTTGCGGGCCTCAACATTCTGGTGGCCTTTCTGGCCCTGGGCCTGGGAGGGCTGATGGGCGTGCTGCAGGTGTTGCAGTACAATAGCATTGATCTGTACAAACCGATTAAGGCGATCCTCCCCGGCGGCTACTACCAGGGCCTGACCCTCCACGGCGTGCTCAATGTGCTGGTGTTTACCACGTTCTATATCATCGGGTTTCTGACCTTTGTGACGGCGCGATCCTTCGACCGTCCCCTGGTCAACCCGGGGTTGGCCTGGTTCACCTTCTACTTCATGACCGCGGGCCTGCTCATCGCAGCCGTGCCGATCCTGCTGAACCAGGCCACGGTGATGTTCACGTTCTACCCGCCACTGAAGGCCAGTGGCTTCTTCTATCTCGGCCTGACGATTGTGGTAGTGGGGACGTACTTTCTCCTGGCGAACCAGGTGCTGACCCTGCGGGCCTGGCGCCGGGACAATCCGGGCGCGAAGATCCCCCTGGCCGCGTTTATGTCCATCGTCACGATGACGATGTGGGTGATTGCCACCTTCGGCATTGCGGTCGAGATGCTGGTACTGCTGCTGCCGTGGGCCTTCGGCCTGGCCCCGGGCACCGATCCGCTGCTGGCGCGCACCCTGTTCTGGTTCACTGGCCATCCGATTGTGTACTTCTGGCTCCTGCCCGCATACATCTCCTGGTACACCATCGTTCCAAAACTGGCGGGCGGCAAGCTCTTCAGCGAGCCGATGGCCCGCGTGTCGTTCCTGCTCTTCCTGGTGCTCTCGGTGCCGATCGGCCTGCACCACCAGTACACCGACCCCGGCATTTCCCAGATCTGGAAACTGGTGCACTTTATTTTCACCGTTGGCGTTTTTTTCCCCAGCCTGCTGACCTTCTTCAACGTGGTCGCCTCGCTGGAGCACGCCGGACGCAGCCGGGGCGGCAAGGGCTGGCTGGCCTGGATCTTCGCCCTGCCCTGGAACGAGCCGGCCTTCGTCACCCAGGTCTTCGCGATGATGCTCTTTGCCTTCGGCGGGGCCAGCGGAGTGATCAATGCCAGCTACAATCTGAACCTGGTGGTGCACAACACCGCCTGGATCTCCGGCCACTTCCATCTGACCGTCGGTTCGGCCGTGGCCCTGACCTTTATGGGGTTGACCTACTGGCTTCTGCCCTACCTGTCCGGCCGGACGCTGTGGAGCAGGGGCCTGGGTCTGGCGCAGGCCTGGCTCTGGATCATCGGCATGATCCTCTTCTCGCACTTTATGCACATGCTGGGTCTGGCAGGCATGCCCCGGCGCACGATGATCGGCTCCGCCCCCTACGTATTGCCCGCGTGGGAGGGTTTGCTTCCCTTCACCATGGTTGGCGGGCTGCTGATGTTTGCCAGCGCCCTCTGCTTCCTGGTGAATATGCTGATGACGCTCACGACTGGCAAGCGTGTGGAACCCGGGCCGGTGACCTTCGCCCGGGCGCTCTCGGGGCCCGAGGATGTGCCGCTGTTCCTCGACCGCCTGACGCCCTGGGTGCTCAGCGCGATTGTGCTGGTGGCGATCAACTATGGTCCGACGCTGTACTTCCTCGCCACCACCGGGCGCTTCAATATTCCGGGGCTGTCACCCTGGTGATGCTCGCTCGTCCGTGATGATGGCCGGTTGGAGGGGTATGGGGACACCTGGTTTCCCCATACCCCTTTTTAGAAACGCGGAGCGCGGGCCGGGCCGCGCTCCCGCGCTCCAATAACCCCGCGCCCTGCGGCGCATCATGCAGCGATCGGGAGCGGTACATAGGGTGGATCACGCTCACTTCCCGGAGGTGAACCCTATGCGCCTGTGTTTCCGCCTTGCTCTGGTTGCGCTCCTGCTGCTGAGCGTTGTTCCCGCCGCAGCCTTTGCCCAGGAAGCGCCGCCCATCCTCCGTGTCACTGAAGTCACCCCCGCCAGTCTCCTCGCCGAACTCGCCTGTCCTGGCGAGACCATACCCACGCTGACCGCGACGATTGACGGCGTCACCTACCCCGTAAGCGCACCGTCCCGTTCCACGGTTCCGCTGGCCCTGGTCGTGGTGGTCGAAACGACGCCGGTGATGGACGAAACCGGCACGCCCCACAGCACCCGCCTGCACGATGCGCTCACACGAGCAAACGCGCTGCTCGACCGGCTACCGCCCGGTTCGCTGGCCGGTCTGGTGGCCTTCGATGCGACCGCGCGGCTGGTGTTGCCGCTGACCAGCGATGAAGTGGCCGTGCGGCGGGCCCTCGGCGCGCTCGTTGCCGCGCCCCGTCCCCTCGCTGAACAGCCGCCCGTCCTGGGCCAGGCGCTACGCCTGGCCGCCGAGGCGCTGGCAGACGCCCCGGCGGGGCCGCGAGCCCTGGCGTTGTTTGCCGCCAGCGCTCCCGATGCTGCCGCGACACTGCTGCCAGCCGACCCGGCGCTGGCCGTCGTGGACCTGGGCGCCAGCGACGTGGAGGTGCGTGGCCCCCTCGCGCCCCTGGCAGCCAACCTGGACGCGCTCTACCTGAGCTACGCGGCCGCCGATAGCGCAGCGCTCCCCGCGCGGAGCATGGCCGTTGACCAGCGCCTCGCCGGCTGGTTGGAGGCGACCGCGCCCCTCCAGGTGCGGGTGGACCTGGAGCGCCTGGCCCCTGGCGAACACGAACTCACCCTGACCGGCTGCGGCGCGCCCGCCACGGCTACGTTTGACCTCCCGACCTCCGACCAACCCTTCCCCGTATGGTGGATGGGCCTGGGCGCCCTGCCGCTGGTCGTGGGGGGAATGGTGGTAATCCGGCGGCGCCGGTCGCACTTCGGCGCTCCTGAACGCTCAGCAGACAGCACCAGACGCTACCGCGCCCCGGGCGCGGTGACGACCGCGCGGCGCGTGACCGGCGGCGCCCTGCCGGCTCTGGAGGTAGTGGTCTGGGATGGCCGTGAGCGCCGGGTATGGCCGGTGCGAAGCCGCCAGATCACCGTGGGGCGCGATCCAGGCTGCGATGTCTGCATTGCCAGTAGCTGGGTTTCGGGCCTGCACGCGCGCCTCTCGCTGATCGGCGATCAGGTGGAGATCACCGACATGGAGAGCACCAATGGCACCCTGGTTGGCGATCCAGGACGGCGATTGACGCCGGGCGCGCCCGAGCCGCTCGAACCGGGGGAGATTGTGCGCGTCGGCCCCCAGGTACGCTTCTGCGTGCAAATCGCGACCCCGGCGGATGACGATGCCGCCGCGTGACCCGTTTCGAAAAGAGTTCTAGCAGGCGAGAGTCTGGGAGGGCGCGGCCCTCCCAGGATAAGTCTTTTCCATCCTGTTGTTGTGCGGCTTCGCCGCAGATCCTACCGTGATAATAGTGTAACTGGCAGGGGTGCGGGGAAACCAGGTTTCCCTACACCCCTGCCAGCTACGCAAGGATCTCCCGATGCTACGCGTATGCAAGCTGATCGCCTCGGTTCTGCTGGCCGTCGCATTGGCAGCCTGCGCAGGGCCGGCGGCGCCGGTTGTCACTCCTTCCTCGAACGATCCGGCTACGCCGGTAGAGGCCGCCGCGCTCAGCGATGCCCGGGTCGCCCTGGAGCGCGGCGACCACGCCGCCGCCGTGGAGTTGCTCGGCGCTCCGGTGGATCCGGCGCGGGTGGAGATGCTGGCGCGCGCGCGGATGGGTCTGGCCCGCGAGGCCATCGT
Source organism: uncultured Chloroflexales bacterium (assembly GCA_937918935.1). GTDB lineage: Bacteria > Chloroflexota > Chloroflexia > Chloroflexales > Chloroflexaceae > JACAEO01. The sequence continues at coordinate 28,673 of CAKZSI010000028.1, read as the reverse complement.
CGCTGCCCCTGGTGAGGCGCGGGCGCTCCGCACGGCCCTCGACCAGGTGGGCCTGGCTCTGGCGCTCCACCCGAACGAGCCGGCGCTGCGAGACGAGTTGCTTGGTCTGGAGCGCGCGCTCGTTACTCTCCTGGCCGTCGAGGATCTGCGACTGGCCCTTCTGGCCCGCCAGATAGTCGCCGAAGACCCCTCCGCGCTCGACATGGCCCGCGCCCTGGCCGGGCGGGCCAGCGTGGCCGCCGCCACTGAGCCCCACCTGCCCGGTGCGGAGCGGATCGCGGCGACCGGCTTGCTCGCCGCGGCGGGCGTGTTCGAGCAGGCTGGCGATAGCGCCCGCGACCCGGCGAGTTGGCAGGAAGCGCATCAGTTCTGCGAGCGGGCGATGGCGCTTCAGGCGAGTGACGCGGCACAGTCTTGTGTGGAGCGCCTGGCAAGCAAGCTGAACCCGCCGATCGCTACCACCGCGCCCGCCACGCCGGCGGCCCTCCCCTCGCAACGTCCAACCGTGGCCCCCCGTCCCCCGGCGCGATCTGCCGGCGCCACCTTCGGCGTTGCGCAACGTAAAAGCTTCGACGGCACTGGTAATAGTGGTCAGTTCGCCTCGTGCATTGACGTTCAGGTCCTTGGCCCTGGCGGACCAATCGCCGGGGCGGTCCTGGGCATCAACAACGGCGACCACAGTTACCAGAACCAGACCGATGCCAGCGGTTATGCCGGGCGCTGCGGCCTGGGGGCCTCAACCTGGAGCGTCGTGCTCTTCTGGACGCCCCGGACAGGCAATGTTGCCGGCGCAACCACCACCGTGTACCTGAACGGCGCGCCGGATCAGCGCGCCGCCGTGGTATTCCGGGCGCGGTAGGGATAATGCGATGTTGGATTTCAGTCGCCGATCAGGGTGATGGACAGGCTCAACCCCTCCTCGCCGAGCGTCAGGATGTCGCCGTCACGCAGGGGTTCGGGTGCGCCGGGGGCAATGCGCATTGCGTTGAGCAGTGTTGCCACGTCGATGCGCTCGGTCGAGACGCTCCATGGGCCAGTCTCGGTGGCAGCGATGAGGCAGTGGGAGCGATTGGACACGTAGCGATAGGTGGAGCGGCGCTGTTCCAGCAGGGCCAGTTCGCGATGGTACGTGTCGGGGTTGAGCAGTGCCAGGGCCTGCAGCAGCCAGGCCCGGCTCAGTGTGACGCCACGTGGAGGGAGGGCCACTTCGCTACCGTCGGGAAGCCCGAGCAGGCAGCGGCGTGGCGTAGCAAGGCTGCGCTCCGTCAACCATAGATGGCTGCCTGACCGCACGCCCTGCGCACTGGCGCTTTCAGCCGGGCGCAGGAACCGGCCCGCCGGTGAAGCCAGCCGCAGAGTGTAGGCGATCGGATCGCCCCGCTCGTTCCGAACCGGCAGGCCGCAACCGTCAATCAGGAGCGGGAGCAGCGTTTCGGGAGGGCTGTCCTCGCAGACGATGGTTGTGGTTTGCTCCCTGTCACCGATGAGCCAGTGCAGGGTTACGGTCAGCATCTCCTGTTGTTGTCGGGTCATAGTTTCGTCACCTTAGCCCTGGTTTCGCTGCGCGGCTCTTTATACTGGGGGAGGTGCGAAGGGCTGCGCCCTTCGCGATCCCTCCTGGGCCGCCCGCGGCGGCAACTATATTCGCGTTTGGATCGGGGGCGCGACCGCCGCGGGCGGAACGGGAGGTACGGGGAGACTGCGCCTCCCCTTACCCCTCCAGGGAGGCTTTGTCTCGGCGAGGGTGCGAGGGCCGCAGCACCTACGAGCCTCCCCTTCAGAGAGAAGGTTCGTTGCAGGCATGAACGGTTGGAGAGGAAGGCGGAACCCCGGATTCCGCCTCCTCCTGCCCGTGAGGCTCCGGGAGGGCTGTGCCCTCCCAGGAGGAGGGCCACGCGGCATCGGTCTGGGCGAGTTGCACCAACTCGTGCTCTTCGTCGCGCACCAATAGTGCTCGACCGGGCGGCTGGTCGCTGTCGCGCTGGTCGGCCAGGGGCAGGGCGATCCCCAGCAGGCGCGTGCCGGGATCGTAGCGTCCGGGCCAGAGCAACAGACCGGCGCGGCCAGCGTCGAGGGCGCGCAGCAGGTTGTCGTCGGCGTAGGTGACGCCAGCGGCGACCAGCAGATGCTCGCCATGCTGACCGCCGACCTGAGCAATCTCGCAGAGCAGTTCGTGCAGATTGGGCTCGCTGCCGAAGCTCTGGGTCAACTGGGCGCGCATGCGCTCACGGCAGAGGGTGTAGTCATCGATCAGCACGACCCGGCGGAGGGTGGGCGCGCCGGCACGGGCGGCCAGGAGGCTGGCACGGAGCGCGGCGGCGCCAGGCTCGTCGTCGGCGTAGAGCAGCGTGTGGGGCAGCGCGTGCAGTGGCCGTAGCCCCCCGCGCGGCCCGTCGAGCACGAACAGGCGCAGTTCCCCGGGGCCGTAGCGGTTGATGAGGGCGCGCGCCGCGCAGAGCAGGGCGCCCGTCTTGCCGCTGCGGCGCGGTCCGATGATCAGCGCGTGGGGCGTTTCCTGGCTCAGGCGCAGCCAGGCCGGTCCCAGGGTCAGGCTCTCGCGCCCGATTGGTGCAGTCAGCGAGTCGCCAGACGCAGGGGCCGCTGCTGCGTCCGTCAGCGACGCGAGGCTCAGACTTTCGGGCAGCAGTTCGATTGGCGTCGGCCCTGCGCCGGTGTTGGCGCGACGTTCCCACCAGACGGCGCTCAACCGCGCTGCCTGCTGGCGCAGTTCGACAGCCAGTTCGGCATCCAACGCGCCGGGACGTTCCTCGCCCGTATCGCTCGCGGCGCCCTCACTCTCGAGGCCCGGCAGGGCGATGTGCAGGTCGAGCGGGCCATAGTCAGGGTGCGCCACGAGGGCGCGCCCCGGCAGTTGCTGCGGGATCGGCGCGCTCACCCGTGCGCCGAGTAGATCGGCGTAGTCGTGCAACTCCGGCAGGCGCAGGGCAATACGGGTCTCCATCAGCGAAAGCAGCCGGTAGGTGAGATCGGGCGCGCGGTCGGCGCTGAGCGCAAGATGCACACCAAAGGGCCGGCCCAGGCGCGCGACACGGATCAGGTCGTCAATGATCTCGTCGCCGCTGTGACCATCGCGAAACTCTTCCCGCAGCACAGCGATTTTATCAATCACCACCAGAATGGCCGGAAGGCGCCCGCCGCCAGCGCGCAGGGCCGGCAGATCGGCGGCGTCGGCGGCCCGTAGCGCCTCTTGCCGTTCGCGAATGGTCGCGTCAAGCATACGCATCAGGCGGCGCACCCGTTCGCGTTCGCGGGCCTGGATGTGTGCCCCGACGTGCGGCAGGCCGGCCAGGGGACCGAGGCCCTGCCCGCCGGCGTCAATCAAGTAGCACCAGAGGTCGTCGGGCGCGTGCGACAGAGCCAGGCCGAACACCAGGGCACGTAGCAGGGTGGTCTTGCCGCTGCCGGGGGCGCCAATCACCGCCAGGTGACCATCGGCCAGACTGACGGTGAAGGCCTCGCGCCGGCTCTCCTGGGGCAGATCGAGCAGGCCGATGGCCTGGCGGAGCCAGGCCGGCCCGGCGGGAGGTTTGCTCCACCCCTCGGCCACGCGCTCACCAAGGGCCGCGAGGGGCAGCCGCGCGGGGAGTGGCGGCTGCCAGATCCGGGGCGGCTGCCAGCCGGCCAGAGTGGGGACGCGAGCCTCGGCGGCCTCACGCAGGGCGCGCACCAGGACGTCGAGATCGGTCTCGTGCCGGTCGCGAAGCGGATCGTGAGCGACGGTAACGGGCTGCTCGCGCCCGTCGCGCAGGAAGCTCACCCGCGGCCCCGCGGCCCGAGCAGCGCCAGCGGCGCGGTGCGGCGTGGTGACCTGGGCCACCTGCATCAGCCGTGTCTCGGCGCCGACGCGGAAGAAGGCCCGCCCCGGCAGATCGGTGGGGAGGAAAGCGGCGTCGGGTTTGAGCAGCATCTCGCGGCTGTCTTCGGCGCTGCCGAGACGCAGGGCGATGAAGAAGGTGAGCTGGCTGCGGATTTCGTCGGAGACGGCCCGCGCGGGTTGCTGGGTTGCCAGGAGCAGATGCACCCCCAGAGACCGGCCTTGCTTCACGACACGGATCAACTCGGCCACAAAGCCGGGGTAGGTGCGGGCCAGTTCGTCAAACTCGTCCACGACGATCAGCAGATTGGGCAGCGGCGGCAGCCCGGCACGGGCAGCCAGGGTGCGATAGTCGCCGATGTTCTCGACGCGGGCGCCGTGGGCGGTTGCCACACTCTTAAGCACTTCCTTGCGCCGGCGCAATTCGCTCTTGATCGCCGTCATAGCCCGCTCGGCGAGGCGCCCTTCCAGGTCGGTGACCAGCCCCGCGCAGTGGGGCAGAGCAGCGAAGGGCATAAGGGCGGCGCCTCCCTTGAAGTCAATCAGCAGCAGTTGCAGACGCTCAGGGGGATGGGTCGTGGCCAGGGCGGCGATGATGCTCTGCAGCAGCACGCTCTTGCCCGCGCCGGTCGCTCCGGCGATGATCCCGTGGGGGCCATGGCGGCTCTCGTTCAGGTCGAGGCAGATGGGTTGCCCATCGGCCCCGGCCCCGACGGGCACATCGGCGCGCCAGGCAGTAACGGGCAGTTCGTTCCACCAGTGCGGCGGCGTCAGATCCCCGGCTGTGCTCACCCCGAGCAGGTCGAAGAGCCGGACCGAGCGGGGCACGTCCTGCGCGCCGCCACTTTCCACGAGCCGCACGCCGGCCAGGTGGCGCGCGAGTTGATCGCTGGCCCCGAGATCGGCCTGGTCGGGCGAAAAGCGCTCGCGGGGCCACTGATCACCGGCGCGGGTCCAGCGGGCGCCATGGGCTTCCAGTTCGAGCATCGCCGCGCAGGACTCGGGGAGCAACGACCAGGCGGGAACCAGCAGCAGCGTGGCGATGCCCAGCGGCCCGCCGTGGCGCAGCAATTCGGTGATGGCGGTGTAGGTTCGTGGAAGATCGTCGCCGTCAACCAGCACCAGGATGCGCGGGGTGGGCGGGGCGGCATCGGGGCGCGCGGCCCGCTCCCTGCGCCGGCTGAGCTGGTCGAGCAGGTCGCTGGTGAGGCGCTCGGCGACTTCGGGGTGACCAGCGAGCATGCGCAGACCCGGCGAAGGGTCATTGTTGAGCGGCGTTGTGTGCGGCAGCCAGCGGAGCCACTCCCACTCGGCGGCGCTCGCGGGCGGGTAGAGGGCGGCCAGGCGCAGATCGCCGGGGGCATGGAGCACGGCTGCCTGCCAGAGCAGGGCGCGGGCCAGGGCCAGGACCGCCGGGCGCGGCCCGGCGAGGCCGAGGGAGCCAAGCGTGGCGAGGGGCACGCTGATGGGCGTCTGGCGCAACATGGCGTGTTCGGCGGCAATGCGGAGCAGCCGCTGGTCCACGGGGCCAGTCGGAGTGGGGGGCGGCACGTGCGCCTGGCTTGCGGCAGGGAGATTGCCGCTGCCCACCCGCAGGTCGAGGAAGTCATCGTCGTCCGGGCGGCGTTCCCAGAGGCGCGGCTCGGGGGCGCTGCCGCCGGTGACGCCGGCGATCAGCAGCAACTCTCCTGGATCGGGCCAGAGGTAGAGCCGCGCACCACGCTCCTGGTCGTAGAGGCGCCGCAGCCGGGCGCGCTGGCTCTCCAGGCGATCCTCGAAGTAGGCGCGCCGTTCGGCGTACTGTGCGGCGGCGCGGCGCGCGGCGGCGCGGCGGTTGGCAAGCGCCGCGCCGATCCCCATAAGCGCCAGGGCGCCGCTGGGCAACCCGACCAGCAGCGGGTTGCCGCCGCCGAGGCTGGCGGCACTGGCGAAGATGCCCGCGCCCGCCAGGGGCAGCACCAGTTGCGCCCAGTCGGTGGGCGCTGGCTCGGGGGGCGCCGGTGGTTCGGGTAGATCCACGCGCTCGGTGGCCCAGCGCGGGCGCATGCGTGGCGGCCGGTTGAAGGTGTGATCGCGCACCTGGCCTCCTCAGGGCGATTGTAGATTCAGGGTCGGATGCGGCACATCTGGGTTTGGCATCGCGCTGACCCCGCACATAGCGCCGGGAACCGCACATCTTATACAGCGCGAGGACCGCTGCGCTCGCGTTGCCGCCGCTCACGTTCCTCACGCTCGCGGCGATAGTGTTCCTCGCGCTCGCGCAGGCGCCGGGCCTGCTCTTCGTGGGCGCGGGCGCTGGCTTGCTGCACGGCGGAGGCGGCTCGACGACACGCCGCGGCGATGGAGCTTAACTCGGTGTGCACGCGACCGCGCCAGCTATCGAAATGCTCGCGGTGCGGGCCGAGCCAGTCGGTCGTGGCTTCGCGGCTGGTCTGCCCGATCTCGGCGAGCGAGCGGTCGATCTCGCCAGCGGCGCGTTGCAGCGCCGCTACGGCTTCGGCGGCCGCACCGTGGTCCCAGCGCACATCTTGCCAGATATCGTGTGACATTCATGCTCTCCTGGTTTGAGTCCTCTGACACGAATGGTTAGCGAAGAGGGTCCCTGGGAAGGCTCTGCTCTCCTGGCCCATCCTCGTCGGCAAGAGAGGGCGGGGGATTTCCCCTCCCCCAACCGAGCGAGGAACGAGGGTTTCTGAGAGGGACCGGCCCTCCCAGACTCTCCCTGCAGGCAGGGGTATGTGAGGGCCACTGTGCTGACGCCGATCAGCGCAGTCAGACCCTCCCTGCAGGCAGGGGTATGTGAAACCCTGAGCCCCCTCTTTTCGAGTCAGTTTCCGCAGGGTGAGGGCGCTGGAGGTGTGGCGGGCGGGATTGGCGCGTACACCTCGTGATAAGCGGGGTCGATGGCGAAGGGCAGCACCTGCGCCGCCGCCGGCAGCCCGCGATAGCTGCTGGTATCATATGAGAGATGGGCGACCCGCGGGTCGGTGATATCGCCGTCGTCGAGGAGATGAACGTTGGCGAAACGCCTCGGATCGTGGCCTGCGCCGACGTTGAGCGCCAGCGCGTCGTCGGCGTCCACGTAGTGATGCACAACCGTATTGGCAAACAGCGGCCCGGCGAGCGCGCTCGGCGTTTCCGGCGGCACGCCGTTGACCCGCGGGCGGTTGGGGCGCACCGCGCCAAAGGTGGTTACCGAACCGACGGTGAAGTTGCCGCTCTGCAGGCGCTGCTGCACCTCAGGATCGTTGAGCGCGAGCATGACTATGCCGCCGCCCATGCTGTGACCGGCCAGGTGAATGGTGCTGCCCTCTGGCAGACGCTCGAGGTGGCCAAGGAGTTGCTCTTTGACGTAGGCAAAGTATTTGTTTTCGCTCCCCGCGTCACCCTGCGAGGTGAGCGCAACGGCATAATAGGTGTTCGGTCCCTGGGCATTGGCAACGTCCAACCCGGAGATGCCAAAGGCGTACTCATTGGCGCCCACCCGCGCCAGGCGCACCTGCTCGCCGGAGTAGGAGCCGATGAGGCTGTGTTCGCCATACATCAGCGCCTGGGGGCTCAGGTAGAGCCGGCCATCCGCGCCTCGATGGCGCACCGTGCCAGGGTCGTACATCGCCTCCACCGGGACATCAAGAATGCCCCGCACGGGGTCGCGGAGCGGTTCGGCAAACGCCGACGGCCGCGGGTGCGAGCATGTACCTAGCGTGCCGCAGACTGCCAGGTGGATGCGGTCAAGCCGCGCGGTAATTGAACGCATGCGCTGCTCATCAACAGGGCGGTACATCAGGCCCCAGACGCTGGAATGGACGAGACTCAAGAAGTCCTCAGGAGAGGTTATCGGTTGAGCCATCCAGCGCGACCAGTCACTGGCAACTACCGTGCCCCCGGCAAGCATGCCCAGCAGCGCCAGGGAGGGACCCATTTTCGCCATCAGGAAGGGGATCTGCGAGGGCCAGGCAGGCCCGTACATCTTTATGACACGCTCGATTTCGGCGAGATGGTAGTCGAGCATCGTGGCAATGCCGTTCCAGACCTCGCCAGCCAGTTCGGGGCGACTGCGAACCAGTTCGATCAATTGTCTAACCCCGGCTGGTAGCGACATACGGATGCGGTGGTCGCTCATCCAGCGGATGACCTGGGCGCGGAGGGCTGCCGCGGCTGCAGCGCGTGTGTCGGCAGCGCTGAAGGACTGAGCCACCTGAGCCGTCCACGCGGCCAGGGCGGCCTGATCACGGGCCGCAACCGATAGACGGCCGGCCAGTGCGTCGGTTTCGGGTACGCGATACTCGGTGCAACGCGCGGCGAAGTGGGACAGAATGCGGGCGAGGCGACTGGCCTCGCCTTCAAGCCCCGTGGCGGAGGCGTCGGTGGCGCGGGCGTAGCGTGTGAGCGCCGCGGGGCGCGCCGAACTGATGTTCATGGCCAGGCTCCTCGTGGCACGGGCGAGGGCATCGTCAGCGGTTCGGGGATGCGGGTCACCCTGAGCGAAGGGCTCGCCGATCGTGTGAGGGTGGGGCGATGCTTCGCCGTGCCTGGTAGGCTATGCTCACAATCAAGGGCGGAATTGGGCCGCGCGGGTCCAACGCCGGCGAACGTGCCTGCGGTGAGACCCGCGCGGACAGTTGCGCGAGCTACATGTTGCCGCCGGCCTGCATGATGTTCTGGTTGATCTGCTGGATCTGGCGGCGCAGTTCCTCGAGGGCCTGCTGGGTGCTGATCAGCTTCTGGTGGGTGTCGGTCCATTGGGCGCGGAACTCGGCGGCCAGGCGCCCATCCCAGTTGCTCGGTTCACTGAGGATCTGGCCCTGGGTGTTCAACTCGCTGATCTGCTGGAGCAGCGGGCCGGTAACGATGCGCTGGAAGGCGTTGATAGCCTCGCGGGCGATGGCGGTGGAGAGAACGCGGTCGCTCATGGGTGGAGACTCCTCTGCTAGAAACGCGGATACTTCGCTGTATGTACCGCTGCGTGGGCCAGGAGGATACGGGCGGCTCCGAGGCATACGGTAGCTGGCCTTTGTTGAGACCATCGTTCCATGGTATGCTTGTGGCACTGTCCCGCGGACGCCATACCTTGCTGATCGAGGAGCCCTCACGATGCTCAGGCGGGTAGCCATTCTCTACAATCCGTTCTCCTCCGTCTCTATCGAGCGTTCGGCAAAACTGGCCGAGTGGTTGCGATCGCGCGACATAGCCGTATGGCGTGGGGTGTCGCAGGAAGCACGCGATACGCCAGGGGTGCTGAACGACGCCGACCTGATGGTCGCGATGGGCGGGGATGGTACGGTGTTGCGGGCAGCGCGCCTGTGCTTTCCGCTCGACATTCCCGTGCTGGCGGTGGCGCTGGGGCATCTGAGCTTCATGGCCGAGGTGCAGCCCGATGAGATTGAACAGGCGATCGAACTGGTGGATCAGGGGGGCGGCTGGTACGACGAACGGGCGTTGATCCGCGCCAGTCTGTATCGCCAGGACATACGCATCGCCGACTTCACGGCGCTCAATGAGATCGTGCTCTCGCGCAGCGAGATCAGTCGTATCGTGAACGTGCAGGTGAGTGTGGATAGTTCGCCATTGACGACCTACCATGCTGACGGGGTGCTGGTGGCGACGGCAACCGGTTCGACCGCCTACGCCCTGGCGGCGGGCGGGCCGATTGTTGATCCGCGTTCACGGGCGCTGTTGCTGGTGGGCATTGCGCCGCATCTCTCACGGGTGCCCTCGATGGTGCTGCACGAGGACGCGGTGGTGACCCTGCAACTCCGCAGTCGCCACCACGCCAATCTGGCCATTGATGGGCGCGAGAACCTGTCGTTGCAGGAGGGTGACGAGGTGGTGGTGCGGCGCAGCCCGCGGGTCTGCACTTTTGTGCGCCTGCGGCCAAGCAGCCAGTTCTACTCCCAGCTAGTTGCGCGCCTCCGGCGGGATGAGTAAGAGACCAGCTCACAGCGATCGGCAGACGGTTGGAGGTAGGTGGGGAAACCGGCGTTCCCCTCGCCCCGGCCCGATGGGAGGGATGGGGATCGTTTCCAGCATCGAATGGGGCCAGCAGAGACCTCAGAGCATGCAGCCGCCGTGCGCGGCGCGTGAGCGGAGGGTACACGGGGCTATACGATCCATCAACGTCGTGCAACCCGAAAGCGAGGAAAACCTATGCGATACGTCGGCGCCTCGGTGAGCGGCGTTTTGCGCGCGCCGGTCGAGTCGGTGTGGGACCTGGCAGCCGACCCGACCCGGCACCCGGAGATTGCCGGAAGCGGCGAGGTTCAGGCGGTGACGGTGCCAGGCGGGAGGATGGGGCCGGGTGTGGTGTTCGAGTCGCAACAGTACATGCGCGGGCTGTCGTATGTGACGGCGAACCGGGTGGTGATCTGGGAGCCGCCCTACCGGATCGCCTGGCGGGTGGGGTTCACCTTCGCGCCCGGGGTGGCGCAGATCTGGATGTTCAGTCTGGCGCCGGAAGCTGGCGGCACGCGGATCGAGAATGGCGTCGTGCTGCCCTACGCCCTGCCGGGGATCTTCCCCTTCAGCCTGCTCCACCGCGAGCTTGCAGGCCGCGAGATATCCGTCATCAAGCCGACCTTTGCGCGGCTAGCGAGCGTGCTGGGCGTCGAGCCGCCGGCTGAACTGGTAGAGCGCTATGAAGCCCCCGCGACGCTGGCGGCTCTGCTGCCTTCACCGTGGATCCAGGGCGCGTTGTGGGCGGGCCTGGGGGCGGCCCTTGTGGGCCTGCTGCTGCGCCTGCGCTGCCGCGGCTAGACCGGGGGGTCACTCCCCAGAGGGAATACCCAGAGCGGTAGCTCCACCCCGCGCACCGCCGCCGGGGAAGAGGGAGCGTTCGGCAACGATGGGCCGGGTACTCCGCACAATGGCTGAGACAGCATCCTCGTTGGGATAGATTTCATGGACGGACATGGTGTAGCGGGCCCCGGCGGGCACCTCGAAGCTCTGCTGGCCAGTGGCGCCGCCTGAGAAGTTGAAGTCCACCGTGACGCGGGCGGTGAGGCGGCCGGGGTTGCTGACACAGAGGATGTAACTCGTGTCGCGGGTGCGCCCATCAACGAAGGCCCAGCGCAAGGCCGGTTCGGGCGCGCCGGCGCTGACGGCGCCCGCAGCGCCGCCGTTGAAGATCAGCGCGCGCTCGACAGCGATGGGCCGGTCGGCCTCGACCAGCGAACTGAACCCCAGGTTGGGCACGATTTCATTGGCATTGATGCTGAGTTGTGAGCGTGGCGGCACGGCGTAACGGCGCGTCACGGCGCGGCCATCGGGTCCCATAAAAGTGACAACGGTACGCGCGGGCTGAGTGTTGGGGTTCAGGACCAGGAGGCGCATGCGGAAGTCGCCCTCGGTGGTGCCCTCGGCGAAGTGCCAGCGCCGCGACAGGGTGGTAATAGCGTGCCCGGTGTGCAGGCCGGCCTGCTCTGGCCCGAAGCGTAGAGTGCGTTCCACCGCGATGGGCTGGCTGGCAATCACCTGTCCGCCGAAGTTCGCCCCTAGCAGGGGGCGGGTGCCATCGGGCAGCGTAATGTCGTGTACGGAAATCACCAGGCGTGATTGGGCGCCCACGGTCACCGGCTGCTCGAAGGTGAGGCCATCGCGGCGGAGGTAGTTGACGGTTGCCTGGACAGGCGCCGCGCCGGGGTTGAAGAGGATCAGGTAGGTTCGGGCGTTGCCTTCGGTTGAGCCCTCGGCAAAGTACCAGACCCGCGACAGGCTGGTGATGCCCGGGCCACCATCAATGTCGGTCGTAAGGCCCATGGCGCGCTCGGCCAGAATGGGCGCACTGGACTCGACGATTGCCGGCAGGGCCGGGGCGTCCTGCACCAGATCGTTGACCACCAGGTCGGCGCGGCCATTGGGGGGCACGGTGACGATGCGGGTAATCGGCGCGCCACCGACGCGGATGAGGTTGACCCGGGCGTCGGCCTGGGCGTCGGTGGGGTTGAAGAAGGCGAATCGCTGGCTGTAATCGGTCACATTGCCCTCGGCGAAGTACCAGCGGGCGCGCACGGTTGATCCGTCGACCTGGGCACGGATCTGGTTGAGTTGGCCACGCAAGGGGGGGAAGGGATCGGGGGCCTCGGGGGCGACATCGTTGTGCCCGGCGATATTGGGCCGCGTGCGGCGTTGCCCGTCGAGCGCCACCACGTGGTCGCCGGTAGGGTTGATGGTATAGGCTTCACCGAGCCAGGCCAGCAGGCTCACGAGCGTCCCGCTGGCAGCGGGGGTCGCCGTCGCATCGCGAGGGGCGATCAGCGCGACATGGACTGCGGTACCGCCCCCGGCCAGCCGCGGCACACGCGAGGTTGGCCCCCCGAGACGGCCCTCGAAGAGGTTCCCCTCGGCGTCAACCAGGTAGTGGTAGCTGAGATCCTCCCAGCCGAGCGCCTCGGTCTGGTACACCGTGAGGGCGCGCACGAAATCGAGGGTGGCGGTGGGCGTTGGACTGGCGTCAATCTGGTGGATAATCACGCCAAGCGGATCGCCACGAACGGGCTGTGCGGGCCGCAGGCTGCCACTCCAGTCAGCCCGGCTAATCAGGGTGGGGCGCCGGGTCAGCGTGGATGGGCCGAAGAGGATGGGGCGGCGGGGCAGGCCCGCGGCGAAGATCGGCTTCGCGGCCGTAGTATTCAGATAGCTGAGGGTGACTTCTTCGAGAGTGGGTGAGGCGCGGGCAATCTGGCTGCCGAGGGTGACGCGCAGTTGCAGATACTGGGTGTCGGCGGGCAGGGCAAGCACATTGGGAGTAGCGAAGGCGCCCTCGCTCCCGGTGGCGGCAGAGCGTGCATCGCCGGCGACAAGCGGTTGCCAGGGTCCCCAGCCGCTCTCGGGATCGCCTTCGGGGGGCGTGGCGCGGGCGCGCGCCTCGATCAGCAATTGGGTGCCGTCGAGCACATCTGCGCGCCATTGAGCGCCGGCCGCGTTAATGGGGAAATTCGTCTTGAGCGCGGGCGAGACGAAGCTGCCAAACGTCTGATCATCGGCAAGGCGAAGTTCGCCGCCGGCATTGTTGGTGACCAGGAGCCCGCTGACGCTGCCTGCCTCCCAATCGGCGACGGACGAGAGGGTGAGTTTACCGACACGGGCCTGCGGTCCTTGCTGTTGAGCGCGAGCGGGCGTGGGGGCGAGCGGCGCAAGCATAACAGCCAGCGCGACCAGAAGGACGCAGGCGACGTGGCGCGCCCGGGGTGCAAACAGAGCCGACATCCGTCGCATACGTTTCCGCCTTGCGCGCTGCTGGAACGGAAGGCCCTGGCCCGCCGGATTGACTGGACGCAGCCACCGCCACGCTCAGCCCATCGTCCAGCAGGAGGCCGCAGTGATCGCCGCGGCGCGCACTAGATCCCCGTCAAACAGGGTTAGTTGCTTATCGCGGTCTGTGAAGTGCGTTTCCTTGCATTTCTCCCCTCCTCCCAGGCTCTCCACCGTGAGGAGGAGGCGCAGGGCGCACTCCCGACGGGGAAGGATTGGGGAGGGGGCGGGTGTTTATTGAACAACTCAGTTCACCGACCAATCAGGGGCCTGTAAACGAAAACCTTGCCTTTTGCCGATGTACGGACGTCTCACCCTCACATAAGCCAGAGGTAGGGCAGTTCGGGAACTGCCCTTACCGGCGGTGAAAGAGGGGCAAGGTGGAGCAACGCAGTTTCCCCATCCCGTCGCCAGGCGAGGGTGTTCCTGGGAGCGCCTCTACGATTCCTCCTTCTGCGCAGGATTATCGCTCAGGCTTCACAGCCCCGCCGAAGGCCCCCTTGTATGAGTTGGCAGAGTCATAGAGCATCCAGCCATCAATTTCCGGATACTTCTCGGTCGCATCGATCTGGGCGCGCACCTCGGCAGGGCCGTAGCGCACCACCTTGTAGGCCCAGGGGTCGGTATGATCCTGGAGCCACGGGCGGAGGCGGGCATACTCGCCCTCGATCTGTCGCAGCGCCTCGGCATTGGCGGCGTCGAGCACCCTGTAGGGTTCATCTACCGGCGCGGGGATGTCGAAGGCCCCCGGCCACCACAGCGATGGGTAGGGCATAGGGCAAATATAGTCTGCGTGGTCGCCCATACGTCGCATATCCTGGGCAATGGTAAGCGAACCCCCAAGGACGACCCGCCCAAAAATGTCAATTGACATCTTCGCACCGGCGCCATTGACCTGGCGATGGGCAGCGTCCATGAAATCGGTGAGCACCTCAAACATACGCTCGGGGTTATCAACGGGGTCCATGGGTTCAGCAAAGAGCAACTGATCGCGAAACTCGGCACGCTTGCCGAACCAATCGGGGAAACGGATGTAGTCGTAGTTAATCTCGTCGAAGCCCATCAGCGCCGCCTCGACCCCGAGCTGGATATTGTAATCCCAGACATTGCGGTTAGTCGGGTCGAGGTAGGCGTAGCGGATGCCGGGGCCGGGATAATCGGCATAGACCTCGCCGGTCTCTTTCAAGCGAATGGACCACTCGGGGCGCGCATCCGAGAGGACATTGTCGTGGGAGAAGAGCTGGATGCGGGCGATGGTGTAGATGCCCATATCCTTGAGGCGCTGCACGAGGGCCGGCATATCAATATAGGGTCGTGACAGGCCAAGTTCGCGCGCCAGCGGCACCTGGGAGTCGTAATACACAAGGCCAAGATCGTCCCGTAGATCGCTCTTCAGATCGATGACAATCGCGTTGAGTTCGGTGCGGTCGATCAACTGGATGTATTCTTCGAGCAGGGCGGGGGCGCTGGCGACCGCGGCAGTGACATAGAGGGCCTTCACGCGGAAGCGTTCCAGGGCGATTTCGGCGGGGACCTCGCCGGGCTTGATGGGCAGCACCACGGTGCGGTAGCCCGGGGCGAGCACCTGGAGATAGCCCTGTTCGGGCACACCGGTGAGGGTAAAGGCGCCGTCGCTGCTGCCGGCGATGCGTTCAAAAGCCACGGCGACACCGGGGTAGGTAGTCGTGACGAGGATGGCCGCGTTGGCCAGAGGTTTGCCAGTACCCTTATCAATCAGGCGTCCCTTGAGGGTATCGGGGCGCAGTACGGCGTCGAGCACGGTCGCGCGGGCCAGTTCCTGGGAGAGGGGGGCATACCCATCGGCGCTGATCTCGACACTGGTCGCCGTGGCCGGGATGCCCTCGAGGCGATAGCGACCATCGGGGCCGGAGGTGGCGCGGGCAGTGCCGGCGGTGATGGTTGCACCGGCGACGGCCTGGCCGCTGTAGCGGTCGGTGATCATACCCGTCAGCACGGCGGGTCGCAGGGCGAGATCGAGGCTGGTGGTGCGGCTCAAGGTCCGTTCAGCGGGGGCGTAGTCGGGCGCGGCCACGCTGAGCGTAAATTGCTCGGGCAGATCGGCAAGGGTGTAGCGACCATCGGCGCCAGTAGCAACGCTGAGGGTACTGGTGACGTTGAAGGTCGCGGTCACCTGGGCATTAGCGAGGGGTTGGCCGGTATAGGCGTCGGTAATCGTGCCGCTCAGCGTATTGGGACGCAGGGCGGTGTTAAGGGTGAGGGTGAGGGCATCAGAGGCGGCCAATTCGGGGCGCTCTGCGAGGGGGAGGCGCAGCGGCTCATAACTGGGCGCGGACACGGCGAGCACATCGCCCCGCCTCCAGCGCGAGGTGCTGAACATACCGTTGGCATCGGTTGTCACGCTGGTATTGCCGATGGTGACCCGGGCCTCGGGCACGGGTTGGCCGGTGTAGGCGTCGGTGATCGTGCCGGTGAGCACCACGGCCGGGCGTCCGCAACCGGCAATGATTGCGGCCAGGAGCAGGACGCTCAAGAGGGCCATTGGGCGGGCCGGTAAACGCAGGTTCATAGCGGCGCTACTCAAGGATACTCCTCGCAACGATGAGGCTCAGGCAGGGGGCGACGTGGTTTTCCACCCTCGTTCAATGGGAGGATCGTGGAGAGCACGGGTATGCTTTAGTGGGCTGCCACGATGATTTTGATGGCTGCGGCGGGAGGAGGCGTGGAAGGGCAACCCCTCTGTACGAGAAATCACCCATCACAACCGGGGCGTCACACCACTAGCCAATACGAGCCACTTGCCGAAAGGTTATGCGTATAATAAAGTTTTTACAGGATATTGTCAAGACAGCTTATAGACAGGGAACCTATTGGAGGGAGTGTCAGGAGATTTCCACCTGATAGACCCGATGGGGTTCAAGTTTTCCCTTAAGGTCCACGCTACCCAGGGGAGTGAGGGTCCATGGCGCCTGCCAGGTAGTGGGGAGTGCCTCGACCAGGTGATACGAGACGATCACCTGCCCGGCCCGGGCGAGGCCAGAGAGGCGCGAGGCAGTATTCACCACATCGCCAATCAGGGTGTAATCCTGGCGTTGTTCGGAACCGATGTTGCCGACGACGGCGCGGCCATAGCTGAGGCCGATGCCCATCCCGATATCGACACCGAGTTCGGTGCGCCACTGGCGGGCGAGGCGAGCGAAGGCCCGTTGCATTTCGACCGAGGCGACGAGGGCGCGCTGGGGATCATCGGGATAGGCTATCGGGGAGCCGAAGACGCCAATGATGCCATCGCCAAGGAACTTGTCAATGGCGCCGCCGAAGGCGTAGAGCACCTCGGTCATAGCGGTAAAGTAGCGATTGAGGATCTGCTCAATCAACACCCCCGGGGGGGTGCGTTCAGTAATAGTGGTAAAACCGCGCATATCGGCGAAGACCACAGCGACATCGCGTTCGGTAGGATGGCCGAACTCGGCCCCAGCGTCGAGCAACTGTTCGGCCACCTGGGGCGACACATAGCGCCGGAAGACACTGCGGAGCCGTTCCCGTTCCTGGCGCTCGAGGCGCTTGATCGGGCTAATATCGCGCAGCACGGTCACGTGGCCAAGGGGAGTTTCATCGGCTCCGCGCACGGGCGCGACGCTGACGCTGAAGGTCACATCGTCGGGAAGGACGATCTCGGCGGCGGCGCCGACGCCGTTGGCCTGCTTGATCAACGGCGCCAGTTGACCGATGGCGGGGTTGCTGCCCGACAGGAGGGCGTCGAGGGTCTGGCCGCGTGCGAGGCGCAGGTTCAGGCCCAGGCGTTCTTCGGCGGCGCGATTGGCCAGCAGCACTTCACATTGGGGGCCAACCAGCAGGATGGGGTCGGTAGCGCCGCGCAGCACCGCGTTCAGGGTAGAGCGTTCCTCAGCAACCACGCGGTAGAGCCGGGCATTTTCCATAACCTGGACGATCAGACTGGCCACGGTCGTGGCCAGTTCCATATCGGCGCGTCCGAAACCCGCCTGGCGACCGGTGGCGTCAATACAGAGGACGCCAAGAGTGCGCTGGCCAGCCAGAAGCGGGACGAAGAGCATATCGTCAATTCCACGGGCCTCGAACAGGTTGTGTAAGACAGCAAAGCGCGGATCGGCGCGAAGGCCGCGGACGAGCACCGGCTCGCGGGCGTTCAGGAGCATCTGCCGCGCGTCGGGATGGGCGGTGAGCAGGCGTTCCAGCTCAGCATCATGGAGAGTTGGACCACCGTGGAGGGCGATCAACGGTCGCTCTTGTCGCTCAAGGTCGTTGAACAGCACCAGGCCGGCCTGGGGCACGCCAAAGATGGCCGCCACGGCATCGGCGGCGAGTTGCAAGTTCTGCGGTGCATCGATCTGGGCCGTTATCGCGACCGAGAGACGATTGACCTGGTTGAGTTGGGAAATGCGCCGTTGTTCTTGTTCGAGGAGGCGGGCATTGCCCAGGGCGATGCTGAACTGATTGACAATCGCATTGAGCACAGCCTCATCATTGGGGCCAAAGGCGCCTCCATCCGGGCTGCGCAGTTCAAGCGTGCCCAGCATCTCGCGCCGCAGCATCACCGGCATCACCAGCAAGGCGCGCACCTGCTCGTCGCCGGGCAGGATGAGTTCGAAGCGCGAGTCATGGGAAACATCGGCCACGCGCACCGTCTGCCGCTGGGCAATGGCCCAACCGCTGAGGCCCCGTTCGGCGCACACCCTCACCGGCGGCGTGGTCGGGGCGCCAATGGCGCCCGCATCTGCCTGGAGCACGAGGTGTTCACCCTGAAGCAGCAACAGGCTGACACGGGGATAACCGAACTGCTGCTGGAGCATATAGACCATCAGGCGCATCAACTGATCGGGCGCCATCAGTTCGGCAAGGTAGGTATTGATCTCGTTGACCTTGCGCAGTTCTTCGGCCCGGCGGGCGAGCAACTCCTTCTGGCCCCGTGTCAGGCGGAAGAGTTGGGCGCTTTCGATGGCCACGGCGCTCTGGGCCGCCACCGAGGTGAGCAATTCGAGATGTTCCTCGGTGAAGTAGCCGGGCGTATGGTGCACCAGGGTGATCACCCCGAGAACACGGCCCTCGCGCACGATCGGCATTGCCGCCACGGAACGCACGTTGCTGTGGAGTTGATTGGCGGTGAACCAGCGCCGATCGTCGCGGGTATCGGCGATGGTCAAGGGGCGGCGTTCACGCAATACCCAGCCGGCCACACCCTGCTGCAGAATATACTGGAGGGTGACGCTGGCCGGGTTGCGACTGCTGGAGTAGCAGAGCACGTGCTCGGTGTCTACATCGGTCAGAATAATACTGGCGCGCGCGGCCCCCACCGCATCGGCGAGGTGGTCGAGGAAGCCCGTGAGCAGGGCGTCGAGATCGATGCTGGAACCCAGGTCGCGGGTCAGGTGGAGCAGCAGTTCGGTTTTTCGCTGGGCGCGTTCCAGCCCGCGCTGGGCGCGCTGCAGCCGCAACATCGCCCGAACGCGCGCCAGCAGTTCGTCAATGGCGATGGGCTTGACCAGAAAGTCATCGGCGCCAGCGTCGAGGCTGGCGACGCTGGTGTTGAGGTCAGCCGTCGCGGAGATGATCATCACGGGGATGAAGAGTTTGGAGCGGTCGGCCTTGATGCGCCGGGTAACTTCGAGGCCGCCAATGCCGGGCAGGGCCAGGTCGAGCAAAATAATATCCGGGGTAATGAGGTGCAGGTAGGCCAGCGCCTCCTCGCCGCTGGTGGTCAATGAAACACGGTAGCCATCAGCAACAAGCACATCGTGGTAGACGCGCTGGATGATCGGGTCATCCTCAACGACCAGAATGTGCGCCGGCTCGGTCATGCGCTGGGTTGAAGACGGGGAATAAGGCATGTTTCAGACCTGGACGTTCCGGCTTGACAGTTGCTCCACGAGCCCTCCTCACCGGTCCGTAGAGGTGTGGAGGTGTGGAGGTGCACGCCGGATTGTCAAGCCGGTTTGAAACAGATAGCGTTCGCATCTACCGAACACGTCCTCAACGTAGAGGGCGCGAAGGGGCGCGGCGCGTTTCAACATACCCATCCTCCGCGCTTCTCTGCGTGCCCCGTGGCACGCTTGCACAAGTACCCGAACCATCCGCGGAGGGGAAATGACAATCGAAGCATGCGCGACGCCATCGGATGTTACGAGCGTTTGTAGTGCATTGTAGTGCTCTATCTTTCTCAGGCATGGGTAAGTATAGCATTAAGCCCGGCCAGGGGGAAGTCCATCGTGGTATGATGATCATCATGATGGCATAGGATGGCCGACAGTGTGCCAGCCAGCAAACAAGCGATTGGCAGGATTATGGATTTCTATGTAGCCGAGCCGGTGGATGCGCTCTACGCCACAGTGGCGGAGGTGATGGCGATTGAGACGGTAGAGCGTTTACAAATCACCCGGGAAGGCCAGATGGCGACGCGCTTTGTGGGCCGGCTGCGCATGGAGGCGCAGAGCGCCTACGATCTGGTGGCGCCGCGGCTGCGGGCGATGGGCTATACACCGCTGTTGCAGGAGGCCGGCGGCCAGGTGGCGCTGCTGGCGGCGCCGGCATTGCCCAAACCAGCGCCTTCGCGGCTGTGGCTGGCGCTGCTGCTCTTCGCCCTCACGGTGGCCTCGACAGTCTTTGTGGGCGGGTTTTCCGCCGAGGGCTTTAACCTGGCGCAGGGGTTGGGGTTCAGCGCGGCGCTGCTGGGCATCCTCCTCGCCCACGAACTGGGCCATTATGTGGTGGCGCGGCGCGAAGGCGTGGCGGTCAGTTATCCGTTCTTCATTCCCGCGCCGATCTTTCTGTTGGGTACAATGGGCGCCTTTATTTCGATCAAGGAACCGGTACCGAACCGGCGCGCCCTGCTGGCGATCGCCATCGCTGGCCCGCTGGCGGGGCTGGTCGTGGCCATTCCAGTGCTCTTCATCGGGCTGAACATCTCCGAGGTGCGCCCGATCGTGCCTGTGCCCGGCAGTTTTACCGAGGGCAACAGCCTGCTCTACGCGGCGATCAAGATCCTCGTGTTCGGGCGTTTTCTACCCGGCAACGGTGAGGATGTCTACCTGCATCCGGTGGCCCTGGCGGGCTGGGCCGGCCTGCTGGTCACCGGGCTGAACCTGCTGCCGGCCGGCCAGCTCGACGGGGGGCACATTTTCTTTGCCCTGTTTGGGCCGCGGATGGCGCGGATGATGAGCATGGTCGTCGCGGTGGCCCTGCTCGCTATGGGCTTTCTCTGGAGCGGCTGGTTCATCTGGGCGGTGATCGTCGCCCTGCTGGGCCAGCAGCGCAGCCCCCTGCTCAACGAGGTTTCGCCCCTGCGCGGTCCCCGGCGCCTCCTGGCCATCCTGGGCCTGGTGGTATTCGTCCTCGTCTTTACGCCCCGGCCGATTATGGAGACCACGGGAATGTGATCGAGCTGCGCGGAGGGTTGGTCCTCACCCTCCCCCGACCCTCTCTCGCTCTACCTGCCATGAAACGGGTGGGATGGGGGACCGCACTGCACCCGTGGGAGGGTCTGGGATTGCCTGGCCCTCCCACGTTTTTCTGGTGCGCGATGCACATTCTGGCGGCGCGGCGCGCCGCCAGAATGTGCTACCATACGCCGCATCGCTGGATGAGCCGTCCTGGAGAAAGGAAGCGAGGGTATGAAACTGGTGACCTACCGCCACGAGGGAGTGGAGCGGATTGGCGCCGTGCGCGACGAGGCGATCGTCGATCTCAGCGAGGTTGCGCCATCAATGCTGGAATTGATCGCCGGGGGGCCCGCATTGCTGGCCCGCGCCCGGGCAATCACCGCCAGCGCCGAAGCCGCCGTGCCGCTCGAGGCGGTCTCGTTACTGGCGCCTATTCCCAGGCCCCGCAAGAACATCATCTGCCTGGGGATGAACTATGCCGCTCATGCGATCGAGTCGCTGCGGGCCAGAGGTCTCCCCGAGAAACTGCCTGAGTACCCGGTCTTCTTCTCCAAGGCGCTCACGGCGGTCAACCACCCCGGGGCTGTGGTGCCACTGATGCCTGACGTCTCTGCCCAGCGCGACTGGGAGGTGGAACTGGCGGTGGTGATCGGCGTTGGCGGCAAGAACATTCCCAGAGAACGGGCCCTGAGCCATGTCTTTGGCTACACCATTCTGAACGATGTTTCGGCCCGTGACCTGCAAACGCGCCACCAGCAATTTTTTTACAGCAAGAGCCTTGATGGTTCGGCCCCCATGGGTCCCTGGATCGTGACCGCTGACGAGATCCCCGACCCGCACAACCTGCGTCTGCGTCTGCGCCTCAACGGGGAGACGATGCAGGATTCGAACACCGGTGACATGATCTTCGATATCCCGGCCTGCATCGCCACCTTCAGTCGCGGCATCACCCTCGAGCCGGGCGATGTATTCGCCACGGGCACGCCCAGCGGCGTGGCCATGGGCATGACCCCCCCTCGTTGGCTGCAAGCCGGCGATGTGATGGAGTGCGAGATCGAACGTATCGGGGTGCTGCGGAACGAAGTGTGGTGACCGGTTGCGGGGGCCGCGGGTTTCCTCCAGCGGGCGGAGGGGTAGGGAAACCAGGTTTCCCTACCCCTGATTAGTCTGCAAAGTACGTTTCGTGGCATTTCCGCCCCCCTCCCAGCCTCACCCCGGGGGGGGAGGCGCTGGCCTCCCTCCTCCAGCAGGGGCGGGTTGGGGAGGGGGCGGAGGTGTAGGGAAAGACTGTGTTTACAGACCACTCATTCGTTCGGTCACCCAACCCACGAAAACCGCTCCTGCAGGCTCTCGACGGTCCATGCGCCGTCACGGAGGGCGCGAATGGCCTCGACTGCGGCGGCGGCGCCGGAGAGGGTGGTAAGGGTGGGCACGCCGTAGACGATGGCGGCGCGGCGGATGGCGGCTTCGTCGAAGAAGCTGGCCTTACCCAGGGGGGTGTTGACGATCAGGGCGATCTGGCCGTTCTTGATGTAGTCCACAACGTTGGGGCGGCCCTCGTTCACCTTGTAGATCGTGGTGACGCTGATCCCGTGCTCACACAGAAACGCCGCCGTGCCGCCAGTGGCCAGCAAGGTAAAGCCCAGGGCTTCCAGCGCGCGGGCGATGGGGAGCAGGTTGGGCTTGTCGCGGTCGTTGACGCTGAGAAAAGCGTTGCCACCGAGGGGCAGGTGCTGGCCGCAGCCAAGCTGGGCCTTGGCGAAGGCCTCGCCAAAGGTGGCGCCGCTGCCCATACCCTCGCCAGTGGAGCGCATCTCGGGGCCGAGCAGAATGTCCACACCGGGGAAGCGCGCCCATGGCAGGACGACCTCTTTGACGTGGTAGCGGGGGGCGTGGGAGTTGAAGATCTGCGCTTCGCCCTGTTCAATCGCCGCGCGCCAGGCGCTCAGGGGCTTGCCCGCGGCGCACTGCACGGCAATCTGGGCCCAGGGTACGCCGGTGGCCTTGGCCACGAAGGGCACGGTGCGCGAGGCCCGCGGGTTGACCTCAAGCACGTAGACGAGGTCGTCCTTCATAGCGTACTGGACGTTCATCAGGCCCACCACGCCCAGTTCGCGCGCCAGGCGCACGGTATGCTCGCGCATGGTGGCGACGTGCTGCGGCGCGACCATATAGGTGGGGATCACACAGGCGCTGTCGCCGGAGTGGACGCCGGCCAGTTCGATCTGTTCCATGATCCCGGCGATGACCACCTCCTGGCCATCGGCCACGCAATCCACGTCCATCTCGAAGGCGTCTTCCAGGAAGCGGTCAATGAGCACCGGATGCTCGGGCGAGGCCTCGACCGCCTCGCGCATGTAGCGCTCCAGGGTCTCGTCGTCATAGACAATGGCCATAGCGCGCCCGCCGAGCACGTAGGAGGGGCGCACCACCACGGGGTAGCCGATGGCCGCGGCGACCTGGCGGGCCTCCTCCCAACTGGTGGCGCTGCCGTGGGCCGGGGCGAGAATGCCGAGCCGGTCGAGCAGGGCGCCGAAGCGGTCGCGGTCCTCGGCCAGGTCGATCGCTTCGGGCGGTGTGCCCCAGATCGGCACCCCGGCGGCTTCGAGCGCGCGGGCCAGCTTGAGGGGCGTCTGGCCGCCAAACTGGATGATCACCCCGTCGGGGCGCTCAAGCTCGACGATGTTGAGCACGTCTTCGAGTGTCAGCGGCTCGAAGTAGAGCCGGTCGGCGGTATCATAGTCGGTCGAGACGGTCTCGGGGTTGCAGTTGATCATGATCGTCTCGTAGCCCATGTCGCGCAGGCCAAACACGGCGTGGACGCAGCAGTAGTCGAACTCGATGCCCTGGCCGATGCGATTGGGGCCGGAGCCGAGGATGATTACCTTCTTGCGGTCGCTGACATCGGCCTCGTCCTCGCTCTCGTAGCTGGAGTAGAGATAGGGCGTAAAGGCCGGAAACTCCGCCGCGCATGTATCCACACGCTGGAAGGTAGGCACGATGCCCAGTTCCTTGCGCCGGGCGCGCACCCGGAGTTCGGGCGGGCCATTGGCGGCGTCACCCTCGACGCGCAGCAGGAAGGCCAGTTGAGCGTCGGAGAAGCCCATGCGCTTGGCCTGGCGCAGCAGATCGGCGGGCACATTATCGAGCGTGAAGGCCCGCAGGCGCCCTTCCAGATTGACGATCTGCTCCATCTGGTGCAGGAACCAGGGGTCAATGCGGGTCAGGGCGCCGATCTGCTCGACGCCCATGCCGCTCTGCAGCGCGTAGCGGATGTAGAAGTACCGCTCGGGGTTGGGGGTGATCAGGCGCTCGCGCAGGCGCTCAGGGTTAATGCGATCCTTGCCGTCGGCGCCCCAGCCCAGGCGGCCCTGCTCGAGCGAGCGCCAGGCCTTCTGGAAGGCTTCGGGGAAGGTGCGTCCGATCGCCATCACTTCGCCGACCGACTTCATGCTGGTGGTGAGGGTCTGCTCGGCCTGGGGGAACTTCTCAAAGGCCCAGCGGGGGATCTTCACTACCACATAGTCGAGAGTCGGCTCGAAGCTGGCGGGGGTTTCGCGGGTGATGTCATTGGGCAACTCGTCGAGCGTATAGCCAACGGCCAGTCTGGCGGCGATCTTGGCGATGGGGAAGCCGGTAGCCTTGGAGGCCAGGGCCGAGGAGCGCGAGACGCGAGGGTTCATCTCGATGACATAGATGCGCCCATCGTCGGGATGCACGGCGAATTGCACATTCGAGCCGCCAGTTTCGACGCCCACGGCGCGCAGCACGGCCAGACCCATATCGCGCATGCGCTGGTACTCGCGGTCGGTGAGGGTCATTGCCGGAGCAACGGTGACCGAGTCGCCAGTGTGCACGCCCATGGGGTCAATATTCTCAATCGAGCAGATGATTACCCCATTATCGGCGCGGTCGCGCATCACCTCGAGTTCAAACTCCTTCCAGCCCAGGACGCTCTCCTCGATAAGCACCTGAGTGACGGGCGAAGCATCGAGACCGCGTTCGACGATCTCTTTAAACTCCTCCAGATTGTAGGCGATCCCACCGCCCATGCCGCCAAGGGTGAAGGAGGGGCGAATAATCGCCGGAAAGCCGGTGCGGGCCACGATGGCCAGAGCTTCCTCGACGCTATGGGCGGTGCCCGAGGCGGGCACCTGGAGGCCGATCTCGATCATTTTATCTTTGAAGCGCTGGCGATCCTCGGCGATACGCACGGCCTCGACCGAGGCGCCGATCAGTTCGACGCTGTAGCGCTCGAGCACACCGGCCTCGTGGAGTTCGACGGCCAGGTTCAGGGCGGTCTGCCCGCCAACGGTGGGAAGCAGCGCGTCGGGGCGTTCCTTCGCAATGATGCGTTCGAGGCTCATCGCGGTAAGCGGCTCGATGTAGGTGGCATCGGCCAGCCCCGGGTCGGTCATAATCGTCGCGGGGTTAGAGTTGACCAGCACGACGCGATAGCCCTCTTCGCGCAGGGCCTTGCATGCCTGGGCACCCGAATAGTCGAACTCACAGGCCTGGCCGATCACAATCGGGCCAGAGCCGATAATCAAAATGGTATGCAGATCGGTGCGCCTGGGCATCGCTCGAATGCAACTCCTCCAGGAGGAGCGTGGGTTCCTCCGCTCCGCTTACCCGTCACCGCAGAGGATTATACCTGATCTTCCCGGGGAGCGCGGGGAGGCCAGCTTCTCCTGTGTTCTGGTTTACGCCTGACGCTTCGCCCTTTTGCGCGAAGACGAAGCGAAGCCATCAGTCGCCGTTGATCGCCTTGACGGGGTGAAGCAGCGAGCAGCCACTGGTTGGAGGAGGTGGGGGAAAGCTGGTTTCCCCACATCCCTGCTTGCGTGGAAGGCGCGGCCTGTGTTCATACCCGCGGCTCCTGTGATCGTCGCCGGTAGGTGCGTAGACGTGGCCGCCGGCGGGCGCCGCCCGCTTCTAACTGCTGCTCCAGCCTGGCCAGACGCAGCCGAATCTCCTCCAGCACGGCATTCTCGGTCTTTTCGGCATCGCTCTCAACAAAGAACGCCGCGACGCTCGCCGTCAACAGACCGAAGAGCGTGATTCCCGTGACCATCAGAAAGACCGCCACACCCCGCCCCGGGGCGGTGGTTGGATACATATCACCGTACCCGACTGTTGTAATCGTTGTGACGGCCCACCAGAGCGCATCGGGAAAGGTTTTAATCGGCCCGTCTGTGTGCCGCTCGACCGCGTACAGCAGACCCGCAGCCCCGAGAACGGTGAGCAGGCTGGTGATACCCACCAGGCTGAGCGTTCGCTGGCGCAGCACGCTGCGGGTTTGCCGCCAGGCTCTGGCGAGCACGATAAAGACCCGGAGCAGGCGCAACGGCCGAAGAAAGGGAAAGGCGACGGTAAGCACGTTGGGCCAATGCGTGAGCAGGAAGCGGCGGCGGTCCGGCGCCAGATAGGTCTTGACGCCAAGCTCGATGGCAAAGACGCCCCACACAAGCCACAGCAACCCCTCGACGGCTTCGTGTCCGCGCTCGGACAACTCCACCACTTCTGGCAGAAAAACGAGCGCCACAAATGCGACGGCGAGGACCAGCATCGGGGCTTCGGTCAGCCGTTCGACGCGGCGAAACATTTCCGCGCGGCGATCGGGGTCCATCGCCACGCTCTCCTCCTCTCAGATACGAGTCGGGGGCCCTCATTCGACGAGGGCGACGAAGTTCCTATGCATCATGTGACGTTCTTCCGCAGGCGCCGTCGCGGGCGAATATGGAAAGCGAGTATCTGCGCTTCGTTGAGCAGCCGGGTGAGGCTGAGGATCAGCGAAGCCAGCGGCCCTGCGGTGCTGGCGGCGTGGATCAGCCACTTGATACTGGTCCCCGCCGTGGGCGCCAGTGTAGACCGGTTGGGCCGCTGTCGTCCGGCGGTGAGGCGTGTGGTGGGGCAGATGCTTCTGGCCGCAGGGTATGGCGATGGATCCCCGCGGTGTAGTGCCTTACCCCTGATGGGTCGGGTAGAGGGCCACACGCGCCTCGGAGCGACGGGTCAGACGGATGGCGCGGCGGCTGGCCTCGCGCAGCACCCGGCGCCGATCGATGGTAAGCAGGCGGCGCTGGCGCATCAGCACGCGCCCGGCGACGATCACGGTGTCCACGTCATCGGCGCGGGCGCTGTAGAGCAGAGTGGCCGCCGCGTCGTGGACGGGCAGCGCGTGCGGCGCCTTGCGGCGGAGCAGCACGATATCGGCGGCCAGCCCCTCGCGCAACTCGCCGGTCACGCTGCCGAGACCAATGGCCCGCGCGCCGTCGCTGGTGGCGAGACGCAGGGCCACGCCGAGGGGCATGACCCGGGCATCGCTATGGCGGTGCTTCTCGAGGAGGGAGAGGAGGCGAGCGGCCTCCAGGATGTCGTAGTCATTGTTACTCGCCGCGCCGTCGCTCCCCAGGCCCACTGTCACCCCCGCGGCCCGCAACGCGGTGACCGGCGCGACACCAATTCCCAGCTTCATCTCGGTTTTGGGTGTAGAGGCTACGCTGACGTTGTGGGCGGCGAGAATGGCCACGTCGTGGAGGTCGGGATGAGCCATGTGCGCTGCGAGGGCCGGTGACTCGAAGAGACCGGCGTCACGGACCACGGCCACAGGTGTCTTGCCGTAGCGGGCGCGACTCTCTGCCACCTGGGCGGCCGTCTCCGAGAGATGAATGTGAATGCCCACCCTGAGACGACGAGCTTCGCTGGCGACACAAGCGAGAAGGTCGGGTGTGCAGGTGTAAGGGGAATGCGGGCCAAGCCAGGCGCTGATACGCCCATTGGCTGCGCCGTTCCATCGGTTCACAAAATCAACCGCCTCTGCCAGATGTTTCGCCTCGTCCGGCCCGCTGAAGATGGTCGGGGCCAGGTTGGCGCGAATGCCGCTCTCCTCGACGGCGCGGGCGATGGCATGAATCGAAAAATAGTGCTCTGCCACACAGGTGACGCCGGCTTCAATCATCTCGGCGATGCCGAGCATGGCACCCCAGTACACATCCTCGGGGGTGAGGTTGGTTTCCATGGGCCAGATGTAGTCGTTGAACCACGCCTCAATCGGAACATCCTCGACCACGCCGCGAAACAGGCTCATCGCCGTGTGAGCGTGGCAGTTGATCAGACCGGGGATCGCCAGCATGCCACGGGCGGGGATGCTCTCCCGCGCTGGTTCATCGATGACCCGGGGAGCGATACGTACAATGCGTCCGTTGCTTACGGCAATGCTGTGGCGGGGAAGCAGCACCGGCGCATCGCCATCGAACTGGAGTACGTCCGCATCGCGGACGATGATGTCATACATGCGTTCTCTACTTGTGGCTTGAACCCTGGTGGTGATGGTTGCGGGGACGGCTTCGGCTTCCTGAGTCCCCTCCCCTTCGCAGCGGACCCAGGTCTTGAAGGCGCTATTGTAAGGCAAAGCCACCTTGGAGGCAACCGTAACGGCGGGGGGCAGGGAAACCTGATTTGGCGCATCCCTGCGGAAAAAGGACTGCGCCGCATTCGGGGCCTATTTGTATGATGGTACAATAGCGGCAGACGCGCAAGGGGATAGTGCCTGAGCGGGGAAGTATGCAGTCCGAGATCCTGCGGATCATCGTGACGGCGGTGTTGGCGGCGCTGCTGGCGCAACAGGCGGCACGGACGGGCCGGGGCACGCGCCGACGGCTGGCCTTTGCCGCCGGCGCGCTGGCGTTTACACTGTTTACCATCGCCAACCTGCTCCCCTTCCTGGGGATCAGCATTCCGTGGGTGACGCTGACATTGACTGGCCCGGGCCTGATGCTGGTGCTGGTGTCGGTACTGGCGCTGCTGGCCGCCTACCGGGGGGGCGAGATGGCCCCACAGGTGCGCGAGGCCCGCGAGTTGCTGGAGACGGAACGCCAGCGCCGCGAGCAGCGCGATGAGAAGGAGCGCCCGGGTTCGGAGGATTCTGGCGCTTAACATCGCTTCCAGCAAAGCGCCGGCCGGGGGGCGTGTTCGTGTTCAGGAGTACCGCAGGGCACACAGAGGAGCCCGGGTTTCGGGGCGCCTGTCACCCCCGCGGGCCGGGGCATGGGGCAACCTGGTTGCCCCACCCTACCAACCTGTGTCCGGGCGCCTGTCACCCCCGCGGGCCGGGGCGTGGGGCAACCTGGTTGCCCCACCCTACCAACCGCTGTCGGGGCGCCGGTCACCCCGGCGATCAAGCGCCTTTGGAG
>CAKZSI010000027.1 GCA_937918935.1 uncultured Chloroflexales bacterium | reverse complement strand
CTCCGGGGCAGATACCCACGTGTTCCTCAGCCGTGCGCCACGCAGCGGCGCAAGCGCCCTGCGTTCGACTTGCATGCATTAGGCACGCCGCCAGCGTTCGTCCTGAGCCAGGATCAAACTCTGCGTGGGATCGTGAAGTGCCCCTTTCGGCGCCCTCACCATCCGTTGTTGACGTAGGCTATGTAAAACTGTCACTGTTCAGTTGTTCAGGTGCAGGCCCGAGACCTGGCCGACAAAAAACCAGGCGGCGGGTTTCCCCTCCATCCTGGCGCCGTCTCCGGATTACCCGGCGCGGTTCGCTTGTCGGTCGCAAGGGTCTCAGTTGTCTGG
The DNA here is from genome assembly GCA_937918935.1 of uncultured Chloroflexales bacterium. Taxonomy (GTDB): domain Bacteria; phylum Chloroflexota; class Chloroflexia; order Chloroflexales; family Chloroflexaceae; genus JACAEO01. Next base: position 39,119 of record CAKZSI010000027.1, on the reverse strand, counting down.
GTCTGCCTCCGTTGGAGTGAGACCTTCAACTCCGGTAGTATAGCACGAACCTCAGGGTTTGTCAAGAGGTCATGCCGATTTTCACCAGTATTGCATCACAGGTGCGTTGGAGCCTATCGGACCCACAAAAAACCAGGTGGCGGGTTGTCCCTCCATCCTGGCGCGACCTCCAGGTTTCCCTGAAGAGATTCGCTTGTCGCTCCTGAGTGCTTGAGTTGTTTGTGTCTGCCTCCACAGGAGTGAGACCGTGAACATTAATTAGTATACGCGGCCGCGAGCGGGTTGTCAAGATCTTTGTGTTAGCGAGTCGTTGGAGTCCCAAATTGATGCAAGCGGGGTTTTCCCACGGCACATAAAGGGCTACACAGCGAACCTATGGCTAACAATGGGCAGACGCGGAGGGGCTCTGGCCCCTCCGCGTCTGCCTGTGGACGCAGCAAACCAGGCTACGGGCGCGGCGCGGCGGCGCTGGGGGCAACAACGACGCGGATCTGCGCCGGGTTACGTACATAGATCACCGGGTCACCCTGATACCACTCAATTCTCCCCGTGACCTGCACACGCTGCCCCGGCGCATAGAGTTGCTCGGGGGATCGCTCGAAGTTGGGCCAGTCCTCCTTCAGGATGCGCACCAGGAAATAACCGCGGTGCGGCGCGTGGTAGCCGAGGTAGACCGCTTTACCGTTGTTGAAGACATCACGCAGAATGCCCTCGACAGTCACGGTACGGCTGGCATAGGCACGGGCCATGGTATGGTCAATAACCTCTTGTGAGACGCGCGCCTCCGCGACGGTCGCGTCCTGAGCCGCTGCGCCCGAAACGTTGACACCCCGTGGCTGACCGGGTTCAAGCGCCACAACCGCTCCATCGGTACTCACGAAGTACAGCGTATTGTTACTGATGACCCAGCCGGCATATTCACTCCAGTACCGGTCGTAAACGGCGCCCTGTCGCCAGTAGATGTAGAAGCCGGAGGGCCACAGACGGGTATTGTAGAGACTGCGGTCACAGTAGTGAGCAGTGTTGAAACCTGTTCCACAGGTGTCGGTGTCTTGCGACGTAGCAATGTGCGGCAGGTTGGTGACCCGGATGGGATTGGTATTGGCGCCACGGCTTGGTGAACGGTCGGCGATCGTATGAGCCATCCCTGCCTCCCAGTGGGCGGCGAAGATCTGATCGCCGGCCATTGCCAGGTAGGGCTGTTCGTCGGTGGGAAAGAATGCTCCCTCCATAAACCGCACCTCTCCGGCGCTGTAACCCGGTACAGTGGCATCGTTCAGCATCATCTCACCCAGATGCGAGTCCCATCGGCCATCACACGGGGTTCCTTTGCACGGTGAACCGCGCATAACAACATAGGCCAGTTCTGAACCATCACTCAGGCGACTGATAACGGGCTGTGGCCCCATCGGCATATAATCGCCATCACCGAAGCCGCCATGGCCGATGTTGGGCACGAAGGCTGTTTCACCATTGTCGAGGCGCAGGGCCAGCAAGGCCTGCTCACGCGGATTGTTCTGCAAGTTGCGCCGCATCTCCGCATTGGTTCCCGGCCACGGGCTCCAGGTCCAGAGGGTTTGCCAGTCGAGTTGCAGTTTGATCAACACCAGACCGTTCTGCTCGGCGATCACCGGCCAGCCATTATTGACTGCGGCGAAGTCGTTCTGACCGGACGATGCTGGATTTCCAGGGGTATGCTGAGCGGTCCTGGTGCGCCATGCGCGGCCGCCGTCGGCGTTGCGGATGCCGTGGACAAAGAGATCGCGTGAGGCGACCACCACCAGGTTGCGGGTGGCAGAGTAGGCTGGCGGCGTATCAACGGGCGAGCCGGCATCATAGCGCCAGATCTGCTGCATGCTGGTCTTGTTCACTGCATAGACCGAGGTACCCATCGAGAAGAACACGCGGTCGCCGCTAATGGCGGGAGGCAAGGGCAGGGTGCTGCTGCCCGCAGCGGCGAAGCTATCCAGGGTCCGGCCATCGGCGGCGTCGAGTTTATAGAGTGTGCCGTTGCTGGATACAACGAACAGCGCCCTGGTCTCAGCGTCATAGGCAGGAGTTGAATTGATATTCCCGCCGGGGTTGCGGTTCCAGACCGGCGCACCGTTGGCATTGTCGAGAGCATAGACGCCGCGATTGCCTGCGGCAACGTACACGCGACCACCGCCGGTCACGGGTTGACTGTTACGTGGCAAGCCAAACTTGCCGGCAGAGATGGCGCCGGTGGCGTCGGGGCCGTTCCAGGCCCACTTCCAGCGCCAGGGGGCGGGCACAGCATTGGGATAGAAACTGGTACGCTGGGCATTGAAGGCATGCTGGGACCACTCGGTGGAAGGGTTAGAGGGATCGGGAGGGGGAAGACCGGGCGAGGCGAGGAAGGGCAACAGGATCGGACCGTTTGACCTCTGACCAGAGCTTGTTAGCTGGAAGGGTAGGAGGACTCCGAAGAGAACCAGAGGGGCGATGACGGCGGCGGTTATCAGGCCGGGCCTCAAAGATCGGTGCATAAGCTCCTCCGCGGCGTGGTAGGCTGGAATAAGCTCAGGCGCCAGCACACGGGGCGCCGCGCGCCGTCACCACGAGGGCAGCGCGCAGCCGGCTTTTGCCGCGGCCTCGTTCTACCCTACGCGCCACTGGCGTTACAAGGGGTGGAGCATTACAAAAAGATTACAATCACGGTGCTACTGCAGGTAGCTCTAATGCAGTGGTCCGTTGAATTGTAGTCATCGGGGGTGCGGGTGAGGCAGGTTAAGTGGGCAGCGTAGCCGGACCGGCGCGCTCGGCGCGCTCGTCTTTCAGCGCAACGCCGCTCAATTTCAGGCGTCGCGCTTCACTCATCAAATAGATCAGCGTCTGGGTGGCAGCAGCATAGCTCTGGCCATAGACGTGGATATTGGAAATACAGTTGCGTTCGGCATCGGTGCGGCCAGGGCGCGGATCGTAGGTCAGATATATGCCAAGGCTGTCAGCGACGCTCAGACCCGGACGTTCACCAATCAGTATGGCGGCCTGCCTGGCGCGAAGCAAGCTGCCAATCTCGTCGGCTACGGCCACACGACCCTGGCGCACCACCACGATGGGCGCCAGGCGCCAGCCCAGCCCCTGGAGCGCTTCGGCTATGTGGATAACCAGGGGCGCGGCGTGACGATGTACGGCCAGGGCCGAGAGGCCATCAGCAATGACCAGGACGGCGTCGTAGGTCTCATCATCGGGCGGTGTATGCGCAGATAGCACTGTGCGCGCGTTGTCGCTCAGGCGGCGGCCAGGGTCAGGGCGCTTGAGATAGGCTGGACGATCAGGAGCGGCGCTGTGAACAATCAGCACGGGCAACCCGGCGGCGCCTGCCGCCGCAGCCACGCCTTCGGCATCGAAGGGGAGATGCACCGCGTCGCGGGCGCGGGCATGATCATCATATTGAAAGGCCAGCAGCGGAGCGGTAGGCAGACTGTCGCCGGCTCGACCGAGGGCGATGCGGGCATTGGTGTAGCGACGCAGTGCCTGCCATGGGTCAGCAGAAGGAAGGGATTCGTCTATCATTATCGAGTCTCTTTAAACAGGACACGGCGCATGTGCTTTACGCGCACCCGGCGGCGAGCTGGGCGACAGCCTGCAACAAGCGCGGTTGCTCACGAGAGGCCAGGCGACCGTCAGGTTCGATGATTCCCATATCAATCAGCCAGCTCTCGAACTCCGGAGCGGGTCGCAGGCCCAGGGTGGTCTGCACAAAACGCACATCGTGATACGAGGTGCTCTGGTAGTTGAGCATCACATCATCGGCCCCGGGCACGCCCATAATGTAGGCGCAGCCGGCCACGCCCAGCAGCACCAGCAGGTTGTCAATATCGTTCTGGTCAGCTTCAGCGTGGTTAGTGTAGCATGCGTCGCATCCCATTGGCACGCCCATCAGCCGACCGCAGAAGAGGTCTTCAAGCGCGGCGCGGGTGATTTGTTTGCCATCGTAGAGATATTCAGGACCGATAAAGCCCACCACGGTATTGACCAGGAGCGGCTCGAAATGGCGAGCCACGGCATAGGCTCGAGCCTCGCAGGTCTGCTGGTCAACGTCGTGATGGGCGTTGGCCGAGAGGGCGCTGCCCTGACCGGTTTCGAAGTACATCACATTGTCACCGATGGTGCCGCGCCTCAGCGACAGCGCGGCGGCGCGGGCCTCACGCAGCAGGGCGAGATTGACCCCGAAGGAGCGATTGGCGGCTTCAGTACCGGCAATAGACTGGAACACCAGGTCCACCGGAGCGCCGCGTTCGATGGCAGCTATCTGGGTAGTGACGTGGGCCAGCAGCGACGACTGGATGGGGATGGCATACCGCTGGCGCAGGCCATCAATCAATTCAAGGAGGGCCATGACGGCCTGGGGGCTGTCGGTGGCGGGATTGATGCCGATCACGGCATCGCCACAGCCGTGGAGCAGACCGTCGAGGATCGAGGCGGCGATACCGCGGGGATCGTCGGCAGGGTGGTTGGGCTGGATGCGTGACGAGAAGCGGCCTGGCAAGCCAATAGTGGTGCGAAAGCGGGTCACCACGCGGCACTTGCGGCTGACAGCGATCAAATCCTGATTACGCATAATCTTGGAGACAGCGGCAGCCATTTCGGGAGTGATCCCGGGCGCCAGGGCGGTCAGGACCTCGCTATCAGTTGTATAAGAGAGCAGCCACTCACGGAAGGCGCCGACGGTGAAGCTGCTAATGGGAGCGAAGGCGGCGCGATCATGGGTGTCGAGGATCAGACGTGTGACTTCATCTTCCTCGTAGGGGATCAGCGGTTCTTCGAGGAAAGTTGTCAGCGGGAGATCGGCCAGGCACAACTGGGCGGCAACCCGCTCCTCAGCGCTCTCGGCGGCGAGGCCGGCAAGCTGATCGCCTGAGCGTTCAGGAGTGGCTCTGGCCATGAGGGTCTTGAGATCCTGGAACTGATAGGTGCGCCCGCCAAGGGTCTGAGTGTAAATCATAGTTCAAACTCGCCTGACAATCTCATTCAATGCTGCGCCTCCACGGCTCTACAGGCCGAAAGTGTCGAGATGTAGAGACAAGGAGAGAGGCGCCTTCCAATAGATGCCTCAAAAGGAGCTTCCGAGAGAGCGTTGTCCTCTCGGAAGCACTCCGCCCCAGCTTTCGGCAAAACCTCACAGGTGCTTGAGTTCGCGTTCAGCGTCGGCGATCAACGCGGCTTCTTCCTCGGGCGCCTGGGCAACGAGACGCTTGCGGCTGTAGAAGAAGTAGTATGCCACCATCACGGCCATAAAGATCGCTGTCCCGATCACACCAGGCCGGTTATCCTCGATTGCCATGGTGGCGAAGAGCGAGAGCACCGCCAAGACAGTGCCGACCACGGCGCCGGGCAACCCGAGGGGGCTTTTGTAGGGGCGGTGCATGTTGGGGCGAGTGATAGCCAGCTTAATGTATGAGAGCATCACCAGCGCATAGGAGATCACTGCGCCGAAAACGCTCATTGTCAGGAGAGCCGCGCCAACGCTGCTGCCGCTGCCGAGGCGATCGATCAGCAGCGCCAGCAGCAGACCGACCACCCCGCCAAGGATGAGAGCGCGGGCGGGCGTATGACGCGCGCCGGTCACGGAGATCCAGCGGGGGATGTAGCCAGCGCGCGAGAGGGAGAAGAGGACACGTCCGTAGGCGTAGATGATGGTGTGGAAACTGGCCACCAGGCCGGTGAGCGCCACCAGGGTCAGTACGATGGTCGTAGCGCCGGAACCGAAGATAGCGCGGAAGCCTATCTCCAGGGGGGCTGCCGACTCGCCGACTTCTGCGGCGCCGCCGCCCACGCCGGAGTTGAGCACCAGGGTCAGCAATGAGAGCGCCAGTAAGGTGAGCAGACCCCAGATCAGCGCCCTGGGAATATCGCGTACCACGTCGTGACTTTCTTCGGCCGCCAGGGGTAGTTGCTCGATTGCCAGATAGAACCAGATAGCGAATGGCAAAGCCGCAAAGACGCCGTACCAGCCGAAGGGGAGGAAGACACTGTTGCCTGACGTGGGCGGAATGTTGAATACCCGATCCCAGCTAAAGGCCCCGGAGACTACTGCGCCAATATAGAAGACCACCAGAACGCCGATGGCCAGGAGCGTGACAATCAGGCCGACCCGCAGGGTGAGGGCAGTGCCAAGCACGTTGATGCCGATGAAGACTGCATAGAACACCACCCACCAGACGTAGAGCGGAACGAAGGAGAAAATAGTCTGCATATAGGCAGCGATGGATGTGACAATCACTGCGGGAGTGATTACATATTCGATAATATCAGCAATGCCGTTAACGAACCCGAGGGTTGGCCCAAAAGCGTTGCGGGTGAACGAGTAGAAACCGCCAGCATGGGGCAGCGCAGCGGACAGCTCGGCGATCGAAAAGACCATGCACAGATACATAACAGCCACAACGAATGTGATAAGCAACAGACCGCCAAATCCGCCTGCAGAAAGATTATAGTTCCAGCCAAAGAAATCGCCCGAAATAACCGCACCAACGCCAAGGGCCCACAATAGCACCCAGCCGGCGCTTTTACGCAGACGGCGCCGGGCCAGATACTCCTCGCCGACCTGCTCGTATGTTGCTCCGCCGACATCAACCTGTGGCTTTCCACCAAGCGCCTGTGGCTTGTCAGCCATACCCGGACTCCTCCCGTGATCCAACAAACGAACCGAACCTGACACGCAAATCTGGACCCCGCCATACCACAAGCCGCAATCGGCGCGTGGGCTGGCGAAAGCCGCAGGCTGGAAGGCATACTGCGAGACCGCTACATTTGCAGCAGTGCATGTTACGCAGCATGCGACCGGGGCAAAACTGTGCCACTCCCGGCGCTGGGGGTGTCGCGGTCGCTCTTCGCACACACCAGGGGATTTGGGGTAAATGTATCGGATCGCCGGTGGATTGTCAAGCGACAGATGCAAGGTGAGGCAAGCAAGCCAGGCTGTGGTGGAAGCGCCCTGGGCAGACACGGCGCAGCGCACTATGCGCTGCGCCGCCAGTGTCCGGTGAACGGGGGATGGGGAAGCGGCGTTTTCCCATCCCCTCGTCTGGCGGGAAGAATGCTACCATGTCGGATTTTGGATTGCCGTACAGGTATTCTAATGAGGGTGGGCAATAATGCACGCAGCGGGTTCAGCGAGCATTGCTGTTATTCGGCCCGGGGCAGGCTCGTTGCGGCTTCGCCAGAAGGCGTGCCCACGCCGGACGGAAGCGGGGATGGCGGCGAGGCCGCTCGGCCCGGCGTCCTATCAGGATGGCGCCGTAAGGGGGCGCTGCTTCTGAGGAGGCGATAGCACAGGAGGAACAGTACACTCCCGCCAGTGGCCCAGTAGAGGCCCTGGATCCAGGGGTTGGCAGTGTCGCTGCCGCTGAAGATGCCGTGCAGCAAGGCCAGGATGAAGAGGGCGAAGCTCAAGAAGTGGATAAGCCGCCAGGTGCCGCGCCCGATCCAGGACTTGACGTAGAAGCTGAGACCAACCAGAGCCAGGAGGTACAGCCCGATCTGGCCCAGACCAACCCAGAGGGGTTGATGGCCGGCGTAGGCGAAGGGGAGCAGAATCTGGCGCAGGTCGGCCTCGATGTAGCGATCACCGAGCAGGATGAGGGCATGGAACAGGGCAAAGGCCAGCCCCAGCAAGCTGGTGTGCTGGTGGAGGTCGAAGGCGACAGGACCGCCTGGCCAGAGACGGGCAAGTTTGCTGGTCATCAGCAGGCCGGCGACCATGCTGAGCCAGAGCAGGACGTAGGCGACGATGGCGCTGCTACGGGCCAGGTACCAGTAGGCGTGCGGCGCTTCCCCCAGCAGTGAGGCGCTGAGGGCGGGTAGCCAGGATGGTAAGACAAAGACGGCGCCGAGGGCCCCGGCAATCGCGGCGGCAAGAATGCTGAGTAAGGCTGGCAGGGCCATCGCAGGAGGCAAGGCATCGTCGGCTCCCTGAGAGGCTGCAGAGATGGCTGTAGCCGGTGGTTGCGCCGTCGCGGGCGCCTCGGAGGTTGAGTTGCGCCTGGTGGCGTTGGCCGCGCGAATGGCGGCAAGGCGGGTGGCTTTATCGCTGGTCATTATCATTCTCCTGAACGGATGCGAAAACAGGTGACCGGAGAGGAATGGGGAAACCAGGTTTGCCCACGTCCCGGCGCCTCAACTACTCTCCCTTCGATACATACGCTTCAAGCGTCGGGGTATGCAGCACGGCGCCATCGTCGCGAACCAGCAGGCCGGCCAGCCAGGGGCGCGCTTGCAGCCACGACAGGCCGGCGGCGCTTCCCAGGATCAGCGCGGCCTTGGCGGCGATCTCGGCTTCGGCAACGCTCGGGGCCGCCACGGTCACGCTGAGCAGGTCGGTCTCGGCGGGAGCGCCGGTGCGCGGATCAATGATGTGGTGGCGCTCGACCGCACCCTGACGCCAGCGCCGGTAATCGCGCCCGGAGGTTGCCACGCCGCCGGAGGCCATCAGTAGCACGGCCAGGGGATCGGCGCCGCCACGGGGGTCATGCACGCCAATGGGCCAGGCGGCGCCGTCGCGGCGCGGGCCGCTGACGGCGATGTCTCCACCGACGTCAACCAGGGCCGGCCCGTGGCTGGCGATCAGGCCCACGGCCCGATCGGCGGCCCACCCCTTGGCCACTCCCCCCAGGTCGAGACGCAGGCCGGGCGGGCGACTCACGCTGCCGCGGAGCGGATCGACGCTGATGCAGTGCCAGTCAGCAGCGGGGTGAACCGGCGGCGCGGCGGTCGCGGGCAACTGCTCGGCAGCGATGGCGCTAAAATCGCGGTCGTAGCCGGCAAGCTCCAGCGCCTCCAGCACCAGGGGCGTCACCAGGCCGCCGGTCATCGCGGCGCCGCGCAGGGCCAGGGCGAGGACCTCGGCCAGTGTAGGGCTGACGGCAAGCCACTCGCGTTGGGAGTTGTTCAGGCAGCTCAATTCGCTGTCGGGCCGGAAGCGGCTGAGGATCGCCTCCCAGCTCGCGAAAACCTCGCGGAGGCTCGTCAGAGCTGGCCGGGCGATGGCAACCGGAGCATCGATCACGATCAGGATCTGGCTGCCCATGGCACGGAAGCTGTAAGTAACCATCAGGTAACTCCCCAGACTATCCAACGGGGAAACCTGGTTTCCCCCATGCCCTTGCCCGTGGGAAGGTCCGGGAGGGCGTAACCCTCCCAGAGACATCCTTTCTCATCCCGTCACTGCGCGGCGCAGCCACGATCAGCGCGACGAACGGGTTATGGTGACAGGCGCAGGTTGCACTGGCGAGACGACGGGCAGGCCCGCGGAAGTCGCCCGGCTGATAGCCGGGGCTGCGTTCGAGGCGACCGGTGGCGGGGCGGCTGCCGCTGGCAATGATTGCACCGTGGCCACGGGCGGCAGCGTAGGTATCTGCGGGTCGCTGAGCAGCCACGCCGGGGGCGGAGCGGTATGCGCGGCAGCCCCGGCGGACACCTGGGACGGCGCCACGGTCGGCGGCGGGGCGCTCAGGAAGGCCCAGCCTGCCAGAACGCCAGCGAGCGAGGCGACGGTAATCAGCGCCTTGACACCAGGAGCGCCTGTGGGAAGGTCAGGTTGTTTGATCATTTCAGCCTCCTGGATTGATTCAGGTTGCGATAATTAGGTTAGAGAAGCTGTGACGCTTGCTGCCCCGGGCCATCGCAGCGGCCCGCACTCCGGCGCCGGTTGACCGGCGGGGAAATCAGGTTTTCTCAGGCTCCTTCCAGGTCGGGTTGGCAGGCGAGGAACCTGGAGTTCCCCGCGCTGCGGGCCACCTGAGAAGACCCCGGGGCTGCGCTATAATCAGTCATCGTCCTTGTCATGCTTGTCATGCTGGTGCTCGTCATCCTCATCCTCGTCAGTAGCTTCCCTGTCTTCGTCATCCCCGCCACCGGCGATCCTGGCATAGACCACCTGGCCGGTGGCGGCATCAACGTAGACAACGCTGCGGTCGCTGAATTTCACCTCGTAGACCACTGCGCCGTGCTCGGTCTCGAGTTCGACAGCGACAATTCGGCCGCCGTAGTAGCCTTGCGCTACGGCGATCGCCTGTTGCTCGCTAATGGCGGCGCCGGTCGCCGGGGCGATGACGGGCATCGCCTGTTGTTCGCTGATGGCGGCACCGGTCGCTGGCGCGATGACCGGCGCCGTGCTGCCGGATGCCCGGGCCTGGGCAGCACTGGCAAGTTGTTGATTGGCGCTGGCAATCTGGGCGTTGGCGGCCTCCAGGCGCGCATTGGCTTCGGCCAGGGCGGCCTGGTAGGCGGCTTCGCGCTCACGCAGCAACGCCTCGACGGTGGGGTCAATGGCAGCGGCGGCAGGCGCCGGGGTCGCAGTGGCCGCGCTCGTCGGGGGCGCGTTCACCGTCTGGCTGGTGGCGCCGCTGAGATAGACGCTTAGTGCTCCCACAATAACCAGAATGAAGGCGGTAATAGCGGCGGCGATGACCAGGGCAAGACGCTGGCTCATAGGTTGGGTTCCTCCTTAGAACTACAACAACACAGTGTCCCGGCAGAAGTTACGGGGACCTGCGGCCTCCGTAACATCAAAGGAGAAGTGTCAGACGTAAGGTAAGGGATAAGTTTTGGAACTTTCTTGGAAGTCCCGTCGAATGTTCCAATCTTTTTCCAATCTTGATGGGGTATGCTAACGATAACGGTGGGAAACACCAGGTTTTCTCACGCCTCTGCCCGTTGCAGAAACACGGGGAAGCGATGTTCCTTAAACCTCACGCGGGGGAGGGCGCCTGGCAGCCCCGCGCGCGGCGGAAAGTTGGAAGACGGCGATGCGTGTGCTGGTAATAGAAGACGATCAACGCCTGGCCCGGCTGATTGCGCGGGTGCTGGGGGAGGCCCACTATCAGGTAGATGTGGCGCACGATGGCGACACGGGGCTCGATCTTGTCCTGCGCGGCAACTACGATGTGGCGATTATTGACTGGATGCTACCCGGACGGGACGGGCCTTCAATCTGCCGGGCGGCGCGCCAGGCGCGCCGCCCCACCGCGCTGCTGTTGCTAACGGCCCGCGGCCAGATCGAGGATAGGGTCGCCGGTCTGGACAGCGGGGCGGACGATTACCTGGTCAAACCGTTCGCCTTTGAGGAGTTGCTGGCGCGGGTGCGCGCCCTCAGCCGCCGCTTCGCGCCGCCGGGCGCCGACTCCCAGGAGGTGCGCGCGGGCGCGATCGTGCTCGACCTGCGCGGGCACACGGCGCGCCGCAACACCCGCGTGCTCGACCTGACGCCGACTGAGTGGAACCTGTTAGAGTACTTGATCCGTCACCAGGGTCAGACCCTGACGCGCCAGCAGATCCTGGATTATGTCTGGTCGTATGAACACGATGTGCAGCCGCAAATGGTTGATGTATATATTTCTTATCTGCGACGAAAGTTGAACGGACCGGGAGAGCGCGATCCGATCGCGACGGTGCGCGGTGTGGGCTACCGGCTGGAGGCGCCCGATGTTTAGAGGTTTACGGCTCCAACTGACCTTGCTCTACACTCTGGCGGCGCTGGCGCTGGTGGCGCTGGTGGGTGGCGGGAGCTATCTGGTGGTGGCGCGCTACTTCCAGCAAGTCACCGATCTGGCCCTGCGGCACAAAATGGCCCACGAGTTTCACGCCCTTAACGCGCCCCTGCCTGCCGATCTGGTCTCGGCGGACCGGGACTGGTCGCTGATCCGCAAGGAGCCGGGTCTGTTGCCCTATCGAGCCGCAGGGCCGATTTCAGAAGCCGAGGCGATAGCGCGAGCGGTGGCCCATCGCGGCGGCGGTGTTCCCAAGGAGATTGAGCGCGAGGAGAAAAGGGGCCAGGAGGTATACGAGGTGTACTTCACCGATGGGGTGGAGGTGATCGTGGAGCGATCCAGCGGGGCCATCCTTGCCGTTAAGGGAGACAAGCGGCGCCGAGAGGAAGAGGCACCCCGTCCGACACCTCCGGCGACAATGACGCCGCTGGCCTATGACGGCGAACTGGCAGCGATCTTTGTCCTGCCGCTCGACACAACGGGCGCGGTGCTCTTCGACCCCAACCCGGCCGCAGCGCCGCTCAGCCCGGATCGGCAGGCCCTGGAGGCGGCATTGAGCCAGGGCAGCGACCAGCGCACGGTGAGTTTGAGCGATGGGCAACGGGTGCGCCTGCTGACCTACCGCCTGACGCGGGCCGATGGGCCGGCGGCGCTGCAACTGGGGCGGGTGCTGAGTGACCAGGATCGTGTACTGTGGCAACTGGCCCTGGGTTTGCTCGTCCTGGGCAGCCTGAGCATGGTGTTGCTGGGCGGGGCGAGCTGGTGGTTGGCGGGACGGGCGTTGCGCCCGGCGCAGGCGGCCTGGGAGCGCCAGCAGCGGTTCATCGCCAGCGCGAGCCACGAACTGCGCACGCCGCTGACGCTGATCCGCGCCAGCGCCGAGGTCGCGCTACGCAACGTCGCACCCGAGGACGCCGACCAGCGGGAGTTGCTCGGCGACGTGCTCGCCGAGAGCGATCATATGCGGCGGCTGGTGGACGACCTGCTCATACTGTCGCGGCTTGACAGCGGCCAGTTGCCACTGACCCTCGCGCCGGTTGACGTAGCGGCCTTTCTGGCCGAGATGCAGCGCCAGGTGGCGCGCCTGGGCGCGGAACGGGGTGTGACGGTAACGCTGGAGGAGGGCAATGGCACGGTTTGCGCCGACGCGGACCGGCTGCGGCAGGTGCTGTTGATTGTGATCGACAACGCCCTGCGGCATACGCCGTCTGGCGGGAGAATTACGCTCGCGGCGACACCCCAGGGCCGCGAGGTGTGCTTCAGGGTGACCGACACGGGATGCGGGATCGCGCCGGAGCACCTGCCGCACATCTTCGAGCGTTTCTACCGGATTGACCCGGCCCGTGGGCGGGCCAGCGGCAACGCCGGGCTGGGTCTGTCGATCGCCAGGGCGCTGATTACGGCGATGGGCGGGCAGATCGGGGCAAACAGCGTGCCTGGCCAGGGTACGACGGTGTGGTTTACCTTGCAAGGGAGATGAGGAGTGGAGGTCAGAAGAGATGTTTCACACGGGGGGAGGCACGTGACTCCCTCCTCGCCCATCCATTCGGCAGGGGGGTGGGGAAAACAGGTTTCCCCACGCCTCTCCAGGTGATAAAAAAGGAAGTTCCTGGGAGGGCTACACCCTCCCAGATCCTCCCGCGGGCATATCTCAGATGAGATGCACGATCACCACGACCCGCCCGAACTGCACCCGGGCGCCATCGCTGATCGGAGTAGGGACATTCGGCTCCAGGCGCGCGCCGTTGAGCCGGGTGTAGTTGGTGCTGTTGAGGTCGGTAAGGGTCCACTGCCCGCTAACGCGGCTGAGACGGGCGTGCTGGCGGCTGACACCGCCTAACTCACCGCCGTGAGGGGTAAGATCGATTTCGGGAAAGATGTTGCTCACGGGGTCCTCGCGGCCGATAATGATCTCGGTTTTGTCGAGGGGCAGGGGCAACACCACGCCGCTCTCTTCGACGACCAGGCGCGGGCCAACAGGGGCGGATGGTGGAGGCGGCGGCGCCGCGACCGCTGGCGCAGGAGCAGCAGGAGCAGGGGCTACGCCCAGGGCAGACAGGGCGGCTTCAGCGTGGGCCAGGGCCTCGCGGGCCTCGGCTAGGCCGGTGGTGACCGCCGGGGGCGTGGCCGGGCCGAAGGTGGCCTGCATCTGCTCCAACTGCGCGATGATCTGCTGTTGGCGCGCGATCTCATCCTGGAGCCGGCGCACCTCGGCGGGATCAACGGCTGGCGCGAGGGCCTCGAGCGCGGCGAGTTCAGCCTCGGCGCGGGTCAGGACCTCGCGAGCCTCGGCCAGACCGCTGGTGACCGCCGGGGGCGTGGCCGGGCCGAAGGTGGCCTGCATCTGTTCCAACTGCGCAATGATCTGCTGCTGGCGGCTGATGGTCGCGCTAAGCTCGGCGCGGCGGGCCTCGTAGGCTGCCCGATCGAACACCGGCGCCCCGGAGGGTGGGGTGGGCGCCTCGGCTGGCGCGGAAACAGCGGGGGCCTCTGGCGCCGGGGCCTCGACGGCGGCGGGCACGGTCGGCGCCTCGGCGGCGGGCACGGTCGGCGCCTCAACCGGCGCGGGGGCAGCAGGGGCCTCGGTCACCGTGGGCGCCTCAACCGGCGCGGGGGCAGCAGGGACCTCGGCCACCGTGGGCGCCTCGACCGGCGCGGGGGCAGCAGGGACCTCGGCCACCGTGGGCGCCTCGACCGGCGGCGGGGCAATTGGCGGTTCGGGGGCGGAGAGCTCAGCGCCGTTGGCCAGCGTCGGCCCGCCGTCGGGGATGACGGGCGAGGGAGCGGCCGGAGCCGGGGCGGCGGCATTAATCTGGGCGAACAGATCAGCGCCGCAAGTGTCACAGTAACGCTCACCGGGCAGCGCAGTCGCGCCGCAGATGGCGCAGACCACCTGCCCCTCAGAGGCGCCAGCGGGCGGGGCCACAGGCACGGCGGCTGGAGCAGGGGCAACCGGCGCGACGGCAAGGGCGGTCAGATCGGCGCCGCAGTTATCGCAAAACGCTTCGCCTGGCAGCACTGGCGCACCGCAGGCCGGGCAGACAGCCCCGACCGGCGCGGTTGCTGCCGGAGTCCCAACAGGTACAGGCGCGACCTCTTCGAGCCGTGTGCCGCACTGGTCACAGAAGCGGTTAGCCGGGTCATTCGGAGCGCCGCAGGAAGGACAGATCTTCATACTCTTACTCCTCAAGCTTCTGGGTCAACCGGCGCGTAGCGTACTTGAGCGCCTTCTGGGACTCGGCGCTGATCGCGCCGCCCTGCTCGAGTTGTTCGGCCTGCTGGCGGGTTTGCTCGGCGAGTTCCAGTTCGCCGAGGTCGAGCAGACGGGTGGCGGCGGCGCGCAACTTCTGGGTGGCGCCGGCGGTATTGCCCAGTTCCGCCTCAGCCAGGGCGCGGGTTTGGAGCTTGAAGGCTGTCACCTTCTCGGCCAGGTTCATCACCCGCGGATCGAACGGGGCAGCCTCGGGATCGGCACTGAAGGTCAGCAGCACGTCCTGCTTGACAATCTGCTCCTGCTGCGCACCAACGGGCGTCGCGTGCAACTCGGCCTGGGCGATGCGAAACTGGCCAGGGGGGCGAGGAGGCAGCATGAGTTCGATCATGACGCTACTGACCTGACCGTAGACCAGATCGCCCAGTTTCACGGCCACCTCGCTGGCGCCGACAGGCTGGTAGCCGAGATTAGCGATCGTGGGCGTGACGCGATAGACGGCACGGGGGGTCGCCTCGCGCACCAGGCGGAGGAGCAGGCGCGCCTCGACGGCGGCGGTCCCCTGGGCGCTGCGCACGGCGCGCTGGAAGAAATTGAGGATCTGGCCGGGATCGGCGACATAATCGGAGACGCCGCCGGTCGCCTCGGCGAGGTCGTCGAGCAACTTCTCGTTCCACTCGGCGCCCAGGCCGAGGGCGGTAATACGCACCCCGGCCTGGCCCAGGCTCTGGGCCAGGGTGCGGCAGACCTCTTCATCGCCCCAGGTCTGGCCATCGGTCAGGATGAGCATGGCGCTGTAGCGATCGGGGCCAGCGTACTTCTGGAGTTCCACCTGACCCGCCTGCATGCCGAGGGACATCGCCGTGCCGCCCATTTCCACGATCTGATCAACGGCGGCGTGGAGGGCTGCCTGATCGGTGGCGAAGGTAGCAGGCACAAGGGTCTGGACGGTATCGTCGAAGATGACAATTGACACCACATCCTGAGGGGTGAGGCTCTCGATCAGGCGGCGGGTGGCCTGCTTCATACTTTGCAGTTTGGCGCCCTGCATCGAACCAGAGCGATCGAGCACCAGGCAAAAGTTCAGCGGAACGGGCGCCGGAGGCGGGGCAGCGGGGGCTGCCTCGACCAGCAGGTAGCCCAGTTGCGGGGCGCCGCTCGCCGGGATCGGAGCGCGACCCCAGCTACAGGTCAGCGTGAGCGTATCGGCCATCGGGTCCTCCATCAGCATAGAATCGCCACCGGTTGGACGTTGCAGCGACGGGCATGGTTGCCGTGGGAGACACAACCCGGAGGGCCGCCAGGTGCTCATCCCGGCGGCGCATTTTACTCGAACCTCACCAGGATGACGGCGATATTATCGTCGCCGCCGGCCTGGTTCGCGGCGGCAACGAGGGCCTGACAGATAGCCTGGGGTGGCTCCTCGCGGGCCAGGAGGCGTTCCATTTCGGGATCGCGGGTCATCTCCCACTGGCCGTCGGAACAGAGCAAGAGCGCGTCACCGGGCCGGAGGCGTTCAGAAAAGACATCTATTTCGATCTCGCTGCGATCGCCGAGGGAGCGGAGCACAGCATTACGCTGAGGATGGGTGTAGATATCGTCCTCGGTGATCTGGCCGAGATCCACCAGGCGCTGCACAAGCGAGTGGTCCTTGCTGATGCGCCGCAGCCTGCCATCACGGAAGAGGTAGGTACGGCTATCGCCGACATTGCCAACGATCGCCCGGTCGCCGGCAACGAGGGCCATGGTGAACGTCGTTCCCATATCATTGGCCTGGTCACGACTCTCGGCAATCACCGCCTGATTGGCGCGTTGCACGGCGCGCCGCACGAAGGCGACGGCCTCTTCTTCGCTAAAGGCCGCATCGGGCTGAACGGCGCGGGCCAGATACTCGCCAAGGAAGAGATCAGCGGCGGCGCGAACGGCCAGGCCGCTGGCCACTTCGCCAGCGGCGTGGCCGCCCATGCCATCGGCAACAATATAGACGCCCCAGATTTCGGGCTGGTTATTGTTGATGAGTGTAAGTTGAAGAGTAAACAGGCTGTCTTCATTATGCTCGCGTACGATTCCAGTATCGGTATGGGCGCCGACGACCTGGCGCAGGGGCACGGGACGGGTGCGTTCGGTCAGCAGTTGCTCAAGGGTGGCGGCGAGACTGGCGGCGTCGGCAAAGGCGCCGGTGCGCACCTGGCGCAGCACGGCTACCAGGGGCATCTCCTGCCCGGCGGCCTCGGCCTCCTCCTCGGTGAGCCGCAGAGTAGTGCGCGGGGTAGCGGTGAGGCGTTCGAGCACATCGGCCAGGGCGAGGAGATCGGCCTGGATCGCGGCGGCGTCATCGGGGGCGATGAGGTGGAGATGAGGAGCATTGCGCAGGCGGGCGCCACCGCCGGGCAGGGGCTCGAGATCGGCAGCGGCCACCGGGCCAAGGGCCAGGCCACGGGCGTGGAGGCTCACCAGCAGACGCGCCAGACCAAGACCAACGGCGAGGGCGGACGTCTCATCCAGGGGTGTCGCCAGGGAAGCGCGACCACTGTCGTTGAGCACAGTGAGCACGCGCCCACCTTCCTCAACCTGGTCCCAGATCTCGGGGAGGAGGGTGCGGGCGTGCTCATCGTCAACGGCTGGCACGAGGGCCGGGCCGATGGGCGCATCAGCGGAGGTCAGCACCGCGGGATAGGAGCGGGGCTCGAGCGCCGCACCGCAATCGATGCAAAAGGCCTCCTCTGGCTCGTTCGCGGTAGAACCGCAGGCCCAACAGCGACGCCAGGGAATGGTATCAACAACGACGAGGGGACCATCGGCGGCTGAGGGGGGGAGTTCGTAGCGCCCGGCGAACAGGATGGGGGCCGGCTGATCCATAGGTTCCTCCTCGGGGCCAGGATGAGGGTCATGGCGCAGTGGACCGCTCCGGGCGGGATCGGCGGAGAGATCCGGGCTGGAGAGTCTGGCAGCGAGCCACTCATAATCAGCCGCGCTGGCCTTATAGCGGGCGAGCGGCGCGGCGCAGTTGCTGCAAAAACGGGCGCCGGCTGTATTGTCGCTGCCGCACAGGGCACAGATGGTCATAGGGGTTCCTCTATCAGGTCCGCAACGACACATCGTTTCAACGATTGTTGGGCCGAAGCGGTGGCTACGCTACTGCTTCGGCCCTCCTGACGCGCGCGATGACCACAGAGATATTATCCTGGCCGCCGCGCTCATTTGCCAGGGCAATCAGCCGTTCGCAGGCCAGATCCTCGTCCGGCATCTCTAGAACGATGCGTGCCAGTTCGCTATCATCAACGTGGTTGACCAACCCATCGGAACAGAGCACCAGCACATCGCCCGCGGCCAGGGCCTGGCTCAGGGCGTCCACCTCGATGACGGGATCAGTGCCGAGGGAGCGATACAGCATATGGCGCTGGGGATGCACGCGGGCCTGTTCGGGGGTCAACTGGCCAATGTCAACCAGGCGGGCCACAAGGGTATGATCAAGGGTCAACTGGGTCCAGATACTGCCCTCGCCGGTAATGCCGGCGGGATTGAGCAGATAGGCGCGGCTATCGCCAACGTGGGCCAGATGGGCGCGGGTCTCAGTAACCACGGCTATGGTGAGGGTCGTACCCATGCCGCGCCTGGCGGCATCGGCCCGGGCATGGGCATAGACCTGGCGATTGGCTTCCTGCACTGCCCCGCGGAGCAGCGCGTGCCAGGCCTGGTCATCCTCGGGAAAGCTGGCGTTGAGTGCATCGGTGAGAGCGTATTTGAGTGTGGCAACGGCGAGACTGGAGGCCACATCGCCGGCCTGGTGGCCACCCATCCCATCGGCGACGACGAGCAAGGTGCCGATGCGGCTGGCGCCGGCGGTAAACTCGCCGGCATAGATCGTATCCTCGTTAACGGGGCGGGTGACCCCGCGGTCGGTACGGGCGGCGACGGCGAGGCGCCGCGGGGGGAGAGGGCGTGGCTCGGAGCGCCGGCCGGGATGCAGGGGCGCGCCGCAGGCCATGCAGTACCGGGCCGCCTGGCGATTGCCGCGGCCACAGAGCGGGCAAGGGCGCGGCGCGCGCCGTTGAGGTGGCAAGCGGCCGGTGATGCGGATAGTCTCACGGCCCTGAGCGATCTGGATAGCCAGGTTATCCAGGATCTGCGAGAGATCCTTGATCGCCGCGGCCGCCTGCTCACGGGCGACGCCATCGGCCCGTTCAAGGCGCTGGCGCCAGTAGAACACCCCTGACTCGACGACGGCGAGCAACTCGCGCAGGCTCAGGGCGCCAGCACTGAGGTGGACACCCTGCCCCCCGGGAAGCGCGATCTCATCGGCATTGGCAGTCGAGGGAACGGCAGGCGCACCACAGCGGACGCAGAAACGGGCGCCCGGTGGAAGCGACGCACCACAGATTGGGCATGCCGGCGAACCCTGGAGGGTCACTCGTCTTGCTCCATCGCTGGACAGGCGCGAACGGGACCACGACGCACCACTGCCGCGCATCGGGCGCCGCTGGCGAGACCGCCGGGGCACTGGTGGTATGACGACCCGCGGCGGGTCAGGGATGCGAGAGCGGGCCACACATCCACCCGGCACAGACTGCCTCGATTATAGCACAGCGCCGCCTCGGCCGGTTAACGGCCTTCGTTGCCTATAAATCCTAGACTTGCTCCTTTTCCTCTGTGCAACAATCCCCCGCACAACCATACGGAATGCCTTAGACATGCCCGAAACCCGATATTTCCAGGGGTGTGCATTGCCTTGACATTGATGATCCTTGTGGCGTATAATAAAATAAGATGTGTGTGCAACAAACCTGGAAATAGGGGAAATGTGTAGTGACTGGCTCCGGCTTCACCCAGAAGGCGGTGATGTATGTCGCTCGGACAAAAGATCGGCCGGCTCCGACAGGAGCGCGGCCTGACGCTCCAGGAGGTCTCGGAGGGATCCGGGCTGACGCCTTCGTTTCTCAGTCGCCTGGAGCGCGACAAAGTCAACATCTCGGTGGCGAATCTGCGCAAGCTGGCGCAGTTTTTCAGTGTGCAGATGACCCACTTTTTTGAGGGTGAGGATGATCAACAGGTGGGCCAGGTGGTCAAAGTGACCGACCGGGTGCGCCTGAGTCTCGATGATACGCCGGTGCAGGTTTTTTCGCTCCTGCCGCCAAATAGCGATATGGAGGCGCGGTTGATCGAGGCGCGCCCTGGCAGTGGCCAGCAGGGCTTTTCCAACCGCGGCAGCCAGATGGTGCTGGTGCTTGAAGGCCGCCTGCACTACACGCTCGGCGAGGAAGAGTACGAACTCTCGCCTGGCGATACCCTGTTCTACCGGGACGACGTGGCCTATAGCTGGACAAACGTTGGCGAGGAGCAGGCGATCGTGTTGACCGTGGCGGCGCTGAACAGCCGCGAGGAGCGCTAGTTCACTGACCGGGCCGGGAGGTTGGGTCGTACAGGCGCTTAACCAGGCCTCTCATCATAGCCCGCCTACACAACCAGTACCGCGTCCGAGGTTCCTTGCGGGGTTGCACGCGTTGGGCCGAAGCATTAGCATAGCCAATGCTTCGGCCCAACCGGGCGGATCAGGCATGGTGCATGACCACATTGTTGGAGGGACTACCGTTTCGCCGTATTGCGCGCTGGGCACTGGTGGCCCTGTCCCTGTACGGCATTGGATGGCTGTTCTGGCAGGCGCGCTCCGCGCTGCTGCCCTTTGTCATCGGGGCTTTGCTGGCTTACCTGTTCCTTCCGCTGGTCAACCGTTTCGACCGGCGCATGCCTCGCTGGGTGGCGATTTTGCTCGTCTATGTGCTGGTGCTGTTGATTATCGTTACGTTCTTTGCCTTCCTCGTCCCGCCCCTGGTTGAGCAGATCAGCCAGTTGATCCGCGCCTTGCCAGATCTCCCAACCCTGGAGCGCTGGGCCAACCGGCTGCTGGAGGAATATCAACAACTCCTCGCCAACCTGCCCCCCAACGTACAGACCGAGGTCCAGCAGACAGTTGCGGAGGTGCTCACCTCGGCATTGAACACGATCCGCACCAATCTCCTGTCGTACATACAGGAGATCGGCACATTTCTAGTCACCAGTCTGCTCTCCGTGGCCAGTACGGTGGCCTTTCTGCTGGGGTTCTTCCTGGTGCCCTTCTGGCTGTTCTACGTCTTGATGGATCAGCAGGCCGGTCGGGACACCCTCAACCGGCTGCTGCCGGCGGGGCTGCGGGCCGATTTCTGGTCGGTGATCACGATCATTGATGCCGACTTCAGCGGGTATCTGCGCGGGCAGTTGCTGTTGGGGCTGGTGGTGGGCACAGCGGCGGGGATCGGACTGACGGTGCTGAATCTGTTCGGGCTCCAGGTACCCTATGTGCTGTTGCTGGCGGTGATCGCCGGGGTGACCGAGTTGATCCCGATTATCGGTCCAATTATCGGCGCGGTGCCGGCAGTATTGCTCGGGTTCCTCGATTCGCCCACCACGGGGCTGGCGGTGTTGTTGCTCTACGTCGGCATCCAGCAACTGGAGAACAACTTCCTGGTGCCGCGGATCGTCGGCGACAGCGTCGGGCTGCATCCGGCCATCCTGATGGTGCTGCTGGTGGTATGTTCGCAGGTCTTCGGCATTCTCGGGGCCATTCTCTCGGCGCCGATGGGCGCCGTGTCGCGCGATGTGTTCCAGTATATATACGGACGGCTCAGCGAGCCGCCGCGGCCACCCGGCGAGATGCCGGCACGGCTGCGCGCCGCGGGCGTGGCGCCCCCGCCCGAAGCACAGGGCCTCTCCGCAGTTGACACGTCAGTGGACGTCTCTACAAGCGTGAAAGAGGAGACTGTGGCAATAGAGCCACGGGAGTGATCTTTATTCTGGATCGCGGGTTAGTACTACGACGAAACGTGACGTTGACGCGGCACTTCTGGACTGCTGGTCTCCCTCCCGCTACTGGCCGGAACTGGCGCGGCGGGCCTCCCACTCGGCACGGGTCAACTCCATCTCGTAAAACTCGACCAGGTTTTCGAAGCGTGAGCGCCGGAAATGGCGTAGCATGGCGCTGTAGCGGGGGTTGTCGAGCAGGCGAAGGGAGGGATCACTGCCGGCGTTGCGCCACTCGCTTTCGAGGTGGCGGAAGCCCAGCCGCTCGTAACAACGCACCGCGCGCAGATTGACTGCTGCCACGTCCAGGTACAACCGCTCAAAGCCCAGGCTACCGAAATAGTGATCGAGAAAGACCTGCAAGGCTTCGGTGCCCAGACCCTGCCCCACATAGGGCTGCGCGAGTGAGATGCCGAGCCTGGCGCTGCGCCGCTGCTCATCAACCTCACGCAGCGAGATGCGACCGATCAGGCGGCGCTGGGCGTCATCAATGGCCCAGGCGTAGCGCTGATTTGACCAGGTACGCCCGTTGACCTCGTCGGCGCCTGACGTCCGCGGAATGTTCCAGAGGGAGTTGAAGGGTTCGGTATAGCGCGGCCAGAGCTCTTGCATAAGGGTATCGCTGCGCAACCATGGCCGCAGCACGACGCGCGGCCCATGGAGCACCTGTGTCCCATTCTGCTGATGCATCGTTTCCCCTTATGCTACCGCCGGGCCGACGCAACTAGCCGTTCGTGTAAGACCGAAGCATTGGTTGCGCCGGTGTTTCGGCCTTACGGGGCGAGGGTGGACCGTCACTGGTGCTCGGACTTCGCCCTCCCATCGCATCCATCATCCGACGTCACGTCTCCTGGCAGCGCTCATTCCTTGCGCCGCAGGTAGTTCAAGGACATCCAGCCCTCCAACTGCTGGCCTTCCACGGTCACACGAACGCGCAACCAGGGGATGTTCCCGCCCACACGTGGCCCCTCCAGTTTACGTACCGGAGTTCCATTGGGGACAACGGTTATAATGTTCGCCGGGTCGGTTGCATCCGGCGCACGGCGCAGATTCAACCCCTCGGCAATATTGACGATGTAGATTTCATCGGCGCCGAAGAGCGTGCCGAGCCAGCCGAAGGGGCCGCCGGAATCGCCCGTGGGCGGGGGCGGCAACCAGGGCACGCCAGGCGCTGTAACCCCTTTGAGCGCACCGGTCAGGGCGTTGACGGCGAAGAAACTGGCCGCGGCAACCAGGATGACCAGGCCCACCAGGACGACCCAGCCAAGCAACCCGCGGGCGACATTGCTCCGGCGCACCGTCGCGGGGTCCATCGGCTGCATGCGGACGCTGGCGCGCGCAGGTGGGGCGGCGGGGGCGAGTGGTGGCACGGCAGTGGGGGGGCCGGTGGTGGCCCCGGCATACCGAGCGGCCGGGGCCCGCGGAGGCGCCAGCGGTTGCGTGGGCGAACCCAGATCGCGCCAGAGGGCGTCGAGGGCCGCGCCAAAGGTGGCGGCGTCGGGAAAGCGCAACTCGGGGGCGCTGGCGGTGGCGCGAGCCACCAGCCGTTCGACAGCGGGCAGATAAAGCGCGGGCCGGGCCTCGTGCAGTGGTGGAACACGCACGTGAAGGTGAGCGAGGGCAATGGCACGGGCATCGCTGCCGCTCACGGGTCGCGTTCCAGTGAGCAGTTCGTAGCACAACAGGCCCAGGGCATAGACCGGGGCCGCCAGGGTCGCCTCCTGCCCCTGGCTCAACTCAGGCGCGCGATAGTGGGCAATGTCCGCCGAGACCTCGCCAGGGGACAGGAGCCAGCTATCCACCAGTTTGACGTGCCCCTCGTCAACCAGGAGCAGGTTGCTGCTGCTGATCGGCGGGTGGTACAGGCCGAGGGGCGTATCGGCGTCGCGCCGCGACTGGCAAAGCGCGATGGCGCCGGTCACCTGGCGCAGATAGAGCAGGGCCCGTTCCGGCGTCAGCAGACCGAGGCCGCGCAGCGGGCGACCGGAGACAAACTCGGTGACCATGAAGGGCCGCCCACTGGCTTCGCCGCTGTCGTAGACATCCAGCAACGCCGGGTGCGAGCGCCGAGCCATTTGACCGATCTGAGCGACAAAACGTTCACGGGGTTGCGCCTGCCCGACGAGATCCTTGCGGAGGAGATGGATCAGCACGCGGCGTTGCAGGCGCTCATCGACCGCAGTATAGATCGAAGCGAGGCGCGTATCGCCACGATGCTCGGAGACGCGGTAGCGCCCGAAGAGCAGGGGAGCGGAAGACGGGGTGGCGGCGGCTTCGGGCATTTCAGCCTTCCACCTTCCAGGCAACTACGAATTGACGGAAGCCGCGCTGCATACGATGATTATAGCATGTCCGTTATGCGCGCGCAGCGTGCGCCTCCGGGATCAGCTCGTGCAACGTCCATCCGGGCAAGCCCCAAACCCGCTTTTTTTAACAATCCCTGGGGCGGCGCAGCCGCTCCAGATCGCGCCGCGGGAGACGAACGTCGTTCAGACCCTGCCTCCAGGATGAAGTAGTATTCCCAGGAAGGCCGCACCCTGCTGGAACTCAGGATGTTCATACGCATGCGCCACTTACACGCCCGCGCCGAGCCGGGAATTGCCCTCCTGCTCCTGGGCATCTACCTGCTGACCGCGAGCGGTCACTTTTACGCGATTGACGAAGTGCAGATGTACTCGCTCACCGAGGCGCTCGGTGAGCGAGGCACCTTTGTGCTCTACGATCCTGGCACCGGCGATGCGCCGATCTACAGCAAGTATGGCCCGGGACAGTCCATCGCGGCGTTGCCGCTCTACTGGCTGGGGACGCTGGCCAGCCAGGGCATCCCGCCAGAAGGACGGCCGTGGCTCCGCGGTGCAATCACGTTCTGGTTCAACCCGCTGGTCACAGCCCTGACCGCCGCACTCCTGTACCATACCGGGCGACGGATCGCCAGGCACGGACCAGCGCTGGCGGCGGCGCTTATCTTCGGCCTGGGTACGATGGCCTGGCCGTACACGCAGACGTTCTTTGCCGAGCCGCTCCAGGCACTGCTCTGGTTGGGGGCAGTGGCGCTGATCTGGCGACCCGATGACTCATCCGCACCGGCGCAGGCCTATCTGATGTCAGGGTTGCTGGCTGGCCTTGCGCCAGCGGTGAAGATCCAGGCCGGACTCGGCCTGCCGATCATCGGGTTGTTCGCCCTCTGGTCGGCGTACCGCGCCCGTCGCTTCTGGCCCCTCATACTGGCCTGGGCGCTGGGGGTGGCGTTGCCACTGGCGGCTCTGGCTCTCTACCACACGGCCTTGTTTGGCAGCCCCTTACGGACAGGCTACGGTGACGAGGGCCGATCTGGATTTACCACCCCCTTCTGGGAAGGTTTTAGCGGGCAGTTGTGGAGCTTGCACCGCGGCCTGATATGGAGTAACCCGCTGACGATTCTTGCGCTACCCGGCCTGGTCGCCCTCTGGCGGCGCGACCGGTCAGTCACGCTCGTGTGCGCGGCGCTGACAGGCGCCCAGGTGGTCTTCCATGCTTCCTGGCACGCCTGGGATGGCGGCGGGGCCTGGGGGCCGCGCTTCCTCACCCCGATCCTGCCGCTGCTCTGCCTGCCCCTTGCAGCCCTCTGGAACACGCCGCGATCCCGCGTGCGCTGGCTCTACGTTCCGACCACGATCCTGGCCGCCTTTACCCTGGCGGTCCAGGCCAGCGCACTGGGAGTGAATATGAACCAGTGGTTCGGGGCGCGGTTGCCGCCCGCGCAGGTGTTCGCCCATCTCGGCGCGACGGGCGAGGGGCTTACGCGCCTCTACGAGCGCCACCTGGCGCGCGGTCGGGTGGTGCTGTTACGGGGCTTCGCACCCAGCGAAGGCGCGGACGAGGCGCAGTTCCCCCGCTGGACCACCGGTGATGCCCGGATCCGCGTGCGACCATCGGGGACGCCTGTAACGCTTACCGTGGCAGCCACCACGTGTCTGGTCGCCACCGGGCCACCGCCATTGACGCTGGTCATCGGCGAGGTCAGCGTATCGGACAGGCCCTGCCCGGGGCGGATCTACCGTGTACCGCTGCCGCCGGTGACGACGGAGGTGCGCCTTATGTCACCAACATGGCGGCCCACCAGTGTGGGCATTCCCCGGGACGAGGATCTCGGAGTGTATATCAGTTGGATCGAGGCGAGGGCGGGCAAGCAACAGCTCCCCCTGGTCGGCGACCTCTTGCCGCTTGACCCGGTGTCGTTGCACCCGGGCGTCTTGCGCTGGCACCTGAGCGACTGGCGCATCCCGGTCTGGGATTTCTGGTGGGCCTACCTGCCGCTCTCGACGCTGCCACCCGCGAGCATCTGGAGCATTACGGCAGCCTGGTGCGGCCTGGCGCTGACCAGCCTGGTGACGGGCCTGTGGCTTCTTACCCGCGCTCCTACCTGACGTTGAGCTGGCTGACGGTGCGGAAGTGGTAGCCATAGATCGCCAGAGTGACCGCTATGGGCACCAGGCGAGGGCGACGCAGGGCGGTCCAGATCAGGAGGCGCCAGTACTCCACGCGTTCGGCGCCGAGGAGGCCCAGTTGCCAGGCAGCGCGGAAGAAGGCCATGAGATGCTCACGATCCAGTGGCACCTTGCTGACGGGTTGACCGTATTCGCGCAGGAAGGTCTTGACGCGTTGGTAGTATGGCCGCGGGGCGTAGATGTAGCGCACGACGGTGCGATAGCCTTCCCGCAACACCTCCGGATCCATCACGGGCACAATGTTGGTGGTACCGTCGGAGTTGTCGCCGGTGGTCTGGGTGAGCAGGCGACCTTCCTGGCGCAGGCGTTCGTAGAGGCGCGTGCCTGGCAGGGCGTTGAGCAGGCCCACCATCGCCGTGACCACGCCAGTCTTCTGGATGAAGTCGATCTGCCGCTGGAAGATCGAAGGGGTATCGTTGTCGAAGCCGATAATGAACCCGCCCTGCACCTGAAGGCCGGCCCGCTGGATGCGGCGAATGTCGGCGGCCAGGTCGCGGCGGGTATTCTGGCGCTTGTTGGCCTCGGCCAGGCTCTCCGAGTCGGGCGTTTCGATGCCGATGAACACGGTGGTGAACCCGGCCTGGACCATCAAATCCATCAACTGGGGATCGTCGGCCAGATTGATCGAGGCCTCGGTGTTGAAGGCCATGTTCACCTTGCCGCGGCGCCATTCAATCAGTGCGGGGAGCAGTTCCTGCTTCAGGCGGCGTTTGTTGCCGATCAGATTATCGTCAACGAAGAAAATCGGGCCGCGCCAGCCCAGACGATACAGCCCGTCGAGTTCGTTGATCATCTGCTGGGCGCTCTTGACGCGCGGGCGGTGGCCGAAGAGGGTGGTGATGTTGCAGAAGTCGCAGTTGTAGGGACAGCCGCGCGAATACTGGACGCTCATCGAGGCATAATGGTCGAGTTCCAGCAGTTCCCACATGGGAGCGGGTGTGCATTCAATGTCGGGAAACTCGTCGGAACGGTACATCCGCTCGGGCGCTCCACGGGCCAGATCGGCCAGGAAGCGCGGCAGGGTGACCTCGGCCTCGTTGAGCACGAAATGGTCAACCTCGGGGAACAGTTCCGGCTCGGCGGTGAACATCGGCCCGCCGGCCACCACCGGACGCCCGGCCTGCTTGCAACGGGCGATGATCTCACGCGCGGACTCGCGCTGCACGATCATCGCGCTGATGAAGACGTAATCTGCCCAGGCCAGGTCGGCATCGGTCAACTCGCGGATGTTCACGTCAACCAGGCGTTTGTTCCACTCCGGCGGGAGCATCGCAGCAACCGTAACCAGACCGAGGGGCGGGAGCGCGGCGGTTTTGCGGATGAACCGCAGGGCGTGTTTGAAGCTCCAGAACGTATCAGGAAAGCGGGGATAAACCATCAGTACATTCATCGCTCAACCTCACCGAACGCGCCAGTAGAGTCACCCCTTAGCGTAGCGAATGTCGCCGGGGCAGGCAAGTGGCGACCGGCCAATCGCAGGTTGTGACATTGTGCGCGAGGGAAAGGCCCGGGGGGATGACCGGGGTCATGGGTGTGGAGGTGTGGAGGTGTTTCAGGCGAAGCATCTGCCAGGCCGCTACATCTTCACACCTCCACAGAGAATCCCTACGCCTTTACAAGGTAATCAGTCCCTGGCGCGCGCCGATGCTGACGGCCTCGGTACGCGAGGCCGCGCCGAGCTTGGCAAAGATCGAGGCGATGTGGAACTTCACCGTATGTTCACTGATCTGGAGGCGCAGGGCAATCTGTTTGTTGGGCAAGCCCTCGCTGAGCAGGGTCAGTACCTCGGTCTCACGGGCAGTAAGTGGTTCGACCGTTGGCTCAGCGGCCGCGCGCGGCCCGGCGAGATGCTCGAGCATGGCCCGCGGGAGGACCACCATGCCCTGTGCGGCGGCTTGCACGGCGGCGCGCAACTCCTCCGGGCTGGCGTCGGGCGCGACGATGGCCCAGCCGGGGAGCGGCAGAGCCCGCAGCAGGCCCGGGAGACGGGCATCGTCGCTGAGGGCCACAAAGGCCGCGCCCTCTTCGCCGGCAATGGCGCGCGCCGCCGCGCCGGGATCCTCGCCGGCGACCAGCACGACATCGGCCAGGCTGCTGAGCGATGGCGCAGGGGCCATGCCTATGACCTCCAGACCCTCGCCGGTGAGCATCGCCTGCAGCCCGGCCCGTAGCGCCGGCGTTGGCGCGACAATGAAAACCGTGGTCATAACGCCCGCTCCACGCGCCCGCCGAGGGTCACCTCAAGCGTGAGCGGCGCGCCGGCGCGTAGCAGATCGAGGCGCAGGCGATCGCCGGGATGTGAGCGATCGAGGGCCTCGAGCAGCGTTGTCGTGGCCCGCAGCGGCGCGCCGTCGAGCGCCAGCAGCAGATCGCCGCGACGCAGCCCGGCACGAGCGGCGGGTCCTCCCGGCGTGACCTGGGCCACCAGCAGGCCCGTCGCCTCGAGGCTGGCCGCGGCTACCCGCGCTGGCGCGACGGGCGCCACGGCCAACCCCAGGAACACCGGTCGCCGGGGAAGTTGCCGCACCCAGGCCGTGGCGACGTGGCTGGGGATAGCGACCGACAGGTCGCCCCCGAAAATCATGGCGTTGACCCCGACCACTTCACCACGGGCGTTGAGCAGCGGCCCGCCGGAGTTGCCGGGGGCCAGGCGCACGTCGGAGCGCACGTAACTGGCCGCCGGCTCATCGGGGCTTGCGGGCAGATCGCCGACGGCGCTGACGATGCCCGCCGTGACCACACCCCGCTGGCCCCAGGGGTTGCCGACGGCGAAGACCAGTTCGCCCACCCGCAGGCGGGTCGAGTCGCCAAGGGGCGCAGGCGGCAGATTGGCGCCCTCCACGTCGAGCAGGGCCAGGTCAAGGCGCGGGTTTCCGGCGATCAACTGCGCCGGATAGAGGCGATCATCGGCCGTGAGCACCTCGATGCGCGGGCCAACCCCGGCAACGACGTGGAAGTTGGTCATTACCCTCTCCCCATCGCCCCAGACGATGCCCGAACCACCGCCGCGCCCGCGCCCGCGCACCTGGACCACGCCGGGGCGCACCCGCGCCGCGATTTCCGCTGTCGCCAACCCCAGCAGTCCGGCTGAGATCATAGGTTCAAGTGTTGCGGTCATAGCGCATCATTCCTGTTGTGGGTGGAGACGTGGAAAAATCACCTCTACACCTCCACACCTACCGGTGTCCCACGGTCACCTGGAGAGACACGAGATTACCGCCGCGAATCACCTGGACCGGCACGGTCCTGCCCACGCGCTCGCCGGTGAGGAGGGCCTGGAGGTCATCGGTGTCGGTAAGCACGCGGCCGTCGAAGGCGGTCAGCACATCGCCGATGAGCAGGCCGCCCTTTGCGGCCGGGCTTCCCGGCTCCACACGCACCACCAGCAGGCCGCGGCTCTGCGCCAGACCGGCCCGCTGTCCTTCAGGGATCTCCACGGGCTGGCTGCTGATGCCGAGGAAGCCGCGGCGCATGGAGCCGCCGGCGGCAATAGCGTCGGCGATGCGGGTCGCCAGGGCGGCGGGCACCCCCAGGGCGATACCCATCACGATGCCGGTGGTCAGCAGACCGACAATCTGGCCAGAGGCCTCCACCAGCGCGCCGCCCGAAAACCCGGGGTAGGGGATGGCGTCGGTCTGGAAGAACTGCTCGAGCATGGCGCCGCGCCGGGTGCGCAACGGCCCGCCTACGGCGCTGATGACCCCGAAGGAGGCCATCGGCCCCGAGCCGGGGCGACCGACGGCGAGCACAATCTGGCCGACGCGGGGCGGCGCGCTGGCGAAGACCGCCGGGGTAAGATCCAGCCCGGCCACCCGTAGCACGGCCAGATCACTGGCCGGGTCACGTCCGACCAGGCGGGCGGGCAATTCGCGCCCATCGGGGGTCACCACACTGAGATCGTCATCGCGTTCCAGCACATGATCGGCGGTGAGTACCCGTTCGGCGGCCTGCACGATGCCGCTGGCCGGCCCGCGCGCCCGCCCGCGCACCTGCACCATCGCCGCACCGGCCCGCTCTACCGCGTCGGCCATCTGGTTGGAAATCGCGCCGAGCAACTCAGCCGCGTTCATGGTTGTCATCGGGTTTCTCCCTTCGGGAAGCCTGCACTTCGGTTCCTGGCACAGTATACGGCTTCCCCCGCGCATACGGCTATCGGTGAGCGGGCCAGGGGCCACCTGGAAAAACGACCAGGGAAGATGCAAGCAACATTTTTCTGGGAGAACGAAGTTCGCTCAGACCCTCCTCGCCGGGAGGGGTGCGGAGAAACCAGGGTTCCGTGATTCCGCCAGTAGAAACCCACGGGAATATGCTATACTCAAAGGCAAGCAAACTCGATGGTGCCCCTGAGACGCCGTATCCCAACAGTTGTGAGCAGCCGTCCACCATATGCGGCAGTTGGCAGCCATTGCACCACCGAAGTGGGCAAGAGGCCCTTGAAGAACGCTCGCCTGAGCGCCCCGGCGGGATGCCGCGGCGATGGCCGGCGTGTACCTGGTGGGTCAGGCATTGGCGCCCTGGAACAATTTCCCCATTTCACCTCCGCTCTGTCCTGCGAACGAGAAGAGAGGGAGCGTGTGGCGTAGCGCGGCGGAAAGAATGAGCCTCCGTGTCATCGCGCCCGTTGCCGGGGGACCCACCACAAGCATCAGAGGAAGGTTGAACGTGAGTGCAGAACGTCTACAGAAGGTCCTCGCCAGCGCGGGTGTTGCCTCCCGCCGGGACTGCAAGGCATTGATCGCGGCGGGCCGGGTGACCGTGAATGGCAGGGTCGTGCTGGAGCCAGGGTTACGGGTTGATCCGGAGCAGGATGTCATCCTGGTGGATGGGGAGGCGGTGCGCCGGCCGGTCGAGCGCACCTACATTATGTTACACAAACCGATGGGCTATGTCTCGACGGTGGATGATCCGCAGGGCCGCCCTACCGTGCTCGATCTGGTCGACGCGCCGACGCGCGTCTTTCCGGTCGGGCGACTCGACGTGGACAGCGAAGGGCTGATCCTTCTGACTGATGACGGCGAGTTGACCCACTATCTGACCCATCCGAAGTTTGAGGTTGAGAAGGAATACCGAGTGCTGCTGGATCGTCCGCTCGACAGTGAAGCCCTGCGGCAGTGGCGCAACGGGGTGTTGCTCAACGACGAACTGACGGCGCCCGCCTGGGTCGAGTTGATCGAGACCGCACCAGAAGGACCGTGGTACCGGGTGGTGCTGCGGGAGGGACGCAAACGGCAGATCCGTGAGGTGGCAAAGCTGCTCGGGTACGAGGTGCAACGCCTGATCCGCGTCCGTGAGGGTGACATCGCCCTTGGCGACCTGCCGCTGCGCGAGTGGCGCCCACTGACGCCGGAGGAGGTCACGAAGCTGCGTAGCCACGTGCCTGCACGAGCGCCGCGCGACGAGGCGGGGACAGCGTCTGGACGAACTGCGGGCCTGGCTGCGGGGGTCGGCGTGGCCGCGGGAGCGCGCGCCGCCCGTGGTCACGCTGGTGAGCGCCCGCCCCGTCGCGAGGGCGGCTTCCGCGAGGAGCGTCGCTTCGACGAGCGCCCGCCCCGCCGCGAGGCCGGCTTCCGCGAGGAGCGTCGCTACGACGAACGCCCGCCCCGCCGCGAAGGCGGCTTCCGCGAGGAGCGTCGCTTCGACGAACGCCCGCCCCGTCGCGAAGGCGGCTTCCGCGAGGAGCGTCGCTTCGACGAACGCCCGCCCCGCCGCGAGGCCGGCTTCCGCGAGGAGCGTCGCTTCGACGAGCGCTCGCCCCGCCGCGAGGGCGGCTTCCGCGAGGAACGTCGCTTCGACGAGCGCCCGCCCCGTCGCCACGAGGAACGTCTGCCAGGCGACAAGACCCGACCGCTGACGGAGGGACCACCCGCACGCGGGGAGGAACGCCCGCCGTCCGAAGCGGCGGCTGGCGCCGAGCGTCCGGTGACCGAGCAACGGCGACCGGCAAAGGCGGCGCCGGGAGCGCGCCGGGGCAGCGGGCGGTTCGGGAGGCGTGCAGGCGGGCAGGCACGGTTTCGTGCCCGCCCGCGCCTGCCGGAGCACGAAACCTGAGACGAGACTTCTCGCTGAAAAGTGGTTTTCTCCATTCCAATGCGCTTACGACCCTCATCCCCCTCACCCTCTCTCCCGCTCGCGGGAGAGAGGGTGAGGGCGGTGTCCCAATGCCCCGGATGGCGAATGCAACGCGGGGATATGCCGGAAAACCCTACACCTGAGAAGCTGGGGGGTAAGGTTCAGGCGCGATGAGCGACGTTGACGTAGCCCTGCCCGCACTCCCCAACTTGACAATTCCCAGAATGGTGTTAGATTTGTGACGCATTGCACTAGGAGTAGTCGAGTACAAGGAAGGTCCTAATGAAGCTAAACATGCGAATGCTCGCGCTCGTGCTCGTCCTGGGGATAGGGCTGCTGCTGACGGCATGCGGCGGAGGCGGCGGTGGCGCCCAGACCGGCGGCGGTCAGACCGGCGGCGCCACGGGCGCCCCCGAGCCGGTGACCATCCAGATCGGCTCGGACGGTGAGAACCTGGCATTCGACAAGAAGGAACTGACCGTTAAGACCGGACAGCAAGTTACCCTGGAGTTCAAGAACAACTCGGTGGCCCAGCAGCACAACTGGGTGCTGGTAAAAGGCGGCGAGTCGGCGGCGACGCAGATCGCCAACGATGGCCTGGTGGCCGGGCTTGAAAAGGACTATCTGCCGGAGGACCAGTCGAACATCATCGCCCATACCGGCGTGGTTGAACCGCAGGCCTCGGCGTCCATCACCTTCACCGCGCCCGCTGCGGGCACGTATCTGTACATCTGCACGGTGCCCGGGCACTACCCGCTGATGCAGGGCACGTTGATCGTACAGTAATCTCTATCGGGCGGCAGGCCCGCAAAGAGGCTCGCGAGAAGGCGCGGCCTCCCGTGCAGCGCCGCTTCTGATCCTCACTAGCTCTACGTTGTCACATGCCGCGGCTCCCACTACGAACAGGTTTGGAGAAGTTGCTCTTCTCCAGGCTTTCCCCTTCCGGGTGCAGCTTGGTCGCGCCACACCCGGAAGGGAGGATCTTCGGGAGCCTGCGACCCGTGCACCCTCGCTACGGGCAAAGTGACACAAGTGCTACCAAACAATTGATAAAGAGAGCGCATGTGAGACCTGACACATTCCGGTCGGTGCTCTAATCCCCGCTCGCGCCGCTACTCGACGTTCCCGCGCCGCGCTTGAGGCGTTGCAGCAACACCCTCCCCGGACCGGTCAGCCCGGTCATAAACACGCCTTCGCCGCCGAAC
This sequence comes from uncultured Chloroflexales bacterium, assembly GCA_937918935.1. Taxonomy (GTDB): domain Bacteria; phylum Chloroflexota; class Chloroflexia; order Chloroflexales; family Chloroflexaceae; genus JACAEO01. Next base: position 5,800 of record CAKZSI010000027.1, on the reverse strand, counting down.
AGGGACCGCCCAATGCTGCCAACTGTCTGAATGTCGTAATCCACGCCATCGGCGAAGGCAGCAAGGTTGCCAGTGCTGACCATCAGCCGTTCATCCGGCTCTAGATCGCACTGTTCGAAATCACCGCTTCCGTGGAGCAGCACCACGCCCTGACCGGCAATACGCTGCAAGAACAGGCCCGCCCCCCGAAGAAGGCCACGCCCGCGCGTCGGGCAATGATCACCGAAATATCGAGGTTCTCGCCCCGGGCAGCAAGAAACGCGCCGCGTGTGGCAATCACCAGCCCATCAGAAAGGCTCCACGTGGCAATATGCCCGGGAGCATTGGAGACAATCAGTACGAATTACCCCGCTCCCTGAGCTTCAGCATAAGTCAGGGTTGCGCCCTCGCCGGCGAGTGTACGCTGGACCGCACCACTCAGGCCGTCGGGGACGTGTGGTCGCCAGTCCACGCCGTCTGAATAGGCCATCAGCGCGCTTTTGCTCAGCCAGACGTTCTCGGCGCGGACTCGAGCCGCGCGAACTGCGCGATCTCTCCGGCAATGGTATAGTGCATCTGTGTTCCTCAACTGCTGCCCAGCAACGGAGAAGATTTTTCCGGGAGGGCAAAACACTCCCTGACGGTTCCCTCGGGTGGGGGTTACGATCATCTTCAGAGACCACCTATGAAGCGCCTGCTGACCGATATCGCTGGCCCATTTTTCGAGCCGGGCCAGCCGTTTCGCAACTGCTCGGCTCTGCCGTACTACCAGCTTGACCTGCCGCGACGGCCCTACGTAGACCGAGATCGGCTCAAGCGAAGCCTGGCGCGCGCCGAACGCTACCTGGCAACGGTTGCCGCGCAGGGCTACACTGGTATTGTGCTCGACAATCTGGCTCATGTTATTACCTTCGATGCAACTCCGGAGCGGATCTACACGCCCAACGATCCCTGCCGGCAACGGGCGCTGATCTACGGTGAGGCCTTCGCGCCGCTCTTTGAGCAGGCCGCCCGGCAGGGGATGGAGATCTTCGTCACCAGTGATATGCAGTGGGCCACTCCCGCCCTGCGCCGCTACGCTAGACGGCTCGAGCCGGGCAATCCGCGTCTCGCGGCGGCTAACCAGTGGGCACTGGAGGAACTGTTCACACGTTTTCCTGCCGTTACAGGTCTCTTCGTGCGCATCGGTGAGGCCGGCGGCGCCCACGATCAGGGCACAGAGTACACTGGCCATATGCTTTATCGCACCGTCAGCACGCTGCGCTGGCTCATCGACACGATCCTTCCCGTGTGCGAGCGCCACCGGCGCCTGCTGGTCGTGCGCACCTGGAGCATCGGCATCGGCGAACTGGGCGACCTGCTGTGGTCACCCGAACGCTACCGGAGCGTCTTCGCCGGGTACCGATCACCACCTCTGCTCACGTCAATCAAGCACGGCCCATCGGACTTCTTCCGGCGCCTGCCGTTGAATCCAACCCTGGGTCTGCCGGGGCCGGCACAGCTTGTGGAACTGCAAAACCGGCGCGAGTACGAACTCTCTGGCATGGTCCCTTGTGGCGTCACGAAGCTGCACGGCGACGTGCTGGCAGCGACGCGCCGTCTTGAGGGCATTACCGGAGCGTGGGTCTGGAACGGTTCCGGGGGATGGGGCGGTGGGCGGGCCGCCCTGGGACAGGACGGCTGGAGCCTGTGGACGGAACTGAACAGCGCCGTAACCGCGACCCTCGCCAGGGGGGGCGCCGCCACCGACGTCGCGGCGTTTACGCGAGCGTGGTGCGTGGCACGCTTTGCGCGCCACGGCGACACCCCTGAAATGAGCGCCTTCGCTGAGGCGGTCGCGGAAGTATACCTGGACTCCGAACAGGTAATCGAGGACGGATGGTACAGCGGGCCGCTGCGAAGCGAGTTGCCACGGATCGGGGGGGTAGTGCTGCCCACGTTACTATGGGTCTGGTGGATGCGCCCGACCGGCGCACCAGTGATGTGGGCATTCCTGGCGGGGAACGTGCCCAGCACCAGCGCATGCCTGGAGCGTAGCCGCAGCGCCCTGGCGCGCCTGGAGGACCACTACGGGCGGCTGCTCTCTCTGGCGCCGAACGGATGCCCCGAGGCGGTCACGGTGGTCGAGAGCGTGCGGTATTTGCGTGACTGCCTGCTCGTGGCGCTGGCTCTGCGCGAGACGCTGCTGCCGGCCTTCGGCGCCGCGCATGCCGCCGACAGGGCAGGCTGGCGCGCGGCCCTGGCCGGCATTCCGGCGACGCTCGAAACCCTGGCGCGGCACCGGGCAACCTGGGGCGGACGAGAAGATTATCCGGCGCTGGAACTGGAGGAAATCGCGGCTTACCTGACCTGGTTGCAGCGGTCGCCCGCCATAGGCTGGCTGCAGGCCCGGCTGGCCTGTCAGATCACCCGGCAACTGGCCAGGGGCTGGCCCAGCGGCTCGCATCTGCGGGCCATGAGCGTGGGCATCGTGGCTATGGTCACGATCGGTATATGGCGACGCCCGCGCGCCTGGCCGGCGCTGGCGGGCGTCCTGGTAGCCGGGGCATTGGCCGCGCCCTTCCGTCGCCCGGCTATTCGCGCGGCCTTACCCTGGCTCAGTCGGCGCTTTTTCCTGTTGCCATCGATCTTTTTTGAAGCTGGTCCATCGTGTGCCGAATGGGCGGGATGAACCCTGAACTCCCCACACGTTTGCCAGAGGGGAGGGCAAAGCTCTGCCCACCCCTCCCCTTGTGTTCAAACCCAGCGAATACGTGGCCTGCGGCGGGTCAGGATACGAGCGTAGTGGCCCAACAACTCGTCCATCACCCGGCCCCAGGAGCGCCGTTCGGCGGCGGCGCGGCCCGCGGCGCCCATCGCGCGAACGCGGTCGGGCGCCTCCAGCACCTCGCGCACGCGGCCACAGAGGTCAGTGACGTTGCCGGGGGTAAACAGCGCCCCGGTTTCGCCGGGGCGCACCAGATCGATCGCCCCGCCAGCGCGAGCGGCAACCACGGGCAACCCCGAAGCCATCGCCTCCTGGATCACCTGGCCGAAGGTCTCGGTGTCGGATGGAAAGACAAACAGATCGGCGCTGGCATAGGCAGTCGCCAGATCATCGCCGCGCAGGTAGCCCGTGAAATGCGCTGGCGCGCCCGATAGGCGCCGTTCAAGGATGGGACGGGCGGGTCCGTCGCCGACCAGCACCAGGCGCGTGTTGGCCAGGTGCGGCAGGGCTTCGGCCAGCAAGTCGAGGCGCTTCTCCGGAGCCAGGCGCCCCACGTAGAGCAGCACACGCTCATTGGGGCGCGCACCCACCGCGGCACGCCAGGCCACGCTGCGCCAGCCGGGGTGAAAGCGCTCGGTATCCACGCCGCGCCCCCACAGACGCAGGCGGCGAAACCCACGGGCGCGCAGGTCTGCCATGGTTGCCGAGGAGGGACAGAGGGTCAGCACACAACTGTTGTGGACCCAGCGCAGGTAAGTGTAGGCAAGGTCGCGGAGGAACCCCAGGCCGTAATGGGCGCTGTAAGCTGGAAAATCGGTGTGGTACGCGCCGACCAGCGGCGCGCCAAGGCGGCGCGCGGCGTGACGTCCGGCCACACCGAGGGCCATGGTTCCGGCAAGATGCACCAGGTCGGGGCGAAAGCGTCGTAAACGAGCAGTCATACCCGGCTGCGGCGGGGTGATACGCAACTCCGGGTAGGCCGGCAAGGGCATGCCGCGCATGGGCACGATCTCCGCGCCAGCATATGCAGGCGGGGCGCCCTCTGGCGCCAGAAGCAGGGCCTCATGCCCCCGGCTGCGCAGATGCTCCAGCAAGCGGCAGAGGGTGGTCACGACGCCGTTCACATTCGGCAGAAAGGTCTCCGTAATGAGGGCGATACGCACCGACCGCTCCTGACCGTGTTGCGAAGCATTGGCTGCTCCAGTGCTTCGACCTTGTCGGGCGAAGGCCGACCCATCCCACAGGCCTGAACGAAGTAATGGAGTTGAGCGAAAACACTTATCAGTAGTATGCCCCCCAAAGATTGTGAAACAACGATAAGGGGATTAACGGCAAGCTAAGTTCTGGTCAACCTTTGATTGCGAAAGATTGCTCCGCCTCTGGGGAACGCGGCTGCACTGCATAGCGAGGAGCATGAAAACGTATCCTCCTGGGAGGGCTGCGCCCTCCCAGATCCTCCCACCAGGCAGGCGCGCAGGAAAAGCCCGGGAGAGCTGCGCCCTTCCAGACTCGCCCCGAACATGGATGCCGCATCCCCTCCGCTTTCTGGTAGAATCACAGAGACAGGTGATTGCAACGCTTGAGCAGGAGGCGGCACATGCGAATCGCAGTCGGCAGTGATGAGCGCAATTACACGACCGACGCGCTGGTAGAGGATCTTCGCCGCCGCGGTCACGAGCTGGTGTTGATTGGCCCGCTTGCCGGCACAAACGATGCCTGGCCCGAAGTAGGGCGCGCAGTAGGTGAGGCCGTGGCCTCCGGTGAGGTCGAACAGGGGATCGTGTGCTGTTACACCGGGACAGGGGTCAGCATCGCGGCCAACAAGGTGCCCGGGGTGCGAGCGGCGCTCTGCCACGACGCGCAGACGGCCGCCGGCGCGCGCAAGTGGAATGACGCGAATGTGCTGGCCCTCAGCCTGCGCACCACCACGGTTGACCTCGCCCGCGAGATCCTGGATGCCTGGTTCGCCACCAGCAGTCCGCCCGAGGAGCAACCGTACATTGATCAGGTTCGGGCGCTCGATGCGCGACGGGGATAACTGTGAGCCTTTGACTATCAGGGCGCATACAAGGGGCAATACTTTTCAAATAAGCACGTTACCCCCTCCCAACCCTCCCCCGTTGGGGGAGAGCTTCCGACTCCACTCTCTGTTGGAGCGGTTCGGAGGCATACCGACGGCGCACGAGCGCCTGCCCCGCCGCACGCTGCCCCGCTCCTCCCCCCCGGCGGGGGAGGCTGGGAGGGCGGCCTTGCTGTAAGCCTTGTCTTATTTGAAAAGTATTGGTCTTAGGGGTCCAAACTTCGCATGTCGGGTTGGTTTTGACGGCTACACTGCCAAAACCAACCCGACATGACTGTACCGGGCGGCTACGCCGCCCAGATCCTCCCCGCCGGAGGCGGATGTTATCCTGAGAACCAAAACTGGACAAAATATGTGCAAGGTGGTACTATAAAACTGACTCAGTAATATTTTCACATCATAAACACTGTTGATGTAACGATTGACAGCATGTACGGACAACTATGCTATCCGGTTACAGTCCGAGATGGCCTGACCCTGCCAGCCCCCTTGCAGACAGGGGCAATGACGAACCCGGATTACCGGGAGAGACTGGCCCTGCCAGCCCCTATTCGAGCAATTAGCGGAAGCATTAGTTCCGCAGTCGCCGAATAAAACAGGTCACCCAGGCATGGTTATCAATCACCCGGTGCAGCTTGTGCTGCCAACCAAGATCAGTCCGCCACAGGTCCTGGATACGTGGGTGATGCGTGAACGTTTGCTTGAGGCCCTCGACGCATTCACGGCCCAGGTGATCCAGGTTATTGCTCCGGCTGGCTTCGGCAAGTCCACGCTCGTGGCACAGTGGCTGTTCAGTCGGATAGGCGAGATTGGCGCGGCCCGACCAGCGGTTGAAGCGCAGACTCCCATGGTCTGGCTCACCCTCGATGAGCAGGATCAGGACGGCCTGCGCCTCCTGACCTACCTGGCGGGGGCGGTGGAGCACGCTGCCCCCGGCACGCTGGCTACCACCCTCGACCTGCTCAACGCCCGGCAGCCTGTGCCCCTCTATGCCATTCTGGAGGCCTTCCTGGTCGAACTCGACGCCCTGCCCG
>CAKZSI010000026.1 GCA_937918935.1 uncultured Chloroflexales bacterium | reverse complement strand
GTGATGTACACCCTGAAACGCATGGCCATCAAGGCCGGCTACAGCGCGCAGACCACCGCGCCCAGAGCGCCGGGGTTCGCGCAGACTTTCGTCGATCACGTGGAGAGCTACGGGCGCAGCTTCGAACTGGGGCTGATCACGCGCTACTATCTCAGCCATCGCCCCCTCGACGCGCTGAAGATGGCGCCGCTTGGCATGGGCTTGCTCAAGCGCAAGCGCCTCGATCTCAACCCCCGCCCGATCCGGCAGATCGATCAGTTGAAGGCCATTCTCGATAAAGCCCGCGAGATTGACGCCGCCCATTCGGCGTAAGACGGAGCGCGCGCCGGGTGTGCCGCCTGGAGAGACGCGGCGAGGCGCGGCCTCCCCGCCCATCCCCTGTCCGACACCTGTCTTTAAGGAGCGTGGGGAGACCGGTTTTCCCACCTTCCGCCCATCTAGAGAGACTCTGTGCCTGATCCACCATCCAGAACCGTATGAGGGGGAGGCCTATGCGCTACGGCTACTATCCAGGCTGCTCGTTGGAGCGCAATGCTGGCGCGTACCACACGTCGCTGATGGCGGTGGCCGCACAGTTGGGGGTTGAGTTTGCCGAAGTTGATGATTGGAACTGTTGCGGGGCGACGGAGTTCATCGCCGTCAATCGGCTGCGGGCCTACGCCCTTGTCAGCCGTAACCTGGCCCTGGCCGCACGCCAGACCACAGGTTCCAACGGCGCCTCGCAGGGCCAGCTAGTAGCCCCCTGCAGCGCCTGTTATCTCAACCTGAGCAAGGTGGAACACTATCTGAGCGAGTCGCCGGCCCTGGCCAGCGATGTGAACAACGCTCTGGCCGCTGGCGGGTTGAGTTACGAACCCGGCAGCCTGCGGGTGCGCCACCTGCTCGATGTGATGGTCAACGATGTGGGGTACGAGAAGGTGGCCGCCCGGGTGCGCCGGCCCCTGCACGGGTTGCGCGTCGCGCCCTACTATGGCTGTCTGGTGGTGCGCCCTGGCTTCCAGGGGCGCTTCGATGACCCCGAGTATCCCACCTCCCTTGACCGGCTCATGCGCACCCTCGGGGCCACGGTGGTGGATTTTCCGCTCAAGGCCCACTGCTGTGGCGGGCATATGACCCAGATCAGCCGCGACGTGGCCCTGGAGTTGATCCGCCGTCTGCTCAAGAACGCCGCCGACTACCAGGCCGACATGATCGTCACCCTCTGCCCGATGTGCCAGTTGAACCTCGATGCCTTCCAGGAGAGCGTGAACGGTCTGTTCGGCACGGAGTACCGCATCCCCATTCTCTTCTTCACCCAGTTGATGGGGCTGGCCTTTGGCCTGTCGCCCGCCGCAGTGGGCATCGGCAAGGAGTTTATTGACGCCCGCCCGGCCCTGGCGAAGATCGGCGCCGCCGCGCCCGCTGCGGCTGAGGCTGCCCCCAGACGGAAGCCGCGCCGCGGCGACCAGAGCCTGCCGCTTCCGCAGATGCCGGAGGAGGAATAGTCTATGAGCGCCGAGACCCCCAATCGCGCCCGGCATGACCCCCATGCGACGCCGGATGCCGGGCACGGCGAGCGCGTTGGCGTGTACGTCTGCCACTGCGGCCATAACATCGCCAATACCGTGGCGGTCGAAGAGGTCGCCAGGTGGGCCGGCGAGCAGCCCAACGTCGTCGTGGCTCGCGACTACAAGTTTATGTGTTCCAGCCTGGGGCAGGAGTTGATCGAGCAGGATATTCAGCAGCTCGGCCTCAACCGCGTCGTGGTGGCCGCCTGCTCGCCCCATATGCACGAGAAGACCTTCCGCAGCGCCTGCCAGCGCGCCGGCCTGAACCCCTATCTCTTCGAGATGGCCAACATCCGCGAGATGGGCTCGTGGGCCACTGATGATCGCGAGGCGGCCACACAGAAGGCCAGGGCCCAGGTCAAGGGCGCCGTTGACCGCGCCGTGCACCAGCAACCACTGGAGCCGCTCTACGTGGACATCAATCCCAACACCCTGGTCGTCGGCGGCGGCATCGCCGGCCTCACTGCGGCCCTTGAACTGGCCAATGCCGGCTACCACGTCTACCTGGTCGAGCGCGATTCGTCCATCGGCGGCCATATGGCCAAGCTCGATAAGACCTTCCCCACCCTCGACTGTGCCGCCTGCATCCTCACTCCCAAGATGGTTGATGTGGCCAACCATCCCAACATTACCTTGATGACCTGGAGCGAGGTCATCGCTGTCCACGGCTACGTGGGTAACTTCACGGTGCGTGTACGGAAGAAGGCCCGCTACATCAAGGAGGATCTGTGCACCGGCTGCGGCACCTGCGTCGAGAAGTGTCCGGTGCGCATTATTGACCAGAACTTTGAGGTGGGCCTGGGCTACCGCAAGGCGGTCTACCGTAACTTCCCCCAGGCCGTGCCCAAGTATCCGGTGATCGACACCGCCAATTGCACATTCTTCCAGCGCGGCAAGTGCCGGGCCTGCGAGATCGTCTGCCCCACCGATGCGATTGATTTCAATCAGAAGGATCAGATCGTCGATCTGGAGGTCGGCAACATCATCCTGGCCACCGGCTATGAGCAGTTCGACGCTCGCCGCGTGCCCCAGTACGGCTACGGGCGCCTGGCCAATGTCTTCACCAGCATGGAGTTCGAGCGCATGGTCAACGCCGCCGGGCCGACCGCGGGCCGTGTGGTGCTGCGCGACGGGGTCACCGTGCCGAAGCGCATCGGCATCATTCACTGCGTCGGCTCGCGCGACAAAAACTACCACGAGTACTGCTCGCGGGCCTGCTGCATGGCCGCCCTCAAGTTCGCCCACCTGGTCCACGAGCGGGTGCCCGAGGCCGAGGTGTTCAACTTCTACATAGACATTCGCGCCTCGGGCAAGCACTACGAGGAGTTTTACCATCGGGTGCTCTCTGAAAGTACGCACTTTATCCGCGGGCGCGTGGCCGAGGTCACCGATGCCGCCCGTGGCCCCGGCGAAGAGGGCCAGTTGATTATCCAGGTCGAGGATACGCTGATCGGCAAGCAGCGGCGCATCCCCGTGGATATGGTCATTCTGATGGCCGGCATGGAGTCGCGCAAGGACGCTCGCCAGGTCGCCGCCCTCTTCGGGTTGGGGTGCGACTACGATGGCTGGTTCACCGAGCGCCATGCCAAACTCGACCCGGTGGTGACAATGACCGAGGGCATTCTGGTGGCCGGGGCCTGCCAGGGACCCAAGGCCATTCCCGAGTCGGTGGCCCAGGGGTCGGCGGCGGCGGCGCGGGTGGCCGGCATGATCGGCCAGCGAGTGATGAAGATGGAGCCGGTGCGCGCCAGTATTGACGCCGCGAGTTGCTCGGGTTGCCGTATCTGCAACACCCTCTGCCCCTACCACGCGATTACCTTCCACGAGGATCGCAAAGTCTCCGAGGTGATTACCGCCCTCTGCCAGGGATGCGGCGCCTGTGTGGCCGCCTGTCCCAGCGCGGCGATCAGCGGGGCGCACTTCACCCGCGACCAGGTGCTCGCGCAGATCGAGGGCATTCTGTGGGACGCGCGCCAGCCCGAGGTGCTCTGGCTGGAGCCGCAGTAGGTTAGGAGGTTTGCCGTGGAGAACGAGTTTCAGCCCATCATCGTCGGCTTTCTCTGCAACTGGTGCTCCTACCGGGCCGCCGATCTCGCCGGCACGGCGCGCGTTCATTACGCGCCGACGATGCGTCCCATCCGCGTGATGTGCACCGCCCGCGTTGAGCCGGAGTTCGTGCTCAAAGCCCTCCGCGAGGGCGCCGATGGCGTGCTGATCGCCGGCTGCCACCCCGGCGAGTGCCACTATGTCGAAGGCAACATCAAAGCCCTGCGGCGCTTCACTCTGCTCAAGGCCATGCTGCGCCAGTTCGGTGTGGAGGACGAGCGCGTGCAACTGGTCTGGGCCGCCGCCTCGGAGGGCAAGCAGCTTGCCGAGGCCGTGGACCGCATGACCGAACAACTGCGCGCCCTTGGCCCCCTCCGCTGGCGCCAGCGCGTGCTCGGCGAACAACCTGTCGCCCGTCACGCCCTTGAGGTGGAAATGGGTGACTGAGGGGAACATAGGCCATGGATGGAAGAGTCTGGGAGGGTAAAGCCCTCCCAGGAAATCACGTTATTCATACTGGTGGCGTGCGGCGCAGCCGCACCGGTAGAGGAGAGCACCTATGGCGAAGCCTACCTTCGCAATGTACTGGGCCGCCTCGTGCGGCGGCTGCGAGATCTCGCTGCTCAATGTCGGCGAGTTGATCCTCGACGTGGATGCCGCCTTCGATGTGGTCTTCTGGCCCTGTGTGGCCGACTTCAAGTACCAGGATGTCGAAGGCTATCCTGATGGCTCTATTGACCTGTGCCTGTTTAATGGAGCCATTCGCAACTCGGAGAACGAGGAACTGGCCCGCCTGCTGCGCCGCAAGTCGAAAACCCTGGTGGCCTTCGGTTCCTGCGCCTACGAGGGCTGCGCCCCCGGCCTGGCTAACCTGACCACGAATGCGGCCACTATGCGCACTGTCTACACCGATAGCCTGACTACCGACGAGAGCCGTACCCGGGCGCCCCGGCCGGTCACGCAGGTGCCCGAAGGCGAGATCCACATCCCCGTGCTCTACGAGACGGTGCGCCCGCTCGACCAGGTGGTGCCGGTGGACTATATCATCCCCGGCTGCCCCCCGGAGGCGCGCCAGATCGCCGCAGTGCTGCGCGCAGTGCTCACGGGTACGCCCCTCCCGGCCCCCGGTGGAACGATCATCGGCGCCGGTCATGTGGCCCTCTGCGAGGAGTGCCCCCTGGCGAAGAACGTCAAGCAAATCACTCGATTTTATCGCCCCTACGAGATCGTTCCCGAGCCAGGGATCTGTTTGCTTGAGCAGGGACTGGTCTGCATGGGGCCGGCCACTCGCAGCGGCTGCGGCGCCCTCTGTCCCCAGGTTGGCATGCGCTGCGAGGGCTGTTATGGCCCGCTCGACGGCCAGGACCAGGGCGCGCGTATGCTCGCCGCGGTCGCCTCGGTAGTGGCCGCGGGCGGCTCGCACCTCGATGAGCACGTGCAGGCCCAGGAAATCGCCGCGGTGATGGATACCCTGGTTGACCCGGCCGGCACCTTCTACCGCTTCAGTCTGGCCCACTCGTTACTGCGGCGCGCCCGCGTCGCCGATGACCCCGCATGAAGGAGGCGCCCATGAAACGGATCGCGATCGACCCCGTCACCCGCCTGGAGGGCCACGGCCGGATCGAGATCTTCCTCAACGATGAGGGCGATGTGGCCAACGCCTACTTCATCGTCCCCGAGTTGCGCGGGTTCGAGCAGTTCTGCGTGGGCCGCCCCGCCGAAGAGATGCCCCGCATCACCGACCGCATCTGCGGCGTGTGCCCCGAGGCCCACCACATGGCCTCCGCCAGGGCCCTCGACGACCTGTTCAAGGTCGAGCCACCACCCGCGGCGAAGAAGCTCCGCGAACTACTCTACTCGGCCTTCTACGTGGCCGACCACACTACTCACTTCTACGCCCTGGCCGGCCCCGACTTTGTGATGGGCCCCGATGCTCCCCCCGCCGAGCGCAACATCCTCGGTGTGGTGCGCAAGGTGGGCCTCGAAATCGGCAAGCAGGTGATTGATGCCCGTATTCGCAACCACCAGGTCATCAAACTGCTCGGCGGTCGTGGCGTGCACCCCGTCGCTGCCCTCCCCGGCGGTTGGAGCCGGCCCCTCGCGCCCGCCGATCGCGAGGGCATCGAAGAGGCTGCACGCCAGAATGTTGACTTCGCCCTCTTCAGCCTCAAGCTGTTCGAGGACCTGGTGCTCGGCAACCCCCAGTACGTCGAGCTCATCCTCTCCGATACCTTTACCCATCGCACCTATTCCATGGGCACGGTGGACGCCAACAACCGCGTTAATTTCTACGATGGCATGATCCGCGTGGTCGATCCCGAAGGTGTCGAGTTTCTCAAGTACCACCCGCGCGAGTACGCCAGCCACATCGCCGAGCACTGCGAGAGCTGGACCTACCTGAAGTTCCCCTACCTCAAGGCCATCGGCTGGAAGGGGCTGGTGGACGGTAAGGACAGCGGCGTCTACTGTGCCACGCCCCTCTCGCGGCTCAACGCCGCCGATGGCATGGCCACGCCCCGGGCCCAGGAAGCCTACGAGAAGTTCTACGAAACCCTGGGCAGCAAGCGTGGCGCCAACGGGCGCTACCAGCCCGTCCACTATCGCCTGGCGACGCACTGGGCGCGCCTGGTGGAATTGCTCTACGCCGCCGAACGCATGCTCGAACTGGCCAGCGACCCCCAGATCACCGATCCCGAGGTGCGCGCGCCCATCACCGCCATCCCCACCGAGGGCGTCGGCTCGGTCGAGGCCCCTCGCGGCACCCTGACCCATCACTACTGGACCGATGAGCGCGGCATCCTCACCCGGGTCAATCTGATCGTCGGCACCACCAACAACTACGCCCCCATCGCCATGTCGGTGAAGAAGGCCGCCCAGGGCCTGATCCAGAAAGGCACGGTGATCACCGAGGGGCTGCTCAACCGCATCGAGATGGGCTTCCGCGCCTACGACCCCTGCTTCGGCTGCGCGACCCACGCCCTGCCCGGCCAGATGCCCCTGGAGGTGGTCATTCGCGACGCCCGGGGGGCCGAGGTGCGACGCCTCAGCCAGGGGATCGGGTGAAGTGTGGAGGTGTGGGAGAAAAACAGCTCTACACACATCTCCACAGAGGAAAGAGATTCGTCATGCGTACCCTGGTCCTTGGTCTCGGCAACCCCATCCTCACCGATGACAGCGTGGGCGTGCGCGTGGCCGAGGAGGTACGCGCCGCCCTCGCCCCGCGCCGCGAGCACCCGGTCGTGGTCGAGACGGCCTCACTCGGCGGCCTGGCGCTGATGGAAATGCTGATCGGCTACGACCGCGCCATTCTGATCGATGCCCTCTGCCGCGGCGACCAGGCCCCTGGCAGTCTCCTCCGGCTAAGCCTGCGCGACGTGCAGGCCCTCAGCCCCACCGAGCGCAGCGTCTCGCCCCACGACACCAGCCTGGGGGTGGCCCTGGATCTGGGCCGGCAGATGGGGCTGCCGTTGCCGGCGGAGATCGTCATCTACGCCATTACCGTCACCGAGGTGCTCGACTTTGGCGATGAACCGACCCCGCCGGTCGCCGCGGCCATCCCCGCCGCGGTGAACGCGGTGCTGGCCGAGGTGCTGGCGCCCGGAGGTGTGGAAGTGTGAAGGTGTAACTTTCCACACCTCCACACCTCCACACGCCCCGGGGGCAGGCAACAACAACAGGAGGATTGTATGGTATCCCCGGAGCTTCTGCGCCGCTATCCGTTTTTCGCCGGTTTTACCCCCGACCAGTTGACGACCCTCGCCATGGCTGCCGAGGAGATGGAGGTCTCTGGCGGCCATCGCTTCTGCAATGAGGGCGAGGAGTTACGCTATCTCTACCTGGTGCTGGATGGCAGCGTGGAGGTTACGCTGACCCTGCCCGAGAAGGGCAGCCGTTCGGTGCTCCCGCCGCCGGCGGGGCAGGCCCGCGAGATCACCCTTAGCGTGGTGCGTCCCAGTGAGATCTTCGCCTGGTCGGCCCTGGTGCCGCCCTGCCAGGCCACCTCGAACGTCGTGGCCGCCGAGGACAGCCGGGTGGTGGCCCTTGACGCCGCCGCGCTGCGCCAGCGTATCGAAAGCGATCCGTCCTTCGGCTGCCAGTTGCTCCTGCGCGTGGCCCAGATCGCCCGCGACCGCATCCAGGATCTGCACCTGGAGGCCCTGGCCGGTGCCGCCCGGTGATGCGATTGTAGATTGTAGATTGTAGATTTTGGATTGCCGGAATGGCTTCCTGGTGAGGTCTGGCGATTATCCTCTTCCCTATCACCTGATCCAAAATCCGGAATCCAAAATCCCCAATTGGTTGCCATAGTCTAAGCCCCGGTTGCGAGCCTCATACCCCAGATAATCCCCGGAAAGCGTAGATTCTTCCCATCCCGGCACACATACCGCCTGTGGGGCGCAATGCCGCGCCCCCGCCGGGTTGAACCCCCACGGACAGCAACGCCGCGCCCCGTCCGCATAGAAACCCGGTAGCGCAATTGAGCGTGTGCCAGGGGAGCTTGAGGTTCCTCGCGCTCCGCCCTGCGAGAACGTTGGGGAGGGCGTAACCCTCCCAGACATAGCTGTACACGCTCCGGAAACGAGAGGCAGGTCTCCGATGGGTGAAATTGAAGGGTTCTTGAAGTACGGGCGCCAGGAGTGGCGCGCGCGACCGGTTGCCGAACGGCTACAAGATTATCACGATGTCTACGAGCCGCCGACTGACGCCGAGGTGCGGGTCCAGGCCGCGCGTTGTATGGACTGCGGCATTCCCTACTGTCACATTGCCTGTCCCGTGGGCAATTTCATTCCATGGTGGAACGATCGCGTGACCGAGGGCAACTGGGAAGAGGCCCTGGCGCAACTGCACCGCGATAACAACTTCCCAGAGTTTACTGGCCACCTCTGCCCGGCCCTCTGCGAAGGTTCCTGCTCCCTCGCCCTCTCTTTTGAGCCGGTGTCCATCCGTATGGTTGAGTTGCGGATCATCGAGTGGGGCTTTGAGCACGGGCTGGTGCGGCCCCAACCTCCGCACCGCCTGACCGGCAAGCGTGTGGCGATTGTCGGCTCGGGGCCGGCGGGCCTGGCCGCGGCGCAGCAACTGCGTCGCAAGGGCCATGCGGTGACGGTCTTTGAGCGCGATGATCGCATTGGCGGCTTGCTGCGCTACGGCATCCCCGACTTCAAGCTGGAGAAGTGGGTCCTCGATCGGCGTCTGGCGCAGTTGGAGGCCGAAGGGGTGGTCTTCCAGGCCGGGGTCAACGTCGGGGTGGATGTGCCAGCCGATCAACTGCGCCGCGACTTTGACGCCGTCCTGCTGGCCGGCGGCGCGCAGCAGCCCCGCGACCTCGCGGTTGAGGGCCGCGAGTTACGCGGTGTCCATTTTGCCATGGAATTCCTTGCTCAGCAGAACCGCCGGTGCGCCGGTCTGCCGCTTGCCACGGCGCCGATCGAGGCGCGGGGCAAGCACGTGCTGGTGATTGGCGGCGGCGATACCGGGGCTGACTGTGTCGGTACGGCCCTGCGTGAGGGTGCGGCTTCGGTGACCTCGTTTGAATTGCTGCCCCGGCCGCCGCTGCGGCGCGCCCCCGATAACCCCTGGCCCGAGTGGCCGCGTGTCCTGCGCACGTCCTCCTCGCACGAAGAGGGCGGCGAGCGTCGCTACAGCATTCGCACTCGTCGCCTGATCGGCGATGCGACGGGCCAGGTTACGGCCGTCGAGGCCGTCGAGGTGCGCTGGACCCCCGATGCCAGCGGGCAGCCGCGCATGGAGGACGTTCCCGGCAGCGAGTTTACCCTGCCCTGCGACCTCGTGTTGCTGGCGATGGGTTTCGTGGGGCCGCGGCCTGGTGGCCCCGTCGCTCAACTTGGGCTCGAGTTGACCCCCCGCGGCGGGGTAGCCACCGACGAGCACAAGATGACCTCAGTGCCCGGCGTCTTCGCCGCCGGTGATATGCGCCGCGGCCAGTCGCTGGTGGTCTGGGCGATTGCCGAGGGCCGCGCCGCCGCCGAGAGCATCCACTGCTACCTGATGGGGTAGAAGGTCCCGCAGAAAAGGTCAGGGAGGGCTTCGCCCTCCCTGACGATGACAGGGGTGCGGAGAAACCTGGTTTCCCCGCACCCTTCTAAGTCCTGTGTGGACTAAGGTTTTTGGTAACTCCCCCCTCCCCAACCCTCCCGCCGGGGGGAGGGAGTCCGGCTCCTTTTCCTGACGGGGGAAGGTTGGGAGGGGGGCAGAAATGCAAGAAGGCTTCGTTCACATAAGCAGCCGTCAAGGTTTCGAGATGGAATCTTAACCCTCGTGACGCTGCAATTCACCCTTACAGCGCGGGCAGTGGGAGGGCTTGCCAAAGAAGCGTTGGCGTGGTGCGTTCATCTCGACTAGGCAGCGACCGCAGTAGAAAAAGCCGTAGGAGCGGCAGCGGGTATTCTTGCACGAATAAAACTCGCGACGATCAAAGATCGACTCGTTCGAATGGCCGCAGCGCACGCATTGCAACTTCGTCTTGACCAGGACTGCCATAGGAGGGTCTCCACGCGCTGGAAGAACGTGTGCTGGTAGATAGTAGTACAGCGAAAGAAATACTGGATGAATAATGCCTGGGTGAAATAATGAAAATATATTTAATTGTCTGCGAATAGACGCAGTGCGAGGCTCTGGAAGGGCGGCGTCCTCCCAGTCATCGCGGCGTGGTGCGCCTCGCGAAAGGGTCTGGCGTTAGGGGAAACCAGGTTTTCCCATACCTCTGCCCGGGGTAGGCGTGGGAGTGCGCTGTTTCCCTTTTGCCTTCTGGTCGAGGGGTAAGCGACCCTGACAGCGGTTGGTAGGGGACCCGGACCCTCGCTTCAGGGGCGGAGTTTTTTGCGGAGCGCATTGGGAACACCGCAGTTCCCCAACCTCTCCGATAGGGCTGGGTAGAACCCGACTCCTCCGGGTCGCCCTCCCAGGAGTAGCCGAACCCGGGGTCCTCATAGAGTTACTGCATCTACATCTACCATGTAGAGACCTGCAAGAGCAGTCCGTTGGAATCGCCAAGGGTGATCAGATCGCCGCTGCTGAGAGGTTCAGAGGACCCGGAAGCTAGAGGTCGGTTATTGAGGAGGGTGACTACATCGTCGCGGTCTACAACGAGCAGCCAGCCCTGCTCCGGTGAGTGGCGGACTACACAGTGAGGACGACTGTTTGACACGGCACAGTAGGGCGATTCCTCGCCCAGTAACTCCTGGCGAGCGTACTCTTCAGGATGTAGCAGACGGAGCAGCCCGAGGAGCCAGTTGCGGGTAAGTGCCTGGCCTCGTGGGCTGATAATTAACTCTGTGCCGTCGGGCAAGGTGAAGATGCAGCGCGGTACTGAAGGGGAGGCCGGAACTACACTGAGCCAGAGGTGGCTCCCGCTACGTACCCCCTGGGCTGACAACAGACGATCACTGGCAAGGGGACGCTGGTACTCTGAGCCGTGCTGCAACTGATAGGTAATAGGCGTACCATCTGCTCTGGTGTTCAATAATCCACAACCTTCAATCAGGAGTGGGATCAGATCGGACGGCGTACTGTCAGCAAGGGTGGCTATCGCGCTCCGCCGCATGCCGTCTTGATCCCAGTGCAATGTCACTGTCAGCTCATTCTGCTGCATATTCTGCCTCACCGTATGCGAGTTGCACAAGTTGCTGCGAATCCTCCTGGATCAAAAACGCACGACCCGGCGGCAGTTCAGCTCCCCGTTCACCACTGGGCAGACTGATACCGAGCAGCTTTGTGCCAGGATCGTAAGTGTGGGGCCAGAGGATAATACCGGTGCGCGACTCGTCGAGACGCTTGAGCAGATTATCGTCCGCATACGTGATCTGTGCTGCTATCAGCAGGTGTATACCATTCTCAGCGCCGCTGATTGCCAGGTCACTCAGTACCTGAAAGAGGTTTCTATCGCCAGTGAAGGCTTGAGCAAACTCCTGCTTCATGCTGCTCTTGCCGATGTGAAAATCATCGATCACCACCACACGGTGCTGCTTAACCGATCGGGTCTGTCGTATTTGATCCAGGAAACTTGCCAGAGATTTGATCTCTGTTTCACTCCGAGCATAATGCTCAACATGACGCAGTTTACGTAGTTGTGCCAATCCTCCTCGATGAGGATCAATTAAGATGATCTTGAGTTGTTCGGGCCGGTAACGATGAGCCAGGCTGAGAACAAGAGTACGCAGGGCTGTTGTCTTGCCACTGCGCCGCGGGCCGACGATCAGGGCATGGGGGGCATCCTGATCAAGCCGAAGCGCCGTTGGCCTCAGGTTGTTGCTTTCGAGCCCAAGAACAGCACGTAGCTCTGTCCTGCCCGAATCCGAGGCTGACTCTGCGCGCAGCACCTGCTCTAGAGTCACACGCTCGGGCAGGAGACGCACCTGCGGCGGCAAGACCGCTGCCGGGCCATTCCATGCCTGAGCCAGCTCCGCTACCAGTTGCCTGAGTTCTGCATTCAGGTCACTCTCTGTGATAGTAGCCTGCTCGGCGTCTGCCTTGTCGATCACAACGGCTGCGTCTAGGAGCGGCAGGGCGATCTGAGTATCAAGAATCCCTAATTCCGGCAAGGTACAGAGAGCCCTGCCCGGCAGGCTTGTAGGGATCTGACCGCTGACTCGTCCGCCGAGAACGTCAGTATAGTCATGGATATCGGGCAGACGCATCGAAATGCGGCTGTCGAGCAGACTAAGGAGTTTGTAAGGCATATCGCGAGGCGAATCGGCAGTAATAACGATGTGGATGCCACAGGGCTTACAAACGCGCAGCAGTCGCACCACGTCGTCAAGGATTGTGACATCCTTGAAGGAGTCACCGAACGCCTCGCGCAGAATGGCGATACGGTGAATGATCAAGACGATTGCCGGAATTCGCTCGCCGCCGGCTCGCCTGTAGGCAGGCAGGTCACTGGCCCCCGCAGCACGCAGGCGCTCCTGCCTTTCCCGCACCAGCGAGTTTAGCATGTAGAAGAGCCGCTGGACGCGCTCACGGTCACTAACCTGTACTACATCGCCAACATGGGGGAGGCCGCTCAGAATGCTCAGGCCCTGACCACCTCCGTCGAGGCCAAAGAACCAGAGATCCTGAGGACTATGGGTCAGTGCCAGGCTGAGGATCAAGGTGCGCAGCAGCGTGGTCTTCCCGCTTCCTGGAGCGCCCACGACTGCCAGGTGCCGCTCAGCCAGGTTTACTTTGAGCACTTCCTGCCTGCTCTCCTGAGGAATGTCAATCAGGCCGAGCGTTGCTTCGAGCCAGCGTTCGTAACTGGCGCCACGGCTCCAGGCGGCTCGCAGCACTGCCTGGAGCTCGACAGGATCGGGTGTGACCTGTTGGAGTTCGCCGAGACTCAGATGCGATGGTAGTGGTTGCTGCCAGATCGGTTGCAGTTGCCAACCCCTGGCCGCAAGTTGGACGAGGCGCTCCTGGCTGGCCTGGCCTAAAGCTCGCACCAGTACGTCCAGATCAGTGATGCGTTGCCGGTCCTCGTGAGTCTCAGCAGCCTGGCGCCCATCTATCACGCGTTCCTGGCCATCGATCATCAGACTGATTCGCGGCGCTGCTTGCTGCTCGACCGAATGTGTCTCTTGATAGGTCCCTGCCACATGGGCTACCTGAAACAGCTCCGCCTCCGAGCCAACGCGCATATAGGCCCGTCCTGGAATATTGGTCGGCAGGAATGCAGCGTCGGTCTTCAGAATCATCTCGCGGCTATCGTCAGCGCTACCCAGACGGAGGGCGATGAAGAACTTGAGCTGGGTGCGGATTTCGTCCGTCACTGCCCGTGCAGGTTGCTGCGAGGCTACCAGCAGATGGACTCCGAGAGAACGGCCCTGTTTCACGACTCGCACCAGCTCGGTAACGAAATCGGGGTATGTCTTGACCATCTCATCGAACTCGTCAATCACGATGAGCAAGTTGGGCAGCGGCGGCAGTTGCCGTTTGTTTGCTACCGACCGGTAATCATGAATGTCCTCTACTTTGCCGCCAACACTGGCAGCGGTTTCACGTAAGATCCGCTTGCGCCGACGGATCTCACTCTTAATAGCAGTCATTGCACGCTCTGCCAGACGACCTTCCAGGTCGGTAACCATGCCTATCGTGTGGGCCAGAGCCTCAAACATCGCCAGTGATGCGCCGCCTTTAAAGTCAATCAGGAGCAGGTTGAGTCGTTCAGGCGGATGGGTGATTGTCAGAGCGGCAATGATAGCCTGGAGCAGCACACTCTTACCGGCGCCCGTTGTTCCGGCAATGATGCCATGAGGTCCGTGGGCATTCTGGTTGAGGTTAAGGACCATTGCTTCCCCGTCGGCCCGCACGCCAATCGGTACATTGCGATGCCAGGCTTCTTCGGGCAATGCATGCCAGAAGCGAGGGGGCTTGAGATCGGCTTCGCTCGTAATATCAAGCATATCAAAGAGGCGCTTGTTGCGCGGCAGTTCCTGGCGCGTGCCGTCTTGCATCAGCCGAATCCCGGCAAGGCAGCGGGCAAGTTTGTCACTTGCCTCTAGTGCCGCGGCGTCGGCGATACAACGTTCAGTGCTCCACGCAGCTCCGGCCTGCGCGATCCGCACTTCCCCCTCAGCATTCAGGTCAACCATCGCGGCACAATCGCCTGGCAATTCCTCCCAGCGATCCTCGACGCAGATCAGCAGCATCTGGTGCGCCGCTCCGGATCGCATCATCTCAACGAGCAGCGGCTGGCTCTGCAACTGCCTGGCGCCAATTACGACCAGTAGAATAGTGGGGAAGATAGGAGGAGTCTCGCTTCTGGCCCTGGCTTGAGCAATCCGATCACGGCGTCGGCTGAACTCGTCGAGCAGGGTGCTGAGCATAGCCGTCGTTGCCCGAGACTCACTGGCAACCATGCGCAAGCGCTGACCTGGCTCGTTGCTTGGAGGGATAGTATGGTCAAGCCACCGCAGCCATTCCCACTCCTCAGCATGCTCAGGAGGGCAGACGAAAGCCAGCCGCACTTCGCCAGGGGCATGCAGGGTAACGATCTGCCAGAGCATCGCTCTCAGCAGGGCGTCACGACGATCCCTGGGACCTGCCAGCCCCAGTGAGCCAAGGCGAGCCAGTGGCGCACTGATTGGAACCCCGGTGAGAGTCGCGTACTGCTTTTGCAGGGCATAGATCCGACGATCAGGAGCAGTGTCGCGGGGCGGAGTTGGCGCGCGCACCACAAAACCCGGCACAACGCTGCCAACACCCAGGCGCAGTGCGAGAAAGTCATCGTCCCATGGCCGTCGCTCCCAGAGTCGCGGCTCAGGATGCTGCTCAGGATGCAACACACCCGCGATTTGTAGCAGGTCCTCCGGTTCGGGCGCGATGTAGCAACGAGCTGCCCGTTCATGAGAGGCCAGATGAGCGAGTCGCTTCTGCGCTTCGGCGAGCTGCTCCTCGAAGAAAGCCACCCGCGCGTGGAACTCCTCACGCTGCTGCCGCTCCTGAGATCGCTGCATGAGCAGTGAGCCTATAGCGCTCACTACACCGATGGCGCCCATCGGAAGCACGAAGAGCCAGGCGTTACTGTTGGAGCTGATCATCGAGTAGGCCAGCCCCATAACTACCACAGCCAGCAGTGGCATAGCAGCCTGTAGAAGAACCGATTGTGAATTGCGGCGAAATGGAGCAGGCTGCTCCGGCAGCTCAACTGTGACATCAGACCAGACCGGACGCGTGCGAGGTGGGCGGTTGAACCAGATGCCGGCTTTGCCAGGACCGGTATGCTGCGTCGGGGCTTGAGAGGTACTGTGCACCGGTGCAATGCGCACTACGGGCAATGTCGCCCCATCGTGCCTGGTCTGCGCTGGTTGCTCAGACGCCGGCTGCGCTACCGCGCCGTTCGTTTGTTGTACCATGGGTTACTCTGCGCCCTGCATAGCCGGAACAGGAGAAGTCGTAGGATTCCACAGAAGCACGCGATCAGCGAAAGGCAGTGTAGCTATCGCTGCTTGCACCTCCGCTAGCTGAGGCGGTGTCAGATCATCGGTAGTCAGGATCACATGAAGCCCTGTCTCCTGAAAAGCCATCAACCTGCTCATTAGTGCTGGCAGATCGAAGGTTGCTTCGGCATGCTCGCCAGGTTGTGGCGAGTCCAGGGCCGGCATGAAGCCCCACGCTACGTTGTTGCCATCTACCAGTACTCGCCGTCCGTCCGGCATATATGCAGGTGCAAGAGGTCCGGTTAGTTGGCCGCTCTTCTCAAGCTCAAGGCCGATAGCAGCCTGGAGAGCCGCCTCCAGTGTCACTCTGCCTTCTGCGCGCTGATCGCTAGCCAGGCCCAGGAACCTCTGTAGGATAGGCGCTACCTGTGCATCGGTCTGTGCCAGGGCGACCAACTCATGGAGCATTGCCTCAGTCGGTCTGACCAGGAGCAATGTCTCAGGTAACACCCCGGCAGCCAGCAAATCCCGGACTGCTGCTCCTCCTGCCAGCAGACTTTCCACAGGAGTACCCTGCCTCAGTTGTTCCCGTAGCCGGGCTACAGCATCCTCGATGACATCGGGATCGGGGAGATCAGGTTGCACTGAAGGTATCTCTGGAGCTGCGTCAGAGACCCCATTACCATCCGACGGCGAGGGTGCTTGAATCGGCGTCGGCTCCGGCATCAGAGTTGGATCAACAGGCGTGGCTGGCGCGTCAGGGATTGAAGAGGTTCCGTCACCATTCGACGACGAGGGCGCTTCAATTCTCGTTGGCTCTGGCACGTTTGGAGTGTGAGGGATGAAAGGTGTGGCGCTCGATCCGCTGCCGACACCGTTATTAGCGCCGTTGTTTACACTAGTTGTGGCGGGGATGTGTCCGACTCCAGTTCCAGTTGGTGAATTGCTAGCCGGTGGAGTAGCTGGAGCCGTTGGTGAATTGCTAGGTTGTGAATTGCTAGGTTGTGAATTGCTAGGTGGAGTAGCTGGAGGCGAAGACAACTGTTTCACGACCCTGTATATAGCGACAGGGAGAATTTTTACAAACTCTCCAGCTGCAGTCCAACGTATGGCTGATATTATAGTTTCACGATTCTTGGCCGAAAAACCTCCTGAGAAGATATAGCCCAGGGCTGTTAGTGCAGCTTGGAATAGATCTTGGCTGAGGAACCAGGACCAGATGGCATTGATGCGGAGTTTAAGCAGGTTACTTTTCCATTCTGCTTTCCAGGCCTGGATCCAGTTTTCCTTGAGGTATTTCAGCTTGGCAGCCCACGACGGTGGGAGGCGGTTCAGGATTGCTCCCGGCAGAGACCGTGCGGCGTTCAAGAGGGATGGCAGCCTGCTCGCTAGCGCTCCCGGCAGAGACCGTGCGGCGTTCAAGAGGTATGGCACTCCCGGCGGAGTCATAGTCCACAAGTACGTCCCCAAGTTGGCAGTCCACGGTGGGAGCGGTGGGAGCCTCTTCAGGAGCCCTCCGATTGGAATCCTTTTCACAAGCAACCCGCCGAAGAGAAGGAAAAGGCCAGCAGCGATAGGACCACCTACTCGAGCGAGACCCTGGAATTGCGGGGGAACATTTTTAGTGACCCATTTATCATACGCAGATAACAAGTTCTTAAACTGCTCGCCTGTAGCTGTTGAGGATGCCCTGCCAGCAAACATATACGTAAGTACGGTCCTTCCAAAGTCGATGAGCATTTCTCCCGTCGAGTAGACGTTATAAAGATTGAATAGGTTCACCAAAATCCTTCCAATAGCGTTAATGACGCCTTTGGTAAAATCGATAGACAGATTCTTCCAGACCCAAGGCCAGGCTTGCTTCGAGACCCAGGGCCAGGCTTGCTTCGAGACCCAGGGCCAGGCTTGCTTCGAGACCCAGGGCCAGGCTTGCTGCGAGATCCACCTCCAGACCCAGGGCCAGGCTTGCTGCGAGATCCACCTCCAGACCCAGGGCAAACCTTGCCGTACAATCCACGGTAGAGCTCGTGTAAAGACAAATACGACTGCTCCCTTAAGAAACGAGCCAATCGCCGCAAGCAGCGCGCCAGCCCCCGCAGCCAGCGCGAGTTTAACCGCTACAAGTGCGAGGATAATAGCTATGAGAATTCCAAGAACAATCAGCACCCCTTTCCAGAACGGGTGCAGGTCATTCCACCAGTTTACGATGCCATTCCACCACTCGCCCGGTTGCCACCAGCTATTCCACCAGTCGCCGGTGTTCTGCCACCACTCATCCCATGACCTCTGAGTTGCCTGCCACCAGTCATTCCAGGAGTTCTGAGCATTCTGCCACCAGTTATTCCAGGAGTTCTGAGCATTCTGCCACCAGTCATTCCAGGAGTTCTGAGCATTCTGCCACCAGTCAGCGACCCCCTGGTTCCAGTTGTTCCACCATGCACTGAACCACTGCCGCCAGTCGTTCCATGAGTTCTGGATTGCCTGCCACAGGTTGGTGAAAAGCGTTACGGTTCCACCGATGAGCGCAAACGCAGGCGCCCAGGCCAGTAGACTGATTGAAACATGATCAGGCCGAGGGCTCGTTGCTGCCTGGAGAGCCAGATTACGGAAAGGTTGCAGGAGAGGGTTCAGGTTGCCAGAGGAAACGCGACCTCCTGAGCCGGTCGCCATCCGTAGAGCCAGGCCGTGAAAGACCTGCACAAGCGTTCTAAGAGTTGTACGGAATCCTGCCCCCTGATCCGCTCTTTCGAACTGACGTCCGACCGCAGCAGTCCGCTCACCAATTGCACTGGCAGAACGAGCATGATCATGAAGCGGGTGAGCCAGGCTGCTATCGATACCGGTTGAGAACTCGGTGCAGGTGGCGGCAAAATGGCCCAGAGCCGCTCCGAGTCGCTGCGCCTGGTGATCGAGCTCGGCAGCGCGGGCTGCCTCTGTGGTGGCAAACCGCTGGAGTTCAGTGGGAGAAGCTGAACTGATCATAAGTCTCCTTATCGCTGTAGTTGTATGTTACGCCAGTTACGACAGGGAAACAGGGCTGACGAGCCGCAGGCTGATAAACTCATCGCCATGTTCGGGATTGTACGCCATGCGCGTGACACACTTAAGGTCGTAAGCAGTACCGCGTACAATTCGAGGCAGATCACCTTCGAGGTATGTGGGGTCCCACTCATCATCTAGCCGATAGGGGTATGGCCGGGCCCTGAGGGCAAAGTTGAAGTTAGTCAACCAGCGTGGTTGAACAGGCAAAGCTCGAGTCGAACACCAGTCTCCTATCCGGCTAGCCATACCGTAGACGCCGTAGGGGCTGGCAAGTTTAGGATCATAATAGGAGTTATCCCGGACGAGTTTTTCCATAGCCATAATAACTCTGAATGCAGATGGTCTGATGCTCTTTTCGTTGCCCCAGGGCCAGGTTCGTCCATCGGCGCCCCGGGCGGCCTTTTCCCACTCCGCCTCAGTTGGCAGGCGTAACTGTACTCCTACACGTGTACTTAACCAGCGTACATAAGCTATCGCTTCAAACCAGCAGATAGACATTACCGGTCTGGAGGGGACCCTCTTTAGATAATGCTTGAACTGTCGACCTGGTCCTTTTGCCCGCTTTTTGCACCGCCATTCCCAACCTTTCTCAGTCCAATAAGACTTATTCGTGTAACCATCGCTCTCGACAAATAGATTGAACTGAGCAAAGGTCACCTGGGTCTGACCAATCCAGAATTCCGGCAGGATCACTGTATGTTGAGGCTTGTGTATGTCGAAGAGGTCATTATCATCACCCATGATAAATGGCCCTGCGGGGATATGAACGAGCGGTGGAAAGAGGGTGTCCAGAGGGTGTTTATCTACACCTGTTGCCTTGTCGGGCATCCCACGTTTCTGCATAGTGAAATTTTCCTTAGCTAGATGACGTAGCTGGCCGAAAGTGAGAGGTCCCGCTTAGCATGGCGTCACTAATTTTGATAGCCGTTGTACTAAACTGCAGTCGCTGACTGCCTTTCTCGCTCGCGGCGCTCTTCTTCCTCCCGCTCACGGCGCTCTTCTTCCTCCCGTTCCCGATGCCATCGCTCCCGTTCGCGTATACGATGCTCTTGCTCTTGCCGGGCGCGCTCACTGGCTCGCTGAATGGTGTTTGCCGCAGCGCGATAGGAAGCGGCCAATTCGGCTGCAGTTCGCTGAATTCGCTGCAGGTCCTGGTCGAAAATCTGGCGATGAGCGCCCTGCCAGAGATGCGTTGCCAGAGCTGCCGCTTGCTGTCGCTGCGCCGCAGCCTGCTCAATTGCGTCAGCGGCCTGATGTAGTGCTGCAACAGCGGCGCTAGAAGCCTGGTGGTTCCAGACTACGTCTCTCCAGTTTGGTTGCCAGTTGGGCATACTTATGCTCCAGGACGTAATACTAGATGTGGCAGCGCGAGAACTGTAGCTGCCACATCTACTGAGTAAGCGTGATGGTACGTCTAGCAAGCTGCGTCGGGTAACAACGCAGGCTGACGATTTTCGGACGCCCGGGTTGAGGATTATGCGTTACCGCCAGCGGTCATGATGTTCTGATTGATCTGCTGTACCTTTTCGCGCAACTCTACTAGCGTTTGCTGCATCTGCATAAGCTGGCTGTTGATTTGTGGCCAGTTGCTGCGAAACTCCTGGGCGAGGCGTCCATCCCAGACATCAGGCTGGCTGAGGATCGTTCCTTGAGCGTTAAGGTTCTGGATCTGACTCAGCAAATCACCTTGCACGATTGACTGGAATCGCATAATTGCTTCGCGGGCAGTACCGGTCGAAAGGACACGATCGCTCATGACAATCTCCTCCTCATGCTTAGGGGCTGAACATAAACTGTGCTGTAACACTAAGTTACAGTCCTGAGTCTATCGTCCCTGAGTCTATCGTCCGATTACGTTTGCCAGTTGTTCGATATCAAGATATACCTGTTAGAAGGCGTGAAGGATAGGGAAAAATTTCCCTATAGGATAGGGAAATTTTTCCCTACTTTGCATCAAGAACTAGTGCCTATGCTTTGGATAACTGTAACTGGTAGGCTTTTACGGTCAGCTTTACGTGATCATTATACGTCTTAATACGTTCATAATAGTACTTTCAGTCACTGCGATATGAGGAGTCCTCGAACAGTCAGCTATCAATCATTATGGAGCATTCTCGGCATAATTGTCTTAATGCTTCTATCGGTGAAGTCTCTTGTAGCGCAGTCTGTACCACAATTACGCATCATTTCCGCAGAAGTCGCTGCTGACTCGCAGATCGAAGTTCTGTTTACCTATGCAAGTCTGGACGCTCCGGCCCCAGAAGTTACCCTGTCGGATCTCAGGCTCAGCCTTAACGGTGCGGTGTTCTCGTCCGACTCCCTTGAGCTATCGACAGTGGTGCAGCCATTACGCATCGCAGTGGTTACCGAAGTCGGCCCCGCGATGAACGATGCTAGCTCGCCTCCGAACCGCACCAGGCTGCGTGAGATGGCGGTACAATTGCGCGAGCTGGTACGCCTCGCCCCGCCCGATACCCTGCTCAGTCTTACCACATTCGACCAGGAGGCACGCGTCGTCTTTCCCCTTCGTGCCGATGGTGGCGGCTTCCTTAATGCCCTCGATCAGCTTGTCACTCCACGACAGCAGGAAGAGAACGACGACAAGCCCCGGCTCTCGACTCCTGAAGCATCTCCAGCTGATCTGCTGGTCGAAGCTTTACGTCTCGGGATGAACACGCTCAACCTCTCTGCTGAGGATCCTCAGGCTGAAGCTCCGGCGGCATTGCTGCTCTTTGCAGCAGGACAACCGGGCCAGGAGTATGATCCTGCGCCGCTGATTGCAGAGCTGGAAGCTCCTGGTTTTCACAGACCGCTGATCACAATCGTCGCTCTGGGTGGGGATCAAGAGGGTGAATTCCGCGAACAGCCCGGCAATCCGCAGGGTCTGCAAGAACTTGCGACAGCTCTTGACGCCGCCTTCCTGCGACTCTACACCACCGATAGCGCTGAGATCGCTACGCTGAGTATGGCTCTCCAGAAGCGTTACAATGCGCTGCTTGACCAGCGCCTTAGCTACATGCTTAGTGCGCCATTTCAGGCTCTGGATAACGCAGGTGATTATACGGTCAGGTTAGACGTGGCAGGACAGAGCCGAGAAGCGTCACTCCGCATCGCCGACGATCTCGTGCTGATCAAACTCCAGCTCGAGAGCTCGTTACTGACGGAGAAAAGCCGGTTTAGCGTGACGGTCCAGAAAGCACGGAATCCCATTACCAGGGTCGAGTACGTTCTCAATAACGTTCCATTGGGGGAGGCTAGTAGCGGCCCCGACTTCGCTTTCACCTTCGACCGAACGGTCGAACCCTGGCGCTCTGCCTTCCCTCCGGGCAGCTACGCACTTTTCGCAGCCGCCACAGATACCAGCGGTCAAGTCTACCGAAGCCCTGTCATCACCGTCGAGGTGCCACCGTCGTCACCGTCGTCACCGTCTGCGGTTGTGGCCGTGCTCGCCAATCCCCTGTTATGGGGAGGCACGGTGCTGGCAGTGGCTATTGGCGGGGGGGTCATATGGTATTGGCGGAGACCCAGAAGGGGTAATAAACCCCGTCCTCCAACCCAGCGCTTCGCCGGAGGTGGTCTGCGGGGTCCAACTCGCAGGCGCAAGCCGGCGAGCGCGCCGGGTTTGCGAGTGGCGATAGTTGAGGGTGATACGGCGCGGACGTTGATGCTGAGTAGCCGTGAGTGTGTTATTGGGCGCGATCCCCAGGCCGACATTCCCCTCACGAACGAGGAGGTTTCCTGGAGTCACGCTATCCTTTCCCTTGTGCAGGGCGGTGTTGTACAGCTCGCAGATCTCCGCAGTACCAATGGAACCTTTGTTGGTGACGGCCGCGTACGGGTCAATGAGGGAAGTCCCGTAATACTCCGCGCGGGTGATACCTTCTGGATCGGGCCGGTCAGGCTGGTGATTGAGGAGGTTGGATGAGCACTGACCTCCTGCAGCTTAGAAATGGAGCATGTGTTGACCAGTTTGAGATTGTGGCCGATCTTGGGCGTGGCGGGCAGGGGCAGCTTTACCTGGTTCGTCCCTGGCGCAAGCGAGGAGTGTCGGGTTTCTGGTCACGCTGGTGGCTCCGCCTGCGAGCAAGACGCCGCTGGATTTCACCGCAGCAGGCAGTGGCGGAGCAGCTAGGTGTACTCAAGCTAGCTCAACCCGATGGCCGGTCCAATCTGCTGAATGAGCGCGAGTACCTGGCAAACGACCGGGCCGGACATCCGCATTTGGTGACACTCTACGAGCGTCGCTTTCCTGAGGCGAATGTGGCGATGCCTGGTTTCCTGGGCAGGGTCACACAGCAGAATGCAGCAGGAGCCGTGCAGAGTACGCTTTATATTGCTCTTGCGTATGAGCCGGGAGGATCGCTCGCCGATCTGCTTGACCGCTTCCCTTCGCGTCCTCTGCCTTTCGCTACTGCTGTAGCTGTGCTGACGCAGGTTGCCGAGGCTCTTGTTCACCTGCATGAAACGCTCGGCATCGTGCATCATGATGTTTGTCCTGAGAATATTGTGCTACGTAGCACGGATCCCCCTCATGCAGTCCTGGTTGATCTGGCCGCTGCGGAGTCGCTGTTGCTGCCGCGCCAGGTAAGCGTTTATGGGCATGATCGCTATCTGCCGCCGGAGCGTCTAGCTGATCCCCCGGCTCCGGTCAGTATCGCTGTGGATCTGTACGCTCTTGGTGTATTACTGCACGATGTCCTCGGCGACCCGGCTCTGCGGTCTCAGCCCATTGAGCAACACCACAAGCTTTCAGCCGCCAACCCGGCTGTTCCGCCAGAGTTGGACTGGCTGGCGAGTCAAGCTCTCGATCCAGATCCGGAGGCCAGACTGGCGGCCATCCCTTCTGCTGCTGCGTTTGCGGCGCGCCTGCGAGCAGTCACTCCGGCTCCAGCACCAACTGGAAGCGCTCTGCGACGGATGAAGCCTCGGGCGAGCCTGATTTTTACCGCTCTGCTGATTGGCATCCTGGCGCTAACGACGCTGGGAGTCCGTACTTTTGTTCCTGAGCCTGCTGCGACCTTGCCCCCTACGATCACCGCAGTGCTCCCAACCATGTCGCGAGCGCAGACAGACAGCGCTACACCAACACCGGCTCCAACCTCAACTCACATCCCTGCCGTTAAGCGCTCGAATCAGGCCTCCGACGGCCTGATAGGAACGGAGGCAGAACAATGACGCGGTCTGTTACCAGCCGTTCCAGTCCTCCACACAGTCTACCAGTCGAAATTGGCATGCACAGTGTGGCTGGCAAACGGGCCGAGAACGAAGATCGAGTCGCTTACTTTAAAAGCGCCGACGAGATGATCGGGCTCCTTGCCGATGGCATGGGCGGCGGCGCTATCGGTGCTACGATGAGCGATCAGGCCGTGCGAATCGCCGGTGAGGCGTTGCGTGACGCCTCGGCAGTTGATTCGCGCACACGGCTGGTGCATGCGTTTCGTCTTGCCAATCAGGCTCTGCTTAATCTCACCGGAGTCAGCGCCCGCTACCGCGAGGGTGGGAGCACCCTTGTTGCTGTACTTATTCAGTCTAAGCACGGAAATACCGTCGCGCACATTGCCAGGCTCGGCGACAGCCGCGCGTATCTGCGCTCCGCCACTGGTGGTGTGCGCCAGATCGGGCGAGATCATACCCATGGCGAGGAGTTGCGTGATCGCGGAGATCAGGACTGGGCT
Organism: uncultured Chloroflexales bacterium; assembly: GCA_937918935.1. GTDB lineage: Bacteria > Chloroflexota > Chloroflexia > Chloroflexales > Chloroflexaceae > JACAEO01. The sequence continues at coordinate 79,407 of CAKZSI010000026.1, read as the reverse complement.
CAGACGCCAGGCGCTCATGAGCTAACCTATGCGCTTGGTGCGGACCTGGACATTGAGCAAGTACCCGATTTTTACCATCGTGTGCCTCTTCAGCGAGGTGAGATGCTCCTGCTCTGCAGTGATGGTCTGAGTAGCTATGTCAGTCATGACGAACTCGACCGGCTGCTGGCCACCGGCACGGCTCAGCAGGCGGCAGAGCAATTAGTGCAGTGCGCTCATCGTAACGGTAGCGATGACAATATCAGTGCTCTTGTCGTGCGCTATGACTGCAGCAGCCCGGCCCTGCCGCGGCGTCGGCTCCAGCTCTGGCTAGCTGTGATCGGATTGTTGTTGCTTATGAGCGGTACGCTTGCATGGGGCAACCTCCGGGCTGCTAAACAGCATAACCCTGTCCTGGCGCCTGGCTTTCCTCTGGCCGCAAGTATTACCAGCCAGTCTTTGTCGGATTCTAGCTCTACAAGCACCTCGCCGGAACTGGAGCCAACCTCGACCAGAGTGCCAACAGCGGCTTCGGTGCCAGGGTTTGCTGCCACCACGGTAGTTCCGGTCTTCCAGGAAGATGCTCCCCGGGATCAAGCTCCTACGGCAACAGTAATCAAGCCACGTCAGCCCGTTGTCACCGTTGCTCCGCCGCGTCGTGTACCGACCCCGACTATCATCCGGTCGCCCACGCCAGCAGAGCCCGCTGATGCGCCACAGCCGCCGGTGCCAACAGAATCGGAACCCCTGCCAACACCGCTACCGGCTACACCCGCTTCACTGACATCTACACCGGGAGCAGCGGCGACCGCGACAGCCAATGCGGGAACTGCGCCGCCACTGCCGACGCCGACGCCGGGAGCGGCGCCTACCGCGACAGCCAATGCGGCGCCTCCTACCGCGACAGCCGATGCGGGAACGGCGCCCTCACCTCCAGCTCAGCCCCCTACTCCGACAGGTGACGAGCAGCCGATGCCTCGGCGCACGGAGGCGTCTGAGCCTCGGGCCAATGATTCGCCTACTCCAGAGCCAGCGGCAACATTTGTACCCTAACAAGTGATACAAAACCGACGCCAGGATAAAATCACCTGATGACATTGAGACAACAATTCAGTAAGGATAAAGACCGCCTATGAAGCACTGGCTACAGATTATCGTAATTATTCTCGGCGGGCTTGTGCTCATATCCGCCTGTGGGTTTGCGCAGCCCGGGCAGCAGCTCGCGGCTCTGCCTACTGTAACGCCTGAGTCGGCTGCGACGCTGACCACAGCGCCACCTACTGGCCCGACAAGTACTCCTACTATCACGAATCGTTATGCTGATGACATTGAGGCAGCCCAGGCCGCCGCTGACCAGGGCGACTACGAGCGGGCCATTACCATCCTTGCTCCCATCTACGGCATGCATCGCGACGACGAAACCGTTGCGGCTATGCTTGCCGGGTTCTATCGTAACTGGGGACGCCAGGTCATCAGCGCTGATCCTGCCGAACCCGGCATAATTCGCGATGCACTTGACCTTTACATTCGTGCTAGCGTTGTTGCGCCTCTCACCGGAGAAGGCAGAAACCAGTTTGATCAGGAGCAGGGGGTAGTAGAGTTGCTCCTCGAAACCTGGGCAGCGATCGAACAGTTGCGCCGCCTTACAAGCGCCGGGGGATCAGCAGAGGAGCAGGCCGCAGCGATTGAGTCGGCTCTTACGGCGAGTGCAAAAGCTAACGAATCCTTACCGACGCTTCCGGGGGTGCGTGAGGCCCGTACAGCGGCCCTGGTGGAAGCAGCCGGGTTTCAGATGAGGGTCGCCAAAGACGCCTCGAATCGGGAGGCGCGCACCACAGCACTGCGCCAGGCGAGAGAGTTGTGTACGAGCGCAGTGGATCTATGGCCGGCAGACGCTCCCCAGAGTGAGCTGGCTCGTGCATGTCTCCGTGACGTGCGCGTTGCCATACAGCTTAACGAACCTACTCCTACACCCTCAGACAACACCGCGCGGTCCGGCGGTTCTGCAGCGAGTAATCCTGGCAGTGGGCGCGTGTTTATCAGTATTCCTCAGCGGACCTTTCCACCAGGCCCCTTTACCGAGGAGCGTAACTCTTGTATCAGTGGCACAGTGGTCAGTGCTGACGGCAAGCCAATTGCCGGAGCTGTTGGCAATGTCAACAATGCTGCGGCCTTTTTGAACTGGACGACCGATGCTTCGGGTCGCTACTCCGTCTGTGGGCTTGGCTGGTCGAACTGGGCTGTGGTGCTGGACTATGTGCCCGGAGAGCCGGGCTTAAGCCGCCAGGTTGCGATCGGTGGCGTCTGGCTTGATGGGACGAGTCAGCAACAGGCGATCATCGTATTTCGGGAGCGTCGCTAGCACCCCGACACCCCGGTAGTGTGCGGCCCAGCCGCAGAATATTTAAGCCGTCCATGCGGCCTACCAGGGGTACCACTGGGCCGTACTCTAAAGAGGTCACCAGAGGGGCAAAGCCACTCCGCATCTTCTCGCAAGGAGAATTCTGGTTATAGTTTTAGGAAGGATTTCCCCATGGAAGCGCATAAGCTGTTCGGGAGAGTAGATACAGACAACACTCCCGAGCAAACCTCTGAGAGCAAGTCCAATACTGCGTCAGAACATCGGCTGGAGCATCTCATATCACCATTGGTACATATCCCTGCTGGCCCGTTTCTGATGGGCGAAACGGAAATAGATAGGGTGCCGACATATGAAAAGCCCCAGCACACGGTGACACTGCCCGATTTCTGGATAAGTCAGACCCAGGTAACCTTCGCTCAGTTTAACCTGTTTGTCGAGAGCGATGGTTATACAAATAAGTCTTACTGGACCGAGACGGGCTGGAAATGGCGAGGTGAAAACCGAATACCTGACAGAAATTACAAGTATTATCTAAGAGACAGGCCCGACAGTCCGGTGAGGTATATCTGTTGGTTTGAAGCAGTAGCCTACGCGCGCTGGTTACGTACACGCACCGGAGTTGAGGTGCGGCTCCCGACTGAGGCGGAGTGGGAGAAAGCCGCCAGAGGCGTTGACGGAAGGCGCTGGCCCTGGGGCAATGAAAAGGCCCTGAAACCTACACTTTTCACCTTCCTGTCTGACGAAAGACAAAATAAAACCATCTTCCATCCTGAGCTCGCCAGCCCCTACGGTGTTCATGATATGGCCATTAAAATAGGGGATTGGTGTACGACACGGGCTGGTCCTGTTCGACCACGCTGGTTGACCGGCTTCTTCCATAACCCTGAGCCATATCCCTACCGGCTGAGTGATGAGTGGAGCGCCGAGTACCTGGAAGGTGATCTGCCACGAGTTGTGCGAGGCTCTGATTACACTCTTCGATGCGCCTCTCGCAGTGCATTTAATCCATTTTTTCGCGCTCCTGACATCAGTCTGCGGATCGTTAGTCCTGTTCCGCCGTCGTGACTGTCAGACACCTGCTGCGGTTCGCGACAGGCTCACGCCGACCGTGAGCCTGTCGCGAACCGTGCCCCCGCCTGTGGGAGGGTCCAGGAGGGTGCAGTTCTCCTAACCCGGGAATAGCTTTTTCATTTCGGCGTGGTGCGCCTCGCGAAAGGGGTCCCGCGTGAACATAAGGGAAACCCGGTTTCTCCAATCCCCTGCCGGGTAGGAGCGCGGGAGTGCATCGTTTCCCTTTTGCCTTTTACCCGGGATGACCCGCTTGCGGTGCGCCCATCGGAGCGCGCCTCTCCCGGCGGGATTGCTCTGCCCAGGCGCTACCGATCCGGCCAGTAACTCACCAGGCGTCCCTGGGGATCGTAGAGCGCCCCCGGGTCGCGTGCGTTGTTGTTCCAGACATTCCCTTCCGTCCCCGGGAAGGTGCGCGCCTCGCCCGGGCCAAGGACGCCGCCGATGGGGTGCTCCTGACCGCCCCTGATGCTGCACATCCGCCAGCCGGTCAGGTCCACCATGGCGTCGCTGACGTTGCGCAGCGTCACCGTCTCGATACGCTTGTTAATGGCGATGATCCGCACCGGCGTCTCAGGGGCCACCCCTGGCCCGGGGTCGTCGGCGCAACTGCGGAAGCTCGATCCGCCACCCAGGGACGGGGGTATGGGCGTGGGGGCCGCCTCCGGGTTGCGCTGGCCGTTGCACGTTGCTGGCGACCACAGCCCGCGGCCTTCGGCGCGGGCGCGGGACTCGGCGGCCTTGAACCGGGCCTGGTAGCGGTAGGGTACGGCGAAGGTATACTCGAAGGCGTAGCCCTGGTCAATCAGTTCGTAGTTGGCCATGCGTCCGTCGGGCAGCCACAGGTAGCGCAGCAGCCGCCCGAAGCGGTCGCGGTCAGCCTGGCTGCCGTCGGCTTCCAGAAACACGGTCTGGCCGGCGAGCAGTTCGGCGGCTCTGGCCGAGGCTTCGCGCCCGAAGCATTCTACAGGCTGGCGCGGGTCTACGCTCTCCGGGGTGTCAATGCCGATCAACCGCACCCGTTCGACCTGCCCGTTGAGCCGCACGTCTACCGTGTCGCCATCCACCACGTTGACTACCTGGCCGGTTGGCAGCCCCTCCGGGCGGGTCAGGCCCGAAGCCGCGCTTCGCGCCTGCAAGACTTCACGGCCCAGCAGGCCGAGCAGGACGGTGTCGGGGCCAGGCTCCGGGTGCAGTTCAAAGCGCCGGCGCTCGAAGTACTGCACGGTGAAGGGCCGGCCCTCCAGTTCGGCGGTGAATTCGCCGGTCAGGGGCAATCCGAAGCGCTCCAGGCCGCCGCCCTCACGCCAGTAGCGCAGGAAGGCTCCGCAAACCTGGTAGCCGGTCTCGGTGAAGCTGGTACAGCCCGGCCCTGCTGTGCCGCCGGCGCCCGGCTGCCAGGGCGTGCCAAGCTGCTCCAGCCGCTCGGCGCCCAGCCGTCCGGCGGTTACCTGACCGTCAGGCTGGATCTCCAGACGGTCGCGCTCGAACCACTGCACCTGGAGCGTGCGTCCCTCGACACGCTCCTGCGATTGGGCAGTGATGGGAAAGCCAAAGGCCGCCAATCCACCATTCCGCTCCCAGTAGGCGCGAATCAGCCCGCTGATGCAGAAGCCGGTCTCGGGGAAGCAGCGTTCGCCGCGTTGCGCCGAGTGGGTCACGGTGCAACTGGCTGCACCGAGGATTGTCAGCGCGACTATGAGGAGTACTGGAGCGAGGCGCCGGAGCATACGTTCCTCCTTTCGTCGATTGGCGGCTGCGCAGCATCATATGAGGGTAAAATAAAGATGTACCCGGGAAGTCAGGGGTGTCGAGAGACCTGGTTTACCCATATCCCTCTAACCGCCTATTTTCACGTTAGTGCTGCACGTTTCAGACGGTCAGGATGAACCAGTTGTTCGCCCCGATATGAACCCGGATTGTACCATCCACGATACCATAGATAACGCAAAGACCTGACAGGTAGGTGCAAGGGCCATCCCTGTTCACGCCGCGGAGTCCACGCGCCTGCCTGTCAAGTCTCCCATGCGGTCTCTTTTCAATTATCTGGTAGAAGGGATCCGTTTGTGCTGAACCCATGGGCCGCGTGGCGCGAGGCTTCGCGTGTTGGCGTCATCGTGCCTTCTGGCGAAGCCGCGCGCGAACGTGAGCTGGCGCGCGTGCTGGTGGCGCGTTATGGCTGGAATACAGTGGCCTGTCAGATCGTCAATCCCGGCCTGCGCTACTGGTTCACTCCCGACCAGATGGCGGTCGTGGGTTTTGTTGAGGCTGGCCGGGCCTGGGTGGCCGCCGGGGCGCCGGTGGGGCCGCCGGGCCAGGTCGTGGCGGCGGCGGAAGCCTTCGCGGCAGTGGCGGCGCGTCGGGGCCGCCGCGTGCTCTACTTCGGCGCGCAGGCGCCCCTGGCCGAACGCTTGCAGGCACGCCTACCACTGGCACGCCTGGCGATCGGCGCCCAGCCTGTCTGGAATCCGGGAGACTGGCCGGCGCTCGTCTCCCGCGTGGCCTCGCTGCGCGCCCAGATCGGGCGGGCGCGCAACAAAGGGGTGACGGTCGTCCCGCTGCCCGCCGAGGGCGCCGCCTGGCACCCGGAGGTGCGTCGCTGCCTGGCGGAGTGGCTGGCTACCCGCGGCCTGCCGCCAATGAGCTTTCTGGTTACCCCCGATGTGCTGGCGACGCCCGCCGGCCGCCGCGTGTTCGTGGCACGACGTGATGGCGTGGTCGTGGCCTACCTGGTGGCGACGCCCGTTCCGGCGCGGCAGGGCTGGCTGGTAGAGCAGATCGTTCGCGGTCATGCCGCTCCCAATGGCGCCAGCGAACTGCTTATCGACACCGCAATGCGCACCCTGGCTACCGAGGGTGCTCACTGGGTGACCCTGGGCCTGGCGCCCCTGGCGCGGGTGACCGGCGCGCATGCGCCCGAACCGTCGGCAGCGGTGCGCCTGCTGCTGGAGTCGCTGCGCGTCTGGGGCGGGCGCTTCTACAACTTTGCCGGGCTGGAGGCCTTTCGCGCCCGCCTGCACCCTCAGGACTGGGAGCCAGTGTACCTGCTCAGCCATGAGCGGCGCACCTCACTCGCAACGCTCTACGCGGTGGCCGGGGCCTTCGGGGGCGCTCCGCCCCCGCTTTTTGTCGGTCGCGCCCTGCTGCGGGCCTTGCGGTGAACGACGACCATGCTGCAACAGGCCAGTATCAGTCTAAAAAACCTGAAACAGTTCATGCATCCGATCCGGCATCACTGGATGACTATAGCTTTGTGCGCGCTCCGGGCTGCGGTGCTGCTCTACCGCCAGCCGATAAGCCCTGCGCCGTGGTTTGACGAGGGTCTCAATGTTAGGCGCCACCGTCCGGTCATGTGGCGCTGTGGAGCGGTGGAGCAACGGTCGAGCAGGAATGGCCGCTTCTGAACTGTGCCTTAGCTGGTAATGCTCTCCATGTACCATGAGAAGGCGCCCTTCCCGCTATTTGATCCGCAAAAGTCAGAGAGCCAGGACTCATCGCCAATGCCGCTTTTCAGCCAGCTAACCGAACGCCCTGCCGCGCCGCGCCGAATACGTTTCCTTATTGCCGGTCTGCCTGGCCTGGGTATGCTGCTTAGCCTGGTCGCGTTGTTCAGCTACGCGAGCTTCCGCGAGCCAGCCAGCGACGTCCGGGGGGCGGTCGAACCGGCTGTCGTCTCGACGTCCTCCCTTACCACCCAACCACCCCTGCCATCACGCACCTCTCATTCCACGGCTCTGGCCGCCGTGCGCCAGCCAATGGCGGTTATGACGGGCAAGGTGACTCCCACCCCAACCGCTACCCCGATTGCGACTCCGACGGCCACGGCCCCCGCTGCCACTCCCCTGGCCGTGCCGGTGTGCGGGCGGGCGGTTGTTGTTGGCGTTACAGCGCTCAATCTGCGCCAGGAGCCAGCGATCACCGCCCCGGTCCTGGCCGTTGTGCCCCGATCCGAGGCGGTCGAGTGGCTCTGCACCGATCCAGTGCAGGCTGACCGGCAGGTCTGGCGCCACGTCCGCTATCAGCGGGTCACTGGCTGGATGAGTGACCGGTTCCTGGCTCTTCAGCCTGATCAGATCACGCCGATCCCGGCAACCGCCGTGCCCGGCGCATTTGTCTATGCCTTCCCCGTGCGGGGAACGCAGGTGAGTTACGGCCCCTACCATCACGACTATCCAGCGACGGACATTTTTGCCCCGCCCGGCAGTCTCTTCGTCGCGCCGACCTCGGGGCGGATCGAGTTCGTGAACCGTGTGGATCGCTGGAATGCGGCGACCGATGTGCCCGCCGACCGGGGCGGCATCATGCTCTCGCTGATCGGCGATGATGGGGTGCGTTACTACGGGTCGCACCTGCAGGCCATCGCCGAGAGCATCGAAGTCGGGGTGCGCGTCGAGGCGGGGCAACTGCTCGGCTACACCGGAGCGAGCGGCAATGCTGCCAGAACGCCGCCCCACCTGCATTTCGGCATCTCACGCCCCACTACCCCCGATGACTGGCGCACCCGGCGCGGCGAACTCTCCCCTTATCCCTACCTGAAAGCCTGGGAACGGGGAGAGATGTTGACACCGGATCTGAGTTTGATCCGACCTTAGATCTGGTCTGGCTTCGCGGCTGTGTGTATTGGTTCAGGGGAAGTGCGGAGGGTGCGCAACCCTCTGCCATCTGTTTGTTCCGCTCAGTAGCCCGGCGGCTGAAGCCGTGAGCTACCGGTGCGAAGCCCGCTTTCGCGGGCTATACCGGATTTCATTCTTAATCCTCATCAAGACCTGTACGGTCTCTCTCGAAGGACTATCCATGAACGTTTGTGCTACTCCGAGGGAGGCGTCTACCGGCGAGCAGCCCCGATCTCCACGTCCCCGGAGGTCGTGGTAATGGTCAGATCAGCCGTCCCGGGGCCGATGACGGCGCTCAGGCGGCGGCGCTCGGGGGCATTGTCGGCCAGGGGTGCGTCAGTGCTAAGTTCGCCGCTGGTGGTGCTTGCCTCGAGATGCAGATCGGCGAGATCGGTCAGGCCCACACGCACATTGCCGGAAATCGTGTTAATGACGCTGGCGGAACTGGGCGCCAGAGGACCCTCGAAGGCAATGTCGCCGCTGGTGCTATCGAGGCTCAGATGCACCCTGGCGCCGGTCCGCACAGCAATGGCGCCAGAGATGGTGCGGGCCGCCAGGCCGTCACTCCCACCCTCCAGTTCGATGTCGCCGCTCACTGTGGAGAGACGGGGGCTGATGATTGCACCTTCGGCGCTGATCTTGCCACTGGTGGTCTCTGCCGCCAGCGGGCCGCGATGGTTGCGTATACGCACATCACCGCTGGTGCTGCTCACCTGCAGATCGCCGTTGACCCCCTCGACGCGCACATCGCCGCTGAGGGTTCGCAGTGTCAGGTTGCCCTGCACACCTGTAACATCAATATCGCCGCTCACCACCGCGGCCTCAACCCGGGTGTTGGCAGGTACGGCGACACGCAGCGACACCGAGGGCGCCCGGCCAAAGGCGCCAGTCAGGCGGTTGCCGGGGCGCACGTCAATCACCAGGGTGTCACCCTGCACCTCGGTGACCACTTCCAGGCGCTGGAGGGCCGCAGTGGCGGCGTTACCGTTCCAGCCGCTGGCATGCCGGGTCGCCTCGACGGTGATGACCTCCCCGGCGCCGGGAACCAGTTCGATGTCATCGTTCACGCCGTTGATGCGCACGGCGCTGGCGACAAAGGTTTGAGGCGGGAGCGTGTCGGAGCGTTCGGCCAGACTGATGCGCACGCCAGACACCGAGCTACGCACGGTCAATTCAAAGACCAGCCAGACGATGCCGATCAGCAAGAGCAGCGCGCCCCAGCGCCGGGCCTGCTCGCGGCGGCGGTAGAATGGCTCGGCAGGTGCTTCCGGCGCGGCGCGGATCGTCGGCCCAATGGTTGTCGTTTGCCCTTTCTCGGGACCGATTTCAGGACTCATCGTACTCACCCTTTCGTTGGCCGTCCGGTTCCGCTGGATACGACGCGCCGGGTCGCGGCGCTGTTGCACGATCGTTGTAATGTGAACAGGTTAGAGGGGGTAGGGAAACCTGGTTTTTCCATCCCCCTCCTGTAAAAGGGCCCGAGAATGCTCCCGCGTCGGAGTGCGGCGAAGCCCCGTAGACGCCAGAAGAGAATGTTACAATAGAATCAGATGCCAATCCTCATAGACGGTCACAACCTGATCGGCCAGATCCCGGCCATCGACATCGCCGCGCCCGACGACGAGGCGCGTCTGGTGCTGCTGTTGCGCCGCTACGCGGCTCGGCGCCGGGGCCGAAAGGTCGTGGTGATCTTCGATCGCGGCGTCTATGGTCGTCCGGGAAACCTGAACGGTTATGGGGTGGAGGCGCACTTCGCTCGCTCCCCCGCCGATGCCGACGCCGAGTTGATCCGGCGCATCCGCGCGGTCAGGCGGCGCGACGAATGGCTGGTGGTCACGTCCGATCGCGCCGTGGCCGGCGAGGCGCGGGCGCGCGGCATTCCGGTGCTCAGTTCGCAGGAGTTTGCCCGGCGCCTGGCGGCCCTCGACCAGCCTCGTGTCTCCGTACACGAGAAGATCAGCGAACGCCCCCTCAGCGCCGCCGAGGTGGAGGAGTGGATGCGCTTCTTCGGGTTCGATGAGGAGGCGGAAGAAGAGTAAGCGGGCCGGAAGGTCCAGCGCCCGCTCACAAGCAGGGGGACGGGGAAACCAGGTATCCCCGAGGCTCGCCAACCGGCGCCAGGGCCGCCGGCGTCTGTCCGGCGGACAGGGGGATGGGGAAACCCGGTTGCCCCACTCTCACTCAACCGGCGGCGAAGCCGCCAGCGCCTGCCCGGCGGGCAGGGGAATGGGGAAACCCGGTTTCCCTACACGGAGTATGACCGACCCAACCATCAGCGAACAAAATCGCCACTCCTGGAACGCGGCCGTGCCGGCCCACGCCAGCCACCGTCCCCGCCTGGCGGCCTTTCTGCGTGCCGGAGGACTGACACTCTTCCCCGAGGAGCGCGAGTTGCTGGGCGCAGTGGCCGGAACGCGCCTGCTGCATCTGCTGTGCAACACTGGCCAGGACACTCTCAGCCTCGCGGCGCTGGGGGCCGAAGTCACCGGTGTGGATCTGAGCGACGCCGCCATCGCCGAGGCGCGGCGGCTTAGTGTCGAGACGGGGATCACGGCGCGCTTCGTACATGACGATGTGTATACGTACCTCGCCACCGCCCCGGCTGGCGCCTTCGAGCGGGTCTACGCTGGCTATGGGGTGATCTGCTGGCTGCCAGACCTGTCGGCGTTTGCCCGCGGCGTGGCGCGCGTGCTGACCCCGGGGGGACGCTTCGTCCTGATGGAGTTTCACCCGATCTCGAACATGTTCGACCAGACCTGGCGGCTCGTTCACGACTACCCGGCAGGTGGCGCGCGGTTGACTCTGCCCGGCGTGGGCGACTATGTCGGTGAAGCAGCGGGCGGTCTCTCGCCGGGCGGCTTCGCCGAGGGCCGGCGCGATTTCGTCAATCCGCACCCCTGCCACCTGTTCCGCTGGGGCGTTGGCGAGGTGGTGAGCGCCCTGGCCACCGCTGGCCTGCAGATCACGGCGCTGCGCGAGTACCCCTTCGTCAACGGCGAGCGCCCCTTCGCCCACATGCGCCCTGCAACGGGGCGGCGCTGGCTGCCGCCCGAAGACGTGCCGTCGCTGCCCCTGATGTACGGCCTGGCCGCCGAGGTCCCTCGCTCAACCCATCGCCTGGAGACGTGCCCGGAGCATCTTCTGGATTGATAGGTTCGTCAAATACGTTGCCCGGGTGTCGTGCTTGATGACCGGCGCCGGCTGCTGAAGAACGGCGTAAAATGCCGTGACAATGGCATCGATCTGATCGCTTCTGGTGGTCCAGAGACCTCGGAAACGCCTGGAGCGGCGTTCTGGAGCGCAGTGTTCCACATCATACGCGAGGAGCGCAGCCGTGCAACTCGGACCCCAGGCAATCACGATCCATTCATGGATCAATGGCCAGGTGGCTTCCAGATTGACGAAGGTGATGCCTGATGGCATTGCTGGTTGCACATCCGGGAAGCCCAGAACGAATACCTGGGAACAGCGCCTGGCCAGACGCTCGTATCGTTCCGCCTGCGGTTGATACAGGGCGAGGCGTTGGAAAGCGGCGATGAGGCGAGTGTCGGGGTTGTCTGCCGCGGCCTGTTCAATTACGTAGCTTAATGCCAGCATCGTGCTGCGGCTGTGAAGGGCCATACGCTGGTCTTTGAACGGACGGACGAAACTGAAATGTGCGAGCTTGCTAGCATCAGGTGTATGCGGGGCTTCGATCATGCCAGGTTGCTCCATTCAAGATCGTGAACCCTCCATCGAGTCTGGGAACCACGCCTTATAGATAGATTATATCATAGGGTCATTAACAGCCAGTGATGACGATAATGCGCCCTTGCAGTGCGGCGCGCCAGCAATCGACCAGTAATTCATGCGTCCCCACGTAACCATCAGCTACGCCCAGACCCTCGATGGTCGCCTGGCGACGCGGACGGGCAGTTCGCAGTGGATCAGCGGCCCGGAGTCGCTACGCTTCGCCCACGAACTTCGCGCGCGCCACGACGCGATTATGGTCGGCATCGGCACCGTACTGGCCGATGACCCGCGGCTGACCGTGCGGCTCGCGCCGGGCCGCGATCCTCTGCGCGTCGTGCTCGACAGCACCCTGCGCATTCCCCCCGAGGCCGCCGTACTGCGTGACGGCGCGGCGCATGGCACCGTCGTCGCCTGCGTGGCCGGCGTTGCTCCCGCTCGCCGCGCGGCTCTGGAGGCGCTGGGGGCCACGGTGCTGGCGCTGCCGCCGAGGCCGGAAGGAGGCGTGGACCTGGCCGCGCTGATGGCGGCCCTGTACCGGCGCGGCGTGGCGTCACTGATGGTCGAGGGTGGCGCGCGGGTGATCACCGCGCTGCTGCGGGCGCGCCTGGCCGACCGGCTGGCCGTCTGCGTCGCGCCGAAGATCCTCGGTGAGGGCATCAACGCCATCGGCGACCTGGGCATTACCCGTCTGGCTGATGCTCACATGCTCAACGATGTCACGGTGACGCTGTGTGGGGCGGATGTCATCGTGCAGGGTCGTCTGGACGTGGGGGAGTAGGGCCGACGCATGCGCCCCCACCACGGCCCTGTGGTCGCGCACCCTCCGGCGCGAACGCTTCGGCCGCGCCCCCGTAGCGTCACGGACGGCGCGCCGTGGTGTGCCCGAGCCGTCTGGGTCGTGGCGCGGCGTCCCGCGTCCGCACTGTGGCGATGCCTGGCGCGGCGTGCCTCGTCCTCCGGGGGCGCGTCCGGGTGGCACCCGAGCCGGCGTGATACCCCCGGTAGCGAGCCCTCTACGCACAGTGCCGGATTATTCTCGCACAAAAGCGGGCGCCGGGGCTATTATAGAATGGCGCGCTCGGATGCGCGTTTTCGTGTGTCGTTCGCTGTCCATTCGACTTCAAGGAGGAAGGCGATGACAAGCACGACGGTTGATCGCGTCGGAGCGGAGCAGGCCCGCCCCGTTCCGCCAACGCCAGAAGATGAGCTTACTCCTGAGCAGCGCGCGGTGCTCGACGCGGCGCTGGAGGAGTTGCGCGCCTATGCCGGCGCCTGGGCGCGCCTCGGCCCCGCGCAACGCGGCGTCCTGCTCGATGAGGTGCTTGCTGGCCTGATGCGTGTCGGGCCGCGCATCGTGGAAGTCTCGCTGGAAGGTAGGGGCCTGACGCCCGGCGGCCACGCCGAGGGTGAGGAGTGGTTGGGGATGGCGATGAACATCCGCTACGCCCGCCTGCTTCGCCGCTCCCTGGCCGAGATCGAGCGCTACGGCCACCCCCGCCTCCCCCACCCGCCGTACCGTGGCCCTGGCGACCAGGCCGTGGTGCGGGTCTATCCTGATGACATTTACGAGGAACTGACCCGGCCCGGTCTGCACGCCGAGGTCTGGATGCGGCCCGGCGTTTCGCTGGAGGAGACGATCACCACCCAGGCCTGGGCCTATCGCGCCCCGCAGCCTGGCCAGGTGGTGGCCGTCCTCGGCGCCGGGAACGCCGCGCTGGTCGTCCCTACGGACATTCTCTACCAGCTCTTCGTTGAAGGCCGTGTGGTAGCGTTCAAGTTCAGCCCGATCAATAGCTACCTCGAGCCGCTCTTTGCCGAGGCCTTTGCGCCGCTGATCGCCGGCGGTTACCTGCGCCTGCTGACCGGCGGGGCCAGGGTGGGCTTCTACCTTGCCCACCACCCTGCGGTTGATTGCGTGCACCTGACTGGCTCGCGCGAGACCTATGAACGGCTCCTGGCTGGCCCGCCGCCCCTGGACCGGCCGTTCACCGCCGAGCTGGGCAACGTCACGCCGGCGATCATCGTCCCGGGTCCGTGGAAGCCCGCTGAACTGGAAATGCAGGCCCTTGCCATGGCCACCTGGACGGTCTTTAACGGAGGGTACCTCTGCTTGTCTCCGCGGATGATCATCCAGCACCGGCAGTGGGCGCTGCGGCACGAGTTCCTGGGCCGTTTCGAGCAGATCCTCGCCGCCACCCCCACCCGCCGCGCCTGGTACCCCGGCAGCGAGGCCACCTACGCCGCCATTCTGGCCCGGCACGCCGATGTGCGCCGTCTGGGCCTGCCCGGCAAAGGTGAACTGCCCTGGACTCTGGTCCCCAACCTTGATCCGGAGGATGCAGACGAGCCGCTCTTCACCCACGAGCAGTTCGGCCCCTTCCTGGGCGAAACGGCGCTCGACGCGCCCGATGTAGCCAGCTTCATCGACCGGGCGGTGGTCTTCGCCAACGAGCGGCTGTGGGGTCGGCTTGCTGCCACCATCGTTGTGCATCCGGAGACGCTGCGCGACCCGCGGGTGCGCGCCGCTTACGAGCGTGCCTTGTTCGACCTGCGCTACGGCACGATCTCCGTGAACACGCATCCCGGGTACAACTACTACGCCGGCATGACCAGTTGGGGGGCCTTCTCCGGGGCGCTGGCCAACGATCATAGTGCGGGCGAGGGTACGGTCTGCAATGCGGCAATGCTGCGCTCGCCCGAGAAGTCGGTGCTCATCGCCCGCTTCCACCCGCCCGTAGCCCCGTTGATGCTCGGCTCACATGCCATGCCGCAGGTTGCGCGACGCATGGCCGAGGCCCAGGCGCATCCCTCGGCACGAACGCTGGCCCAGTTGACGCTGGCCTCTTTTCCGCTGAGGTAGTAACCTCGCTCCCTTATCGACGCACCGACGTGTCAGCGATTATATAGAGGGGGCGACCACAAGGGTCGCCCCTGCGTGATGGGGTTTCACCGCGACACACCGTTCGCGACGGGCTGCGGCGCTGGCTGTTCGCGCAGCAGGGCGATGATGTCGCGCTCGATGAATTCCGGCGTGTCGGTGGGCGCGTAGCGCCGGCGCACCTTGCCGTTGCGGTCCACCAGGAACTTGGTGAAGTTCCACTTGATCGTCGGCAGGCCCAGGAAACCAGGCTGCTCGGCCTTGAGATAGGCGTAGAGCGGGTGGGTCCACGGCCCGTTCACGTCGATCTTGGCGAACATGGGGAAGGTGACGTCGTAGTTCAGGCTGCAAAACTGCTGGATCTCAGCCTCGTTCCCCGGCTCCTGGAAGCCGAACTGGTTGCAGGGGAAGCCGAGCACGACGAAGCCCTCGTCCTTGTGGCGGCGGTAGAGGGCCTCCAGCCCCGCGTACTGCGGCGCGAAGCCGCAGCGGCTGGCGACGTTGACGATTAATGCCACCTTGCCCCGGTAGGCGTCGAGCTGCTGGGGCGTTCCGTCTATCAGGTTGGCCGTATAGTCATAGATGGTCATTGGTCTGGTCCTTGAAATTGTGCAAAACCTTTACAATGGTAGTATACCCCGGGCCGGGCGGGCGGGCAACCCCGAACACATGCGCGAACCCTGCTGTCCCCGGCGCGTATCACCCGGTGGAACCCAGCCCGTTTGCGATCGCGTTGATAGTGAGCAACAGGCGTGGCAGCAGCGCCCCGTCGTCCTCGCCGCGCGCGCGCAGCGCCCGCCACTCGCGCAGCAGGGCGATCTGCTGGCGGTGCAGGAGGCGCAGGCCGGGGTTACGGGCCTCGATCATGCTGAAGATGTTGGGCCGGCGCTCGGCCAGGGGGCCGTCGTAGAGACGCTCCAGCATGGCCACTGTACGCCGGTATTCGGCGAGGATGCGCCCGAGCATAGCCTCCCGCAGTGCAGCATCCTCGACCAGTTCAGCGTACCACCCCATCACCTCCGGGTCGGCGCTCGCCACGCTGGTGGCGGCGTTGCTGAAGATGTAGTGCAGTGGCGCCCAGCCGAGGAAGTGCTGTTGCAGTATTGCGAAGGTCGCCGGATCGCTCTGGTGGAACTGTTCAAGCGCGCTGCCGACGCCGTACCAGCCGGAGAGGAAGAAGCGCGCCTGGCTCCAACTGAACACCCAGGGAATGGCCCGCAGGTCGGCCAGGGTAGCCTGGCCAGTGCGCCGGGTGGGCCGCGAGCCGATGCGGCTCTGTTCCAGGGCGTCAATCGGGGTGGCCTGGCGGAAAAAGGTCAGGAAGCCCGCGCTGCCGATCAGATCAGTGTAGGCCGCCCGGCTCAGGGCCGCCAGGCGGTCCATGACCGGTTCGAGGACGTGCGCCTCCCCCGGTGCGTGGCGTGCGAGCACAGTGGCGCGGCTCACGCCCGCCAGGTACAGTTCCAGGTTGTAGGCGGCGGTCAGGCGGTTGGCGTACTTCTGGGCAATTGCTTCACCCTGCTCGGTCACCCGCAGGTCGCCGCTCAGCGCCCCCGCGGGCAAGGCCTTGATGAAGCGGTGGGTCGGCCCGGCCCCCCGGCTGATTGTGCCGCCCCGGCCGTGGAAGAAGCGGATGCGCACGCCGCGTTCCCGCCCCACTGTGGCCATAGCTTTCTGCGCCCGGTAAAGCGCCCACAGGCTGGCTACCAGACCACCATCTTTGTTGCTGTCACTGTAGCCAATCATCACCTGCTGCACCAGGTCGCGCTCACCCCGCAGTTCCCGCTGCAACTCCAGGCTCCGGCGGGTCAGGGGGTGATCGAGAAAAGTGGCCAGGATGCCGGGGCCGTGCTCCAGGTCTGCGATGGTCTCGAACAGGGGTACAACCTCCAGGGGGCAAGCCGGGCCATCAGGCGTTTCGCGCAACAGGCCCACTTCGCGGGCGAAAAGGTAGACTGTGAGCAGATCGGCCTCGCTACGGGTCATGCTGACGATCAGCGCCCCCAGGCCTGCCGGCCCGTGGATGTTGAGTTCGTCGAGCAGCACACGGTAGCAACTGAGCACCGCGTCGGCTTCAGGGCCGACATGCGCCGCGGGGCCGGCAAAGGGTCGTGGCGAATGCAACTCCTGCTCCAGGAGCGCCATGCGCTGTGGCACGTCCCAGGCGGTCATGTTGTGATCGGAAAAGCCGGCGGCGGCCAGCAACTGCCCCAGGGCCAGATCGTGGAAATGACTGTTCTGGCGCACGTCCAGTACGGCCAGGTGAAAGCCGAAGATCTGCACGCTGCGGATGATCGGATGGACGAAATGGCGAGCCAGGCGCTGCGCACCCACGGCGTCGAGGGATGTGGCGAGGAGGTGCAGGTCGCGCTCGAGTTCGGCGGCTGTGCGGTAATGGTACGCTTCGGGGGGCGAGATGAGCGGCAGGCGCGCCAGCATCAGGCTGATCCATTGGCGCCAGGCTTCGTTGGGGTTACGTTGCACCGCCCGCGCGCCGATGGAACCCAGTTCGGCGGCGACCGCACCGATGCGTTGCAGGAACTCTGGTGGGGGGACCTGGCGCAGGTTAGAGAGGCTCAGGCTGCGCACCAGTTCGCGTAGCTGATCCTGGATAATGCCCAGGGCCTGTTGCCGCAACTCGGCCAGGGTCTCGCGGGTAACCTCGGCAGTGACCAGCGGGTGCCCGTCGCGATCCCCGCCGACCCAGGTGCCGAAGCGCAGCCGGGGCAGTCGCTCTACCCCATCAATCAGCGCCGGATCGAAGCCCTCCGCAGCCCACGCCTGCCGCAGGCGCTCGTCGAGCAGCCCGACCACATCGGGGAAGACGTTGCGCAGATAGTGCAGGATGCTGCGCCGTTCCGAAGCGACGTTGGGTTTTTCCAGGAAGATCTCGCCGGTGCGCCAGAGGGTGGTCAGGCGTGCCAGCACCTCGGCGCGGATCGACTCCTGCTCATAGGGCGTCCAGCGGGTTTCGCCGCGTTTGACCAGCAGCAGGTAGAGGGCACGGTGGTGCTCGAGCACGGTGGCACGTTTGGCCTCGGTAGGGTGCGCGGTGAGCACCAGTTCGACCCGCACCTCGGGGAGTGCGGCGACGATGTCCTCCCCGGTGATCCCGCAACTCCGCAACTGGCAGAGCGCCTCACCCCACAGCGCCGGCACCGCCGCCAGACCCTCACGGGTTTCCGTCAGCCGCCGGTACTGCACCGCAGCCCGTTCTTCAACCATTTTGAGCAACTGGAAGGCAATCGAGAGGGCCTGGATAAGCCGTTCGGGTGCCACCTCGGGCAGCGGCGTCGTAAAAGTTTCCGGCCAGGGGAGCGCCGCAGCCAGTTCCGGCTCTCCTGCCTCCCGCAGCACCTGGTGCAGGCACTCCAGCACGAAGCGCCGCTCATCGGCGAAGGTGTCGGGGTCGATGGTCAGGTAGCTCGAAGTGGGCATCAGACGTGTCCTCCTTGTTGGTCTGTGGAGGTGTTTTTACACCTCCACACCACCTACTCCATCCCCCGCAGGGCCTCCATTCCATTGGTGGCCTCCCACGGCAGCGCCAGTTCGGGCCTTCCGAAGTGGCCATGCGCCGCCACACGCTGGTAGAGCCGGCCGCGGGACCGGGCGGCCAGCCCGGCCAGATCGAAGCGGCGGATTATTCCGCCCACGCTGAAATCGAAGGCCCGCGCCACCCGCTCCGACAGGTCATCGTCGCTGAGCGCACCGGTGCCAAAGGTCTCCACCCGCACGCTCACCGGGTCACGGAAGCCGATCGAGTAACTGAGTTGCACCTCACAGCGCGAGGCCAGTCCCGCCGCCACCACGTTCTTCGCCGCGTGGCGGGCGGCATAGGCCCCGGTACGGTCAATGCGGGTCGGGTCCTTGCCACTCAGCGCCGCGCTGCTCTGGCGCGCGTAGCCCCCGTAGGTATCGGCGCCGGTCTTGCGCCCGGTCAGGCCCGCGTGCAGCGCCGGACCACCCTCCACTACCGTGCCTTCAGGGTTGATCTGCAGGCGCGTCTCCGCATCGGGGACCAGCGGCTCGTGTTCGAACACTGGCTTAACCACCTGCTCGATGATCAGTTGGCGCAGCCGGGCCAGGGGCAGATCGACGTGGCGCTGGCTGGCCACCAGGGTCAGGCTGTGGATGCGCCAGGGCTGGTGGTCGCGGTAGACAATGCCCACCTGCACCTTCCCGTCGGGCGCGAGGTCGTCGCGGTGCTCGCGGCAGACGATGTCAAGGCGCTGCGCCAGGCGATTGGCCAGCCAGATCGGCAGCGGCAGCAGCACGGGCGTCTGCGTGCACGCGAAGCCAAAGAGGGTCACGTTCTCCTGGGCGACCAGTTCCGACAGGGCGCTCTCGCGGTCGCGCATGCTCGAGCGCGCGGCTTCCGGCTCTTCAAGCTGGTTGGTCATCACCGTGCAGGTGCGGCCATTGAAGCTGCCGCGGTCGTACCCGACCTCCAGGATGACCTCACGGGCGACGCGGGGAATGTCAATGCTGGCGGTGGTCGCCGCCTTCAGCGACACGAACAGAATGCCGGTGGAGACGGCGCATTCGGCCACCACCCGCGCGGCGGGATCTTGCCAGAGAATATGGCCGACGAGGGTGTCGCTGATCTGGTCGCAGAGCTTGTCGGGATGCCCTGCCGTGACGGACTCGGATGTAAACACATACTCACTGGCCATGGCTGTCTGCGTCTTTCCTGTCTACACTGCATGGGCGTTCAATAGCCTTCATCAATTCACTGGCAAGGTAGGGCGTGGTGGCCAGCCCCAGCACCAGCAGCCAGTCCGACAGGCCGAGGGAGGTGGTTCCCAGCACCTGGCGCAGGCCGGGGAGGAGGGTGGTGATACCCTGGAGCCCGAACCCGGCGCCCACGGCGAAGGTCATGTAGGGGTTCGCCGCTGAAGGCTTGCGGTCGAAGAGCCAGCGTTTCTCGGAGCGGCAACTGATGGCGTAGAGCAACTGCGAGGTGGTGAGGGTGGTGAAGGTCAGGGTGCTGGTGCGCGGCCCCATGCCGTACCGCGCCAGGCCCCAGCCGTAGGCGCCGAGGGCGACGGTAGTGAGGATGACGCTCTCCACCCCGATACGCCGAACATCGCGGCGGTTAAACATGGTTGCACGAGGGTCGCGCGGGGGTTGGCGCAACACGTCGCACTCCGGTGGTTCCAACCCCAGCGCCAGTTCAGGGAAGACATCGGTGACCAGGTTAATCCAGAGCAACTGCAGAGGCGAAAGCGGCTCGCCTGTGCCGGCGGCAGTGGCCAGCAGCGTAATTGCGATTTCGCTCGTGTTGCTGGCGAGAATAAAGTGGACGGCTTTCTTAATGTCGCTGTAGATCGTGCGTCCCTGCTCGATGGCCCCGACGATCGTCGCCAGGTTGTCGTCGCGCACAATCATATCGGCGACCTCCTGGGCCACGTCGCTGCCGCTCACCCCCATGGCAATGCCAATGTCGGCGGCGCGCAAGGCCGGGCCGTCGTTGATCCCGTCGCCGGTCATCGCCACCACGTGCCCGGCCCGTTGCAGGGCCTGCACGATGTAGAGTTTGTGTGCCGGACTGACCCGCGAGAAGATGTCCACCCGCTCGGCCAGGCTGCGCAGCACGTCGGGGGGCAGGGTTTCGAGTTGTGCGGCGTCGAGGCTTTCCAGGTGCCCTTCGTGGCCCAGGCCGATCTGCCGGGCGATTGCTGTCGCCGTGGCGCTCTGGTCGCCGGTAATCATGATCGTGCGCACCCCCGCCGCGCGCAGTTGTTCGACCAGGGCGGGGATCTCTGGTCGCGGCGGGTCGGCGATGCCGGCCAGTCCGATCCAGATCAAGTTGCGGCGCTCCTCGGGCGCACCGTCGTCGGGCAGGTAGGCCACGCCGAGCACGCGCAGGGCCTGGCCGGCCATGCGCTCGTTATCTACCAGAATGCGCTCACGGTCCTCCTCGGTCAGCGGGCGCATCACGCCGGCTTCACTCACCCGGTCGCAGAGGCCCAGCACCTGGTCGGGGCTGCCTTTGACCGCCAGCAGGTAGCCGCTGCCGTCCTGGTGGAGCGTATCCATGAACCCGCGCCCCTCGCTGCGCAGGCGCGTCCGCAGCAGGGGGTAGCGCGCACGCAGGGCCTCGACGTCGATCCCCTGTTCGAGCGCGGCGCGCACCAGGGCGGTCTCCGTCGGCGTGCCCACGAGCCGCGGGCCGTCCGCGGCAGGCTCCAGGCGCACCTCGCTGCAGAGCGCCGTCAGCCGCAGCAGTTCTTCGAGATCGGGGCTGCCGCCGGGGGGCAGGGTCTCACCCTCGACGCTGAAACCGCCCGTGCCGTGGTCGTAGCGCCGCTCGCCCGTGATGACCATCACCAGGGTCATCTCGTTGCGGGTGATCGTGCCGGTCTTATCCAGGCAGAGGAACTCCACCGAACCCAGGGTCTCCACGGCCACCAGGCGCCGCACCAGCACGCCCTGCTGTTCGAGGCGGCGCAGGCCGATGGCCAGGGTGGTGGTGGCGACGGTGGGCAAGCCTTCGGGCACGGCGGCCACGGCCAGGGCGATGACGGTCTTGAACATCTCCAGAAGGCCCAGGTTCCGCACCAGGCCGATGCCAAACACGACGCCGCACAACACCAGCGACCCGGCAACCAGTTGCCCGCTCAGCGTGCGGAGCTGGCGCTGCAGGGGCGTTTCGGGCTGCTCGGCCTCGCCCAGCAGCCGCTGGATCTCGCCGATCTCCGTGGAGACCCCAGTTGCCACTACCAGGCCCCTGCCACTGCCGCCGGTGACCACCGTGCCACGGTAGACCATATTGGTGCGACTCCCCAGGGGCACGTTGCGCTGGTCGAGCGGCGCGACGCCCTTGTTGACCGGCACACTCTCGCCGGTCAGCGCCGATTCGTCTACACTGAGGTGATCGGCGACGATCAGGCGCGCGTCGGCGGGCACAGCCATCCCACGGCGGAGGATGATCAGGTCGCCAGGCGCCAATGTTTCGCTCGCCACCTCGCGTTCCTGATCATCCCGCACCACCACGGCGTGCGGTTCCAGGCCGCGGTTCAGCCCGGCGATGGTCTGCTCGGCCCAGTATTCCGTAGTGAAGCCGATCCCCGCGTTCAGGGCCACCACACCCAGGATCACCACCCCATCCACCAGGCCGCCTGTCACGATTGACACCACCGCCGAGACGCCCAGCAGCACCACGGGCAGGCTGGAGAACTGTTCGAGCATAATCTGGAGCGGTGAGCGACTGACGGTCTGAGGCAGGAGGTTGGGTCCATACTGGCTCAGCCGTTCGAGGGCCACTGCGTCGCTCAGGCCCCGATCCGGCGAGGTGTCGAGCAGGGTGGCGGTTTGCTCGATGTCGAAAACGTGCCAGGGGTGGTGCGCCTGCTGGCGGCGCCCGCCCTCGCCGACGTCTTCGCCACTGAGGATGCGCCCGACGGTGCGCTCAACTTCCTCGTGGGTGAGCGGTGAGGCAAAGCGCAGCAGCAGTGTCCCCGTCAGGCTGCTGGCAACCACGCTGATGATGCCGGCGCGACCCCGGAGGGCGCGTTCGAGGCGCGCCTTCTCGACCTCGTTGCGGTAAAGCCGGGCGATACGCAGGCGCAGTCGGCCTGGCGAGCGATGCACTACGGTGACGACCGCCGCTGGCGGGCTTACCGCTGAAGCAGGCAGAACCGCCGCCGGGGCCGTTACGGGGGCGATGACCGGCGCCGGCGGTGCAACAGGCGGCGGCAGCGGCGCCGGTGGCGCTTCCATCGCTACACGCTCGCGGGCGACCCGCCGCGGCAGGGTGATCACATCCAGCGGATAGGTCTGACTGATAACGTGGCCGGCCGAAACCGCCAGCATATCCACCGGCGCGCCCGAACGGTCGCGCGCCCGCCGCAGCCGCACCAGCACCTCCTCGTTCATCCGCATCCAGGACATGCGGATGTCGCCCCGGCGCAGGGATACCTCATCGCGGTCGTCAATCAACAGCAGCAACTCGCGGTTAACGTGCAGGCGCATGCGCCCCACGCCGATGCGCTGGTACAGCGTAAGCGGCCGGCTCAGCCGCAGCAGCACCGCGCGCGTCTCGCCGCTGGCGGGCAGATGCACCGACTCCAGCGCCTCGATCACCTCGCGGTCCTGGAGAATGGTGTCGAACGTCGAACGCAGGCCATACTGATCAAGGGCGGCGCGGAAGACGTGGCCCGGAATGGTGCGACAGGGCAGGCTGGTCAGCGCCACCAGCAAACCGCGCGCTGTTCCCCCGCCTGCGAAGACCTCTTCGAGCAGGACGCTCAACTCGGCCATGCCGCAGTCGCCTGCCCGGTGGGATGGTGCTACGCTCATAGAAGCTCACATACCTACGCCGCATACGAATGATATGAAAAGGGTTTTCCTGGGAGGGCTGCGCCCTCCAGGATCCTCCTATCAGGCAGGGGGGCAGGGCAACCTGGTTACCCTGCGGCCTCTCAAACCCTCCCGTTGGGCAGGGGTGTGGGGCAACCTGGTTTCCCCGCTTGATCACCTGCGGTCGCGGCGATTGCGATGCAAGGCCAGGATGGTGGCAGCATTGGCGAGGAGGGTGCTGGCCGGGCCAAGCGCCTGGCCGCGGGCCAGTTGCACCACCCCCGCGCCGACCAACCC
Organism: uncultured Chloroflexales bacterium; assembly: GCA_937918935.1. Taxonomy (GTDB): domain Bacteria; phylum Chloroflexota; class Chloroflexia; order Chloroflexales; family Chloroflexaceae; genus JACAEO01. The sequence continues at coordinate 56,177 of CAKZSI010000026.1, read as the reverse complement.
CAGGAACAGGACCGTCTCCAGATCCAGCGCCCCCTGCGAGCGACGCTGGATGAAGTGTTCGATGCGATCAACGCGATCAGCTACCACATCGAGCACCGAATACTCCGGCATCCGGGGCGGTTCAAGGGTGAACAGATGGCCGGTGCTGGCGGCGCTGGCCAGTTCGTTGAGGTCGCCGTGGAAGTGCAGCAGGATGCTGGCGGTTAACGGGTTGGCTTCGGCGTAGGCCACTCCAGGGCATACGGCGAGATCGCGCTCCGCGCGCTCGAAGAACGCGGCATCACCTTTGCGCGCCGGAATGCGCAGGCGCAGCCGCTCGCCAGCCTGGTGGGCAACAAAGGCTACTGGCAGCATAGTGACCCCCCGGGGCGATTGATTGCGGATGTTATAGCCAGTGTGTGGTGTATTGGGCCGCGCTCACCTCTGCGCTGCGGCCCAAAATGGGTCGTCTGGCAACATAGCGTCCCCCTCTGGCCGCGATGAGCAAATGGGGCGTAGCGTATCTGGAACGCCTCGCCCTCGCGCTGGCTCCAGGCGAGTCGCCCGGGGCGGCGCTAGGCTTCAGGCGTTACATTGGCCGGCTGCTCGTCGGCGAGCAGTTCGGCCAGCAGGTCGCTGCCATTATTCGCCGGCGCCGGCCGGGGCGTGGCCCGTTCCGCCTGCAACTCGGCCTGGACCTCGGCCACCAGATCGCTGAGCGACTCGGCGGTGAGCGCCAGGGCCTCGCGGCCCCGCTCGAAGCCCAGCACGGCCAGTTTTAGCCCGCGCTTGGTCAGCGTGCGGGCATGGGGCGCCAGGGCCGGGGCGAGATCCCGGGCGGCGAATGTTAGCCCCGCCCCGACGGCCAGCCCGGTTAGAAAACTGAGTGAGTTGTTCACACTACCTGATCCTTCCCTGACAGGTCCACTGGTTGACATGGTACCGCATCTTGCGGTGTGTGCAAAGTGAAAGTGCGGATCATACCGCCACGGTACGGTGGTCGTTTCTTCTCGTTCAAGTGGTTGTCCACAGGGTATACTCCCTCTGGCTCCTCCGCTTGCCACTGCCAGGAGAGGAACGCCGATGAAGGAACTACCGCTGCCCGCCTGGGCAGCCTACCCCAACCGCCCGCTCCGGCGGGCGATCAACCGCGCGCCAATCACGCTCTACCGCCTGGGGCTGGGGCCGCTGATTGGCCACCTGGTGATGATTTTAAGCACCACCGGCCGCAGCAGCGGGTTGACCCGGCGCACGGCGATCGAGTACCACATCTGCGCCGGACGCATCTACGTGATGAGCGGGTACGGGGCCCGGCCCGACTGGTACCAGAACATGCTGGCCGACCCGCGGGTGACGCTCCAGCCTGGCGGCGAGGTGCGCCACGCGCGCGGGCGTCGTGTTACTGATGACCTGGAACTCGATGCCGCCTACGACTGCTTTGAGCACAGTCCAGGGCTCCGCGCGATGGCGCGGCTCCTCGGCGTGGAGTTGAACCGCGAGAGCTTTCTCGCCAATCGCGAGCGGTTCTACCTGGTCACCTTCGACTCGACCGACGAGCCGACGCCCCCGCCGCTCCCCGCTGACCTGCGCTGGGTCTGGCCCGTGGCCCTGACCCTGATGGCGGAGCTATTATGGTTCAGGCGGCGCGCGCGGTAAGGAGGCGCCGTGCGTCGTCGCTTCATTGGGCCTGTCCGGACTGCGAGAGGGTCCGGGAGGGCTGTGCCCCGCCAGCGGGTAGAGAAGCGGGTGGGGAAACCTGGTTTCCCCACGCCCCTGCCTGCGGCGGGTAGAGGCGTTGCCTGCGACGTCTCTGCGAAAGTGGTGGGGCAACCATGTTTCCCCAGGCCGCTGGCTGGGGGGAGGTTCCGGGAGGGCTGCGCCCGCTCAGAAACCCATTAAGGCGGAACCATGGGCCGACATCCGTTAATCATACTGCTGGCCCTCGGTATAATCGTTGCGGCGCTGCCACGGGACCGGCTTCTCGCTGCTGGCACTGGCCAGGGGCAGGGGAGGCTGGTCATTGTCAATGTCCAGGCAGGCGCAGCGCAGGTTGAGCAGTACGGCAAGTTTGAATTAACCTTTGATATCAATGGCGCCATAGCCAGTAATCCAGCCTATCCCTTCGACCCCGCTCCGCCTGCTGGAGTGCCCGCCGGGGTCGGTATCAGCGTGGACGCTCTGTTCAGCCCGGACAACTGGAAGACGGTGATCATCCAGCCGGGTTTTCTGTACCAGGATTACCAGCGTCGCTGCATCGCCGACACTGAGGCCAACGACTGCGCGAATGGCTCGGAGTGGCTGTATCCACGCGGCGCGCCGGTCTGGAAGGTGCGCTTTGCGCCGCAACGGACCGGTGTCTGGCACTACCGCCTGCGTGCCCAGGATGCCTCCGGGGTTGTCTTCAGCGACATTGGCGCGTTCACGGTCACGCCGCCGGTCTCGTCCCACAACCACGGCTTTATCCGCATCAGCCAGCGCGATCCGGGCTATTTCGAGTATTCCGACGGCTCGCCGTTCATCGCTGCGGGGCACGGCGCGGGCTTCGACGGCGATCGTTTCACCTACCACGTCGATACCGACATGCGGCGCTTTGAACGCTACCGGGTCAACTTCCTGCGGGTGTGGATGAGCGGCAGCGGCATCTTCATGGCTCCCTGGAACCCCTGGCACTCACACCATCTGCCTGGCGAGGGCGGCTACCTCAACCCGCCGAGCCTGAGCTATGCCGATGCCTATGCCGATCATCAGTTCTCGCTACGGCTGTGGGATTACGCCGATCCCGCGATGTCCAACCGGCGCAACCCGTGCATGTTTCAGGGCTTCTCGAACAACATCGCCGTCAAGCCCAACACCACCTACCTCGTTCGCGCGCGGGTGCGCGCGGTTGGCGTGACTGGCCCGCGGGACGCTCGCTACCCCTACGGGTTCACCATCCGGCGCGGAGGCTGGCTGGGCGAGACATGCGCCGATCCCGCCTCGACCGCCGAAAACACGACCCGGCTGGTCGAGTTCGTCACCGGCGCCACGGGTTGGACCGAGGTGATGGGCACGTTTACCACCGGGGCGAATGACTTCTTTCTCGACAACTTCTACCTCATCCTGGAGAATACCACCGGCGGCGATGTCTTCGTGGACGAGGTCTCGGTACAGGAGTGGAACGGCCGCGCAGCCGTCGGCAGCGAAGTGCTGTGGAAGAACCGCTTTGCCTACCACCGCTACTTCGACCAGGCGCCCTCCTGGCAATGGGACTATGTGCTGGAGCAGGCCGCCCGGACCGGGGTGACCATCCGCCCGGTCGTCCTGGAGAAAAACGACTGGATCGCCAACCATATCGCGCCCGACGGCAGCCTGGTTGGCGCGTACTACGACCTCGACAACGATCGCTTCTACGCTGCGCCGAACACGGTGGTGCGGCGCTATCACGAGTATTTCTGGCGCTACCTGATCGCCCGCTGGGGCTACTCGCGCGCGGTGCATTCCTGGGAGTTGCTCAACGAGGGTGATCCGTATAACGGCAACCACTACGCCCAGGCGGATGCCTTCGGGCGCTTTATGCGGGCAAATGATCCCTCGCGCCACCTTGTTACCACCTCAACCTGGCACAGCTTTCCCATTGCTGAGTTCTGGAACAATCCGGCCTACAGCGGAGTGGACTACGCCGATGTCCATGCCTACGCCTGTTGTGGGGCGCTTGCCGCGGGCTGGGCGCAGCAGATTGACGCTCCTCTGGCCTTCGAGAGCCGCCCGGACTACGTGTTCGGCGGCACGGGTTCCGCTGTGCGCATTCCCGGAACAGAACAGTTCAATAACGCCGGCGCCACGCCCCGCTCCCTGGTCATTCGTGGCGCAGGCGAATGGGTGATCCGCTATCGCATGCGTGCCGAGAATTTCACCGGCGTCTGCGGCTACGACCAGCCGAACGATCTCGCCGGTCCGCGCCTGCTGTGGATCCTCGATCAGGACCGGCCAGATGGCCGCTCAAACGTGGTACCGGCCGCCGCGAACGGCCAGCAGTTCCTGTGCAGCGCGCCCGCCGGCACCTACCCCTGGCGCGTGTTTGATAGCCGCTACCTGGCTGACGGCGCCCCCGCGCCACTCTCGACGCGCCTCATCATCAACGACGACCGAGTCCATACCCTCGCCATCTACTTTCAGAATGGGTTCGGGACGGGCGGCGCGGCCTGGATTGATGAGGTGGAACTGATCGCGCCCGATGGGCAGCCGGTTTACCTGAATGGATCGTTTGATCTCACCCCGTTAAATGACGACACAGCCCTGCTCACTGCCGCCTATAGCTGGCAGATCGGCGGGCGAACCCGGTCCGGCCCGCGCAAGCCGGTCACCCGGGGCGAGGTGGCCCTCGGCGGCGCAGACGACTATCGCGGAGACGCGCATCATGACCAGCGCCGCGATACGCGCGGGATCTGGCTCCACAATTTCATCTGGGGACAGATCAACGCCGGTGGGCTCTACGAGTTGTACTGGGATGCCGAGAACATCCGCCGCTACAACCTCTACAGGCACTTCAAAGCCTACCGCGACTTCATGGACGGCATTCCCTTGAACAACGGGCGCTATGCCGAGGCGCGGGCGATCACCTCGCACCCTGACCTGCGGGCGTGGGGGCAGGCTGATCGCCTCGCCTATCGCGGTCACCTCTGGGTTAGCAATCGCCGTCACACCTGGCGCAATGTTGTGGACGCCGTGCCCGTCGCGCCCATCAGCGGCACGCTCACGATCCCCGATCTCGCCCCCGGGGCCTACCGCGTCACCTGGTGGGATACTTACACGGGTACACTAACGATGACCGAGACCGTGACAACAACCGCCTCCAGTCTGGCGCTGTCTTTGCCCGCGCCGTTGGTAAGCGATGTGGCCCTGCGCTTCGAGCGCCGGCCGGTCGTGTATGTGCCCCGCATGGATCGAGGCGCTGCCGTGGGACGGTGATGCCCGGGGCCGGGCGCGAGGGCCAAGCTCTCCCGGACCGGTTATCTTCGCTCCGTCGGAGAGGGATGGGCCAACCTGGTTTCCCCGTGCCCTTGCCTGGAGGTGCGCACCACGACCTCGTGGCTCTGGCCATCGTTGCGCAGGGGGATGCGCCCGTCGGGCAACGGTTCGCCGTCGAGCAGGGTTTCGAGGTCCACGCCGGGTTCTTCCGGCAAGCGATCCACCCGGATGTGGTACAAGCTCCCGCCGTAGCGGTAGGTAACCTCGTAGCCCGGCCACTCGGGCAGCACACACGGCTGCACGCGCAGCGTGGCCCCTTCGCGCCGCAGCCCCAGGATCACCTCCAACCCTAGCCGGTAGAGCCAGCCTGCCGAGCCGGTGTACCAGGTCCACCCGCCACGCCCACGGTGCTGCTCGGCGGCGTACACATCGGCAGCGACAACATACGGTTCAACCTTGTAGATCTCAGGTTGGGTGTTAGCGTGGCGCACGGGGTTGATCATCTCGAGGAGCGCGTAGGCATCCGCCCGCGCCCCGAGCAGCCCGCAGGCCCAGATCAGCCAGATCGCCGCGTGGGTGTACTGCCCGCCATTCTCGCGCACACCCGGCACGTAGCCCTTGATGTAGCCGGGGTTCTGCTCGCTGCGGTCGAACGGCGGCGTCAGGAGCCGGATAAGCTCCGCCTCGCGGTCCACCAGGCGGACCAGGGCCGACTCGATAGCCTGGTGCGCCCGTGCGGGGTCGCCGCCGGCGATCACTGCCCAGGCCTGCGGCAGCAGGTCGATCCGGCATTCCTCGTCGTGCGCCGACCCCAGGGGTGTGCCGTTGTCGTAGAAGGCCCGCAGGTACCAGTCTCCGTCCCAGGCATTGGCTTCAATCGCCGCCAGTTGCTCTTCCGCCGCCGCGGTGTAGCGGGTGGCCCGCTCATCGTCGCCGCGTGCCGTGGCCAGTTCGGCCATGGCCCGCAGCACGACGATCAGGAACCAGCCGACCCAGACGCTCTCGCCCCGTCCGCCCGCGCCGACCAGGTTCATCCCGTCGTTCCAGTCGCCCGCGCCCATCAGTGGCAAACCGTGCGCGCCCTTGCGTCGCAGGGCCAGTTCCACCGCCCGTGCACAGTGCTCGTAGAGCGTGCCCTGCTCCTCGGATACGCTCGGGTGTTCGTAGTACTCCGCCTCGCCGTCGGCCAGGGGCCGGCCTTCGAGGAAGGGCGCCACTTCGTCGAGCACGGCGCTGTCGCCGGTAAAGCGGACGTAGTGGGCAGTGGCGAAGGGCAGCCAGAGGTAATCGTCGGAGAAGCGCGTGCGGATGCCCCGCCCCGTCGGCGGGTGCCACCAGTGCTGCACATCGCCCTCCACGAACTGCCGCGCCGCCGCCCGCAGGAGGTGCTCACGGACCAGGACCGGCTCGGTGTGCAGCAGCGCCAGCACATCTTGCAGTTGGTCGCGGAAGCCGTAGGCCCCGCCTGACTGATAGAAGGCCGAGCGCGCCCAGATCCGGCAACTCAACGTCTGGTAGAGCAGCCAGCCGTTCAGCAGCACGTCCAGTTCCGCGCTCGGGGTGCGCACGCAGACCTGGCCCAACCGGGTGTTCCAGATGGCGGTGCTCCGGTCCAGGGCGGCGTCAACCGCGGCGGGGTCGCGGTAGCGTTCGATCAGCGCCCACGCCTCGCCCGCATTGGCCCCCTGCCCCAGCAGCAGCACAATCGTGCGCCGTTCACCGGGGGCCAGCCGCAGCAGACAGCGCAGTGCGCCGCAGGGGTCCAGCCCGGCGCCCACACGACCTGCAAGCGGCCCGCCGCGCAGCAGCGCCGCCGGGCTGGTAAGATCGCCATTGCGCCCGATGAAGGTCCTGCGGTCGCCGCTGAAGGAGGCCGGCTCGCTGGCGGCGATGAAGGCGACGCGCTCGCCGAACTCGTGGTTGTAGGAGTTGCGTGCCAGCAGCGCAACCCGCTCCTCGTCGATCGCGGTCACAACAAAGGGCGCCATCTGCTCGCGGAACACGCCGAGCACCCACTCGACATAAAATGTCAGGCTCAGCTCGCGCTCGCCGCCGCTCTCGTTCGTCAGTTCCAGCCGGTAGAACTTCACCGGGTCCTCCGGCGCCACGCCCACCGTCAGCCTGCTGGCAATCCCGTGGCGGCGGTGCTCGAAGACGCTGTAGCCGAAGCCGTGGCGCACGCGCCAGTGGCCCGCGCCCAGCGGCCAGGGGGTCGGCGACCAGACCGCGCCGTCGCCCTCGTCGCGCAGGTAGAGCGCCTCGCCCGCCGGGTCGCCGACCGGGTCGTTCGACCAGGGCGTCAGGCGGTTCTCGCGGCTGTTCTCGGCCCAGGTGTAGCCCGCGCCGCGCTCCGAGACGGTGCAGCCGAAGCGCGGGTTGGCGATCACATTGATCCAGGGTGCGGGCGTGTACTGGCCGGGCGCCAGTTCGATCACATATTCGGCGCCGTCGCGGGCGAAGCCGCCGTAAGGGCCGCGCAGCGCGAGCGGTTCGCCGGGGGGCAGGGCCGATCCCGCCGGAGGAACGGCGAGGATCTGGGGCAGCGGCGCCGTATCCTGTTCCCGGCGCCGCAGGTGCTGGGCCAGGCTGCCACGCCGGCCCACCAGCACCACCCGTGCGGCGCTCTCCAGCAGCACGCGGTCCTCCTCGGGCATCAGATCGGCCCGCAGCGCAAAGACGCCGCCGCGCTGATTGAGCCAGCCCCCGGCCCGCCCGCTGCGGATCAGCGCCAGCAACTGCTCGTGCAAGTCCTGCAAGTAGCCGCCAGTTTCCTCGTTGAGGATGACCAGTTCGACCCGCAGCCCCTTCAGCCGCCAGTACTCGTGGGCCTGCAACAGTTCCTGCACCAGCCCCAACTCGCCCGGCGCAGAGATGCGCGCCAGCACAATCGGGTCGTCGCCGGAGATGCCGTAGGCCCACAGGCCGGGCTGGCCCTTACGGTTGCGTTCGATCACCTCGGGTGCGGCGCGCCGGAGCGGGTCGGGGAAGATGGCAAAGGCCGCCAGGCGCTGGTAGCGGTGGGCCGCGTCGCCGTCTAGGTTCAGGCTTTGCAGTTCGACCTGGGCCTGGGTCCAGGCCAGGTCGAAGGCCCGCGCCCCCACCAGGGGGTCGCGGTACTTGTCGGCCAGGCGCAGGGCCTCTTCACGGGTCGTGCCGATGGCGGTGGTGAAGAAGAGTTGCACCGAGGCCCCCGGGGCGATGCGCACGCGCCGCCGCAGGCTGAAGATCGGGTCGAGCACCGCGCCCACCTTGCCGCTCAGGGGCCGATCCAGAGCTACGGGGTGGGCCGGGCTGTGGCCCCGTCCCAGGAAGGCTGCCCGGTCGGTTTCATACTCCACCTCACCCACTACCCCCGAACGCGCCGCCACCACGTGCGCCGCGTAGGGCCGCTCGCCGTCCGCCGCGCGGGGACGCCGCGAGGCCAGCAGCGCCCCTCGCTCGGCCACGAACTCGGTCTCGACGAACAGATTGGCAAAGGCCGGGTGAGCCAGTTCGGCCATGGGTGGCGTCAGCACCAGTTCGGCGTAGCTGGTGACCTCCAGTTCACGGGGAGCGGCGCCCAGGTTGGTCAGGGTGATGCGCCGCACCTCCGCCGGATCCTCCGGCGAGACCGTCACCTCCATACGTGTTTCAATGCCGCCGATCTGCTGCACGAACTCGGTCTTCTCCAGGCTGAAGCGCACGCGGTAGTATTGGCCCTCGCGGCGCAGGGGCTGATAAGCCGCCGACCACGCCAGCCCGCTGCGGGCATCGCGGAGGTAGATGAAGCTGCCCCAGCAGTCGCGGGTACCGTCGGGACGCCAGCGGGTAACCGCCAGGCCCTTGTAGAAGCTGGCCCCGCCGCCAGCGTTGGTAAGCGCCACGCTGTAGATCGGGCTGCCCAGCAGGTGGGTATACGGGGTCGCCGTGCCCGGGCTGGCGAACTGGCGCGAAGTGGGGACCACAGGCATGACCACCGCCGGGGCCTCGGCCACGTCTTCGGGCAACTGGATCGGCGCGCTCTGGGGGATCTTCTCGTGCAACAGGGGCTCGGTGGCGCGAATCATCGGCTCCTGGTGGAAGCGGCGCTGCATGACCGCGTCGTGGAGCGCGTTGTCGAGCGCCACCAGGCTCATCCCCTGGTGATGGACCATGAAGGAGCGCACGATGGCGTGATGCTGGCCTGGCGGGAGTCGTTCAGGTGTAAAGTCCACCGCTTCGTAGAGGCCATAGGCGCCCCACATCCCCAGGTTAATCAAGCGCCGCAGGTTCTCCACCGCCGCGTGCGGCTGTACGCTCAACGCCAGCACCGTGGCATAGGGCGCCACCACCAGATCGTTGGCCAGGCCGCTCTTCAGGCCCAGGCCCGGCACGCCGAAGGCGCGATACTGGTAGTTCATCGCCAGATCGCGGCTGTTGAAGGCCGACTCGGAGATACCCCACGGCACGCCCTTGCGCTCCCCGTAGGCGATCTGCGCCGCGACCGCGCCGCGCACCGTGGCCTCGAGCAGCGTTTCGGGGAAGGTGGCCATCACCAGTTGCGGCATCAGGTACTCGAACATCGTGCCGCTCCATGCCATCAGGGTCGCCGGCCCGGCGGCGGGTGTGAAGGTGCGCCCGATGTGGAACCAGTGCTCCTTGGGCACGTCGCCTTTGGCGATCGCCACGAAGCTCGCCAGCCGCGACTCGGAGGCGAGCAGGTCGTAGAAGGAGTTGTCACGACGCCCCTCGCTGACGTTGTAGCCGATGACAAAGATGCGCCGGGTTTCGTCGTAGAGGAAGCGGAAGTCCATACCCAGGGCCAGTTCGCGGGCCTGGGCGATGATCGCCGCCTGGCGCTCCAGCAGGCGCGCTGCGGCCCCGTTGCGTACCGCCAGGTCTCCCAGAGTTGGCACGGGCCTGTCCGACTCGCCCTCCGCGCCGGCCAGCGTTTCCAGGTCCTCCAGGTGGGCGCGGGCCTGGCGCCGCGCGGCCCACAGCCAGTCGGCGGCGGCGCCGCTCGGGTACAGTTCTTCGGTACGCTCGAGCATCTGGTGCAGACGCTCGCGGTAGCCGCCCAGGCTTTGGGGAGGCGTGTCAAGCAGGCGCTCCACCTCCGCCAGCCGTTCGCACAGCGGGTCATCCTCCCCCAGGTGATCGCGCGCGAGCATCAGCGCGTCTTGTAGCCCGGAGAGCGCCGCCGGACCGATGATCGGCGCCTGTTCCAGCCCCAGGTAGCCCTGGGCCAGGGCGATCAGGTGGCCGGCCAGGTTGCCGCTGTCCACCGTAGAGACGTACAGGGGCGGGAGCGGGCGCAGGGTGCGCGTGTCGTACCAGTTGAGCAGGTGCCCGCGGTAGCGTTCGAGGCGCTCCAGGGTGGCGAAGACGCGCTCGCTCCGGGCGGTCAGTTCGCTCAGCGAGACGTACCCGAAATCGTGGGCCGCCAGATCAGCCAGGAGTTGCAGGCCGATGTTGGTCGGCGAGGTGCGCGGCGCCACCAGGGGCGCAGGTGTTTCCTGAAAGTTGTCGGGCGCCAGGTAATGGCCCTCTTCGTCCACGAAACGCTCGAAGTAGGCCCAGGTGGCGCGGGCCAGGCGGCGCAGCAGCGCGACATCATCGGCGGTGAGCGGTTCGGGATGGGGCGCCAGGTAGGGCCGGTCGAGCCAGCCCACCAGGGCCGGCGAGCCGATCCACGCCGCCAGCACCGGCGCGGCGGCGGGCAGGGCTTCCAGCGCCTGCCGGGGCCGGGCCAGGCCCAGCAGCCCCAGCACCGCCAGGGCCGGGGCTGTGCGCCGCAGCGCCCGATCCCACGAGCGCCGCAGGCGCAACTGGGCCTGGGCCGCTGTCTCCCACTCCAGTAGTTGCCGCCGCGTGATCAGCATACGCGCCAGCGTGCGCGTGATCGCGTCCACGTTGAGCGCCGCCTGGTCGGGCAGCAGGGCGATGTTGATCAGCAGCCGCAGCCCCTCATCGCGCAGGGCCGCCAGTTTGGCCCGCCGTTGCTGGGCCGAGCGCCAGCCGAGCAGCCAGAAGCGCGCGTCGGCCAGTTCAAACAGCAGCGGCACACTCAACGGCGCCACGGCCGCCAGCGTCCAGACCCAGGCGCGCCCGGGCAAAAACAGCCAGCCCAGGCCCAGCAGCGTCACGGAGGCCGGCGCGACCAGGCTGCGCCGCAGGTTGTCGAAGATCTTGTAGCGCGCCAGCGGCGGCAGCACGTTCGGCGCCCACGCCCCGCTGCCCGTCGGCGTCCGGGGCAGCATCCAGGCGGCGATCTGCCAGTCGCCGCGCACCCAGCGGTGCTGCCGGGCCGCGTAGGCCGCGTAGGTGGTCGGGTAGCTGTCAATCAGTTCAACATCCGACAGCAGGGCCACGCGGGCGTAATTGCCCTCGATCAGATCGTGGCTGAGCAGCGTGTTCTCGGGGAAGCGGTCGTGGAGTGTCTCGCGCAGCACCGCCGGGTCGTAGATGCCCTTGCCGACGAAGCTCCCCTCGCCGAACAGGTCCATGTAGGTGTCGGACACAGCAGTGGTGTAGGGGTCAATGCCCACGTTGCCGGCGAAGATCCGCGCGAAGCGGCTGGCCAGCGCGCTCGGCAGGTCAATGCCCACCCGCGGCTGCAGGATGCCGTAGCCCTCGACGGTACGGTGGGTCCGCGGGTCCACCACTGCGGTGTTGAGGGGATGGGCCAGGGTGCCGATCAGCGCCCGCGCCGCGTCACGGGGGAGCTGGGTGTCGGCGTCGAGGGTGATCACGTAGCGGATGTGCGGCAGCACGCTCAGGTCGCCGAGCAGCACCTCGTAGGTCGTATCGGTGGCCCCGGCGAGCAGCCGATTGAATTCCTCCAGCTTGCCGCGTTTGCGCTCCCAGCCCATCCAGCACCCCTGCTGAGGGTTCCACAGGCGGCGCCGGTGCAGCAAGAAGAACCGGTCGGGGCCGTAACGCACGTTCAGGGCCAGAATGCCCTCGCGGGCCACGGCGAGCAGTTGCTCGTCTTCGGGCATGCAGGGCTGCGGCGCGTCGGCAAAGTCGCTCAGCAGGGCGAAGTGCAGGTGGGGGTCCTCGTTGGCCAGGTAGAGCACCTCCAGCGACTCGAGCTGGCGCCGTATACTATCGGGGGTCAGTAACAGGGTAGGAACGACCACCATGGTGCGCAGATCGGCGGGGATGCCATGGCGCAGGTCGAGGCGCGGCAGCAGGCGCGGCGGCAGCAGATGGGCCACGGCCCGGTTGACCAGTTCGATGGCCAGGGTGCTCGCGGGCAGGGCCAGAAGCCCGGCGGCCAGGGCCTGGAGCGCGGGATGCGGCGCCTGCTCCGGCAGCGGGCGCGAAGACCGGGCCAGCCGCAGCCCGGTCACGACGGTGGCGCCGGTGATGGCGGCGATCGCGCCGAAGTACGCCGGGGCGGGATGCCGCAGCAGCGCCCGCCGGGCCACCTCGCCCGGGTCGGCGCGGTAGCCGAGGAGGGCCTCGAAGGGCGTCCGCCCGGCGCCGATCAGGTAGTGGCCCACATGGGCGGGCCGCGGTCCCTCGCCGGCGGAGGCCGCGCGGGTAGCCTGGATCAGCGCCTGACGCGCCACGTCAACTTCGTTGCGCCCGCTGCCCCGCGCCAGGCGCTCGACCTCGTGGCGGAAGCGGTCGCGCGTGGCGAAGGTGCTCCGCGGGTAGGCGCCTGCCGGGTCCTGGCGCAGCACCTGCTCAACCAGGCTGACCTGCTCGAACCAGTCGGCCCAGTCGATGGCGTTGAGGGTGCGCATGCTGGTGATCGTATTGCCAACCGAGACCTGGATGGCTGCTTGCCGCTGGTGCTCGATATGCACCACCTCCTCGGCGCTGCGGGAGGGCAGTTGACCTTCCAGCCAGGCGATCAGCCCGGAGGCGTCGCGCTCGCCGTCGTAGCTGCGCAGCCGGCGGAGCAACTGCACGGCGAAGGGCAGGAGCAGATGCGGATGGCGCTGCGCCAGTTCGCGCAGCACAGGGTGCGTCTCGGCGGGGCCATCGGGCCGCGCCAGCAAGCGCTCGGCCCAGGCGTCGGCTTCGGCGTACTGGGCGCGCACATCGAGCACCAGGCGCGCCTGTCGCGCCAGATACTCCACCAGACCCACGCGAAGCATGATCGGCACGGCCCACAGTTCACCCATCGTCAACGGCGTGACGGACTGATAGGCCAGCACGTAGCGCAACAGCCGCTCCTGGTCAATCCTGCCGTCGCTGTGCAGGATCAACTCCAGCGCCATGGCATAGACACGCGTCCGGCCCCGGTACGGCCCGCCGATCAGCTTTGGCAATTCACGGTAGTAGCCGCCTGGCAGATCCTGGCGAATCTCGCGGATCTGGTCGCGCACCAGGTACATATTGTCCAGCAGCCACTCCGCGGCGGGCAACGCCAGCTTTCGCTGGCGGGCATCCTCGGCGAGAATGCGATAGGCCCGCAGCAAGTCGCCTTCGTCCTGGGCCAGTTGGAGCGTCAACGCGCCAGGCAGGCCGAGCAGGGGATGCCCCACGCGGTGGCTGCCCGCGAGGCCGCGGGCGTGCTCCTCAAGTTGCTCAACATTGAACAGTTCGGGTCCCCGAGCGACCGGCGGCATCACCACGCCGCCAATCGCCGCGGGGAGGGTCCGGCGCATCGAGGCCGTGATCGTCTTCAGGCTGCGGTTCAGCGCAGCCCACTGGATAGCGATATCCATGGCACACGTGACCTGGGCGCGTTTCAGACGTGAACGTTCCAGCCTGACAGGTGCTCTACCGTTCCTTAAAACCAATCTGTGGAGGTTTGGAGGCGATGGTCACACTGTCAAGCGTGGTTGAAACATACCCTAGAGGCGTCTTGCCGGGGCGGGCGCAGTCGTCTGCGCCACTACCGGACGGGCTGGCAGTGTCGTGCGGCGATTGCCGGTGAGGGGCTCACGGAGACCCAGTTCTTGCGGGCCAAGGTCGAGGATCTGGACGAGGTGGCGGCGCTCGGGTTGGGCGAGGTCGGCGGCAAAGGCCAGTTCATCCTGCAATACCTGGAGGATGCTTTCGGGGCTCAACCCGCCGCGACGAGCGTGGTTCAACAGGTCATTGAGGGCCGTATGCAACTCAGCCACGGAGCGCGGGGCGGCAGAGCGAGCGGTAAGGACCTCGGTCGGCGCATAGTGGCACACGTGGCACACCGTAGCCGTGGGGGATGGCCACTCAGCGCCGCAGTTCGGGCATGTCAGCAGTTTCGAGCCGACTTGCATCGTTCACCTCCTTTGCTAATCGACGGCGAGTCTGGCGTAGCCAGGGAAGCGGTGCGCTATGGAAGCGAGCGCGTGTATTCCCGCGGCTACGTTTGAGGACCGCGAGCACTCCGGTCGGGAGCGAAGCCTCGGCTTGCAGAATGTACCCCTCGCACCAGTCTCCGTTGACCCGTGTCGTGCAGGTATCACCCCGGAGTGCGGACCGGACGAATCGCTCGCCGTCACTTGAAGGACGATACCCTCCAACGAGACACTATGATACCCCTTCTGGTGGGGTGCAATATAAGAAGTTTATTAGAATCCTGTCAGCTTTCGGGGTGTGGGTCGCCGAAGCCCCCCACACCCTTCCACCGTGCACCTCCAATCAGTAACCAGATCCTCACCCCGCGTAAAGCCCTTCGCTCCTCTCGCGATCCTCAGACGTGCTACCCTGGAGGCAGGCGGCAACTTGCCGCTTTCTTCGCATGTTCAAGAAAAGGTAGGGCCACCATGACCGAGCGCATGTACGATCAGGGCTACACGGAGGTTCCGGTACGTTTCCGGATTGACCGTCAAACCCTTGCCGGCAGCCTGGTCCGCCCGGCAGAGGCCCGGGGCCTGGTCATCTTTGCCCATGGCAGCGGCAGTAGCCGCTTTAGCCCGCGCAACCGCTTCGTAGCGCAGCAGTTGAACCAGGCCGGTCTGGCCACCCTGCTCTTCGACTTGCTTTCGGCTGACGAAGAGGCCCGCGATGCGATCACGCACCATCTGCGCTTCGATATTCCGCTCTTGAGCCATCGTCTGCTTCAGGCGACCGAGCAGATGCGCGCCCTGCCCGAAACCAGCGCGCTGCCGTCGGGCTACTTCGGGGCCAGTACGGGCGCGGCGGCCGCCCTTATCGCCGCCGCAGAGCGCCCCGATCTCGTCGCGGCGGTTGTATCGCGGGGCGGGCGTCCTGACCTGGCCGCGGCCCACCTTAAGGCGGTGCGCGCGCCCACGCTGCTCATCGTCGGCGGGGCCGATCGCGAGGTGCTCGCGCTGAACCAGGCGGTACTGCCGGCCTTGCCGTCACAGTCGTCGCTGGTGATCGTGCCCGGAGCGACCCACCTCTTCGAGGAGCCGGGTGCGCTGGAGGAGGTGGCGCGACTGGCTGCCGGGTGGTTCACGCGCTGGCTGCGGTGAGGAGTGGGGCAGGCCGGTCGCCCCGGATTGCGGGGGTGTTCCGGTGATCCCAGGTTCTCGTGGCCTCTTGCGAATTGAAGAGCCGCATGCTGGCTTCGGAGGCACTTCCGCCAGAACTCGTGCCGCAAGTGTCTGCACGAACCTGGTATGAGACCTGGCCATAATGGGCACGCAGTCTTTGCAACAGGAATTGGCGCCGGGAGAGTGAAATGTGTCGGGACCCGCCAGCATCAACCTCGCGCGTCACCCTGGCTCTGTGCGGTGACGTTATGACCGGACGCGGCATTGATCAGGCGCTTCCGCATCCGGGCGATCCGGCGATCTACGAGCCGTTCGTGCGCAGCGCGTTGGACTACGTCGCCTTTGCCGAACGGGTGAACGGCCCCATCCCCAGGCCGGTTGACCCGGCCTGTCTCTGGGGCGAGGCCCTGCCCCTGCTCGAGCGCGAGGCCCCCGATGCGCGTCTGATCAACCTCGAAACCGCAGTCACGACCAGCACCACGCCATGGCCAGACAAGGGCATTACCTACCGCATGCATCCCGCCAATCTGTCCTGCCTGACCGTGGCGCGAGTGGATTGCTGCGTGCTGGCGAACAACCACACGCTTGACTGGGGCCGCGAGGGGTTGCGCGAGACCCTGCGCAGCATCCGCGAGGTGGGAATGCGCAGCGTCGGAGCGGGCCTGAATGACGTTGAGGCCGCCGAACCCGCGGTGTTCGCCTGGCCAGGACGGGGGCGCGTGCTGGTGTGGGCCTGGGGTCTGCCCTCCAGTGGCATTCCCTTCAGTTGGGCCGCCACCGCCGAGCGCGCCGGGGTCAACCTGCTCGAAGATCTCTCGCCCCGCAGCCTAGCCCATGTGGCCAGGCAGATCCGCACCGTGCGCCAGCCGGGCGACCGGGTGGTGGTCTCGCTGCACTGGGGCGGCAACTGGGGCTATGCTATTCCCCGCGCGCACCGCGACTTCGCCCGGCAGTTGATCAGTGTCGCCGGGGTTGACCTGGTCTACGGGCACTCCTCCCACCATCCGCTGGGCATGGAGGTGTACCAGGATCGTTTGATCCTCTACGGCTGCGGCGACCTGATCAACGACTACGAAGGCATTGGCGGCTATGAGGAGTACCGGCCCGACCTGGGCATTATCGTCCTCGCCACCCTGGATGCCGACGGACGTCTGGTGCGGGGGCGCCTGCCGCCCTTCCGGCGCCGGCGCTTCCGCCTGTGGCGCGCCACCCACGAAGAGGCCGCCTGGCTGGCCCGGCGGCTCAGCCGCGTCAGTCGCGAGGGCGGGGTTTCGCTGCAGCTTCAGGCTGATGAAACCCTGGAGGTGCGCTGGTAACGAAGTGTAGCGGTGTGGAGATGTAACAACACCTCCACACTCCCTCTACCCCTTCACCACCAGCAACGGCTCCAGGCGTGCGACGATGCGCGCCAGCCCGGCCCGGTCCACCACTGCCACTACTTCGTCCACCGACTTATAGGCGAAAGGGGCTTCTTCGGCCAGGCCGGCCATACTTCCGGCGCGGACGTGGATGCCCTGACTGGCGAGTTGCTTGCGCAGTTGTTCCCCGTGGATCTGACGCCTGGCGGCCGTGCGGCTGAGCATACGCCCGGCCCCGTGGCAGGTTGAGCCAAAGCTCACCGCCATGGCGTGTTCCGTTCCCGCCAGCACATAACTGGCCGTCCCCATCGAGCCAGGCACCAGTACCGGCTGCCCGTAGGGCCGGTAATCCGTCGGGATCTCTGGCGAACCCGGCCCAAAGGCCCGCGTGGCCCCCTTGCGGTGCACGCAGACCTGCATCCGTTTCCCGTTGACCTGGTGTTCCTCCATCTTGCCCATATTGTGGGCCACGTCGTACACCTGTCGCAGACCGGCGGGCAACCCGCGCCGGGCGAAGACGTGGCCGAAGCTCTCGCGCACGAGGGCGGCGAGGGTCTGCCGGTTGGCGAAGGCGAAATTGGCGGCGCAGTGCATGGCCTCAATATAGGCCCGGGCCTCCGGCGTGTTCAGCGGCGCGCAGACCAGCTCGCGGTCCGGCAGGCTGATGCCGTAGCGTTGCACCACCTGCTGGAAGTCGCGCACATAGTCGGTGCAGATCTGATGGCCGAGCCCGCGGGAGCCGCAGTGGATCAGTACGACGATCTGCCCCTCGCGCAGCCCATAGGCCGCAGCGATGGGGGGATCGTGCACCTGCGCCACCCGGTCCACTTCGAGAAAATGGTTCCCCGCACCGAGCGTGCCGAGCTGGTCGCGGGCGCGATCGCGGGCGCGGGGGCTGACCCGCGCCGGATTGGCCCCGGCCATGCAGCCCCCTTCCTCGGTATGCGCCAGGTCGTGCTCGGTGGCCAGGTCATGACGCAGGCACCAGCGGGCACCCTCGGCCAGCACCTCGTCGAGATCGGCGTCACTCAAGCGGATGCGGCCCCCACGCCCGGTGCCGCTGGGGCAGTTCCGGTTGAGGCTATCGGCGAGTTCGTCCAGATAGGGCGTGGCCTGCTCCACGTCGAGCTCGGCGGCCAGCAGACGCACGCCACAGTTGATATCGTAGCCGATGGCCCCCGGCGAGATCACGCCATCGGGCAGGGCCATCGCCGCGACACCGCCCACGGGGAAGCCGTAGCCCTGATGGATATCGGGCATTGCCAGGGTGTAGGCCACCACCCCGGGCAGGGTCGCCGCGTTGACCAGTTGCTGGAGGCTGAGATCCTCCAGCGCGTGATCGAGCAACTCCTCGCTGGCGTAGATCCGCGCCGGCACGCGCATATCACGGCGAAACCCGACGGGGATCTCCCAGAGATCCGCCGCCAGGGGCCGGAGATCGTGTTTCGTGATCATCACGGCGCCTCCCTACACATCAACATAGTATTCGGCCAGCCAGCCCTCCGGCGTCTCGACCAGCCGCAGACGGTGGTAGGTGACCGCCTTGATTGCCCCCCGCGGCGGGATCGCCGGTGGCGCGAGCCATACCTCGGCGACGATCCTCGTGGGCGTCCACGCCGTCACCAGCACATCCGCGACGACCGCGCCCGTGCTCTCGCACAGGTAGAGCACCTCGTTCAGCCACTCTACCAGCAGGCTCTCGGCGTCAACGGCTTCGACGCTCACCTGCCGCTGCTCCGAGGGTTCGCCCGGGGCGCCACCGGCCAGCGCGACGAGACTCCGCGCCGCGCAGGCGAAGAGGGCCGCCGGGGTGGGCGCGCGCACGCGCATCCCCACGTCGGCGGTATGGGCCAGTTCCTCGTAGACGCATGCCTCGCCCATCGAAGGACCTCGATACGCATACCAACTGGCGGGGTGGAAACCAGAGGAACCTGTTTTCCCTCCACCCCGCTCCTGCGGTGTCATTCACATCATGGTAGCAAACCGGACGCTGGCTGTGCGTGATCCTCTCGCCACGGGCCGTGACGAAACCTATACGTCCTGGCGTGCTGACCGAGAAAGGGTTGGGCGTGGTATGGGAAACCTGGTTTCCCCATACCACACCCGATGGAAAGATGAGCGAGAGGACGGCCCCTCATTTCCTGGCGCTCCCAGGAGGGATACGCTGTCGAGCAGGGCCTTGCCCGACGGCGCCGGTCGGGTTGCGCTACTCCACGGTCACGCTCTTGGCCAGGTTACGCGGCTGGTCCACGTCGCAGCCCCGCCGCACTGCCATGTAGTAGGCGAAGATCTGCAGGGGGATGACCGTCAGTACCGGTTGGAGCAGCGGCAGGGTGGGCGGGACTTCAATCACATGGTCGGCCTTGCTGGCCAGCAGCGCGTCACCCTCGGCGCCAATGGCGATCACGTGGCCGTGGCGGGCGCGCACCTGCTCGATGTTGCTGATCATCTTCTCATAGATCGCGTCCCGTGGCGCGATGCACACCACGGGCATGGCCTCGTCAATCAGCGCGATCGGGCCGTGCTTCATTTCGCCGGCGGGGTAGCCCTCGGCATGGACGTAGCTGATCTCCTTCAATTTCAATGCCCCCTCCAGGGCAATCGGGTAGTTAACCTGCCGTCCCAGGAACAGGGCGTCGCTGGCCCGGTAGTAGTGTTCGGCCAGTTCCTCGCATATGGGCGCCGATCGCTCGATCACCGTGGCGGCCTTGCCGGGCAGTTCCACCAGGGCCTGCAGGTGCTCGCGGATCTGAGCGGGCGTGAGCGTGCCGCGGGCCTGCCCCAGCCGCAGGGCGAAGAGGTAGGCCGCCACCAGCATCGAGGTGAACGCCTTGGTCGAGGCCACCCCGATCTCCGGGCCGGCGTGCAGGTAGATCGGCCCGCCGTCGGCTACCCGCGCCGCCTGGCTGCCGATGGCGTTGACAATCGCCACACTGGGCACGCCCTGCGCGCGCGCCTCTTCCATGGCCGCCAGGGTGTCCACCGTCTCGCCACTCTGGGTGATCGCCAGCAACAGGGCGTCGTCGCCGAGCACCGGGCCACGGTAGCGGAACTCGCTGGCGTAGTCTACCTCCACCCGCACCCGCGCCAGGCTTTCGATCATAAACTTGGCAACCAGCCCGGCATGCCAGGCCGTGCCGCAGGCGGTGGCGTAGATCCGCTCCACCCGACGCAAGGCCGCGTCATCGAGGGTCAGATCTTCCAGATGCACCCGTCCCGCCTCCTGATCGATCCGCCCCCGCAGCACATCCATCAGCGCCCGGGGTTGTTCGTGGATCTCCTTCTGCATGAAGTGCTTATAGTCGCCTTTGGCCGCCGAGACCGGATCCCACGGCACACTGACCGGCCGCCGCGTGACCGTCGCGCCGTCGAGGGTGGTGATGCTCACGCCGTGGCGGGTGATCACCGCGAGTTCGCGATCTTCGAGGAAGATCATGTCGCGCGTGTAGTCGAGGATGGCCGGTACATCCGAGGCGATGAAGGTCTCGCCGGAGGCCGTTCCGATCACCACGCCCCCGGCGTTGCCGAGCCGCGCGGCGATGAGCCGATCAGGTTCGTCAACGCAGAAGGCCACCACGGCGTTGCCGCCCCGCAGTTCGGCCATGGCCCGACGCACCGCCGGCTCCAGCGCCTCTTCCTCGCGGTAGTAGTGCCCGACCAGGTGAGCGATCACCTCGGTGTCGGTCTGCGAATGGAAGTGATAGCCCATTTCTAGCAACTGGCCCTTCAATTCCAGGTAGTTTTCGACGATGCCGTTCTGGATGACGACGATCCGGCCGCTGGAGTCGCGGTGGGGATGGGCATTCTCTTCCGTTACGTTGCCATGGGTGGCCCAGCGGGTATGGCCCAGACCCACCCGCCCGGTGACTGGTTCCTGACCCAGCCGCAGCACCAGGTTGTGCAGCTTCCCCACGCTCCGCCGGAGTTGCAGCCCACAGTCGGGGTCGAAGATCGCGATGCCAGCCGAGTCGTAGCCCCGGTATTCCAGGCGTTGCAGTCCTCCGACCACTACCTCGGTCGCCTCACGCGGTCCAACGTAGCCGACAATCCCACACATGCTGGTGTTCCTCCTGATGATGACGATATGTGTGTCCTGCGCGCACGTTCAGGTCACTCCTCCAACGCGATCTCGTCTCGGCGGGGGGGGCCGCAGGCGCCCGCGACCTTCTTCGCAGGGTCCGGGATGGCAGAGCCCTCCCAGGAACCCTCGTTTCGTGCCGCGCGGGTAGGCGAAGGCGCGGCGTGCCCTACCGGGAATGCCAAAAGGATGTTCGTGGAAGGGCAACGCCCTCCCGATCCTCCCCTCGGGCAGGGGCAGAGAGAAACAGGGCTTTTTCATCCATCAGGACGCAGCGAGCCTGCGCCGGCCAGCGGGCTTCTGGCACAACGCAACCGAACGCGCCTGCTGAAAGCCGGGCGCGATGCGTCCTGTATCGGGGTTCCGATTCGTGGGGAAGAGGAACTGTGGGAGTCGCTGCGGCTGGCCTTGTCCTGCCCGTTACCGGGAGGCGTTGCTCCAGCCGCTCACAGGCGGCGCTGGCGCCTGGGAGGCATCCGCTGATCTCTCGATGTTCGGGTGACCGGTGCAGCTTCGGCCGTGTTACCGGCCTGACGGCGCCGGGGGGCCACAGGCTGCCCGCGACCCCGTCTGACCCTTAGCCTCGCCTCGCGGCGAGGAACCTCCACCTCGTCAACTCCGCGTTACCGCGGAGTCCATGCGCTTGGATGCTGTAGCTGGTGCGGCCTTCCTCCTGGTTGCGTTCCCCGCGCAACCGGCATCACTTCTCGCTGTACGGCGAAGTATAGCATGGCCAGGGCCGCGTGATCTGACAGGATTGTCAAATGTGAGAAAAAAACGACATCCTTGTTACCACAGCAACCCGAGCAAAACAAACACTGCGATCGTCACCACGACAATTGCGACGGCGGTGAGCACGGTGGTGCGGCGCTGGCCCGGAGGAGTGGGTGGCGCCCCGGCAATGGCGTAATTGCCGAGCATGACGCTGATAACGGAGAAGGCTACCAGGGCCAGAAAGGGGATCTTGATAAACGACAGCGGCCCGGTCAGGATCGGTGTCAGGTAATCAATGTTGCAAGGCACGCTGCCCACACACGGCGAGGGGGGGGTGACACCCAGGACCTCCAGGTAGTGCGCCAGCGACACCGCTACACCGGTGAGCGACAGCGGCAGCCCGTACCAATGGAGGCCGCGATCGTCGCGCGCGATCCCTATGAGCAGGATCGGTACCAGCGGGTACATCAGGATGCGCTGGTACCAGCAGAGTTTGCACGGGATCCAGAACAGCACCTCGCTGAAGAACAGGCTCCCGCAGGTCGCGATGATCGCCGCCAGCAGGGCGATGTGGCGCGTTACGGCGGTGAGCCGTCCAGGCATTGAGGATGGCTCCACTGTCAGACTCGCCTCACTTGCCGCTGCAGTCTGTTTCGCCGCCTGTGCCATGCGTTTCTCCTTCGATGTCAATGGACATGATTGTGCTGCGCGGCCGTCAGTGTAGTTGCCTGTCTGGCCAGGGGCATTATACTACGTCAACCGATCCTGACCGGGCTATCGGCAGTACTGCTATGACGGCGCGCCTTCTCCCCGCAAGGAAGAAGGCGCAGCGAAGCTGCGCCGTCCTGGAAAGGGAAAGCCTGCGGGGACCGCAGGCCCCTGTCACTCCCGCCGAGACGAAGGTTCGTTGAAGCATCGATAAGCCAATCGTCATTGACAATGGTAATACCTTGCCGCTATAGTTGCTGGTACATACATTCCTTCCAGCGTTGCGCCGTTTTCGTGGGAGGTTCCGGTGTCGGTCGAGCATTCCTCACCCCTCGGTTCGCCATCTGGCCGCATCCATCAGGAGTACGTCCAGTGTCCATCGGTTTCTGAGACCGCCGACCAGGTTTTCGATCAGGGTCGTCCGGGTAGTCTCTCTACTGTCCATCGGAGGACGCCTCGCAGGGGTGGGGGAAGGGTCTGGCTCATTCTCGCCCTCCTGCTGCTCATCGGCGTGATCGCCGCCGGTGGGGCACTCGTGGCGCTTGACCGGCGCTATGCCGGCAAAATCTATCCCAACGTCAGTGTTCGTGGCGTATCCGTTGGCGAGTTGACGCCCGCTATGGCCAGAGCCGCGTTGGAACGGCAGTTCGCGTCCTTCCTGGCCCAACCAGTGACCCTCACCTACGGCAACCAGATCTGGACGCCTACCCTGGCTGATCTGGGTGTACGCCTGGAGATCGATCGCGCCGTCGAACAGGCTTATCTCGCCGGTCGGGGCCACGATCCGTTCACCAATCTGGGTGAGGTGTTCACCGTATACCGCGACGGTCTGGAGTTGCCGCTGCATCTGACGGTGGATCAGGCAGCGATGCAGACATACCTCCTGAGCCGCGCGGTGCAGGTTGAACGTCCAGCGTCCGACGCGCGTATCGTGCTCGACGGCGGGCTGATTGCCGTAACTCCCGCCACCACTGGCCAGCAGGTGCTGATCAATGAAACCCTGCACGAACTGACCACTGCGCTGCAGAGCCTTGTCCCCCAGACCGTTGCGCTGCGCACCCGCGCAGTGGCCCCCCGCCTGAGTGATGGCGCTGTCCAGGCTGCCCGCGAGGAGCTTGCCCGTCTGCTGGCCGGGCCGCTCACCATTACCGTCGAGGGCGCCCGGTCGCCGACCGTCTGGTCGCTAGAGGAGCTTGCACGCCTGGTGCACGTGGAACGCCAGGCGGGCGCCGCGGGCGACACGCTGGCGGTTATGGTGGATCGGGCCCGGTTGCAGGCGAAACTGGCCGATCTGGCCGAGAAGACCACGATCCCTGGCCAGTTGCCCCGGGTTGACTGGAACGGGGGCAATCTGCGCATCTTCAAGGAGGGAGTTCCTGGCCGGCGGTTCGATGTAGCGCGGGCCGAAGATGTCGTGCTCCGCGCCCTGGCCGCGCCAGCCACCGCCCGTGAGGTGACCCTGCCGCTGAGTCAGGAGTCGCTGCCGGTCACCGCCGCCAATCTTGATCAGCTAGGGATCACCGAGTTGCTCGCCGTGGGGCGCAGCGACTTCAGCGGCTCGGCGGCCTATCGCATCACCAACATCCAGGCAGGTATGCGCCTGCTCCATGGCGTCCTGGTTCCGCCAGGGGCTGAGTTTTCTTTTAATGATACGATCGGGCGCATTGATGCCTCCAACGGCTTTGTTGAAGGCTACGCCATCGTGCAGAACCGCACCCAGCTCGAGTGGGGCGGGGGGATCTGCCAGGACTCGACCACGATGTTCCGCGCCGCCTTCTGGGCCGGTTTGCCGATTACCGAACGCTGGGGCCATTCGTTCTACATCAGTTGGTACGATAAGTACGGGTTCGGCGAGTACGGTAATGGCCCGGGGATGGACGCGACGATCTTCACCGGGGCGCTGGATCTGAAGTTTCTCAACGATACCGGCAACTGGCTGCTCATCCAGACGCTGGCCGATCCGAGCCGGGCCCTGGCCGAGGTGCGCATCTACGGCACCAGTGATGGGCGCAAGGTGTCGTTGATCGGTCCCACCATTACCGAGCGCGTACCTGCTCCAACCCAGCCGCGCTATGTTCCCGATCCCCGGCGGCCACGGGGCTCCATGCGCCAGAGTGATAAGGCCCGAGGCGGGATGACCATCCACTTTACGCGGGTGATCGAACGTGACGGTCAGATTATTGAGCGGCGCCAGTTCGAAACCAAATTCAAACCCTGGCCAAATATCTACGAGGTCAACCCGGCTGACCTTGGCCCCGACGGGCGGCCCATTCCTTACCAGCCTACGCCTACTCCCAATCCAGACACTGCGCCCACTCCTGATCCCAATGCTCCCCCGCCTGCTGATGGTCAGTCCCCTGGAGCGCCGGATAATGGGCAACTCGTTCCGGTAGACCCACCGCAGCCTGAACCGCCACAGCCGCCTGTGGAGGGTGGTGGCGCCGCTGGCGGGTGAGATGATTGGTCTCTTTGACTCCGGATTAGGCGGGCTGTCGGTGGCGCGGGCCGTGCGGGTGCTGTTGCCCCGCCATGACCTGCTCTACCTCGCCGACACCGCTTACTGCCCTTATGGCCCCCTCGCTCCGGAGGTGGTGCAGGCGCGGGCCCTGGCTTGCGCCACCTGGCTCGTTGCGCAGGGGGCCGGTGTGGTCGTCGTGGCCTGTAATACCGCCACCTCGGCCGCCATCGAGATCCTCCGCGCCAGACTCAGCGTACCCATCGTGGGGATGGAGCCGGGGTTGAAGCCCGCGGTTGCGGCTACCCGCACCGGCCGCGTGGCCGTGCTGGCCACCAGCGGCACCCTGGGCGGTGAGCGCTTTCAGCGCCTGCGCGAGCGTTTTGCCCACGGGGCCGAGGTGGTGACGGTGGCCTGTCCGGCGATGGTGCAACTGGTGGAGGAAGGCGAACTCGACGGGCCGCGCGCCCGCGCGGTGGTCGCGGCGTGTGTCGAGCCGCTGAGCGCCCGCGGGGTGGATACGCTGGTGCTTGGCTGCACCCACTTTCCGGCGCTGCGCCCACTGATCGCCACCGCTGCGCCGGAAGCGACGATTATCGATACGGGGCCGGCGGTGGCGGCGCAGACGGCCCGCGTTGCCACCGCCGCCGGCATTGCTCCCGGGGATGCAACCATGCGCTGCGCTACCACCGGCGATCCTGCCCTGGTGGCCCCGGCCCTCGCGCGGGTGTGGGGCGCCCCTTTGCCGCTTGAAGGTGTACGGGACCTCTAGAGCGCAATGCTTGGATCTACGCCGCGCGCGCAGCGCGACGCTGCCCCGTGCCGCAACTGTCCACAAAGGCGGCAAAGAGCCGCTGCCAGCGTGGGTCGGCCCCGCCCTGCAGGGCCTCGGGATGGCACTGCACACCCATAACGAAGCCTTCGCCCACACCCTCCACCGCCTCAATAACCTCGTCGGGCGCCCACGCCACCGCCCGCAGGCCGGGCGCCAGGTCCCGCACTGCCTGGTGGTGCAGCGAGTTCACCAGGAGCCGTTCCACGCCCAGCAACTGGCGCAGCCGTGATCCCGGGGCCAGGCGCAACTCATGGGCCAGGTGGGTCCAGTCCTCGCGTTCGTAGGAAAGATTGTGCGCCAGGGCGTTCTCGATCTCCGAGGGGATGTCCTGGTAGAGCGTGCCGCCAAGGGCCACGTTCAGGACCTGAATGCCCCGGCAGATCCCCAGTACCGGCTTGTCCTCGGCCACCGCCCAGCGTGCCATCGGTAGCTCGGCGCTATCGCGGAGCGGGTCAATCGTGCCGAGGTTTGGGTGCGGCTCGGCGCCATAGTTGACCGGCGCGATGTCCCCACCGCCGGCCAGCAACAGGCCGTCGAGGCGATCGAACAGCATACGCAGGGTAAGCTCGTCGGGCACGGGAGGGATGAGCATCGGCGCGCCGCCCGCGCGCAGAATGGCGTCAACATATGTCTGGCGGTGCCCAAACGAGGGCGGGCACCAGTCCCGATCGTGGAACGTGCCACACGAGATACCGATCAGAGGCTTCATCGATAGGTCCTTTTTCTCCAACTGGCGCGGTCAGGGCGCCCAGACGGTACAAGCAACCTGAGTCTTGTCTGACGAGTATCATACCACGCCCGGGCCGGCGCCACGGCCCGTTGGGCGCAGCAGAGCCGGCCCGCCGGGCCGGCTCTACCCCGGATGGTCGCAATGCTGTTCGCACGGTGGGAGTGATGCGGGACGGCCCGGCGGGTGATGGGCTGGGAGACGCCGTGGCTCACCACGTCTCGGCCGCGGGCAGCACGAAGGCGAAGGTGCTGCCCGTACCGACGGCGCTGCGCACCCACATACGTCCGCCCAGCAGATGGACAAGGGGCCGCACCAGCGACAACCCCAGTCCGGTTCCGCCGGCTTCGATCTTCAGGGGATTCTCGGTGCGGTAGAAGCGGTCGAAGATGCGGGGCAAATCCTCCGCGCTGATGCCCACGCCTGTATCGCGGATGTTCACCTGTAGGTAGCGCTGGTCGAGGACGATGTGATCGCGCACCTCTTCGGGCAGGTCGGCGGTGACCGGCTCGCAGGCTTCCACCCAGATCTGCCCGCCGCGGGGCGTATACTTCACCGCATTGACCAGCAGATTGTAGATGATCTGGTGCAGCCGGTAGGCGTCGCCGCGCACCAGGGGCAGGCCGGGAGGCAGGCTGATCGTCAACTGATGGCCCCGTTCGGCGATCTGGTCCTTCAGTTCGGCGATCACCCCGCTGAGCACCTCGGCCAGGTGGAGTGAGCGCCATTCCAGTTCAACGGTGCCCGATTCAATCTTGGTCAGATCAAGCACATCGTTGATCAGGTCGATCATGCGCTCGGTGTTGTTGTAAATCGTTGTGACGAACTCCCGCTGTGTTGCTGTCAACGGGCCGAGGCTACCCATCAGCAGTAACTGGGTGAAGCCCTTGATTGCCGTCATCGGCGTGCGTAACTCGTGCGACATCGTACCGATGAACTCGGTCTTCATGCGGTCGGCTTCAGTTTCCCGGGTAATGTCGCGGAGCACCAGCAGAGCGCCGAGCACTTCCCTGTCATCGGCGTTTTTGAGCACCGGACCGAGCGTCAGGCTAATAACGCGCATTCCAACACGCATGGTGGAGGTGAAGATGCGGGGGTGGCCCTCCCTGGTGAGCGGATGGCGCAGCAGTTCGTCCAGCGGTAGCTCAGCGATGCGCGGGCCGAGGTAGCGTTCGAGGAGGTCTTGCAGGTTCCAGAGCACCAGTTCCTCGAACTTGCGCTGCAGGATCGGCGCCGCGGCGGCATTTACCGCCAGAATGCTCCCATAGAGATCACAAACGATGACGCCATCGTTGAGACTCTGCAGAATAGCATTGATTTTACTTGTTTCCGTGCTTTGTTGGCGCAGCAATTCAGAGCGGCGCTCGTACTCGGCGCTGAGCGTGTGGAACATGTTAGCATTGTTCACACCAATGGCGATGGCCCCGGCACAGGCATTCAGCAGCCGCAGGGAGTCTTCGTTGAAAAAGCCGATCTGCCGATGGGCCAGGGTGATCACTCCGAGCACTTCACCCTGGAAGATCAGCGGTACGGCCAGCACCGCGCCGTGGTGCGGGTACGGCGCCCCTCCGGGAACCGCGAGCCAGCGTTCGTCGCTGGAGACGTCGCTGATGAGCAATCCGGCACGGCTCTGGACGACCTGGCCGGCGATGCCGCTGTCAAGGGGCAGGCGTGCGTAGGTCTGCATCTCTTCCGCCATACCAAAGACCGCGCGTGTTACCAGCACGCCGCCCTCAGGCTGCTCGATCAGCAGAATGGCCCCCTGCTCGGCCCTGGTCACCTCAGCGAGCAGCTTGAGCGAGGTGTTCAACAGGGCGTCCAGGTCGAGCGTGCTGCTGACCTCGGTAGAAATCTGGTAAATGGTGGCCAGGCGATCCTTTTCTTCCTGGAGTTCACGGGTGCGCTCGGCCACGCGCCATTCAAGGTTGGCGTTCAGGCTGCGTATCCTGGCATAGAGTCGCGCGTTCTGCAGGGCAATCGCCGCCTGACCGACCACGCCCTGCGCCAGATCTTGCTGGAGGCGCAGTTGATGGAGCGGATCCGGGTCCTGCAGCACCGTTACGGCCACCACCTCCTCCCCGACCACCATTGGCAACGCGAGCACCCCACAGCCGGGCTGCAGCCACGGTCCCTGTCTGTCGGGCTCAGGCTTCGTGTCAAACAGGAGCGTGCGACTCTGAAAGGCCCGTGCCACCAGGTCGGTGGGATGATCCGCCCGCAGGTGCATTCCCGGTACCGGAGTCCACTCGACCCCGATGGACTGGCGGGCCGTCAGGGCCGGGCCGTCAGAACCGGGCATAGCATCAGGTTGCCAGATCGCGACGTGCGCGGCGCCGGTGAGCTGGTGGATATTATTGACGACGAGGTGCAGGATCGCTTCCTCTTCCAGCACCGAGGAGAGTTGCCGGGAGATGACGTTAAGCGACTGGAGTTGCAACGCCCGTTTATCAGCGTCGGCGGAGGCCACCTCCAGACTCTCGGCGATGAACTCGCGATCTTCGATGATCCGCCGCGTCTGTCCTTCCCATGCCTCCACCAGCGCGAAGACGGCCTGTTCGAACACCCCGCTAATGGCCTCGGTAAGAGCGAGGGCCGTAGCCGGATCGCTCACACTGGCGCCGATCAGGGCCACGGTACTCTGCCGCAGGACCCGCGCCAGGGCGATGCTCGTAGTCACCTCCTGCTGGCGATGGGTGGCGGCCAGCAGGCGCAACTGCTCAGCCAGGTCGGCGCCGTCACCGTGAGCTGCGGCAACCACTGCAGTGTAGAGATCCGCCGCTGCCACGACTGTGGGCGTGAGCGTGGCGATGCCCGGCGCGTGCCCGGCGCTATTGCCCGGCGCGACACCGAGTTCGGCCCAGCTATCGATCAGGGTGAGACGATGGGCCTCAAGCCAGGCTGCAAGGTCGTCGTACATTGTTTCTATGCGTTGATGCGCACAACTACCACGCTGGCATCATCGTGCCCCTTCGCGTAGCGGCGCAGGATGCTCTCAGCGAGGCTCTGGGCGTCCTCGGCACTTTCGGGGTTGAATTCGTTAATGAAATCGCTTGATATACCATCACTGTACAGCACAAACGTATCGCCTGGCTGGTAGCTATAGGCGAGTTTGAGCAAACTCGGCAACCGGTACCCAACGATGCCATTCTTCGAAATGGGTTTGATCGGAACGGCGCTATAGACCTGGACGCCGATGTTGCCGACGCCCACAAAGGTGACGCTCCGGTGCTCCAGGTTATAACTGAACAGTGCCATTACCGCTCCGCGGGTGCCGCGCAGCGCCAGGTGTGAGCGCCGGATCAGTTCGGCCGGGTTCTGCGCCGGGGCGCTGCGGATTACCGCGGCGGCGCTTTGCGCCGCGTGCGCCGCCGCCGCGCCGCCGCCGAGCCCGTCAATGAGAGAGACTGTTAGCCCATGCGGGCTAAATGGTTCAATCACATAGGCATCGCCACTGATCTCCTGGCCATGTTTTGGCCGGTTGCTTGCCCCCCATTTAACATCCATAGATGCTGCTCCGCCGGGGCCGGATCACCCATTTGACGGCCCTGACCCATGTGCCCACACCTACCGTCGACTCAATTGTAAACGCATCCATCAGCCGGCGCACCCCTGGCAGACCCGCGCCGAGGCTGCGAGCAGTGCTGTAGCCATCCTGCAGCGCCAGTTCCAGGTTCGCAATGCCAGGACCGTGGTCGTGCGACTCCACCACCAGCCCCGGGCCGTGACCAGGGTCGTTCACCTGGCTGAAGGTCAGCGTTCCGCCGCCCGCGTGGACGATCAGGTTACGGGCGAGTTCCGTGGTGGCGATCTCGATGCGCGCGCGGTCAGCCGGCGAGAACCCCATAGCGGTTGCCAGATCGCGCACGCGACTTACGGCCACGTACACATCACCGGTTCGCTGGATCGGGCAAATCACGGACATCGCTGCGTCTACCCATGAACATGCCAGCGGCGCCGGTACGCGGCTGCTGGCCACGTGGCGCTTGCCAGGACATTATAGCATCTGGACTGTACCACACCCTCACATCGGGCAGGGGGATGGGGAAACCGCGCAGGTATAGAGTTTTCTGGCACATCGTTGCGTCGCATTCGCCATCCGGGGCATTGGGACGCCCGGCTCTCCCCTCTCCCTCTCAGGCGGAAGGGGGCAGAGGGATGAGGATCGCAAGTGCATTAGAATGCCGCCCCACCTCGCTCGAAAACCCCCACACCTGGAAGGTTTCCCCATCCCCCTCAGCCAGAGCGCGGCATACGATAGGTGTCGGTGTCGAGGGTAATGGTAACGGGGCCTTCGTTGACCAGGGCGACGCGCATCATCGCGCCGAAGACCCCGGTCTCCACCGTGACGTCCAGGGCGCGCAGGGCGGCGCAGTAGGCATGGACCAGCGGTTCGGCTTCGTCTGGCGGCGCCGCCCCGGTGAAACTGGGGCGGCGGCCCTTGCGTGTGTCGGCGTACAGGGTAAACTGCGAGATGACCAGGGCGCTGCCACCGGTGTCGAGCAGCGAGCGGTTGAACTTCCCCGCCTCATCGGCAAAGATCCGCAAATGGGCAGTCTTCTCGGCCAGGAGCCGGGCCTCGGCCTCGGTGTCGCCCTGACCGGCGCCGAGCAGCACCAGTACGCCCGGGCCGATGCGCCCCACAACCTGGCCTTCGACCTCTACCGAGGCTGTGCTGACCCGCTGGATGATCGCTCGCATAGCTCCTGAGGAGGGTCTGGATTGGGCTACCTGCCGCTGGAAGGCGCCGGGGCCGGTTCCGGCGCAACGGTGGCGAAAATGAGCCGTCCGGTCTGGGTCTGGTGCAGGCGCGTCACAATTACTTCGATGGTCTGGCCGATCAAGTGGCGCGCGTCTTCGACGATCACCGGCGTGCCGTCTTCCAGATAGCCGACCCCCTGCTGGCGCGCGTTGCCCTCGTTGCGGATCAGCACGTGCAGGCGCTGGTCCTGGCTTACCGGCGGGCGCACGGCCTCGCTGAGCTGGTTGAGGCTCAGCACCCGCACCCCCTGGAGGCCGGCCACGCGGTTGAGGTTGAAGTCGTTGCTGATGATCGGGCAGGCGTACTGGCGGGCCAGAGCGATCAGCTTGTCATCAACCTTGCTTGCGCCGCCAACCTCGACGTTGAGCACCTCGACCGGCAGGGGCGACTGGCGCTGCATCTCGTTGAGCAGGTCGAGACCGCGCCGGCCCTTACTCCGGCGCAGATCGTCGCTGGAGTCGGCAAGTTGCTGCAATTCGGCCAGCACAAAGCCCGGCACCAGGAGCGTGCCCTCGAGAAAGCCGGTGCGGGCGACCGCAGCGATGCGCCCGTCAATGATCGTGCTGGTGTCGAGCAGCAGGCGCCGTTCGGGTTGGGGCTGCGCTGGCGCCCCCGCCAGCGCAGGCGGGGCGACGCCAGGGCGTAGCGAGCGCAGCAGGTCACTCAGATCGCGCTTGCGCATGGCGAAGATCTTCCCGCCGACGTAAGCGCAGGCCAGGGCGCAGATCAGTGGCAGGTACTGCCCGAAGGGGCGCGGCAACGAGGCCAGGGGCACAGCGAGCATCACGGCGAAGACCAGGCCGATCAGCACACCTGCGCCGATGATCAGCAAGTCGGGCAGGGGCACATGGCGCGACCGGCGCAGCAACTCCTCAACCGGCTCGATAGTGAGGCGCGGCGTTACCAGTAGCCCCAGACCGGCGCCGGCGAGCATCAACAACTGGGTCGCAAATACCTGCATCTCATCTGGCTGCGGGTTGGATAGCGACCGGCCCACTGACCAGCCGATGTATGCCAGGCTGAGCATCCCCAGGATGCGAACGATGAAGTTGAGACTGACCTTACGCCCCGGCCCGCCGGCTGGGAGAGTTCGGGACGGTATTGCCCCTCCGGGGGAGTCCTTTTTCATACCGGTTTTGCAGAATGCGCCACTGCGTACTCTTTGAACTACGTTTTTCGATAACTCCGCCTCCTCCCCAACCCTCCTCCGCCAGAGGAGGGCGTCCGGCGCCTCCTCCCAACGGGGGGATGGGAGAGGGACGGAAATGGAAGGATAACGTAGTTCACAGACTACCAGGCTATGCTAATGGTTTCGCTGTGCAACGATCCGTTTCTTCCGCCCGCCGCGGACGGGCATCTGGTCGAAACGTGGGCGTGTCCGCCGCCGCGGGCTGAACCGTCCAGGGGCAGCGCCCCGCGGCGCTTAACCCCTGTGGGCGAGCATCTCCACCACCTCGGCCAGGGAGCGAGCCGGCGCCAGGGCGAGATCGCCGGTGGCGGACAGGTTTGCCGTAGAGGGTACGATCGCGCGAGCAAAGCCGAGGTTGGCCGCCTCGGCGAGCCGCCGATCGAGCTGGCTCACGCTCCGCAGCTCGCCCGAGAGACCGATTTCGCCGATCAGCGCCAGATCCGCACCCACCGGCTGGTTGCGGTACGACGAGACGATCGCCATAGCCACGGCCAGATCCGCGGCCGGTTCGCTGATGCGTAATCCACCGACGATGTTGACATAAATGTCCTGATTGAACAGAGGCAGACCGACGCGCTTGGTCAGCACGGCGCTGAGCATCAACAGGCGATTGAGATCGAAGCCATTGGTCGTGCGGCGTGGCGGGGTGTTGCTGGTGGAGGAGGTGAGGGCCTGCACCTCCACCAGGAGCGGGCGCGTGCCCTCCAGCATCACTGCAACGGTTGAGCCGGGGCTGCCGGCGGAACGTTCGGCGAGGAACACCTGTGAGGGATTGGGCACCTCGCGCAGGCCATCGCCGGCCATTTCGAAGACGCCGATCTCGTTGGTCGAGCCAAAGCGGTTCTTTACCCCCCGCAGCAGCCGGTACTGGTGGAAGCGGTCGCCCTCCAGGTAGAGCACCACATCAACGATGTGTTCGAGCACCCGCGGCCCGGCAATGGCGCCTTCTTTGGTGACGTGCCCAACCAGGACGATGGGGATGCCCAGTTCCTTGGCCACGTGCATCAGGCGCAGCGCACCCTCGCGCACCTGGCTGACACTGCCGGCGGCGCTGGTCAGGTCCTCCAGGTAGACCGTCTGGATCGAGTCGACAATGACCAGCCCCGGGCGCAGAGTGCGGATCTGCTCGAGCACGGCGTCCAGAGAGGTTTCGGCATACACGAACAGGTCATCGTGCCGCAGGTTCAGGCGTTCAGCGCGCAGTTTGATCTGCTGGGCCGACTCCTCGGCACTCACGTAGAGCGCCGGGGCGACAGCGGCGGCGAAATGGGCCGCCACCTGGGTGAGCAGGGTGCTCTTGCCGATGCCAGGGTCACCGCCGATGAGCACCACCGAGCCGGGCACCAGTCCCCCGCCAAGGACGCGGGCGAGTTCGCCGGTGTACACCTCGAGGCGCTGAAAGCCGGCGGTGGACACGTCGCGCAGACGGAGTGGGCGGGCGCCGGCTCGGTTGTTGCCGGTGCGCGCGGCAGGAGCGCGATCCTCCACCTGTTCCACAAAGCTATCCCAGGCGCCGCAATCGGTGCACCGGCCCATCCAGCGGGTCTGTCGAGCGCCGCACTGCTGGCAGATGTAACTTATGCGCGGTTTGCCCATAGACCGGATTATACCACGCGGATCCCGCCTACGATGAACCATCGTAGACCCGGGTTTTCGGAGCGGCGCGGTCCTACCGCGACCACAACTGTTGAAATACCCGGAGCCACGCGCATCGCGCGTGGCTCCGGGAAAAAAACCCGCGTTCGCCGCATGGCCTGTTGGGATACCGTTCGGGGGGCGTAGGGAGGCGCAGCCTCACCGCGCCCCCTGAACCTTCCTACTCCACGAGGGCCGGGCTTTCCTCGGCCTGCTGGGGGCTCTCGCCGCTCGATTGCCCCTCAAGCTCGCGCTGGGAGCGAAGCCGGATGGTGTCGCCCTCGGTATCAACGATGATCGTATCGCCCTCCTGGAAGCGCCCTTCCAGCAACCCCTCGGCCAGGGCGTCCTCGATCAGATTAGTAATGATGCGGCGCAACGGGCGGGCGCCGAAGGCCGGATCGTAGCCACGGCGGGCCAGGAGGTCGAGAGCGTCCTGCCGCACATCCAGCCGCATCTGGTGCTCATCGAGTTGCTTCTGCACCCGATTGAGCATCAACTGGGTGATCTGCTGGATCTCCTCATTGGTCAGCGGATGGAAGATGATCGTCGCGTCAATGCGGTTGAGGAACTCGGGACGGAACAGCGCCTTGAGGGCGTCGTCCACCTTGCGGCGCATATCGGTCTGATCAATCTCATCGGCGTTAATGCCGAAGCCGATGCGACTGGCGCGGCGGATATGCTCTGTGCCGACGTTCGAGGTCATGATGATAATGGTGTTGCGGAAGTCAACCTTCCGGCCCTTGCCATCGGTGAGGTGGCCATCTTCGAGCACCTGGAGCAGCAAGTTGAAGGCGTCGGGGTGAGCCTTCTCGATCTCGTCGAAGAGCACGACCGAGTAGGGCTTGCGGCGCACGGCGTCGGTCAACTGGCCGCCCTCGCCATAGCCGACATAGCCGGGAGGTGAACCCACCAGTCGCGAGGTGGTATGGCGCTCCTGGAACTCGGACATGTCGATCTTGATCAGGCTCTCTTCGGAGCCGAACATGAACTCGGCCAGGGTCTTGGCAAGTTCGGTCTTGCCCACGCCGGTAGGGCCGAGGAAGAGGAAGCTCCCGATGGGGCGCTTGGGGTCCTTCAGCCCGGCGCGGGCACGGCGGACGGCCTTGGAGATAGTAACAATGGCCTCTTGCTGGCCGATCACCCGGTTATGGAGGAACTCCTCCATCTGCATGAGGCGCATGGTCTCATCGCCCTTGAGGCGGGTAACGGGAATACCCGTCCACATGCCCACCACCTCGGCGATATCCTCCTCGGTGACGTAGGGCCGTTCGATGATGCGGTCATCGCCCCGGGCGGCGCCCATCTCCTGTTCGATGGCGCTGATACGCATCTGCATGCGCTCCTCACGCTCGCGGAGGTCGCTGGCGAGGTCGTACTGCTTATCTTCGAGGGCCGCCTCGCGCTCCTTGCGCAGGGCCTCAAGGCCGCGGAGGGCATCGCGGAGCTGCGGCGGGGTGGCGCTGCGGTACATGCGCACGCGGCTGGCGGCCTCGTCGATCAGGTCAATGGCCTTATCGGGCAACTGGCGATCGGGCACATAGCGGGCCGAGAGGGCCGCGGCGGCCTTAATCGCCTCGTCGCTGATCTGCAACTGATGGAAATCCTCATAGCGCGACTTGATGCCACGAAGGATCTGCACCGTATCCTCAAGGCTGGGCTCCTCGACCATCACCGGCTGGAAGCGGCGCTCGAGAGCGGCGTCGCGCTCGATGTACTTGCGGTACTCATCGAGGGTGGTGGCGCCGATAGTCTGCAGTTCGCCGCGGGAGAGGGCCGGCTTGAGGATATTGGCTGCGTCAAGGGTGCCTTCAGCACCGCCGGCCCCGATGATCGTGTGGAACTCATCAATAAAGAGGATGCAGCGAGTCTCTTTGATTTCATCAATCACGCGCTTGAGGCGCTCCTCAAACTGGCCACGGTACTTGGTGCCGGCCACCAGAGCGCCCATATCCAGCGTAACCACGCGCTTACCTTTGATGCTGTCGGGCACGTCGCCCTGCACGATGCGCTGCGCCAGCCCCTCGACGATCGCCGTCTTGCCGACGCCAGGTTCGCCGATGAGGGCCGGATTGTTCTTGGTGCGGCGCGAGAGGATCTGGATGACGCGCTCGATCTCGTGCTGGCGGCCGATGATCGGGTCGAGGCGACCAGCCTCGGCCATTTCGGTGAGATCGGTGCCCAGGGCATCGAGGTAGGGCGTTTTCGACTGGCGCTGGGCGGCGCTGCCAGGCGCGGCGCCGCGCTGTTCGGCGGTGCCGGTGGTGCCGTGGCGCAGCACGCGCATCACCTGATTGCGCACCTGCTCCAGGCTCACACCCATAATGTCCAGCACGCCGGTGGCCACGCCCTCGCCGTTGCGCACCAGGCCGAGGAGCAAGTGTTCGGTGCCGATGTAGTGGTGATTGAGACGATTGGCTTCTTCAATCGCATACTTAATCACCTTCTGGGCCCGGGCGGTGAGTTCCTGATCGGCTGAAGGGGCGCCCTCCCCAACCCCGACGATGAACTCGACGGCGCTGCGCGCCTGGGCCAGTTTGACCCCCAGGTCATCGAGGACACGCGCGGCGATCCCCTCACTCTCACGGATGAGACCGAGCAGGATATGCTCGGTGCCAATATAGGGGTGGTTAAACGAGCGCGCCTCTTCATGCGCGAGCTGCAGCACCTGCTTGGCCCGCTTGGTAAACTTACTGTAAAGATCTGACATGGAAGTTCTCCACTAGCTATCCCTGAACCAGTCGCAGGTGCGCCCACAGGGATGAACGTACAGGCGACCGATGCCCGATATACCGGCAGAGCCTGGAGTCTGAGCAGGCATCGGGGCTCCTCAGATTCCGTCCATGAAGTAGGCGGGGTCCAGTGGACTCTGCGGGGAACTGCGGATGGGTTGGGAGACCGGGAGGTTGCCGCTTCCCTGATTCCCGTGCCACCGCAGTGCGGCGCCTCATTGCGTCAGGAAGACGTATCCATCGGCTCCTCGGCGTCAGCTTCCTCGCTCACGTCGGGGTTGAGGCGAAGGCTAAGCCCCATGCGCTTGCGTGCCGGGTCAATCCGAATAATGCGCGCCCGAATGGTCTGTCCTTCAGTAAGAACGTCTCTAGGGTTCTGGATACGCTCATCACCCATCTCCGAGACGTGGATCAGACCTTCGATACCATCCTCGATGCGTGCAAAGGCGCCGAAGGAGGTGATCTGGGTAACTGTGCCTTCCACGATCTGGCCGAGGTGGTACTTCTCGCCCGCGCGGGTCCAGGGTTCGCTCTGGGTTCGTTTTATCGAGAGGGCAATCCGCTTGCGTTCATGATCAATACTCAAAATGTATACCTGAACCGTATCGCCGACCTTTAAGACCTCTGAGGGATGCTTGACCCGGCTCCACGAGATCTCGGACAAATGCACGAGACCATCGGCCCCGCCGATATCAACAAATGCGCCGAAGTCGCACACCGAACTGACCACACCTGTCCGCACATCCCCCTCGCGGAGGCTGGACAGAAGCTCATCCTTCTTCAATTCGCGCGACTCTTGAAGTGCCTGCCGTTCGGAGAGTATCAACCGATTGCGGTTGCGGTTGATTTCAATCACTTTCAGCGGCAGTTCCGTATTGACCATTTTGGCCATATCGGACTGTTTCTGGGTGTCTGGGCCCCGGCTGATGCCAGAGACCTGCGAGGCGGGCACGAAGCCGCGCACGCCGTCGAGGTTGACGAGCAACCCGCCTTTGTTATAATTTACAACTCGCGCCTTGATCACCTCACCGCGCTCATAGGCGGCCTGCAGCGCCCGCCAGCTCCGTTCCTGTCGCGCTTTGTCAATCGAAAGTATGGCGCGCCCTTCTTTATCTTCGGACTGCACCACAAAGACCAGCAGCGTGTCACCGACCTTGAGCGCGGCGCGATCTTCGGGAGCGAGGGATTGCATCTCGCGGGCAGGGACGACCCCCTCGGCCTTGGCGCCGATGTCAACAAGAATCTCATCACGGTCGACGCGCATGATCTTGCCGTCAACCGTGTCGCCATACTTGAGATTGCGGTATTCGTGCGCAGGGTCCCTGAGGTATTGCTCCATCAGGGCCATATCCTCAGCTTCAGAAGTAGATCCGTTCTCACCGTGGTGCGGCGAGGAAGAAGCCCCGGACTCTGCGGCAATCCCTTTCGATTCTTCCATCCGCCGTCCTTGCTCAACGCGAGGCACCCGAAGACAAAGCCTGGAAGGTGTATTGATCAACCGTTGACATTATACGCCGCGCAAGATCAAAACGCAAGGGTGTACCACTGCGCAGGGCATGCTGACGCGCCACAGCACTTACCGGAATGCTTGATCGGCTGAGGGTGCCGAGCGGTGTGGCTCGCTGCGCTCGTGCCATCCAGGGTCACCGGCACATCAGAGCGGAATCGCGTAGGCGCCGGGGTGAGCTTCGCCGGCGACGGGGCGCTGGCTGGCAAGCTGGGCCGGCACCTGGCCGAGGCGGCGCAGGGCAAGGTAGGTCTCTTCGTTGCACAGCAGCAGGTCTTCGTCGGCCAGATCCAGCAGGGCGAGGGCCTGATCGATGGGTGGCCCGATCACCGTAAGGCCAAGACCAGGAAGGGACATCACGCGAGCCTGTCCGCTGGCCAGAGCGAGGCGGGGACGCCGTGCAGTGTCGAGGGTCCAGTGGGCGTGTATGGCACGGGCGGCCTGGCGCGCATTGCGCAGGATCGCTGCGGGGCTTTGCCGGCCCGTGAGGCCAAAGATCATCACCAGGTGCTCGCCAGGCCGGGTGAGCAGGGCGTTGTACTCGCGTCTGCCAGCAGCGGCGAGCGCAGCGGCCTCACGCAGGCGTATCGTCTTCGCCGTACCCTCGGGAGGAGCGATGGCCAGCGCCGCAATGTCGCAGGGCAGCCCTTCGGGCGGCAGGTTCGCTTCCAGCAGGTCTTCAACGGCGGGGAGTTCGGGGAGCAGGCGCTGGAGTTGTTGTTCGGCGCGCCGTTGCTGGCGCAGGCGGTTGATGGCGTGGCACAACTCGCCCCAGGCGTCGTCGGTGACCTCCAGTTTGGCCCCGGTCTCGGTGCTGGCGACACTGACAGCCAGGCGCCGCAGGTCGCGCTCGATGACCCGCCGATCCCAGATGATCACCAGGGCGGTGACCAGGAGCGGAACCAGGGCGAAGCCAGGGGCGAAGAGCATCGTTATCGCCGCCGCGATCAGGGCGCCGATGGCCAGTATGAGGCGCAACCGACGCGCCTGGCTGGGAGTGGTGGGCAGACACATACAGGCCCCGGTGCGATGCGGGTTGCTCGAACACCCGGCATGGGCGTATGAGCATAACACCGGAGCGAGGTGACGACAAAGGATCGCAGATTACAATATCTTATTCCTCGCGGAGAATGTAGCCGGCGCCGCGTACCGTGTGGATCACGCGAGGTTCGCCGTGGGCCTCGAGTTTCTGGCGCAGGTAGCGCACGTAGACTTCGATGATATTGCTCTCGCCCCCAAAGTCGTAGCCCCAGACTCGGTCGTAGATTACCTCGCGGGTGAGCACCTGGTTGGGGTGACGCATGAAGAGTTCCAGCAGGTCGTACTCTTTTGCCGTCAATTCGACCCGGCGCTCGCCAATGCGCAACTCGCGGGCGGCGGTATCGAGGGTCAGGTTGCCGAAGCGGAGCACCTCGGTGCCGGAACTGGCCTGGCGGCGGCGCAACTGCACCCGGATGCGCGCCAGCAGTTCCTCGAAGGCGAAGGGCTTTACCAGGTAGTCGTCGGCGCCGTTCTCCAGGCCGCGCACCCGATCGGCCACCGCATCACGGGCGGTGAGGATGATGATTGGCACGTCGGAGGCGGCGCGCAGGCGCCGGGCCACCTCCAGACCATCAATACCGGGGAGCATCAGGTCGAGGATCACCAGGTCGTGCGGCATCTCGCGGGTGGCGGCCAACCCCGTGGGGCCATCGGCGGCCACAGTCACCTGGAAGCCTTCAAGCACCAGGCCGCGGCGCAGGTAGTTGGCGA
Source organism: uncultured Chloroflexales bacterium (assembly GCA_937918935.1). Taxonomy (GTDB): domain Bacteria; phylum Chloroflexota; class Chloroflexia; order Chloroflexales; family Chloroflexaceae; genus JACAEO01. Next base: position 16,441 of record CAKZSI010000026.1, on the reverse strand, counting down.
TTTCCGGTTCGTCTTCGATGATCAGGATGCGCTGCGTGGTCATAGCCTGCCAGGGTAGCATCGGGTGTGCCTGGCCCCAAGTATACGGCCTGTGGCGGCGCCTGGCAACGCAAGCCGGGTGACAGAGGAGTGTCTGGGAGGGCATTGCCCTCCCAGGAAATGCCATGCGGTCTATTGCTCTACCAGGCGGAGCACCCGGAAGGCTTCGGCGAAGGCGAAGCCGGACCTGGCGCCCGCTTCGGCGGCCCACTCGCGCACCATCGTTATGGCATCGGGGCCAACCTGAGAGCGGTGGCAGCCGACCGCGGTAAGCTTGCGGTCGATCGTGTCGCTGATGTCAACGTAGGTGTCGGGATGCAAGGTCAGATCCAGATACAACTCGGACACCTTGTGCGGTTCCAGGCCCTCGGCCAGCAGTTCCGGGAAGATGTAGCGCGTCTCGGCGCTGGGGAACACGGCGTAGATAGTGGCTTCGCCGACGGCGCGGTGGTCGGGGTGGTTGATATAGTTGTGGCCAAAGAAGTAGGTTGTCGGGTCCTGGCACACCACCCGATCGGGCCGCACCTCACGGATGAGGCGAGTGATGGCGCGGCGCAGTTCCAGCGTAGGCTGGAGCGCGCCATCGGGGTAGCCGAGAAAGCGCACATCGTGCACACCGGTCACGGCGGCGGCAGCCACCTGTTCGGCACGGCGAGTCTCGACCAGCGTCTGCGGATCGATGGACGGTTCGTTGGAGCCGGCAGCGCCATCGGTGACGATGCAATAGATCACCGTGTGGCCCTCGGCCGTCCAGCGGGCGACAGAACCAGCAATGCCGAACTCGGTGTCGTCGGGGTGGGCAACGACGGCCAGAATTGTGAGTTTGTGTTTCTGATGCATCATGACCTCAGTCTACACGATGGTACGAGGGTCTGTCGAGAAGGTTGACACCCAACGTCAGGACTCGTGCAAAGCCCATCTTCCGGGGGGATGTGGGGCGGCTGTGCCGCCCGACAGGATCTCCGAGGTCTGGGGCAAGCCCCAAAGACGTTGCAATGACAACAAAGGTGAACCGGCGCCTTACGAAGCCGTCCACCCCAGGGCGATCTCGTAAACTGAGCCGGTCATACCCGATGCAGCGTCGGAGCAGAGATAGAGTGCCAGTTCGGCCACTTCGGCAGGTTCGATCAGGCGCTTGATGGCGGTAGGCGCCAGCATCACTTTCTCAATCACCTCATCCTCGGGAATGCCGCGGGTGCGTGCCTGGTCGGCGATCTGCTTCTCGACCAGGGGAGTACGGACATAGGCGGGGGCGATCAGGTTGACGGTAATGCCATACGGTCCGCCTTCGAGGGCTGCGGTGCGGGTAAGGCCAAGGAGTCCATGCTTGGCCGAGATATAGGCGCTTTTGAAAGGCGAGGCAAACAGGCTGTGGAGCGAACCGATATTGATGATGCGACCCCAGCCGCGTTCCTTCATTCCCGGCCAGACGTAGCGTGTGAGCAAAAAGGGCGCGGTCAGCATGACCGCGAGCATATGTTCCCAGCGGTCCTCGGGAAATTCCTCGATGGGGGCGATGTGTTGGTAGCCTGCGTTGTTGACCAGCACATCCACGCGCCCGAAGCGCGCCAGGGTCTGATCAACCACCTGGCGGCAATCGTCGCGGCGGGAGAGGTCTGCGCCGATGAACAGCCCGCCGATGCTCTCGGCCACTTGCTGCCCTTCACTGTTCGGCAGATCAACCACGGCAACCTGATAGCCGGCGCCGGCCATCTTTTCGGCCACTGCACGGCCGATCCCGCTGGCGCTGCCGGTGACAATGGCGACTCGCTCGGTCATCGTTGACTCTCCTTCGTGTCGTGCGGTTGCGATGACTTGATTAGAGGTTTTTGGAGGGGCGAAGCCGCTCCGAAAACCTCTTTCCGGTGCAACGCAGTGACGCCGCGTTGCACTGGAAAGGGGAACATTCCGGGGGCCGCAGGCCCCCACAACCCCCGCTGCGAAGAGGTTTCATTGCGGCTATTCTAGCGCATGTCGCCCGATTGGGGGATTCGGACAACCGGGTTATCTGGATAGATCCCTACTCTTCCTTCCGCTCACGCGAGCGGAAGACGATCACGATCGGCGTGCCCTCAAAGCCGTAGCGCTCGCGCAGCCGGTTCTCCAGGTAGCGGGCGTATGACCAGTGAACCAGCGAACCATCGTTGGCGAAGAAGAGGAACACGGGCGGCTCAACCTGCGGCTGCACGGCGTAATACAGCCGCAAATGCGCGCCTTTTCTGGTGGCCATCGGCGGCTGGTCGTGCACGGCCTCGCGGAGAAACTGGTTCAGTTCGGCGGTCGGCACGCGCTGCTTGCGGTTGCGCCCGATCTTTCGGGCCACCTCCAGCACCCGGCTCACCCGTTGCCCGGTGAGCGCCGAGATGAACACGATCGGCGCGTAGTCCACGAACTTGAAGGCCTCGCGCACCTCGCGCTCGAAGGCAGTGTAGGTGTGGCTGTCTTTCTCGATCAGATCCCACTTGTTCACCACCAGGGCGATGCCCTTCCTGGCCTCGAGCACCATCCCGGCGATATGGGTATCCTGAGCGGTGACGCCATCGGTGGCGTCGATCATCAGCAGGGCCACGTCGCAGCGCTCGATGGCGCGCAGGGTGCGCAGCACCGAGTACTTCTCGATCCCCGGCTGAATGCGCCCGGCGCGTCTGATGCCGGCGGTGTCAATCAGCGTGACCGGTTCGCCGTCGAACAAAATCGTGGTGTCAATCGTGTCGCGGGTCGTGCCCGGCACACTTGAGACGACGCTGCGTTCCTCGCCGATCAGCTTGTTGAGCAGGCTCGACTTGCCCACATTGGGCCGCCCGACGATGGCCACGCGCAGGTGCGGCGCTTCCTCGCCCTCGGCTTCAACGGCCGGGAACGTCTCGACCACGCGGTCGAGCACGTCACCAGTGCCCAGACCGTGGAAGGCGCTCATGGGGATAGGATCGCCCAGGTTGAGGGCGTAAAACTCGACCGCGTCGAGGGTGCGTTCGGGGTTGTCGCACTTGTTGACCGCCAGCACCACCCGTCTGGCCATGGGGCGCAGGATCTCGGCCACTTCAGCGTCGGCGGCAGTCAGACCTTCGCGCCCGTCTACCAGGAAGATGACCGTATCGGCCTCTTCGATGGCGTGGCGCGCCTGTTCGCGGGTGCGGCGGTGCAATTCGCGCTCGGGCAGACCGGGATCTTCGGGTCCGAAGAGCAACCCCGCCGTGTCCACCACGGTAAACTCGCGCCCATTCCAGAAACTCTCGCCGTAGAGCCGGTCGCGGGTGGTGCCCGGAACATCTTCGACAATCGCCCGGCGTTCGCCGATCAGCCGGTTGAAAAAAGTTGATTTGCCGACGTTGGGCCGGCCAACGATGGCGACAATCGGTTTTGGCATCGCTACGTTCCTCCGGAGAGGAATTATACCATTTTCGCTTGTAGGTTTTGGGTTGGGGATTGGCGTGGCCCAGGGGCCGGTTGGGGGGCGCCGGAGACACCCGTTTTGCCGTGCCCCCTGGCCGTTCGCACCGCACCAGGCTATTCTAACGGCTTGCCCTCGTTGGGGCGAAGTGCTGGCGCAGCCAGTGCTTTGGCCTCACCGGGCGCGATGCCGGCTTCGGCGTCGGTCGCCTCGGCGTTGGTGGCGCGAGCAGGGCCAGTGGTGGCGCCGCCGAAGAGCAACACCAGACCACCAATCGAACTGACGGCCAGGCGGATGCTGAAGGCAGTGAAGGCCAGCGCGAGCGCGCTCGCTTCGGGAACACCTACCTGCCGGAGGTACACGGTAAATACCAGGTCACGCGCGCCGACGTTGTTGACGAAGATCGGCGCCAGGCCGATGATATCGGTCAGGGGAACCATCAAGGCGTAGATTAGCAGCGGGGCGTCAATACCCAGGGCCATGCCGCTGACCACGTGCATACCGATCCAGGTGGCATGGAACAACAGCGAGAGCAGCATCACGATGACCAGGGCCGCAGGGTTGTCGGCGTACTCGCCGAGGGCCTCGGCGATGCGCCGCAGCGGCTGGCGAGTCGGTCTCGGCAGCAGGCGGTGGTAGCGGCGCAGCAGCCAGGGCGAGGCGAAGGCCATCGCCGCGGCGGCGAGCGCCGCCAGGGCGAATCCGGTCGTTGTCCAGGCAAGAGCGGGGGAGGTGTCGAGCCGTAGTCCGAAGCGATCGGTGGTGGTGAGCACAATCGCCCCGATGGCGATCAGGCTCAGGGCCAGAAAGCCGGTCAGCCGTTCCATGAACACCGACGCGCTGGCCCGGGCATAATTGCCGCTCCGCCGCCCCAGCGCCAGCACGCGCATCGCGTCGCCCCCGACCGAGGTGGGCAGAAAGTTGTTGGCGAACTGGCCGACGAAGTAAATCCGCGCCAGCCAGTGGTAGGGTTGGCGCGCGTTGTTGGCGCGCAACAGCACGCTCCACTTGAAGGCGCTGATGAAGACGCACAGTACCTGGAGCCCCGCCGCCAGCGCCAGCAGGCGCGGGTTGGCCCGGCGCCAGACGGCCCAGATGCTGGCCGGATGCGCCCGCCAGACCAGGAACGCCAGCAGCCCGCCGCTTCCCAGCAGGCGGAGCGTCAGCAGCAGCGGTTGCCAGTTGCGGCGGGTGGTCATGGCTCTATCACAGACTACTCCGCATCTCCCCCAAACTGGTACGTAACGGGCCGCGCAGCGAACCTATGACCACGCCCCGCGCCGATCAGGGTTGCACCAGGACCTCGGCCAGCAGTGCGGCGTCGGGGCCGGCCATGGCCGCGTCGGCGGCCCGTCCGGCCGTCAGTGGCAGCCGCGCGAAGGTCGTCGGGTCGTAGAGGCCGGCGGTCAGACGATACACGCCAGCGGGCAGATCGGCTGGCAGATCGATGGGAATGGGTACGGCCACCTGCTGGCCAGGCAGCCAGGCGCTGGTAGGCGGCACGCTCGCGCCGCCCGGCGGCACGTCAACTCCGGCCACCCGTGCGCCCGCAGCATCGTAGACGTGCACGAAGAGCAGCAAATCGGCGCCGAGGGGCGCGCGAACGTCCCACGCGGGGGTGAGGGTCAGGCGCCGGCCCTCCAGGGTGGCGGTGTAGCCCCGCAGACGCGCGGCCCCGCCGAACTCTGCCTCCACCGACGTCTGGTACGGCTTCGGCAACTGGTAGATCCAGGCGTACTCAATACCGTGAATGGTCACCACGTGCAGGGGCAGGGTTGCTCCGGTGATGCGTGCGTAGATCTCGGGGGCGTCGCGCCGCTGGAGCGACTCGAGATAGACCACGGCGTAGTTGGCCGAGGCGCGGTTAATGGCGTGGACATCCTGGACCGGCACGGGCACGAAGGGTTGGAGGGTGGCCGGCAGGGCCGAGAGGATTTGCCCCTCGCCGATGTCGTGGCGGGCGCGCAGCCAGGCGCCCACCTGGTCCATCCCCTCGCCCCAGCCGATGAGAAAAGCGCGCTGCGCCACCGGTCCGCCACCAAGCAGGGGGTTGTAGTAGCTCAGGTAGTAGGGGTGGTACCAGGCCAGCAGCGCGCCCTGCAGCGCCAGAAGGCCGGCGATCCCCGCGGCGGGGCCGGCAAACCGCCCACGAGGGAGGTGGACCCGCAGCCAGTTCCACGTCGCCAGCAACCCGGCGGCGCTGAGGGTGAGCAAGGCCGGCCAGGCGGGCAGGATGTAGCGGTCGAACTTCTTTGGCCCGGCGGCCATTACCAGGCTCCAGAAAAACGCGAAGGCTGCCAGGGTCAGCAAGGTGATCCATTCACGGCTGATAACCGGATCGCGGCCCAGGCGTCTGGACCGGGCCATGAGCGTCAGACCCGCCGCTGCCCCCATGAGACCCGGCAGTTCCAGCGGCGTGAAGCGAAAGAGGGCGACGACGGGGTAGAACAGCGGGCCGGGATCGGCATTGGCGCTGCCGAGGAAGAACTGCCCATCACCGTTGGGGCGCCCGCCGTTGCTAACAATTTCGTCGAGGTACCGCCCCAGCGCCTGGCCAGGCGCCACCCAGAGGGCGGGCCAGAGCGCCAGCGTTACCGCGGCGGCAACGGCCAGGATCAGCAGGTAGCGTGGCGCCGACCAGGCGATCCCGCGGATGAACCACTTGCGCCAGCCCCCCGGCGCCGCTGAGCGCGCCCCGCCCAGAACGAACAGCGTCAGCCCCACGAATGGCAGCACGATTAGCGCCGGGCCCTTGGTCAGCAGGGCCATGCCGCAGAACAGACCGGTGAGCAGCAGCCAGGGCAGGGGGCGCGCGGCGCGGGCGGCCAGCAAGGTCGCCAGCACCGCCAGCAGGCACAGGTCGGTCAGCAGGGCGTCGAGGTGCAGCAGGCGTCCATGGGCCACCATGAAGGGCGAAGTAGCCCAGAGCAGCGCCGCGACCAGGGCCAGACCCGGACGTACCAGCCGGCGCAACAGGAGGTACGCGACGGTCAACAGCAGCACATGCGCCAGCGCTGGCCCAAGCCGCAGCCATACCAGGTGGCCCAGGGCGTCGGGGGGCGCGGCCCGGGCCTGGCTTGCCGCCAGGCGCTCGAGGTGCAGCCCCAGGCTCCCCAGCCACATCAGCGTCACACCCGGGTGGCCGGTGAGGATCGTGTCGGCCCACCGCCCCGCGCCGATGGCTTCGGCGAAGCGTTCGCTGCGCCGGATCCAGTGGTGGGCCTCATCGGTGGTGAAGAAATCGTATAAACCAGTCACGCGGGGCAGCAAGGTCACCAACCCGACGAGGAACGGCAGCGCCAGCGTCCTGATGAGAGCCAGCGGCCGGGTGTCCGGGTGGCTCAGGGGGGGGACGTGTTCGCGTGTTGCCGTGTACTTCATAAGCTGCGCCGGTGATTGTTGATGCGCGATTATAGCACAGGCAGCCCGAGGCGTCGTGTGGCGCCATCTATTAACATTGCGCTAGAACTCGCCCGTGAGCGCCCTTCTGCCGTTGACACCGCCGTCGGCGAATTCCATAATAATCGCAGTGCGGAACACGTTTCCGCTGTGTCAGGAGCATGGAATATGAGTGAGGCCAACCAATCAGTGCACGAACCCCTGCCCGTCCCCGAGTCGCTGCCATTGATTGCGCTCGAGGGCGTGGTAGTTTTTCCGTACACAGTTATCAGTCTAACCCTCGACAGCGAGAACGAAGCCGCCGCCGAGGCGGCGCTGAAGGGCAACCGCCAGGTGCTCCTCGTTCCCCGGCGCCTGGATGCCGAGAGCGGCGCCCCGCTGGCCGAGCAACTCTTCCCCGTGGGTGTCGAGGCGCGCATCGAGCAATCCGGATTGCTCCCCGGCGGGGCCAGCGGCATTGTGGTGCGCGGGCTGGTGCGGGTGGAGCTTGGCGAAGAGGTCCAGCGTGCGCCCTATCCCCGCTTCACCTTCACCCGGCGTCCCGATGTATTCGAGCGTACCCCGGAACTCGAACAGTTGATGATCGAGGTCCACGCCGCGGTTGACGCCGTGCTCGACCTGCGGCCCGGCGTGACCCAGGAGATCCGCAACTACGTGCGCTCGATTGATGATCCGGGCCATCTCGCCGACAACACCGGCTATTCGCCGGATTACACCTACGGCGAACGCCTGGAGCTGTTGAGCACCTTCGACGTGGTTGAGCGGCTGATCAAGGTGCGCGAGTTTTACCGCAAGCAACTGGCTCTGCTCCAGGTGCAGGCCCGGCTGCGCCAGGAGGTGCAGGAGGGTTCGGCCCGGCAGCAGCGCGAGTTCTACCTGCGCCAGCAGTTACGGGCCATCCAGAAGGAGTTGGGCGAGGACAGCCCCGAGGCGGTCGAACTGGAGGACCTGCGCGAGAAGCTGGCCGCGGCCAACCTGCCCGAAGTGGCGCGCAAGGAGGCCGAGCGCGAGCTGGTGCGCCTCGAGCGCATCAACGCCAGTTCGCCCGAGTACCAGATGGTGCGGACCTACCTGGAGTGGGTCGCCGAACTGCCCTGGGGCAGGCTGACTGGCCATGCGATTGACGTGGCCCACGCGCGCCAGGTGCTCGATGAGGATCACTACGGGCTGCAGAAGGTCAAGGAGCGCATTCTCGAGTACCTGGCGGTGAAGCAGCGCCGGGCGGCGTTGGGCGAGGATGGCGGGCGCGCCGGTCGCGAGCCGATCCTGGCTTTCGTGGGGCCACCTGGCGTGGGTAAGACCAGTCTGGGCCAGAGCATTGCCCGGGCGCTGGGGCGCAGCTTCGTGCGCATGAGCCTGGGCGGCGTGCGCGACGAGGCCGAGTTGCGTGGCTTCCGGCGCACCTACATTGGCTCGCAGCCGGGGCGGATCATTCAGGAACTGCGCCGCGCCGGGGCCGCCGATCCCGTGATGTTGCTCGACGAGATTGACAAGCTCGGCAGCGACTACCGCGGCGACCCCGCAGCGGCCCTGCTCGAAGTGCTCGACCCGGAGCAGAACCATACCTTTACCGACCACTATCTGAACCTGCCCTTCGATCTGAGCCAGGTGCTGTTCATCGCCACCGCCAACAACTGGGATACCGTGCCGCCGGCCCTGCGCGACCGCATGGAGGTGATCGAACTCTCCGGCTACATCGAGGACGAAAAGGTGCGTATCGCCCAGAACCACCTGATCGAACGGCAGTTGCGCGCCAACGGGCTGCGCCCCGCCGAGGCCGTAGTCGAGGAGCCGGCCATCCGGGCAATCATCAACGACTACACCCGCGAGGCCGGTGTGCGTAACCTGGAGCGCAACATCGGCGCCGTGCTGCGCAAGGTGGTGCGCAGGATCGCCGAGGAAGGCCAGGACGCGGCGAGCCAGACGGCGGAAGCCACAGCGCCGGAGCAGCAGGATGGCCCCGGCGCCGGACCGGCGCCTCCTGCGGCCCCGGTGGTGGTTGACGTGGCCTTTGTGCGCGAGTCCCTGGGCCGTCCGCGCTTCTACAACGAGGCCCAGGAGCGGATCGACCAGCCGGGCGTGGCGACGGGTCTGGTGTGGACGCCGGTGGGCGGCGACATCATTTTTGTGGAGGCGCTGGCGGTTGAGGGTAAGCCCGAGTTGAAGATCACCGGGCAACTCGGTGAGGTAATGCGCGAGAGCGCCGAGGCAGCGCTCACCTACGTGCGCGCGCGAGCGCGCGACCTGGGCATCGATCCGCGTTTCTTCGAGACCCATGCCCTCCACGTGCACGTGCCGGCGGGCGCCGTGCCGAAGGACGGTCCTTCGGCGGGCATCACCATCGCCACGGCTCTGGCCTCGGCAGCCACCGGGCGACTGGTGCGTGACGACGTGGCCATGACCGGCGAGATCTCGCTGCGCGGGCGGGTTCTGCCCATCGGCGGGATCAAGGAGAAGGCCCTTGGCGCACACCGGGCGGGGATCAAGATGATCATTCTGCCCAGGCGCAACCTGATCGACCTGGACGACCTGCCACGGGCGATTTTCGAGGAGCTTACCTTTGTGGCCGTAGAAACGCTTGACGAAGTGCTGGCGACGGCCCTGCGGCCCGTCGCGCAGCACGCTCCAACGTTAAGCATCCCTCAACCGGATAGCGAACTGGTACCCGAGGGGTGATCCCGGCCCTTCACCGGCGGCGGTAGGTGCGCAGCAGCGCGATCGGCACCGCCGCCAGTGACGCCGCCGCCGCGGCCCGGGCCGCCAGCGCCACCAGGGGCGTACCAGCCTGCTTTGTCGCCACCCCGGAAAAGGCCCACGCAATCACCGCGGGGAAAGCCGGATCGCCGCGTCCGACGCCCATTGTCGCCCCCAGGGCCGCGCCCGCGCTCAACAGCCTGGCGGTCCACGCCTCACGGCTCGCCGGAGTGCCTTCCCAGCCGGCGTCGTAGAGCGTTACTGCCACATTGATAATCGTTGCCACACTTATCCACCCCAGATAGATGCTGAAGGGCAGCCGCACCAGCAGTTGCTCCACCCAGGGGCCGCGCGCCTGGCCAAGCCGTAGATCAATCGTGATCAGCGCCAGCAACAGGCCCACCATCGCCCCCAGGTTCAGGCGGAAGCGGTTGTAGTGCCACAGCACCAACCAGGCCACATTGGCGGCGCAACTGGCCACGAAGGGCCAGGCGATGCGGCGCAGACGCTCGTTGTCGCGTTGCCGCGGCAGGGCCTGGTAGACGGCGTAGCTGATCAGCCCTGAATAAATTACCCCCCAGATACCGAAGGTGTAACGAGGGGGAATGATCGGCAGTGGAAAACGCGCGGCCACGTCGCCAATGGTTTGTCCGTTCAGCCGCAGGACGTTGGTCAGCGCATTGGCGCCGATAGTGGCAGTCAGGGCGGCGACTACGGCGGCCTGCCGCGTGGCATCGGCAGCCTCGGGGTGGGTAAGGGCGCTGGTCATGGGCGGTTCCTTTTTGTTGCTGTTCAAGGTGAAGTTCTGGGAAGGCGCGGTCTTCCCTGAAGTGTTCGTAGGCAGGGCGTGGGGAAACCCGGGTTTCCCGCGCTCTGGCCCGGCGTAGATTACACTATTATATAGGTAATTGCTGCTGGCATCTTCGAACGCCGGACCATTTGAGGAGGAGTATACGCCATGTCTGATTGGGAAACGTACCTCGATACGCACCAGTCACGCTTTCTGGATGAACTGGTGGAGTTTCTGCGCATCCCGAGCATTTCGGCCATTCCGGCCCATGCTCCCGATGTGCAGCGCGCGGCCGAGTGGGTTGCCGCGCGCGCCGCGCACGCCGGCCTCGAGCATGCGCAGATCCTGCCTACGGGCGGCCATCCCGTGGTCTACGCCGACTGGCTGCATGCCCCGGGCAAGCCGACTGTGCTGATCTACGGCCACTTCGACGTGCAGCCGGTCGATCCGGTCGAACTCTGGACCCACCCGCCATTCGAGCCTCACCTCAGCGATGGCCGGGTGTACGCGCGCGGCGCTTCGGATGACAAGGGCAACATGCTCGTGCCACTGCTGGCCGTCGAAGCGCTGCTACGCGCCACGGGCGCCTTGCCGGTCAACGTCAAGGTCTTCTTTGAAGGGCAAGAAGAGATCGGCAGCCCGCAGATCGGGCCGTTCCTGGCGGCCCACAGGGATCTCCTGGCCTGCGACATCGTGCTCAACGCCGATGGCGGCCAGTACAGCGAAACAGAACCGGCCCTCCTGGTGGGCCTGCGCGGCCTCTGCGCCGTGCAGATAGACGTCACCGGGCCGAAGATGGATCTGCACAGCGGCCTCTACGGCGGCGTGGTGATGAACCCCATCCATGCCCTGGTGATGATCCTCAACTCTATGCGTGGCCCCGACGGGGTGATCACCGTAGAAGGCTTCTACGACGCCGTGCGTCCGTTGAGCGCGGAGGAGTGCCAGCGCATCGCCGCGGTACCCTACGATGTCGAGGCCCTCAAGGCCGAACTGGCCATCCCCACCACTTTTGGCGAGGCGGGCTACACGCCCCTCGAAGCCAGTTGGGTCCGGCCAACATTGGAGGTGAACGGTATCTGGGGCGGGTTTCAGGACCAGGGGATGAAAACCGTGTTGCCGAGCAAGGCGCACGCCAAGGTTAGCTGCCGGCTGGTGCCCGACCAGGATCCGGTGAAGATCCTGGGGTTGCTGCAGGCCCACGTGGAGCGCCATACCCCGCCCGGGGTGAGCGTCAGCGTGACGCCCTTCGCCTCGGTGGCCCATCCCTACCTGGCGCCCGAGGACGACCCCGGCAACCGCGCCGCCCGGGCGTTGTTGAGAGAACTCTACGGGCGCGAACCGTACATTGTGCGCAGTGGCGGCTCGATCCCGGTATGCACGCTGTTCCGCGAGCACCTGGGTGTGTACACGACCAGTTTCGGCTTCGGTCTGTCGGATGAACGCCAGCACTCCCCTGACGAGTTCTTTCGCCTGGCGAGCTTCCGCAAGGGGCAGCGCGCCTACGCTCTGATGCTGGAGCGCCTGGGCGCGTGACCGGCGGTGGGAGGGTGCAGGTGCCACACCCTCTATCGCATCACCGCTCGCCAGGACGCGCATAGCGCAGTTCCACGTAGCCCTGAGGGGCCAGGGCGGCGCGCAGGGTCGCAACCAGATCGGCATCGGCGCCGCGGGCGGCGAGAAAGGCCAGGGTGGGTGCATCCAGGTGATAGGTCACATCGTCGGGACCTTCCTCTTCCAGGTTATCAGTGAGAAACTGCAACTGCTGTGGGGTGATCTCGCCAAGGTAGACGCCGGTCTCATCGTTGAACAGCGCCACGCCTTCCTCGGCTGGCGCCGGTAGATCAGGTTCGGCTTCGCCCCGCGCAACGGCCAGGATCTGCTGGCGCTCGGCATGGCTGAAGTGCAATGGCGCCAGCGTCTCGGCCAGCAGCGTTTCGACGATCACCCCGGCTGCGTCGGGGCGGGCGAGGCGGGCAGTCGCGGCGCGCATCGCCTCGATGCGCCCCGGCTCGCCGAGCAGACTGTCGATCTTATAGCCAATGGTCAGCAGCGAGTTGCTCCGCGCGGCGACCCCGTTCTCGAGCAAGCGATCGCTGTTGCGCTCCTCCTGGCCGGGGATCGGATTGACAATCAGCATCGGCAGCCCGGCGGCCATACACTCCGCCGAGGTCAGCCCCCCTGGCTTGCCGATGAACAGGGTTGCGACCCGCATCAGTGCGTGCATCTCGTTCGTGAACCCCAGCACCCGGAACCGCTCCGCCTGAGCAGCGGTGAGCGCCATTACCTCTTCGCGGAGCAGGCGATTGCGCCCGCAGACCACCACCGTCTGCACCGGCGTCTCCATCTGCATAATGCGGGAGACGATCTCCTGGGCCGGGCCGCCGCCGAAAGCCCCCGCCGAGACCAGCAGTGTCGGCACGTCGTCGCGGAGCTGGTAGCGTTCTCGGATGGCGGCGGTATCCACCGGCGCGCCAAACTCCGCGCCGACCGGGATGCCCGAGACGGTAATTCGTTCCGCGTCAATGCCCAGGGCGATCAACTGGGCGCGGGCCTCGTCCTGAGCGACGAAGTAGCGATGAAAAGCGCGGCTCAGCCACATCCCCTGAAAATCGTAGTCGGTGGTCACAATCGCCAGGGTAGTGTGTAGCTGCTCCTGGCTGAGCAACTGGGCCACCATTGCCGCGGGCATAAAATGGGTGCACACAGTGATGTCCGGGTCGTAATCCTGAATGAAGCGCACCAGGGGCTGGGCGTTGAGCATGGTCAGAAGGTTCATCAGGCCGACCTGGGTCTTGAACGGTTCATCATTCTGGTCGTAGAGCCAGCCTACGGCCCACGGATTATCTTTCACCAGGGCGAAATAGGCATCGGAGGCGGCGACCTGATACAGGCGCGAGGTGAGTTTGAGCGCGTCCTGGTTCTGCACTTCGACCCCGGGGCGAGCGCGAAAAGCCTGCTCGATGGCCGCGGCGGCGACCTTATGCCCCGAGCCGACGCTCGCCGAGAGGATGAGAACCCGTGTGGTCATCGCTGGCTCCGCGGTAAGGGTGATGAAGATTGTCACAGGTAGTATACCGCAGGTGAGGGTGGGCGTGGTGTGGCCTGCCGCCCGGGTATGACCAGACGTCTTGCAGGTTCCCCCTTGCCCGGCGGCTGATAGTCTTTATCCCTGCTTGCTGCACAGAAAGACATCGGAGGGGCCGGTGGCCCCTCCGTGCGGCAGGTTCAAACAGGACGGGAAATGGGCGGCTCAGGCGTCCTGCCCGGCGCTCCGGGCCATACCCACACCCTGGCTACTCCCGCGCATGGTGCGGGTCAACAGGTAGAAATGTGCGCAGCGGGCGGCGCGGGCGCCATCGCCGATGGCGGTGAGCACCTGCTCGCCCTCGGGGCGGGTGACGTCGCCAGCGGCGAAGAGGCCGGGGATGCGGGTGGCGCCATCGCGATCCACCTGCACAAAACCGCCGGGCCCAACCACCCCCAGGTCACGCACCACAGCGCTTGCCGGCTCATAGCCCAGATCGGCGAAGGCCTCGTCTGCCACCAGGCGGCTCACCTCGTCGCCGCGACGGACCACCAGGACCCGCATGCCGCCCTCAGCGGCCACATCAATCACCTGGTAGCCCGGCAGAACGGCGATGTTGGGCCGCTGCCCGAGCAGGCGCACCTCGGCGCGGTCGGCTGCGGCCTCGGTGGGCAGCACCAGATAGACCTGCAGGGCGGTCGCGGCGAATTCGGCCACGCTGTAGAGCGCCTGCAGCGTATCGCCCACCACCACAATCCGCTTGCCCACGAGCGCGGTGGCATGCTGCGTCGTCCTGTGACCCAGGTCGGCCAGCAAACCGGCGCTGCCGTTCAGCCGCAGATCGCGGCGCGGGGTGACGCCGGTGGCAACGATCACACTGGCAGTGGTAATCGGCCCGGAACGCTGCGTTTCAACCAGGAACGCATCGCCTTCACGGCGCACCGCTTTGACGCGGTCGTTGAGCATAAACTCCTGATGCGAACGCAACAGGTCCTCGAACAGATGTACCGCCGAACTGCCGATCAACGCGCGCTCCTCATCCTCGGGGTCGGGGCCGTCATAGTGGACCAGGATGCTGCCTACCAGATAATCCTTCTCGACAGCCGCCGGTCGCTCAATTCGCCCGCCGAGGTGATCACAGATCAACAGAAAATCCAGATCCTTGCCCAGCGCGTACATCGCCGCCGCCTGACCTGCCGCACCGCCGCCAATGATGACCAGTTCGCGCATAGTTCCTCCCCGTGCGATCCCTCGCACATATTTCCTCGCATCGCGCCCGGACACGCCGTGCTGCGCTTCAGAGGTCTCGCCAGAAGCGTGACGATGCTGTCATCGCTTAAAGCCTGGTTAAGGTTTCACAGGTGTGTGGGCCTATCTTAGCAGCATTCGATTGAGATTTCAATAATTTCAGCGGCTGATATCCAATGAGTATGAAAAATTCAGATTTTGCCTCTTTTTGCATAAATGTAGTTATTTCAATATAATTACTATTTGCATGGCTGTATAACTTCGGTGTCCGGCACCCCAATGCCGGTTGCCTAAGGAGTGGGGAAACCCGGTTTCCCCCGGCCCTGGCCGGCCGGGGCGGCGGCGGGTGGCCCCGGGCTGGACAGGATGGGCGCGGGTGGCCCCCGGCTGGACGGGGCGGCGGCGGGCGGCCCCGGGCTGGCCAGGACGGGGGCGGGGGCCAGGGGGCCGGGGCGGCGGGGGCCAGAGGGGTGTGTCGGAGGCCGGGGCGGCGGTGGGGGCCAGGGGGCCGGGGCGGCAGGGGCCAGAGGGGCGTGTCGGGGACCTTGACCGAAAGAAAAAAGGCCGTGAGAAAGCGCAGCCCTTCCACGGCCTCCCCTGAGACGAACAGTCCGTCAACCTCACGTGGCGGCGCGCCCTCCCCGGCCGCTGCGCAGCCGCAGCCAGCCCCAGCGGGCCAGCAACAGCAATGGCAACCAGACCGGCGACCAGATCAGCAAGATAATGCCGAGGTTCACCAGTTCCTGCCCGAAGGCGATCAGGCCGCGCAGGGCCTCGCGGGCCACATTGAGCGGCTTCCATCCATCTTCCTCAATGATCGCCGGCGGGGGCGGCACCGGACGGACCTCGACCGTGATGGTCGAGAAGGCCGCACTCTGTTGCAGGTACTTCATGCGCCCCTGGATCTGCTCGATCTCCCCCTGTACCTCGGTGAGGGCCTGGTTGACCTGTAAGGCGTCCTCCACCTCGTCGGCCCGCCCCAGGAGTTCAAGCAGGCGGTCGCGGGTGGCTTCGAGGTTGCGCAATCGCGATTCGAGATCGACGAACTCTTCGGTCACGTCATCACCGCTGATCGTCCGCGAGAAGACCTTGCGCGCCAGCCCTTCGACGCCGCTGAGGGCTTCGTCAAAACGCTGGGCCGGCACGCGGATGGTGATCACCGCCGTGCGCCCCGCCTCGGTTCCATTGGTCTGCAAGGAGACGACGTAGCCGCCGAGTTCCTGCGCGCGGGCGCTGATACGGGTTTCGGCTTCGGCTACGTTCTCGACTTCAATGCTGAGGGTGGCCGTTTTGATCACCAGGCGCGGGAAGCCCGGCTGGGCCGATGCATCAGGCGCGCCTGACCCGCTGCCGGCTGCTTCGTTGCCATACGCCGGCTCGATGGCCGCTGGCCCCGCCGTGGGCATCGGCACGCGCGCCTCGGACGAGTCGCTCGCCGAGACGCCTCCGACCCCCGGGGCCGGGGCGCTTTCGGGTCGGGCCGTGACGCCACATCCGGCCAGGAACAGAGCCGCCAGGAGGAGGAGAAGTCGCAGATGTCGCATGGGTGGCTCCTTTGGTGAGCGTTTATGACCGTTTGATTGATAAACGCTTCGGAGCGTCGAAATGTTCCCGCGCTTTTCTCCTGGCTGTACGGGATGGAGGGAGGGGCGGTTCGCGAACTCTCCCGACCTGTCACTTTGCCCTCGGCGGGGGGTGCCGGGGGCCGCAGGTCTCCCCGACGAGACAAGGAGAGCCGTTGCACGCAACGGCTCTCCTGCAGCACGCAACGGCTCTCCTGCAGCACGCAACGGCTCTCCTGCAGCACGCAACGGCTCTCCTGCAGCACGCAACGGCTCTCCTGCAGCACGCA